>VERG01000026.1 GCA_018882885.1 Candidatus Nanopelagicaceae bacterium | reverse complement strand
CCGTTGGGGACGCGAGATAGGGAGAAATCCTTATCTGCGGTTGGCCCAGTAGCGCAGTTGGTTAGCGCGCCGCCCTGTCACGGCGGAGGTCGCGGGTTCAAGTCCCGTCTGGGTCGCTAGTGCTTGTGTTTTTATTTCGGCTGGGTAGCTCAGTTGGTACGAGCGTGCGACTGAAAATCGTGAGGTCGACGGTTCGATCCCGTCCCCAGCCACTCTGATTTATCTTTATTTATTCGCTTGAAAACCATTGTGATTCAATGCTTTTTAAGCTGAACCTGATTTCCTTCTAAACATTTTTGGTGCACCGCCACCGGCTTGATCGCCGTGAATTTTTGAATTGTTAGCGATGTTATTGTTGCGAACTCCGCTTGATTTCTTTTTCTTTTCTAGCGCCTCTCGAAACTTTTCTTTGGGATCAACTGGATTGTTTTCTGCGCTTAAATTTTTATCTTCAGACATTTGCTCCCCGATTCGGCACGTTGTTAAGTAGTGATTGAACCTCAGATTTTCGATAACGGCGATGTCCGCCAAGTGTGCGTATTGCGGTCAATTTTCCAGCTTTAGCCCATCGAGTAACAGTCTTGGGATCTACTCTAAATAGCTTGGCGACCTCTGCAGGGGTGAGCAAGACCTCTTGCTCTGCAGCTCTGTTCATACTCATTTCGCCAATGTCCCTTTCACACCTTTTGGGTGGAAAGTATTGTCGGTTGGCGCAGTGATTACAAGGGTTTTTCTACATCGCCTGCTCTAAAGAGGCCACTTTTCGCCATCTTTTCATCAACGCTTCATAGCCTCGGCCGGCCAAAGCCCCATCTCCGGCCTGTAACCCCTGAATAGAAAGGTGAACATCTTCAATAGAGGTGTCCGCTTCCAACCCCGGCTGACCATCATCTTCAAGAGACTTTTCTAAATACATGGCCAAGCCACCGTAGTCACATTCCACGATCGACTCTGGGTGAAAAACATTTAACCAGTTCAGTAACTGCGCGACCTCATCTTCCACGGGTCCGGGGCCAAAGGCCTGGCGCACTGCTTCATGGGTCACTTGGCAGCGTTTTTTGGCATTGGTAATTTCGGTTCGCATATAAGTAAAAGGTCCGTCCGAATTTGTACCGCGTAAACGTTCTTCGGGAGAAAAGAGTGAAAACCATCTTGGCGGAATGATCCAAGTTTCGGAGATGATGTAAGGAACTCTGGTTTCTAAATCAGCTGAGTCTTCAGATAGTTCATCTAACAAGGAATCGGTGATGAAAAAAGGAATTACGCTGCTGGGCAAAGAGCTTTTGAACTCTTCGGCAGCTTCCCAACATCTTCTGGAAGTGGACCAAGGTGAAACAAATCTTTTTCCATCATGATCGATGATGTGAGCGCCATCTGCTTTTAAGGCTGGAGGTTCGGCAAGGATTGTGCGATGTAATGCGCGTAGTTGTTCTTCTCTTCCAGTGTAACTTTCAATGGGCAGGCTTCCCCAACGCAGTTGATCTGCGTGTTCAAAACTTGCGATTGGTTCGTAGACTCGAAGAGATGCTACATATGGAGTAGGGCGCATGGTCTCTGCCCCTTACTTGCGTGGGATGTAATTGCCCTCTGCATATGGATCGAAATCATCGTCATTGCCATTTTTATCATTTTCGCCATGTAGCTCTTTGGCCAGGCGCTCAATATCGATGTCCTGAGAGTGGTATTTAAGATCGCGTGCGACTTTTGTCTGCTTAGCTTTTGAACGGCCACGCCCCATAGCGAGCCCTCCCAACCTTAGTTATCTGTGATGAGCGCACCCTACTTGAGCCTGCAGGCTCATGCAAAAAGGGTGGCGGCTAGCGGATCTGCTCGGGTTGATAACCCTGGGCGGCGGGGTGCGCGGTTGTTATGGCCTTTATCTTGGCGATTACGGCATCGCATTGCTCTTGGGCCAGGCCTGCGAAATCTAGGGGCTGAGAGATAAGTGAGAGTAGGTCAGATTGAGAAAGGGGAAGACGGTTATCGGCCGCGAGAGATTCGATCAAGGAAGCCGACTCCCCTTGGCGTTGCTTATTAGCAACAGTAGTGGAGATCTCCTTTATAACTTCATGGGCATCTTCGCGGCCCATACCTGCTTTAACAGCGGCCATGAGGATTTTTGTGGTGGCAAGGAATGGCAGATTTTGTTGTAACTCTTTTTCAATGTTGGCGGGAAATACTCCGAACTCTTTTAAGACTGTGAGGGTAGTTTCTAACATCCCATCGATGGCGTAGAAAGCATCGGCGATTGCAACTCTTCGAACCACGCTGTCAGATACATCGCCTTCGTTCCATTGATTGCCTGAAATCTCGCCAATCATTGTGGCATAACCCTTGAGGATTGCCGCAAAACCATTAATGCGCTCGCAGGAACGGGTATTCATCTTGTGAGGCATGGCAGATGAGCCGACCTGTCCTGCTTTAAAACCTTCACTTACTAAATCATGTCCCGCCATCAAGCGGATTGAAGTGGCGAGGTTTGCAGGTGCGGCACTTAGCTGCACCAGTGTGGTGATGACATCATAATCAAAGGAGCGCGGATAAATCTGTCCGGTGGAATCCAAAGTATTTGCAAAGCCAAGTGATTCAGTGATGGTTTGTTCTAACTTCTTATAGTTCTCGCCCATTACATCTTTGGCATCTTGTGCGGTACCAACCGGTCCTTTGAGACCGCGGATTGGGAATGTACTTATTAGATTTTCCAGCCGGGAGTAAGCAAAGAGCAGCTCCTCAGCCACGGTCGCAAACCTCTTGCCAAGGGTGGTGACCTGGGCTGGCACATTGTGGGAGCGGCCCACCATAGGTAAAGCCTTATATTCCGCGGTTTTTTCCGCCAAACGGGCCAAGACTGTGATGGTTTTTGATTGCACCAGTTTGAGAGCTGAGATGATTTGGAAAGCCTCGATGTTTTCGGTGAGATCGCGGCTAGTCATTCCGATGTGAATATATTGATGACCGGCTAGCGCATTGAACTCTTCGATGCGGGCCTTCACATCATGACGTAATTCTTTTTCTCTTCTGTCGATGCTGGCTAAATCAATCTGCTCTTTCACTTTTTCATAATCAGCGATGGCAGATGCTGGAATTTCAAAACCTAATTGGGCTTGGGCTTTCATAACCGCGATCCAGAGATTTCGTTCGGAGAGAATCTTGGCGTGCGGCGACCAGATCTGTTTCATCACAGATGAGGCGTAGCGTTCGGCGAGGATACTCATTAATTTGAACTCTCTGCTGCCCAAGAGGAATCAATCATCTCTTTTAAGGTGGCGGTTGGTTTCCAACCTAATTCTTTTTCAATCTTTGCGGTTGAAGCGATCAACTTTGGTGAATCACCGGCACGGGCTGGAGATTCTTCTGGGTTGATATCTCTGCCAAGAGTTTGCGAGATTTGATTCATCATTTCACGGACTGAGTAACCATTTCCGGAGCCGACGTTGTATACCGAGCTGACAAAATCTGACTCTGTTTTCTTGAGGGCGGCAACATGAGCCAGCGCAAGATCTTGCACATGGATGTAATCCCGGATGCAGGTGCCATCCGGGGTTGGGTAATCGGTGCCGTAAATTTGAGGGCGCTTACCAGCTTTAAGGGCGAGGAATACTTTTGGTACGAGATTGTCTTTGGAGTTGTCGCCAAAGGCCGGGATAGATGCGCCGACTACATTGAAATAACGCAGTGAAATATGGGAAATCTGCTCGGCATTTCCGACTGTGGTGATTAGCTCTTCGGAGAGTAATTTTGTTGCCCCGTATGGAGAAAGTGGGACTGTTGGGTCGGTTTCCTCGACCGCATCCTTGTCATTTGGTGAGTAAACGGCGGCACTGGATGAGAAAACAATTTTCTTAACACCTTTAAGTGACATCGCAGCCAGAAGATTTAATGTGCCTCCGACATTGTTCTCGTAATACTTGAGTGGATTTTTAACCGACTCTTCAACCGCTTTTTTAGCAGCCAAGTGAATAACCGCATCAACACCATGCATTGCTTGGATTAACTTTTCGCGATCTAGGATGTCACCTTCAACAATGTCGCGAAAGTTTCCATCTACTCTTTTGTGAAGACCATTGGAAAAATCATCATAGATCCGGACGCTGTAACCCGCTTTTAGTAGTTCGGCGGCAACATGGGCTCCGATATATCCCGCTCCTCCGGTTACTAGAACTTTGCTCATTAGATGAACTCCTTGACCACAATGGTTTGGTCACGGCCCGGTCCAACGCCAATAGCGCTCATTGGTGCACCAGAGATCTCCTCCAAAAACTTCACATAGTTCTGCGCGTTTGTGGGTAGATCAGAAAGCTTCTTTGCTTTCGTTATGTCCTCACTCCAACCAGGTAGGTATTCATAAATCGGTTTGGCATGATGAAAATCAGATTGTGAAGCGGGAAGCTCTTCTACTCTCTTGCCATCAATCTCATAAGCAACACAAACTGGAATTTTTTCCCAGCCGGTTAAAACATCTAACTTGGTTAGGAAGAAATCGGTAAGTCCATTTACCCGTACCGCATAACGAGCGATGGGCGCGTCATACCAACCGCAACGACGGGCCCGGCCAGTGGTTACGCCGACCTCGCCGCCAATAGAGCGGAGTTTTTCGCCATCTTCATCAAATAACTCGGTAGGAAATGGGCCAGAACCGACGCGGGTTGTGTAGGCCTTAACAATTCCAATGACTCGGGAGATCTTGGTGGGTCCAATTCCAGAACCGGTGGATGCGCCACCAGCAGTGGGGTTTGATGAGGTAACAAAGGGATAGGTGCCGTGATCAACATCTAGCAATGTGCCCTGTGAACCTTCTAGCAAAACATTTTCACCTTTTGCTAAAGCTTGATTAAGTAGCAAAGAGGTATCAACAACATATGGCCGCAAGATTTCGGCGTACTCCAAATACTCGCGAAGTACCTCATCAACCTCAATGCCTTTGCGGTTGAAAACTTTGATTAAGACCTGATTCTTATCGCGCAGTGCACCTTCGATTTTCTGACGCAAGATAGATGGATCAAATAAATCCTGCACTCGAATTCCGATGCGATTGATTTTGTCAGCATAAGCCGGTCCAATTCCACGGCCGGTTGTGCCGATCTTTGCTTTGCCGAGGAAACGTTCTGAAACTTTGTCGATGGTGCGGTGATATGGGGTAATTAAATGTGCGTTGGTAGAGATCTTTAGGTTGGAGGTATCTACTCCGCGTTCATTAAGACCGCGAATCTCCTCTAACAAAACCGCTGGATCAATAACAACACCGTTGCCAATTACAGGGATGCAGGAAGGGGTAAGAATTCCGGAAGGTAATAAATGAAGTGCGTACTTTTGATCGCCGATTACAACTGTGTGGCCTGCGTTGTTGCCGCCTTGATAACGGACTACATATTTAACTTTGTCGCCGAGTAAATCAGTGGCTTTACCCTTGCCCTCATCGCCCCATTGAGCACCAAGTAAAACTATGGCCGGCACGCGATATCTCCTACCTCGAGGATTACGGGTAATTTTCACACATTTACCGAGATAGGAGAAATCGCCCGCCTGTTGGCTATAGGCCGATATGAGTCAGAGACTGGCGGATTAGGAAGGATAGGACGGTGCGCAGGACCTCCGAGCCCATGATGCGAACTATGAAGTCGAAGATATCGACCCCAAAGATGCTGATGGCAGAGAAGATGTGGTTCATAAGTGCTTGCCTTTCTTTATATATATTTGAACGAAGGCGAACTATCTCTATTCGAAATCACGAAAAAATATTGCTTAGCCCATAGTGGGGAAAACTCCCCGCTGGTAATCTGCCAATATGAATGACTCACTCTCTAATCTCTTAAGCGAAAACCGCACCTTTGCTCCATCTCCAGAGTTTGCGGCGCAGGCCAATGCCAAAGCGGATTTGTATGAGATTGCAGAGCGGGATCGTCTAGCTTTTTGGGAACAGCAAGCCAGCAATTTGTACTGGCATGAAAAATGGAATCAGGTTTTAGATTGGCAACCACCATTTGCAAAATGGTTTGTGGGCGGAAAGTTAAACGCTTCTTACAACGCACTTGATCGACATGTATTAGAAGGTCGTGGAGATCGCGTGGCATTTCTTTTTGAAGGTGAACCTGGCGATACCCGCAAGATTACTTATGCCCAGATGTTGACTGAGGTTAAGAAAACCGCAAACGCACTTTTATCTCTCGGTGTTAAAGATGGCGATCGCGTAGCAATTTATATGCCGATGATTCCGGAGGCTGCGGTTGCGATGTTGGCCTGCGCGCGAATTGGTGCGGCACATTCGGTGGTATTTGGTGGATTCTCTGCCGATTCATTATTGGCCCGCATTCAAGATGCTGATGCAACTTTGGTAATCACCGCAGATGGTGGATTCCGCAAAGGTGGTGCCTTTGGTTTGAAGTCGATTGTTGATGATGCCCTTAAAGGTGAAACCAATGTGCAACATGTCTTGGTGGTAAAGCGCACCGGACAAGAAGTCAGTATGGGCGCAAAAGATATTTGGTGGCATGAGTTGGTTGATAAACAGAGCGCAGAGCATGAAGCCCAGCCCTTTGATTCTGAGCATCCACTATTTATTTTGTACACCTCTGGCACCACTGCAAAACCAAAGGGAATCGCCCACACCACTGGCGGTTATTTAACCCAGGCGGCTTACACCCACCGCATCGTCTTTGATTTAAAGCCAGAAACAGATGTGTATTGGTGTACCGCTGATGTTGGTTGGATTACCGGCCACTCCTATGTGGTTTATGGACCGTTAATTAATGGTGCGACGCAGGTTATGTATGAAGGCACCCCAGATACCCCGCACAAGGGGCGAATCTTTGAATTAATTGAAAAGTATGGCGTAACAATTTTGTACACCGCACCAACTTTGATCCGCACCTGGATGAAATGGGGCGATGAGTTTCCCAATAAATACAACTTGAAATCTTTAAGACTATTGGGTTCGGTTGGCGAACCAATTAATCCGGAAGCCTGGATGTGGTACCGCGAAGTTGTTGGTGGCAACAACTGTCCAATCGTTGATACTTGGTGGCAAACCGAAACCGGTGCGATCATGATCTCACCACTTCCTGGCGTGACCGCTACAAAGCCAGGATCTGCGATGCGCACTCTTCCCGGAATCAGCGCCAAAGTTGTTGATGATGAAGCTAAAGAGGTTGGTAACGGCGGCGGCGGATACTTAGTACTTGATAAACCATGGCCTTCGATGTTGCGAGGTATTTGGAGAGAACCACAACGCTATAAAGATACTTACTGGTCACGGTTTGATGGTTTGTACTTCGCTGGTGATGGCGCCAAGTTAGATGATGATGGCGCGCTCTGGTTGTTGGGCCGTGTCGATGATGTGATGAATGTTTCTGGTCACCGTATCTCTACTACCGAAGTGGAATCAGCTTTGGTTTCACATCATGCGATTGCAGAGGCTGCGGTGGTCGGCGCAAATGATGAACTAACCGGCCAAGCGATCGTGGCCTTCGTGATTTTGCGCGGTGGAGTTGCGCCGGATCAAGAGTTGGAGAAGTCGCTAAAAGCCCATGTAACAAAGGAGATTGGCGCGATTGCAAGACCGCGGCAGATCATGGTTGTGGCTGAGCTTCCTAAGACCCGCAGCGGAAAGATTATGCGGCGTTTACTTCGTGATGTGGCTGAGAACCGTTCGGTTGGTGATGCTACGACCTTAGCTGATCCAAACGTAATGAAGTTGATTTCAGAAGGTCTGAAATCTGAAAAGAAAGAAGATTAACCTCACCTATCTCTTTGTACACCTTGCTGCCTTCAATTATTGAATGCGGCAACTCCCAAGGTAGATAGTCGATTAGGGTTAAAACTACGAAGGCGATAACCGCCGCCTGCGCCAATGAGAGCGCAGCACCAAGTATCGCGTTGATAAATTTGAACGGTCCAAAGAGAACTCTCTTGTGAATTCCGATTCCGGTCTTTTGCAAAATCCAACGCCCGAGATTTGCTCCAGCAAATATTGCGGCCAGATGTAATGCAATTATGGAAAGCAAGCCTTTCCAATCCGCGCTGTACCAATTGGCTGCAGCAAAGCCGGCTACTCCGCCGCCAAAATAACCAATTATGGAAAATAGCGTGGCGAGTGCACCACGGTTGTAACCGGTGGCGATTGCAATGATGCCAATTACCAAAAGTGCAATATCGAGCAACATTAAACTTTGATTCCTAAATACTCCTCCACCAATTGCTGCATCTCTTCATAGGTAAATATCGGTCCAATCTTTTGAAAAGCTAAAGTTCCATCAGCGGCAATGAACTGGGTGATCGGCACACCAGGACCAAAGTAATTTGAGGTTCGACCATCTGGATCATATAAATGCGGATAAGCCATGCCGCTTTTTAGCGCATGATTAAGCCCATCGCTTTTCGCTTTTTCCTCTACATCTACCCCAACAACTTGGAGCCGATCTCCAGCTTCCCTATAAAGCTTTATGAAATTAGGGCGCTGGGCCTCGCAATTGGTGCACCAGCTGGCCCAAACCGAGATAACTGCAGGTCCTTCAATAGCCTTTATCGCCAGCTCGCCTGCGCCATCCAAACACTCCAACATCAAACCATCAGCGGCCATGCCGGTTGATTTGATGGAAGAACATGGTGCAATTGAAGCAATAGATTGTGATTCAGGAGCCGCACTAGAACATGAAGATAGAAGCAGTACCAAAACCAACCACAACTTCTTCATCGAAAATCCTTATCGCTCTTGACCATGGCTTTGGCCTTAATTGGATCCATCTCGCCACTTCCGTAACTAGGACATAACTTAGCCAATGGACAGGCGGCGCAGGCCGGTTTTCGGGAGTGACATACCCGGCGGCCATGCCAGATTAATCGCTGTGACAGATTGGTCCACTCTTTACGAGGGATTAACTCCATTACTGCAAACTCCACCTTCACTGGATCGGTTTCTTTGGTCCAACCAAATCTTCTGACTAATCTGCCAAAGTGGGTATCAACTGTTAAACCAGGTGTATCAAAAGCGTGACCTAAAACCACATTTGCAGTTTTTCTTCCTACTCCTGGCAGAGTTACTAATTCATCCAAATTATCAGGAACTTTTCCATCAAACTCAGTAACAATTTTGGTTGCCAGGCCTTTAATGCTTTTTGCTTTTGCTCTAAAGAATCCTGTGGACTTTATTAGATTTTGTAACTCTCGCATATCAGCGCCGGCGAAAGCTTGCACATTTTTGTATCTCTTAAATAAGGCTGGGGTAACCGCATTAACTCTTTTGTCGGTGCACTGCGCAGAAAGCACCGTAGCTACTAGAAGTTGTAAGGGATTTCTAAAATCTAACTCGCACTTAACATCAGGATAGGTTTTGCTTAAGGTTCGATACATAGCGCCGGCCCGCTTTTTCTTATCTGCAAAGCTTTCGCGCATGGCCTTGAAAATACCTCAATTTGTGTCTTCTCTCTCATAAAAGTAGGGTGGCTCTGTGACCCCAAGAGCCAATGATCAGATTGATGAAGCGGTAGTACGCAAAGCTCCAATCTTTTCTGGTTTGGATGAGGCCGCCGCCGCAAGTTTGCGGGCATCCATGAGTTTCGTAAAACTCCGCAAAGGCCAATCCCTATTTAAAGAGGGAGATGATGGCGATCATCTATTTATCGTTTCTAATGGCAAGGTAAAGCTCGGCACCAAATCCCCAGATGGCCGGGAAAATCTTTTGATGATCTTGGGCCCTGGCGACATGTTTGGAGATCTCTCACTTTTTGACTCCGGTCCCCGCACCGCCACCGCCACCGCAGTTACCGACACAAAACTTTTATCACTGGGTCAGGACAAAGTTATTCCTTGGGTTAAAGAGCATCCAGAGGTTTCATTGCACTTACTTGCTCGTTTGGCTTCACGTCTGCGTCGCACCAATGAGGTAGTTGGAGATTTAGTTTTCTCAGATGTTCCTGGTCGCGTTGCAAAGGCATTGATTGATCTGGGCGTTAAATTTGGTGACAAACGTGAAGAAGGTCTTTTTGTAAACCATGACCTCACTCAAGAAGAGTTGGCACAGCTTGTAGGTGCATCACGTGAAACGGTAAATAAAGCTTTGGCAGATTTCGCACAACGCGGTTGGCTCCGTCTAGAAGCCCGTGCTGTGATGATTTTGGATTACGAGCGCATGTTAAAGCGCGGCCGTTAATCCTTTAATTCAACAGTTAACTCAACCTCAACCGGGGAATTAAGTGGTAGCTCAGCTACGCCAATTGCGCTGCGTGCCGCAACACCCGCATCGCCCCAAATGTGCATGAATAATTCAGATGCACCATTGGCAACCGCAGGATGATTCACAAAACCAGGTGCGCCATTTACATAACAAACAACCCGCACGACTTTAACTATTGAATCAACTTCGGCAACTAGCTGGACCGCAGCCAAAGCATTTAGAGCGCAGATTCTGGCTAATTCATAAGCCTCTTCAACGGTTACATCGGCGCCGACTTTTCCCGCCTTCTTAATTGCGCCATCAACCATTGGCAATTGACCTGCGGTGAAAACTAGGTTGCCGGTGCGAACCGCTGGAACATAAGCAGCAAGCGGTTTGCTGGCTACCGGCAAAGTTAAATCCTTCTCGGCAAGTTTGGTACGAACCGTGCTCATTTGATCTCTCTTTTCATGTAAGCAACTAGCTGATCTCCGCCACCAGGTGCTGGAACAACTTGAACTAACTCCCAACCTTCAGAACCCCAAGTATCGAGAATCTGCTTTGTAGCGTGGGTTAATAATGGAACAGTTGCATATTCAAACTTCATTTAATTGCCTCCTGATAGCGCTGCTTTTACTAATGATGAAACAACTCCGCCATCTGCTTTTCCAGCAATCTTGGGTTGAATTGATTTCATAACTAATCCCATTTGTTGTGGTCCTGATGCACCGGTCTCAGCAATCGCTGCTGCAATTAGATCCTTAATCTCCTGCTCACTCAACTGTGCAGGTAAATACTCCGCGATGATGCTGCCCTCTGCTTTTTCATTAGCGGCGCGATCTGCAGCCCCTGCTTGCTCGTAAGCTTCAGCTGCTTCGCGACGCTTCTTGGCCTCACGGGATAACACGGTGATTACCTCAGCATCGCTAAGTTCGCGGGCCTCTTTGCCGGCCACCTCTTCATTTTTGATTGCGGTCAAAACCATGCGGATGGTGCCGGAACGCACCTCATCACGGGCGCGCATCGAGGCGGTTAAATCGTTCTGTAGTTTTTCTTTCAGAGCCATAGCGGTATCTTCTCACGCCTATGGGATATCAACTACGCGAGGTTTCGGTACCAATCCTGCCCGCCGGGGCTAGTGATATCCGCATTCTGCACTTCTCTGATCTGCATCTAACTCCACATCGCAAAAAAGAGATTGCTGATATCAAATCCTGGGCCGCCTTAAAACCTGATTTAGTCATCAGTACCGGTGATTTCTTGGCACATCGCGATGCGCCGATAGTGGCGTTAAATGCATTGAATGAACTGCTTGATATCCCAGGTCTATATGTCTTTGGCTCCAATGATTACTACGCCCCAATGTTTAAGAATCCAATCTCTTATCTACAAAAAGATGATGGCAGCAGAAAGCTGGGCGCAAAACTTCCGATTGCAGAGTTTGATGCACAACTAAAGGGCCGGGGATGGATTAATTTAAACAATCGCAGAGATTCTATAAATGTAAATGGTTTAACAATTGATGTACGGGGCACCGATGATGCGCATCTGGAGTTAGATGATTATGCAAAGGTTTCCGGTAAACCAAGTGGCGAAATCTCAATCGGCGTTACCCATGCACCATATGCCCGAGTATTAGATGGAATGGCCAATGATCAGATTGATTTAATCTTTGCTGGTCACACCCATGGAGGACAGGTTCGAGTGCCATGGTTTGGCGGTAGCAAATCACTCACGACTAACTGTGATTTACCAAATTGGCGCAGCCGCGGTTTAACTAAAGAAGATGGAAAACCCTGGCTAAATGTTTCAGCGGGAATGGGCTACAGCCCCTTCGCCCCAATCAGAGTTTTTTGTCCTAGCGAAGTTTCGCTGGTGACCCTTAAAACTCTTTAGCTACCAACTCTGCAATCTGAGCAGTATTTAAAGCTGCACCTTTGCGTAGATTGTCTCCGCAAACAAAGAGATCAATCGCCTTTGGATTGTCTAATGATTTACGCACCCGGCCGACCCAGGTTGGATCGGTGCCCACAACATCAGCGGGGGTTGGGAATTGATAATTCTCTGGATCATCGACCAGCTTCACACCGGCAGCGTTAGCCAGAATGTTTTGCGCTTCTTCTCTCGAAACTTCAGCATCAAAAACAGCGTGAACCGCTAGCGAGTGGGTCGTTAGTACTGGAACACGTACGCAGGTAGCAGAGACTTTGAGGTTAGAAAGGCCGAGAATCTTGCGGGATTCATTGCGCACCTTTAACTCTTCAGATGTGTAACCATCATTTTTCAAAGAGCCAGCCCATGGCACAACATTTAGTGCAAGCGGTGCAGGAAATGGTCCATTGTCTTTAATAACAGTGCGGATATCACCTGGATTGTCGCCGACATCTGTACCTGCAACTTGTTTGATTTGTGCGCGCAAAGTATCAAGACCTGATTGTCCGGCACCGGAAGCTGCTTGATAAGAGGAAACTACTAACTCATTTAATGAATACTTTTTGTGTAGCGCACCCATCGCAACAATCATGGAAAGGGTTGTGCAGTTTGGATTAGAGATGATTCCTTTTGGACGACGCTTCACATCATCAGGATTTACCTCTGGCACAACAAGTGGAACCTCAGGATCCATGCGAAATGCACCGGAGTTGTCGACACATACTGCGCCACGTGCGGCCGCAATCGGTGCCCACTCGGCAGAAACCTCATCTGGCACATCAAACATCGCAACATCAATGCCATCAAATGCCTCAGGCGAAAGTGCAACAACGGTGAGCTCTTCGCCGCGGCACATCAACTTCTTACCGGCGCTGCGAGCAGAGGCAATCAAACGAATCTCGCCCCAGACATTTTCTCTCTTAGAAAGTATGTCCAGCATTACGGTGCCGACCGCACCGGTGGCACCAACAACAGCAAGGGATGGTTTTTTACTCATCGTCCGCTACCGCCATAAACCACAGCTTCAATTTGATCAGCATCTAAATCAAAGGCGGTGTGGGCTGCTTTAACCGCACGCTCAACATCGCTTTCGCGGCAAACAATTGAGATGCGGATTTCAGAGGTTGAGATCATTTCGATATTTACTCCGGCATCAGCCATCGCAGCAAAGAAGGTTGCGGTAACGCCAGGGTGTGAGCGCATACCAGCGCCAATCAATGACAATTTGCCGATTTGATCATCATATTGAATGGATTGAAATCCGATTTCACCCTGCAGTTTTTGCACGATACCTGTGGCACGTGAACCTTCGGCACGTGGCAAGGTGAAGGAAATATCAGTTAGGCCGGTTGCTGCGGCGGAAACATTTTGCACAATCATGTCGATGTTGATGTCATTGTCGGCAATTGCTTGGAAGATGCGGGCGGCAACACCTGCGCGATCTGGCACACCAACTATGGTGATCTTGGCTTCACTCTTATCGTGAGCGATTCCAGAGATGATTGCTTGTTCCATGTCTCCTCCTTCAGGTTGGTCTTTTACCACCCAAGTTCCTTCTAAATTTGAAAATGATGATCGAACATGAATCGGTAAATTAAAACGACGGGCATACTCAACACAACGCAGATGCAGAACCTTGGCACCGGATGCTGCGAGCTCTAACATCTCTTCATAAGTAACTGATTTTAATTTGCGTGCTGCCGGAACAATTCTGGGATCTGCGCTAAATACTCCGTCAACATCGGTGTAAATTTCACAAACATCCGCCTCTAACGCCGCTGCCAGTGCAACCGCGGTGGTGTCTGATCCGCCACGACCAAGTGTTGTGATGTCTTTAGTATCTTGCGCAACACCTTGAAAGCCAGCAACGATTGCAATCGCACCTTCTGCGAGTGCTTCTTGAATTCGACTTGGGGTTACATCAATAACTCGCGCACGACCATGGGTAGAGGTGGTGATAATTCCGGCTTGGCTGCCGGTAAAAGATCTGGCTTCAAGTCCAAGATTTGAAATCGCCATCGCAAGTAGCGCCATTGAGATGCGCTCGCCTGCGGTTAACAACATGTCTAACTCGCGGCCATTTGGCATTGGAGAGACCTGGTTTGCTAAATCAATTAACTCATCGGTGGTATCGCCCATAGCTGAGACCACAACGACCACCTGCTGGCCGGATCTCTTGGTGGCAGCGATTCGGGCCGCTACCCGCTTGATGCTCTCGGCGTTAGCGACTGAGGAGCCGCCGTACTTTTGGACTATCAAACCCATGGCGGCATGGTGGCAGAGAGAAAGAGGGTTTGCAGGTATATCTTGTATTTTGAGACGGATATCGTCTCAGTATTAGAGATCTAGAGCTCTACGTCCTTCAAAGGCTCGTCCCAAGGTAACTTCATCGGCGTATTCCAGATCGCCGCCAACTGGTAGCCCTGATGCCAATCGGGAGATCTTTATACCCAGCGGCTTCAAGGTGCGGGCCAAATAGGTAGCGGTGGCCTCGCCCTCAAGGTTGGGGTCGGTGGCGATGATGATCTCGGTGATTCGATCATCAGAGAGTCTGGTTAAAAGCTCGCGAATCTTTAATTGATCAGGACCGATGCCATCAATCGGACTGATTGCGCCACCTAGCACATGATACTTACCGCGAAACTCTCGGGTGCGCTCGATAGCAACCACATCTTTACTTTCCTCAACAACACAGATCACCGCAGGATCACGTCTTGGATCACGGCAGATTTTGCACTCTTCTTCTTCAGCAACATTGAAGCATTGTGAACAGAACTTCACTTTTTCTTTTACCAATCTAAGTACCTCAACCAGACGATTTACATCAACCCGCTCTGATTGCACTATATGAAAAGCGATTCTTTGTGCGCTCTTTGGTCCGATGCCAGGCAATCTACCTAGCTCATCAATTAAATCTTGGATTATGCCTTCGTACATTACTTGTCGCTCTCAGCAATAACCTGTGCGCCAAGTTCTTTCATTAAAAGCTCTGTGCCAGATAGTTGGGTTTCATCCTCTGGATCTTCAACGGTGCGGGTTACTTTTGCAGCAACCGAAGTCGGCGAAACAGATGGATCAACAATTACCTCAATCTTGCGTTTGATTCCAGTAACTTCAACAAAAGCATCAACCAAAATCTGTTCGCTCTCGGATCTAATAAATGAATCACGAGCACCCGCATTAACAATGCCAATAGTGATGTGTTTGTCATCAACCGCTAGCACTTGTGCACTGGCAGATAACAAAGACCAGGTAAGTCTGCGACGGCGTTTTACGCTCTCAATTACATCAGGCCACATTCTGCGAAGTGCTGCGATATCCGCCGCTCCTGCAGGTTTTTCACTCTTAACAATCGGCTCAGCTTTTTCCTCTGCCGGCTTTGCCGCAGCTTTCTTTACCTCTGCTTTTGGCGCTGCTGCTGGTGCGGGTGCTGCAGGAGTCGTTGGCATATCAAAACCGGATTGCCGCTCTAGACGCTCCATGCGGGATAACAAACCAACATCAGAGGCATCACCTTGTGGAATCGTAATTTTGCCCGCTACTAATTCCAGAATTAATCGCGGAGGGGTCGCACCACGCATCTGCGTAAGTCCTTCTGCAACCAAAGATGCCGCGCGATTTAATGAAGCGCTACCAATTCGCGAAGCCTGTCCACGCATCCGCTCTAATTGATCCTCTGGATATCCACGAAGAACCGCGTTGGCAGAATCATCGAGTGCTTCAACAATTACTAAGTCACGGAGTCTCTCTAGCAAATCAAAGGCAAAGCGGCGCGGATCATGTCCCGCCTCAACCAAAGTGTCGATTGTCTTAAACAAGGTAGCGGTATCACGGGCACCGATTGCATCAATCGCATCATCCAACAAAGCGCCATCGGTATAACCAAGTAACTGCACCGCAATGTCATAAGTAACGCCATCTTTACCGGCGCCAGCAAGTAGCTGTCCCAAAACGGAAAGCGCATCACGTACCGAACCACCAGAGGCCCGTACTACAAGTGGAATAACACCTTTTTCTACCTTTACATTCTCTGCTTTACAAACCTTTTCTAAATGCTCACCTAATACTCCGGGTGGCACCAATCGGAATGGATAGTGATGGGTACGAGAACGGATTGTGGCGATTAACTTCTCGGGCTCTGTGGTTGCAAAAATAAATAACACATGTGGTGGTGGCTCTTCCACTACTTTTAGCAAAGCATTAGCAGCACCTGGTCCAAGCTGGTGGGCTTCATCAATAATGTAAATCTTGTAACGAGAATTGACCGGAGCAAAGAAAGCTTTGTCGCGCAGATCGCGGGCATCATCAACCAAACCATGGGTTGCAGCATCAAGTTCGATTACATCAATCGAGCCAGGGCCATTTGCAACTAAATCAGTACAGGATTGGCATTTGCCGCAAGGGTTCGGGGTTGGACCTTTTTCGCAGTTGAGTGAGCGGGCCATGATGCGCGCGCTGGATGTTTTGCCACAACCACGGGGACCGGAAAATAAATATGCATGATGTATACGACCAGATTCCAAAGCATTGGAAAGTGGAATGGTTACATGCTCTTGACCAATTACATCAGCGAAAATCGAGGGGCGATATTTGCGATACAAAGCGAGAGACATATCGACCTCCTCAACATCTACTTAACGAGCACCAGTAATTAATTCTAGGAAGGATCCCCCGCACA
This sequence comes from Candidatus Nanopelagicaceae bacterium, assembly GCA_018882885.1. Lineage (GTDB taxonomy): Bacteria > Actinomycetota > Actinomycetes > Nanopelagicales > Nanopelagicaceae > MAG-120802. The sequence goes on along the minus strand of VERG01000026.1, from coordinate 111 downwards.
CCCATTAGAGCGGGCCTACCCTTGCTGCCTTCCAGCCCTGGGGGAGTTCGGCACGGTAATGCCGCACGGAGGATCTGCGGTGAATCATAGTTTGAAGCACCGATAGAGTTC
>VERG01000008.1 GCA_018882885.1 Candidatus Nanopelagicaceae bacterium | reverse complement strand
GACCCACGCTTGTCGATTGCGCCTTGCTATCGACCTGGTCTTCACCCGGAGCACCCCACCGTGGTGGAGGGTTGCCGTCCAGTTAGCCGGGGCTTAAAACTGGAGCTCGTGACCTGTGCGAAATCTAGAACAGAGTCGCTGGTGTTGTCTAGCGGATTTACAAACGTCCCGCATCGTGGACGCGGGAAATAACTCGAGAGAGCGCATCAGTTATTGCATCGAAACCCTCATGAGGTTTTAGATCCGCATCTAGGAATGTATCTGCCCGGGTCTCCATCATGATTGAGAAAACTCGAGCATCTTTTTGGTAGAAATCCAACGGAACATAAGTTCCTGCGTAAGGCTCATTTTCAAAGCACTCCCCAATACTCCCGAAAACTTCGTAGAAGATATCCCTTAACCATTGTGGGGTATGGAATGCATCAGTTCCAATGCACATCTCCGGTCGACGTTGACCATGATTCACAGCATTTGGATGTTGATTAGCCCGGTAGGAGTGCACATCAATAATTGCGGCCCGCTCTGTTCTAACCAAAGAGTCCGCAACTAGATCCGCTAACGCCAGAGAATAGGGATGAAAGTACCTCTCCAAAAGGGCGCCTTTTTCAAAATCTGATTTGCGAAGCTGCGCGCCTGAAGCGGTCTTCGTATAAACCGCACCCATTCCAACTCGGTTCATGAGTTCGCGCTCATCTGGAAAACGCTCGGGATCAATTACAAACCTTGAAGCTCTATTTATAAAAAGCCAGGGACGGGGAAAGTTTTGATCTAATTTTTCAACCGCTCTTACTGCAACCTGATCAGTTAAGGTATCAGTAATCTCATCCAGCTCTTTTTCAAGCTGCTCTCCAGAAATCAAAAAATCAGTAAGAACCTCACTTGGGATAAATCTTGATGAGTGAGGAACGTGCAAAATTACTGAGGATTCAGCGGAGCCAGGTATTATTTCAAAACTAGGCAGGTTCAAAGTCGTCCAGCTTCATGAACCCGGCGCAGAAAATCTTTGGTTTCTGGCAGCTTGGGGCTCTCTAGTAAATCCTCTGGAGCACCCCATTCCAGAATCCGACCTTTGTGCAGAAAACAAACTTCATCAGCAACTTGTTTGGCAAAGCCCATCTCGTGAGTGGCCAGCAGCATGGTCATACCATCACTCTTAAGGTCACGGACCAGACTCAGAACTTCATTCACTAAGACCGGATCTAGCGCTGAGGTAATTTCATCCAACAAGAGCATTCTGGGGTGTAAAGCCAGTGATCTGATGATGGCAACTCGTTGCTGTTGCCCTCCGCTTAAACGATCTGGATATTGCTCCGCTTTGTCTTTTAGCCCAAAGCGCGCCAGAAGTTCGAGAGCTTCGGCGATGGCTTGCTCTGGCTCAATGCCGCGAGCGTGAATTGGGGCAAGGGTTATGTTTTCAAGTACTGTTTTATGAGGGAACAAATTGAAGGCTTGAAAAACCATGCCGAATTTCTTTCGCACTTCGTCAACATTGGCTTCCACAGCGGAAATTTCTTGTCCATCCAAAGTGATAATGCCATCGTCAATTTGCTCTAAGAGATTTATGCATCGCAGGAGGGTTGATTTTCCAGAGCCTGAGGATCCGATAAAAACCGTGGCGGTGTGCACAGGAACTCGAAAGGAAATATCCTCAAGCACCACTTCGCTACCGAAGGCTTTGCGTACCTTTTCGACGACTAGCACTTCACTCATTAGGCATTCCCCTGGGCATTTTGTCGCTCAATGGATTTCCGTAAAGTCCGATCGGTAAATCGAGTTAAAGGAATAGTTATGAGCAGGAAGACAATCGCAGCCATTACATATGGTGTGTAATTGAAGGTTCGACTGCTGGAAATTTGCGCGGCACGAACCGCATCAGTAACCCCCAAAATGGAGACTAGGCCGGTGTCTTTGATTAGTGCAACCAAATCATTCAATAATGGAGGCGTTACACGGCGCAACGCTTGAGGCAATATTACGTGACGTAAAGTTTGGAAATGGGTTAATCCCAAGGATCTAGCTGCTGCTCGTTGGCTGGGATGAACAGTCAATATTCCCGATCGAATAACCTCTGCGACATATGCGGTATAGGTAATGATTACCGCAATAGTTCCCAACACCAGAACATTATTTGTAACACCTTGCAACCGTAGGGCAGGGATGCCAAACCCAACTAGAAGTATCACTAGCAGCATCGGAATTCCACGGAATAAATCGACATAAATAGTGGACAAAATTCGAAACGGGGTTAACGCTGGAGACCGTGAAGTCCTAAGCAATGCAATAGTTAGTCCGAGTATGGCCACAGAGGATCCGGCAATCAGAGTTAGAACGACATTGGTGCCAAATCCTAAAATAATTTTCGGAAGTACCTCCACGCCGTAAGCCCAGGCAAAAAAGGTATCTGACAAAGATTTCCAACCTGGCGAGGTAACTACGACAATAGCTAATGAACCCAATACAACAACGCTAGAGAGTGTTGCAATTATCGCGTTGCGATTGTTCTTTTTTTTCCTACTTGCTCGACGGGCAAGTTCGTGAGAGCTAGGTTGCCACTGGCCTCCAAAGTCATAGGGCGTAACTCCGGAACTATCTCCAGAGTTACGCCCCATTTTTAACTCCTATTTCTACTTGCTCTTGATTACTTCAATACTGGAGCACCAGCAGATGCTGCCAGCCACTTATCGGTAATCGCTGCCAAGGTTCCGTTGTCACGAATTGCATCAACGGCCTTGGTTACGCAAGAGGTGATTGGACTGTCCTTAGCAAGCAGTAGACCTGCGCCGGCGTCATTTGCTGCCGAGTTTTCCAATTGACCAACGATGATGCCATTTGGAACTTCAACAGCTGATAGGTAGAACGCGGTTGGAAGATCAACTACCAAACCATCGATCTGACCATTCTTAAGTGCTGCTACAGCTGCTGCATTGTCATTGAAAACCTGAGGCTTTAGACCAAGTTGATTTTCAATGGCATCGAGTGATGTAGATGCAACTGCTGCGCCAAGCTTAGGATTCTTAGCTTTTAGGTCAGCGATGCTGGTAACGCCCTCAATCTTGCTGCCCTTGAAAGAGACGATTGATTGATTTGACTTGTAATAAGCACTTGAGAAGTCAACAACTTTGGCGCGCTCTTCGGTGATTGAGTATTGCTGAATATTGAAATCAAATTTCTTTGGTCCCGGTGCGATTGCGCCATCAAAAGTTGTGCGAATCCACTTAACAGCGGATTTGTCATATCCGAGTTGTTCAGCAACGGCATATGCAACAGCTGCTTCAAATCCCTCGCCTGATTCAGGGGCATCATTTAAAACCCAAGGTTCATAAGCTGGTTCACCTGTAGCAATAGTCAGAACACCTGCTTCAACAGTTGCTAATGACTCTGGCGAACAGGTTGTTGATTCACTGCTTGCGGAGTTGTCTTCAGATGAAGAGCATGCGGTCAAAACCAAAGCTGCGATTAGAAGTGGAATTACTTTAAAAAGTTTTTTCATTTCTAGCCTTTCACAATAAATAGCTGAAGGCCTGACAATCATTGACAGACCCGCGCTTGCCGATGCACCTTGCAATCGACCAGGTCCTCACCCGGAGCACCCCACCGCGGTGGAGGGTTGCCGTCCAGTTAGCCGGGGCTTATTGCTGGAACTCGTGACCTAGGGCGGACTTTAGGAAATGAAAACTAAAAAGTCCACTTATGTGAGGTCAAGCCATGTGCCTCAGCGACCGCTTGGTAATAAACCTTACCCTCATGAACATTAAGCCCCTTTGCCAACGCTGGATCAGCAGCTAGGGCTGCTTGCCAACCCTTGTTGGCTAGAGACAATGCATAAGGCAGGGTGGCGTTGGAGAGTGCATAAGTAGATGTAAATGGCACCGCACCAGGCATATTTGCAACGCAGTAAAAGAGTGCGTCATGCACTTTGAAAGTTGGTTCGGCATGAGTTGTGGGTTTGGAATCTTCAAAACAGCCACCTTGATCAATAGCAATATCTACTAAAACCGCACCAGGCTTCATCTTCTTTACCAATTCATTAGTAATTAATTTTGGAGCTTTTGCGCCGTGCACCAATACCGCTCCAATAACTAGGTCGGCTGCTATTGCCTGCTCTTCAATTTCATGGGTGTTTGAGATTAAAGTCTTTACCGTGCCGTTAAAGTTTTGGTCGATATCTGCAAGTCTCTTTAGATTGATATCAACCACTGTGACATCTGCCCGCATGCCATGTGCAATGGTTGCAGCGGCCAAACCTGCGATTCCGCCGCCCAACACCAACACCTTGCCGGGACGAACACCTGGTACCCCACCTAACAAAACACCGCGGCCGCCGGCGCTCTTTTGCAGAGCTGCCGCGCCAACCTGTGCAGCCATACGACCCGCCACCTCGCTCATGGGAGCCAGTAGTGGAAGCGCACCATTGACCTCAACAGTTTCGTAAGCGATCGCGGTTATACCGCTGGCGATTAAGGCATCTGTGCATTCTTTAGAGGCGGCAAGATGTAGGTAGGTGAAGAGAACCTGACCGGGACGCATTCTTTTGTACTCCGCAGCAATCGGCTCTTTAACCTTTAAGACTAAATCCGCTTTGGCCCAAACCTCATCAGCATTTGGAAGTATTTGGGCTCCCACTTTTTGGTAATCAGAATCAGTAATCGCGCTACCGGCGCCGGCATTGGTTTCAATGAAAACTGTATGGCCATTCTTAACAAACTCTCGCACCCCAGCGGGTGTGATTGCCACTCGATACTCGTTATTTTTTATCTCTTTAGGAACGCCGATGTTCATGGATTCATGCTACCCGAGAAAATAGCATCACAAATTCTGGGATGGAGCTCTGCTCTCATAACTGCGAATGTGCTGGGAGACCACCCTGAGGAAAATACTTGGCGCAACAACCCGGTCATCGCGTAATCAGGGTCATCCTTAATTGCTTGATCCAAAGCATGATGGGCAAGAGTGCTATCACCTTTTTCATACGCCACAGCCGCCAGTAGATTTGCAACAGGAGCAACAAAGCCTTGCGGGGCACAGCTCAACAACCAATTCCATGCATTGAAATAAAGCTGGAGACTCTCGATAGTCACACTACCAAGTGCGAAATCTCTAACTTGTAAATCCTTTAACCGGGTAAGCAACAATGCAATTAACCGCCTGTCTCTAACTAAGCCCTCAGCGGCGAAATCTGCGATGAAATCAATTACCGCCTCTGCCCCTTGACGTTGAAACGGAGTTGGATCTTGTTCATAATCAATTTCACTTATGTTGCTTAGTTCGGTTAGTAGTAAAGAATCTTCAGGTTTTGGAGAGGTAAGTTTTGTCATGGCTGAAGCATGGAGATGAACTTGATGCTCCTACGAAGAATCTTTGTGAATGTTGAAAACTATGGTCTGTAAGTAACAGCGCCAGGCCTTACCAAAATTCGTTTTTGAAGCTTTTGGGTTATGGCCCCATTAATTGGCGCCCCTAAAGCTCCGGCCCGCCAAAAACCACTCCATCTGGTGGTCAGCAAAACATATTTTTCTCCCGAAGTTGTGTAGGTATTTTGGATCAATGCCAGTGGATAGGGCGCTCCAGGAAGTTTGGTGGTTAATTTATTGCCGTCACCAAAATCCCATTCAAAGATTGGTGTGAGATGAATTGTTATTGGAACTCCAAGCACGATAATCACAGTTGTGAAGATCTGAGGGGTGTTGGTCATAAAGTTTACGGGTTGTTGCACGAGCACTTCACCTAGAGGCTGGGTAATGATGCTGCCCTTTGGCAATAAACTCTTAACTTGATCAGAGATTTTCGAACTCGAGATGCTCCTAACTCTGGGTCGCGAGGTTACTGTCGGTCTGGGGCGAGGTTTTGATGTGGAAGCAGGCCTAGGTAACCATGGAATCCAAGGTTTTTTTAGCCCTGGCGTAGAGACCGCTCGAGGTGCCCTGGTACTACTACTTCCTGATTTACCTTTTTGCACAGTGATTACAACTTGATTGTTCTCTTGATCCGTAGTGACATCAATACAGGTATCCCCTTCGCATTGCGCAACAGAGGCGTTTGATCCCATGAATATCAGCACAATCGCTATGACAATAAATCGCATAGCTGATGATTTACATTTCGGGCCGGGTTCTACATTTAAAAAATAAGTAAGTGGAAAACTTAAGCTGTGAATTGCTGATGCAGACGCTTTAGAGACTCTTTAACCACCGCACCCTCACTGGTGCGCCATAGAGGAGGCATAGAGTTCAAAAGTATTGCTCCATAACGCTTATTCACGATCCGGGAGTCAAGAATTGCAACTACTCCCCGATCCTCAACAGATCTAATCAATCTGCCCGCGCCCTGCGCTAACAACAACGCGGCTCGAGGCAATGAAACCTGCATAAAACCAGATCCTCCAGCGGCATCGGCCTCGGCCGCTCGGGCTGACATAACTGGATCATCAGGCCGCGGAAAAGGAATGCGATCTATGGCTACCAAAGTGCAAGAAGGGCCAGGAACATCAACACCTTGCCAAAGACTCATGGTTCCAATCAATACAGAGGTTGGATCATTGGCAAATCTCTCAACTAGAGCGCCAACGCTATCTCCGCGTTTTTGGGTAATAATCGAAATTGGTAGCTCTGCCAGCACTCGTCGCAGATGTTCGTCTGCCATTTCAACGCCGCGCCATGATGAAAACAGCGCCAAAGCTCGGCCACCTGCTGCATCAATTAACTCGCCTAATTCGACTAGAGATTCTTTTGATGGCCCGTCGCGCCCTGGCTCGGGAAGTTGCTTTGGAAGGTAAAGCATCCCTTGATTCGCAAAATCAAATGGTGAGCCAACATCCAGCATTTGAACATTGGATGGATCGAGGTTCCAATCCTCATCCTCCTCTTCACTTTCTTCTTGAGGGTTGCTCAAAATACCTAGACTCTTAGCGATCGGATCAAAACTTTTTCCTACGGTGAGAGTTGCACTGGTGGCGATCACTGGTGTCTGAGTAAATAGGTTTTCACGTAAAACATGAGAAACCGCAAGAGGGGCTAAGTAGAGGGTTGAGAAGGTTGGCTCATACCAAAGTACCTGCCCATTTCCCACTTTCATTAATTTTTGCGCAGTAGTTTTGATTTCATTAACCGCGCCTTTAACTCGGGCTCGATCCGCCAAGGTATCTGGATCGACAATTTCACTGTCAGCGTTAATTGCTGCGATAACCGCCTCGCAAGCCTCTTTGACTTTACGAACCGGTGCCGCCAAGGCATTTGGAAGCTCGCTTAACTTCCGCTCTTGATCCGGGGTTGAGCGATAATCAAGCCCGTACTCCTCCATCGCATCGGCGAATCCATCCGCTGCTTTAACAAAGCTGTCGGCTAACTTTCCAGGCATGTGACGGCGCACCATGTTGGCAGCACGGGAAACTCGGCCTGCGGTTAACTCCTCCGTCACGGCTTGAGTTGTGCGATCCATAAACTCATGTGCCTCATCAAGAATTACCGCATCACGCTCTGGAAGTATGGGGTGTGAGTCAACAATCTCAATCGCCAACAGGGTGTGGTTGGTGACCACGATATCTGCGGTTTGCGCTTTAGCCTTTGCATTAACCGCAAAGCACTCACTGCCAAAACGACACTCATCGGCGCCAACGCACTCTCTACCTGATGTTGAGTTAGCCAACCAAACTCTGCGATCGACATCGGGCGCATCATCACGATCCCCTGAAATTCCCGGCTTTTGCGCCCACTCTCTTAATCTTCGGGAGTCTTTCTCTAAGCCAGAGAACTCCACCAGGATTTCACTATCTGCGGTGCCATCATCGGCGTTCATCTTTTGTAGGCAGAGATAATTTCCAACACCTTTGTAAACCGCGAAGGTGATTGAGCGGCCCAACTCTTTTTCTAGCGCATCTTTAACCCGCGGCAAATCCCGCTCTACCAATTGACGTTGCAACGCCAAGGTGGCGGTAGCTACCAAAACTCTTTTTCCATGAACTAATGCGGGCACCAAATAAGCCAAAGATTTTCCAGTACCGGTTCCGGCCTGAACCAAGAGGTGATGTCGATCAGAGAGTGCGTTTGCTACCGCTTCGGCCATTTCAATCTGACCGGTGCGAGGTGCCCCATCAATAGAAAGGACCGCAGCGCTTAGAGCGCTACGGACCATTTCTATGCTCAATTTCTTTGTTTCGATTTTCTTACCTTAGCTCTTTTCAAAGCCTTAGTAAGAGTTATTCACTTTTTAGCTGCAACCAGAGGTGGAGCCGCAACCTTCGCAGACATAGCATGCACCTGATGCACGCATCTTTACACCGCAGGTTACGCAAAGTGGAGCATCAGATTTAATGCCCGCAATCTTCTCTAGAAGTTCAGTTGAAGATCCCACCTGTACTGGTGCAGCTTCAATCTTTATCTCTACTGGTTTTGCAGCTGGCTTTGTTTCAACCTTGTTTTCAACAACAGGAGCAGAGAGTTCTTGTACCTGTGCATACTCACCGGTCTCAAGTGCCTGCGCACGCTCTGCCGCGGTATAGATACCGTAAGCAGCGCGCTCTTCGTAGGGCAGATAATCAAGAGCTAGGCGACGGAAGATGTAATCCATCATGGACTGTGCCATGCGGATATCTGCATCATCTGTCATTCCTGCTGGTTCGAAGCGAGAGTTGGTGAATTTAGAAACATAAGTTTCTAGCGGTACTCCATACTGCAAACCAATTGATACCGCGATTGAGAATGCATCCATCACGCCGGCAAGAGTTGAACCCTGCTTGCCAAGCTTTAAGAAGATTTCACCAAGTTGGCCATCTTCATATGTTCCTGCTGTCATGTAACCCTCTGCGCCACCTACTGAGAATGAGGTAGTGCGTGAAGGACGTGACTTTGGAAGACGTTTGCGGGTAGCTGGGGTTGGAGCAGATGCCTCTGCAGCATCCTCTTTCTTTGCAGCTTTTGCATCGGAAAGTGGCTGTCCAACTTTGCAGTTATCGCGGTAAACAGCGAGCGCCTTTAGACCCATCTTCCAGCCCTCGTAGTACACCTCTTCAACATCTTCGATTGTTGCATCCTCTGGAAGGTTTACAGTCTTCGAGATTGCGCCTGATAGGAATGGTTGGCAGGCCGCCATCATTCTGACATGGCCCATGGGAGCGATTGAACGTGCACCAAGTGCGCAATCAAAAACATCGTAATGCTCTGGCTTTAGGCCAGGTGCATCCACGACATTTCCATTAGCGGTGATGTACTCGACAATGGCTTCGATGGTCTCTTCGGTGTAACCAAGTTTGCGAAGTGCTTGTGGAACGGTTTGATTGACGATCTGTAGTGAACCGCCACCAACCAACTTCTTGAACTTAACTAGTGAAAAATCAGGCTCGATACCTGTGGTATCGCAATCCATCATCAAACCAATAGTTCCAGTTGGAGCCAAAACAGAGGCTTGTGCGTTGCGCCAGCCATTCTTTTCACCGATTGAGAGGCAGGCATCCCATTGCTTATTCGCCTCTGTCCAAACATCGCGATCCAATGTTGAAACAGATTTTGCAGAGACAGATGCTGCGTGGTGCTTTTTCATAACTCGAGTATGAGGAGCTGCGTTTCGGGCATATCCATCATATGGACCGACAATTCCTGCTAACTCTGCAGAGCGGCGGTATGAGGTGCCGGTCATCAAAGAGGTAATTGCGCCAGCAAGTGCACGTCCACCTTCTGAGTCATATGCAAGTCCTGAGGCCATCAAAAGCGCACCGAGGTTTGCATAACCAATTCCGAGCTGACGGTATGCACGTGTGGTTGCACCAATCGCCTCGGTTGGGAAATCTGCAAAACATATTGAGATATCCATAGCGGTGATAATGATTTCAACTGCTTTTACAAAGTTCTTTGCATCAAATGAACCATCGCTCTTTAAGAACTTCATCAAGTTGAGGGAGGCAAGGTTGCATGAAGAGTTGTCTAGTGACATGTACTCAGAGCATGGGTTGGAGGCGTTAATGCGACCGGTTTCTGGATTGGTGTGCCAATCATTGATTGTGGTGTCATATTGAATTCCAGGATCAGCACATGCCCATGCAGCTTCAGCCATCTTGCGGAATAGTGCACGTGCATCAACCTCTTCGATGATTTCACCGGTTGAGCGAGCACGTAGGCCGAACTGTGTGCCATTTTCATAAGCACGCATGAACTCATCATTTACGCGAACTGAGTTGTTGGCGTTCTGGTACTGGACGGAGATGATGTCCTTGCCACCAAGATCCATATCAAAACCAGCATCGCGAAGTGCGCGAATCTTGTCCTCTTCACGGACCTTGGTCTCAATGAACTCTTCTACATCTGGATGATCAACATCTAGAACAACCATCTTTGCTGCACGACGGGTAGCGCCACCAGATTTGATTGTTCCAGCTGAAGAGTCAGCACCACGCATAAAGGAAACCGGTCCTGATGCGGTTCCACCTGATTTCAAAAGCTCCTTTGAGGAGCGGATTCTGGAGAGGTTTAGACCTGCACCTGATCCACCTTTGAAAATCATGCCCTCTTCGCGGTACCAGTTAAGGATTGAATCCATGGTGTCATCGACAGAAAGGATGAAGCATGCAGAAACCTGTTGTGGTGCTGCGGTTCCAACGTTGAACCAAACTGGAGAGTTGAAGGAGAAGATCTGATGCAACAACATATGGGTTAACTCATGCTCGAAGATCTCTGCATCTTGAGTTGTCGCAAAGTAGCCGTACTCCTTTCCTGCCTTTACATAGGTAAGTACTACGCGATCAATAACCTGCTTTAGCGACCATTCACGGTTGTCATGACCAACTGCACCACGGAAGTATTTAGTGGTAACAATTGTGGATGCATTGACTGACCAGAAATCTGGATACTCAACACCGCGTTGTTCGAAAACAACCTCGCCGGTTTTCCAGTTGGTCTGTACTACATCGCGGCGTTCCCAAGTGACATTGTCATATGGGTGCACACCTGGGGTGCTAAACACGCGCTCAATTGTTAGGCCTTTGCCTAGCTTGTTCTTTCCTGATGAGCGATTGATCACCGTGTCCGACATTCTTATTTCTCCGTCTTCTGCCTCGAATTTTGAATTTTTGTTTTTCTTTTAATTAATTTTGATGCTGATATTCAGTTGTTTTCACTACTTATCGGACCCGTTATGGCGTTTTTGGTGCCAGAAGTTGCGGGGAAACAACTTGAGAATCTTTTTTACTTAACTGTGCTTCTGAGTTTTTCTCGAAAGGCAGAGCGCGGAGAAGTGCTATCTCGCCTTCGAAATCTTCAAGGGAGGAAAAGTTACGGTATACCGAGGCATAACGCAGGTACGCCACCTCATCTAATTCTCGCAATGGTGAGAGAATCGCCATACCGACCTCTTGAGCCTCGATCTCTGCCTGACCGGTCGCGCGCAGAGTCTCCTCCACACGCTGGGCTAGCAGGGCTAGATCATCATCATCGACTGGACGGTTCTGGCAGGCCTTACGCACACCATTGATGACCTTCTCGCGACTAAATGGCTCCGTGGCCCCACTCCTTTTAATGATGGAAAGGACCGCGGTCTCAGCTGTTGAAAAACGTGAACCACAGTTGGTGCATTCACGACGACGACGGATGGAGCTGCCCTCATCAGTCGGGCGGGAGTCAATTACTCGAGACTCCTCGTGACGACAAAATGGACAGTTCACGGCGTGTCATCCTTTCAATGCTGGGAAAAATCTGATTTTGGGTGTATCTGCGACTCTGCTCTGAACCACAAGGTATGGAAGCATATCGTAAAACGACCCCAACATCTAGGGGTAAGAGTAAAGCAACGGTTTAGAGTTTCAGGAAATCTAAAGGGTTGTGAGCGTTATGGGCGTGTCGGGATGTAGATCTTCTGCCCCGCCTGGAGCTCTGGTGATTTGAGGTGGTTGATTTCAACAATATCTGCCACAACAGATCGACGGTCCCCATTGGCATCGACTCCATCAGCAATCGACCAAAGGGTCTCCCCGGGCTTGACGCTGATCTTGATGTAAGGGGTCGGGATTGCGGTCTCTGAGGAGCCTGCAGATGCCCCGGTAACCGCAGCGAATCCAGAGAGAAGCAGTATGGAGAGCGAAGTGATTACAGCCAACCTTGCAACAGCTCGACCACGGGGGGTAAGTCGAACACCAGAAAGTGAGCTATTTACGGGGGTTTTTTCACTCAAATTAGCAAGGGACGGATTGATGGCTAAGGTAGTCATCTTCATCTCTCCAGTTACTTCTAGATCAGATCATTGAGAGCGGGGATACTCTTCGAACGCCTGTTCTAAAAGTAAAGGTACACCTCCCCACTGACATCGGCAAGTTTTTTTAGAACATTTGTTTGATTTATTCGCACTTCTGTTCTAACCTTTACCCATGGCTAAAAAACCCACCAAAATCACCGAACTCCCAGACGGCCCTGTTGATGAGAATGGCCTAACCCCTCGTCAGACCAAGATCCTGATGGCGATCAAGAAGGCTATGGAAACCAATGGTTATCCGCCTTCAATGCGTGAAATTGGTGAGGCGGCCGGACTCTCCTCTCCTTCCAGCGTTAAGTACCAGCTCGAGGCTTTAGAGGAAAAGGGCTGGATCCGTAGAGATCCCTCCCGTGGTCGCGCTCTTGAGGTCTTAACCCCTGGCGATGAACGTTTTGAAGATATCACTCCAGAAAAAACTCACAACGTACCGCTTGTGGGACGTATCGCCGCAGGTGGGCCAATCCTGGCCGAGCAAAATGTTGAAGAGCTATTCCCCCTACCTGCATCACTTGTTGGTGAGGGCGAGTTATTCATGCTTAAGGTTGTTGGAGATTCCATGATCAACGCCGCAATCTGCGATGGTGACTATGTAGTAATCCGTGCCCAAAAAGATTGCAACAAAGGTCAGATCGTTGCCGCGATGATTGATGGTGAAGCTACCGTTAAAACCTTCACCAAGAAAGATGGTCACATCTGGCTAATGCCAGCAAATGATGATTACAAACCCATCAACGGTGATGAGTGTGAGATTTTAGGAATAGTTACCGCGGTCCTACGCTCTATTTAGCAACAACATACTTTTCAAGCGCATGCGCTAATGAGCCATCAACCATGGCATGTAGCGCGGTGCCCTCAGGCAAATACTCTTCGCTAATAATCTCTCCATGTTCATGAACCTGACTTACTAAATCTCCCCTGTTGTATGGCACAACCGTGCGCATCTCTATTCGAGGTCTGGGTAGAGATATCTCGATCGCTTTAACTAACTCAGCAACACCTGCACCGGTTAAAACTGAAATCGGATAGGCATCTGGCTCCTGTCGCAAGATCTGAGCAATCACCTCGGGGTCTGCAATATCAGCCTTATTTATCGCGATAATCTCGGGAATCTTTGCGCCACCAATTTCATCAATGACCCCCCTGACCGCCCTGATCTGACCAAGCGGATCAGAGTGTGATCCATCAACTACATGAACAATTACATCTGCGCTGGAGACCTCCTCCAATGTTGATTTAAAGGCATCGATAAGGTCATGTGGCAGATGCTTAACAAAACCCACTGTGTCGCTCAAGGTATAAACCCGACCATCTGAGGTTTCTGCTCTTCTAACAGTTGGATCCAAGGTTGCAAACAAAGCGTTCTGCACCAAGACTCCCGCGTTGGTTAATCTATTTAGTAGGGATGATTTTCCTGCGTTGGTGTAGCCCGCGATCGCAACAGATGGAATCTGATTTCTTTTTCTTTCCTGACGTTTTGTGTCACGCGCCGTTTTCATGGCATTTATCTCGCGACGCAGCTTGGCCATCTTGTCGCGGATACGTCTTCTATCTACCTCAATCTTGGTTTCACCAGGTCCACGTCCACCAATTCCAGCAGCACGACCAGCCTGGCGAGAAAGTGAATCACCCCAACCACGCAACCTTGGAAGTAAGTAACTAATCTGCGCTAACTCAACCTGGGCCTTACCCTCTTTGCTCTTAGCGTGCTGCGCGAAAATATCCAAAATCAAAACGGTTCGGTCAACAACCTTGACCTTGATTCGATCCTCTAAGTTTTTCAACTGCGAAGGACTTAGCTCTCCATCGCAGATCACTGTATCTGCGCCGGTTGATTTCACAATTGCTTTTAGCTCGCTGACCTTTCCAGAACCAATAAAGGTTGCTGGATCGGGCTTGTCTCTTCTTTGAATAATCGCATCCATCACAGTTGAGCCCGCGGTCTCAGCAAGGGCGGCCAACTCCTCCATAGAGTTTTCGGCATCCTTAACCGTTCCCTCAGTCCATACCCCAACTAAGACAACCCGCTCTAATCGAAGTTGGCGATACTCAGCCTCTGAAATATCGGTTAACTCTGTTGAAAGACCTACTACGCGGCGCAGCGCCTGCCGATCACTTAACTCTTGCTGAGTAGATTGAAAAGAATCAGGAATGAAAATATCAGAGTCGTAATCTGCTGCAACCTCTTGGCTCTCTTGAATTAGCGCATCAAGCTCATCAAATTCACCAGAATTAGAGCGGGAAGGATTAGACAAGAAATGGCTCCAAATTGTGTTCTGCTAGCAAAACCGCTGGACCAATCAATACCGCGTTGGAGTGCGGATCAATTTCAACAACTAAACGTCCTCCCGGTGGATGAATTACCCAACGAGCGGGCAGACGCATGCCCTTCTTGATGGTCGCTGCCAATGCAACTGCGCAGGTTCCCGTTCCGCAAGAACGGGTTTCGCCGCTACCGCGCTCATGAACCCGCATCTTTAACTCTCCATTTTCCAAAAACTCTACAAACTCAACATTTACACCTTCAGGATAAGTGTCCTTTGGTCTGACAACTGGAGCATCCTTTAAATCTCCAACATCATTCATCGAATCAACAAATACCACCGCATGTGGGTTTCCCACATTTACATTGAAACCATTCCATAACCTGCCGTTGTTGGCCGCGGTAATCTCTCCATCTACAACTTGAACCTGGCCCATATTTACGCTGATATCGCCCTCTTCTGGAACACTCAAAAACTTGGCACCATCTCGGGTGAGAATCGAAAAGATTCCTGCCGGCTGATGACCTCGATCAACCAAATACCGTGCCATAACCCTGATTCCGTTGCCACACATCTCTGCCAAGGAACCATCAGAGTTTCGATAATCCATAAACCACTTACCGTCACGTTTGGTGATTCGGATTAAGCCATCTGCGCCCACACCGTTTTGGCGATTGCAGATAGCTGCGGTCTGTTTGGAGGAGATATTGTTTTTGTCCTCTGGATCAAAAACAATTACAAAATCATTTTCAGTCCCGTGCCCGTAGGTACCAACTAGATTAGAGCTCATATGTTTCCAATATTAGATGTATTGATAGATAAAAGTATGCGCTCCATTAACTCCTGAGTGGGAGCCTTCTTCAACCAGGTAATCCGCTCATCTCGAGAGAACCAGGTTTCCTGTCTTCTGGCGTACTGCCGGGTTGCCCGCTTGGTCTCCTCTTTTGCCTCTTCCTCGGTCATCTCGCCTTGCGCAAATTTAATTACTTGGGCGTAACCCAATGCGGCTTGAGCGGTGCGTCCCTCAAGCAATCCCTCAGCCATCAACTCTCTAACCTCGCGCACCAAACCTTGCTCCCACATCTTCTCAACGCGTAGATCAATTCGCTCCTGCAATGTTTCCCGCTCCATAACCAATCCGAACTGTTTGGCCTGCGGATACTTTGAACTTCCTTCGCGGGGTAGATTGGCGGTGTATGGCTGACCGGTTAACTCAATTACTTCAAGCGCCCGCACCACGCGTCTGACATTTTCTTTCGGAATTGCTGCGGCGGCAGCAGGATCTAACGCCGCCAATCTTTCATGCATTACATCAGCGCCAAGCTCCTCAGCCTCTTTTGCAATCCGCTCCCGTACCTCTGGATTTGTATCTGGAAAGTTCAAATCATCCAGAATCGCTTTTATATAAAGGCCGGTACCACCTACGACGATCGCAGGGATGCCTTGCTCCAATAATTGATCAATCAAATTACGGGCATCAATTTGATACTGCGCAACAGATGCCTCTTCTCGAACCGACAACACATCAATCAAATGATGGGGTACTCCCTGTCTTTCTGCCATGGATAACTTCGCGGTACCGACATCCATGCCTTTATACAACTGCATGGAATCTGCATTAATGACATGACCCTTTAACTCTTTTGCTAAAGCAACCGCTAAATCACTCTTCCCTGTTGCGGTAGCACCACCAATTACAAGTAATGTCATTTACCAGGAACGCTCTTCAATGTTGGAATACCAAGCATCACACCTTTGGCCTCTGCTTCTTTTTTGCGGGCCGCAAACGCATCTCCACCACGAGTTTTTCGCCAACTTACTGGAGCACCTTTAGCCAAAACAAAGTGCGGCTTAGCGCCGCCAATCTCAACCTCCGCTATATCTCCAGGCCTAATTCCTTCGGGTGCATCGAAATGCACCAATCTGAAATCACGGCTCTTGCCACTACCTCGTCCGCCTTCAACATCGGTGACCAAAACCTCTGCGGCCTTACCCACTACATCTTCATTTACCGATTGGGAAAGCGCATTTAAATGTTCATGCAATCTGGTGTATCGCTGCGCAACCACCTCTGGTGCTATTTGATCCGGCATTTCAGCGGCAGGAGTGCCGGGACGTTTTGAATATTGGAAGGTGTAAGCGGCTAAGAATCTCAATTCCGTACAAAGATCCATCGTCTCCTGAAAATCAGATTCACTCTCGCCGGGAAATCCGACGATGATGTCGGTAGTAATTGTGGAATGGGGCATCGCCTGGCGCACCTTCTCAATAATGCCTCGGTATCGATCTACACGATAAGAGCGGCGCATAGATTGCAGAATTCGATCAGAGCCTGATTGCAGCGGCATATGTAGATGTGGCATCACATTTGGTGTCTCTGCCATGGCTGCAATTACATCATCTGTGAAATCTCGCGGATGCGGAGACATAAATCGGATGCGATCTAGGCCTTCCACTTTGCCGCACTCCCGTAGTAATTTCGCAAATGCGGTACGGTCGCCAAAATCGACTCCGTAAGCATTTACATTTTGGCCCAACAAGGTAATTTCATTTACCCCATCAGCAACTAGGGCACGGACCTCATTCAAAATATCTTCTTGTGCTCGATCCTTTTCTCTGCCACGCAGAGCTGGAACTATGCAAAAGGTACAGGTGTTGTTGCAGCCAACTGAGATGGAGACCCAGGCAGAAAATGCTGAGTGGCGCCGGGCAGGAAGTGTGGAGGGAAAATGCTCTAGCGCCTCTTTGATTTCAATCTGCGCGCTCTGCTCAATGCGTGCTCGCTCTAGAAGTGCCGGGAGCGATCCCACATTGTGGGTGCCAAAAACAACATCTACATAAGGCGCTTTTTTAAGAATGGTTCCTTGATCTTTTTGAGCTAAACATCCCCCGATTGCAATCTGCATATCAGGTCTTGATTTCTTTGTTGGAGCTAGAAAGGAAAGATGACCATAAAGTTTGTTATCAGCGTTTTCTCTAACCGCGCAGGTATTGAAAACCACTAAATCAGGTTCGACGCCAACTTGAGCTGGCACATATCCCGCTGCATCAAGTGAACCTGCAATCCGCTCAGAGTCATGGACATTCATCTGACAGCCCAGGGTCTGAATCACATAGGTACGGTTCACGGGGACCATCGTACCTATCTGTCTTAGCTAGTTATTTATGAGCGGGTTATGCCTAACTCTGCGAGAACTCGATTGACGATATTTCCTGAGAAACCCCGTCTTGAAAGTGCTCCATGCATTCTTCTATATGCAACCTCCGGTGCAAGGGAGCGAACTGACCGAGATTTGCGCTCTGCAAACTGCATCGCATTGGCAAACTCGGAGTCATCGGAGATATCGCTGGTGATCCATTCGATGATCTCATCCGCTATCCCTTTGGAGCGTAACTCCCCGGCAATGATTCGCTTTGAAACCTTTTTGGTGCGCTGCCTTGATTCACTCCAATAACGAGCAAACTCATAATCATTTATGAACCCCTGCTCTTGAAGTCGAAATAGCACCGCATTAGCAATCTCTTCTTCGATGCCACGTTTTTTTAGAAGGGTAAGAAGCTCCCCCCTACTCTTCGCTCTTCTGCCCAGCGCCATAAGGGCGATGGTCTGAGCTACTGAGTAGGGGTCGCTTTCTAACTCTTCTAATTGTTGATTAGAACTCGACATCAGCTGCGGCTTCATCGATTGCAGCAACTAGCGCTGGATCGATCTCTGTCGCGGCGTAATGCGCCCGGATCTTGGCCTCAATCTCATTGGCAAGATCTGGATTATCAATTAAGAATTGACGAGAGTTTTCCTTGCCCTGACCAAGCTGGTCACCTTCATAGGTGTACCAAGCACCTGATTTCTTTACGATGCCAAGATCTACACCGAGGTCAAGTAATCCACCCTCACGTGAGATTCCAACTCCGTAAAGGATGTCAAACTCTGCTTGTTTGAATGGGGGCGCCATCTTGTTTTTAACAACTTTGACGCGGGTACGGTTACCGACCGCTTCCTGTCCATCTTTAAGGGTTTCGATGCGACGGATATCCATACGTACTGAGGCGTAGAACTTAAGAGCTTTACCACCGGTTGTGGTTTCTGGTGAACCAAAGAAAACACCAATCTTGTCACGCAATTGGTTGATAAAGATTGCTGTGGTCTTTGATTGACTTAATGCACCTGTAATTTTGCGAAGTGCTTGTGACATCAAACGGGCTTGTAGACCCATATGTGAGTCACCCATCTCGCCTTCGATTTCAGCACGTGGAACAAGAGCAGCGACTGAGTCAACAACAATCAGATCAAGGGCACCTGAACGAACCAACATATCCATAATCTCAAGTGCTTGTTCGCCGGTGTCTGGTTGTGATACCAAAAGTGAGTCAATATCAACGCCAAGCTTCTTGGCATATTCAGCATCAAATGCATGTTCTGCATCGATAAAGGCTGCGATGCCACCATTTTTCTGAGCATTTGCAATCGCATGCAAAGTTAAGGTTGTTTTACCTGATGATTCAGGTCCAAAGATTTCGATAACGCGGCCACGTGGTAATCCACCAATTCCTAGAGCCATGTCCAAGGTAATAGAACCGGTTGGAATAACTTCGATAGGTGTAGCTGTGCGCTCGCTCATCTTGATAACTGAGCCCTTACCAAACTGACGCTCGATTTGAGCAAGCGCGGTGTCTAGGGCTTTCTGCCGTTCGGCAGAGGGTTTGGAACTATCTACAGGATCTTTGGCTTCTTTAGCCACAGTCTTGCCTCTCTTCTACTCGTAGGTTGGTCCAGAAGGTACGGAAGACCACTGACGGCTGACCCTTTAGGCCTGCGGAAATGTGGAACCGCTCTGGTTGGGTATAACAGCTCGCCGCTGTTATGGTCGAAGTTTACCGAACATTTGTTCTAATGACTTTGGGGACACGCCGTGCCTATCTTTGGGGATGGCCGAGCTCGCCCCGTTCCATACCCCAAGACCAGCCGAATATGCCCCAATTCCAAAGCCTTTAAAGCGCCGGCAGCTCAAATCGGTTTCCCTTCCAGATGGACCCCGCTCGCCCTTACTCACTCTTCAATTTCAGCAGGACACACCAGGTTTTCTCCGTCAGGCGCGAGATGAGTATGGCGATTGCACATCTTTTTTTCTGGGTGGTCAGCTCTTTATCGGAGCTTTCTCACCTGAGATGGTTCACGAAGTTACCGTCAGCAAACAACATCAGTTCATTAAAGGTGTTGGTTTTGATCGGATGCGAAAGGTCTTAGGAACCGGCCTGTTGACCAATGAAGAGCCGATTCACTTACGGCATCGCAGGTTGATGCAGTCACCTTTTCACATCAGCAAGATTTCCTCCTATGCAAATACCATGATTGATCTGACCCAAAAACATATTTCCAATTGGAAAGATGGCGAAGTTGTTGGAATGGGTCCAGAGATGATGGCGCTGACATTCGATATTGTGGCGGATATTTTATTCGGTGCAGATATTTCAGAAGATACTCAAAAAGTTCAAAGAGCGATGCATGTTGCTATTGATCGCATTGAGAGAACTATGTTGCCTGGTCTGGATCGTTTCGACAATCTAGGACTTCCATACTTTAGAAAATTCGGAAGTGCGGCAAATGAACTTCATGAAGTAGCTACACGTATCGTCAATGAAAGGATTGAGAAGGGCATAAAAAGAGATGATTTGATGGGAGTACTTTTAGAGGCCACAACTCCGGATGGCGAGAAATTGTCGGCGCGTGAAGTTTCTGATGAAACTTTAACTTTAATATTAAGCGGTCATGAAACCACCGCGAATGTCTTAACCTGGGTGTTTTCATATCTAAGCCAAAATCCAAAATACTGGGAATTTCTAGTAGAGGAAGCTGACTTGATATTGAAACAGCGAAGTAGTGAGGATTTTGCCCGCATACTTCTGTCTGCGCCTTGGAGTAGTGCAATATTTAATGAGGTATTACGTCTTTGCCCTCCGGTTTGGGTAGCTCCACGACGCGCTCTAGAAGATGTGACACTGGGAGGTTTTGAAATTCCAAAAGGTGCCCATGTGTTGATTAGTCAGTATGTAACACATCGAGATGCCAAATACTTTTCTGAGCCAGATGAATTCATCCCGGAGCGCTGGTTTAATGATTTTGAAAAAACTCTTCCCCGAGGTGCTTATTTTCCTTTTGGAGCGGGAACTAGAAAATGTCTTGGTGACCAATTCGCATTGCTGGAAGCCCGCATAATCATCTTGGAGATTGCCAGCCGTATGCGGTTAGAGCTGCAAACAGCCTTTCCTACCGCTCAACCCCGCGCAACCTATCGGCCCAAAGGGATCGTTCCCATGAAGGTAAACCTTATTTAAGCTGAGTGGAGATATCTGGGTTGTGTTTAACGACCGCACGCCAGATATCGGCCGGTTCCATCCCCATTGCTAAGGCTTGATCCACTGTCTGTCCCCCAAGCTCTGCCATCACAAAATCCTTGGCATAAGAAGGGGCCCAATCTGCGCCGAAATGCTCCGTCATCCTGCGACGCAGTTCGGTAATTCTCATAACGAGTTTAAATTAAAGGATTGCAGCTAAACGTTCTGCTTGTTGCTTGGAGTGTTCTGGTGACAGTGGCGCAGTTACCTGCCCCATGAACCAGCGCAAAATCAAACCAACTCCAACAACATCTGTTGCAAAAATCTTTGCCAGCTGAGAATAAATCTCGACCCAAATCTTGTGATCGCTTGCGGTTAGCGCACTTGCCATAATTTCACCATCAGTTTGCAAAGCGGTTTGCAAACCGGCGTGCTCTGAAATCTCTCGGGAGATTAAGTAGAGTGCCTCGGCTCGTGATTGTGCCACCAAAGCCAAGGTAGAAATTCTTTCCAACTCAGTTTCTACTAACGCAAGAAAAACCTCATCTTTATCCCGGAAATGATTGTAGAGAGAGGCACGTGAAACCTGTGCTCGATCTGCAATTTCAATCATGTTTGTTGCAGAGATACCACTTTCAGATAGCAATGCTTTAGCCGCTTCCATGATTGCCGCTCTGGTGCGACGGTGAATTGTTGATTGATGTTGGTAGGTAACTCTTGCGCTATTTGTACTCACTTAAAGCGAATCCTTATCTTCAACCTACTGCTTTAAGCAGCGTTGGTATCGACAACTGTAAGTACTGGGGATTCGTGAAGTTTGACTAGAGATGTAACTTCAGCAAGTACGGCGGATAGGGAGAGATTTAATGCAATGCAGATTGAATTCAATAACTCTGAGGAGGCTTCTTTCTGACCGCGCTCGACCTCGGAAAGATAACCAAGAGAGACACGAGCCTCTTTTGCAACATCGCGCAAGGTGCGGCTTTGAGATATTCGAGCCTGGCGCAGGGTCTGGCCAATGTGCGTACGCAAAAGTGTCATAACCCTGTCCTTTCTTTGAAGCCGAATTGTTACTGCCTAGAGGCAAGGATACGCGCGAGCACCCCAACTGCGCTTTCTACCGCGCCGCGTCGCACATTTTCTCGATCCCCGGAAATCGCTAATTTCACAGTTTCTTCATGCTCTGGCCCAATTATCGCTAGCCAAACGGTTCCCGCCTCCACTCCATGAGAAGGGCCAGGGCCGGCAACTCCAGTCAAGGAAATCGCCCATGATGATGAGAATTTCGCTCTTGCGCCTTTAGCCATTGCTAGCGCAACCTCTTCAGAGACCACACCAAACTCATCTAGAAGCGAGCCAGGAACAGAGAGCTCATCAATTTTGATTTGATTCGAATAAGCAACAATAGCTCCAGGTAACACGTGGGAAGCGCCCGGAACAGAAACTATCTCCGAGGTTAAAGCTCCTCCAGAAATTGATTCGGCGCAGGAGATTGTCTCATTGCGCTTCTGCAATAGAGCAACTACCTCTTGAGCAACAGCATTCATGATTTAGCTTTGTTTACATCTCGCAAATACTGATATCCAGAGGTAATGGTCAGCACGATTGCTACTCCCAGCAAAATATCACGGGGTAAAAATAAATATTCTGGCAAGGGGAGAATGTAGAAACCAACCGAGAAGTTTTGAAGTAGTGATTTAATTTTGCCTCCTTTGCTGGCGGCAATAATCCCTCTTTTTATAACAGCGAAACGCAAAATTGTTACACCAACTTCACGCGTCAGAATCACAATCGTGACCCACCACGGCATTTTTTCCAAAATTGATAATCCAATTAGAGCAGTGGCGATGAATGCTTTATCGGCAATTGGATCCAGTAATGTTCCAAATGCGGAGATTTGATTACGACTTCTGGCAATGCGACCATCCAAGACATCTGTCATGCCGACTATGAAGAACATAACCCAGGCGATTATCTGCCAATCAGGATCATTGCCACCATTTTTAAAAAGTGCCCAAGCGCAAAATGGCAGAGCGAGAATTCGGGCTACCGTGAGAAGGTTAGGTAGGTTCATAATGGTTGAGCTACCAAATCTGCGCCTGCTACATCTACAACTACCGCATCAACGTACTGCCCAACTTTGTAACCAGAGGTGGGGCGTCCTGGAGTGGAAATAAAGGTTGTTGAATCAACCTCTGGGCCTTGATGTTCCGCTCTCCCCTCTTGGGTTTCCTCATCCTCAATCAAGACGCGAACTTTTTCTCCGATGCGCTCGGCTGCACGCTGGTTTACCAGCTCTTCGGCCAATGTTGTTAGCTGGTTGGTACGGGATTGAATCAGATCGGGATCAACTTTATTTTCTAGTTTCAGAGCCTCTGTGTTGTCCTCATCTGAGTATGGAAAGACCCCGATCGCATCTAAGCCAGCGGCATTTATGAAATCAACTAAATCCTGATACTCCTGATCGGTTTCGCCTGGGAAACCAACGATAAAGTTGGAACGAATTCCAGATTCAGGATTCAATGCTCTAACTTGAGTTATCAAATGTAAAAACTTTTCCGCATCACCAAAGCGACGCATTCTGCGTAATAAGGTTCCCGAGGCATGTTGGAAAGAGATATCAAAATAAGGCACGACTTTTTCTGTAGCAACCATAGCTTGCAAAAGAGTGGGACGAATTTCTGCAGGTTGCAGGTATGAGAGCCTGATGCGTTCGATTCCTTCAATCTTGGCTAACTCAGGCAACATCGATTCCATAACCTTAAGGTCACCGAAATCCTTGCCGTAAGAGGTGGTGTTCTCGCTAACCAAAAAGATTTCACTTACGCCATTTTGTGCTAGCCAAGTTGCCTCCTCCAAGATTTCTGTTGGGCGTCTGGAGACAAAGGCGCCACGAAATAGTGGAATGGCACAAAAGGAACATCTCCGGTCGCAACCAGATGCAATTTTTAATGGTGCCATAGGTGAATTACCCAAGCGTTTACGGGAGAAGGTGCTGCCCTGCCCCATGGTAAGCGGCGACTCTTTTACTGCGCGAGTGGTTTGTCTTGCTGCGGGAGAAATTGGAATTAAGGTTCGACGATCCTTTGGCGTGTGTGCTTTTGGTTTATCGCCATCTAATATCTTGCGTAGTCTTTGAGAGATATCTTGATAATCATCAAATCCCAAGATCGCATCTGCTTCAGGTAGTGCGTCAGCCAACTCTTTTCCATAACGCTCTGCCATACAACCAACCGCTACAACGGCGCGCAGCGTGCCATCTGCCTTAAGGGCATGAGCCTCTAGAAGCGCATCTACTGAGTCTTTTTTAGCGGATTCGATGAAGCCACAGGTATTTACAACTGCAATATCTGCGTTTGAGGCATCATCAACTAAAACCCAACCATCTTCAGAGAGTCTTCCCGCTAACTCCTCCGAGTCCACATCATTGCGAGCACACCCCAAAGTTACTAAGGCAACGGTCTTTGGATTTGAGTTTGGGAGCGACACCCCCGCATTCTATAGATGAATGATGCGATTAACCCTGATTATTGCTGGCTTGCGGACCGAATTCCAGTCTAACAACCTCGCCAACTCTTCCAGGTACGCCTAAATCTTCCCCATTCACTTTTAACTTAATCGCACCAGCATTTCCAATAACTACATACAACAATTGATTGTCGCTAAAGGTTCTGGATTCACCTTGACGGATACGGCCACTGAATTGAGTTGCTCCTGTTGAATCATTAACCGCCACCCAGGACAGACCGTTCACTCCGATGAGTTCAACTTCAACACCTTTTTTAACTTCAGCCACCGCGCCATTAGATTGATTTGAATTTGTTGAGTTAGAAACAACACTCTGATCTATAGAATTTTCGTTAGTGGAAGAGAAAATTAATGCGCCAACTATTCCAAATACCGCAAGGCCCGCAGCTACTCCACTTAGAGCTTTCCAGGATATTGGTTTGCGTTCCTTAATTGCCGGAGTTGCGCTGTTGTCATTTAGTAAATCTCTAATTGATTTACTCAAGGGAATTGTTTGCGATTCAAAAGCGATTAGTACTTCAGAGTCGCCCACTCCACAAATTCGGGAGATAGTTCTGATATGACCACGCGCGTAAGTCGGACCGCCGCAGGTTGAAAAATTATCCCGCTCTAGATCTTCAATTACAGTTGCAGGAATGCGAGTGCGAGCCGCGAGTTGATCAACAGTAAAACCTGCCGACTTTCGCATCTCTTGCAGTGAACTGCCTACTGACATTATCGCCTCGCAAAATTCCTAACCGGGGCGTAAATTGTAGAAGCAGCGAGTTATTGGGCACAACTGGTCAAACTCAATAACTGGGGTGAAATTCTGTGAATCACCCCTGAATAACTTCAAGCACTGAGGCTAGGTCCTCTTGCTTTACCAAAACTACGCGAGCCTTCGAGCCTTCAGATGGTCCGACAATTCCACGGCTCTCCATCAAATCCATTAAACGACCGGCTTTAGCAAAACCAATTCTTAGCTTGCGTTGCAACATTGAAGTAGATCCGAATTGCGTACTGACTACTAGCTCTATCGCTTGAATTAGCAACTCTTTATCATCACCAATGTCATCATCGCCCGATCGTGCGCTTACAACAGGTTTCAAAATATCTTCGCGATAAACCGGTTGTAACTGTGATTTAACATGGGAGACGACTGATTCAATCTCGCGTTCGGAAACATAGGCGCCTTGAATACGCATCGCCTTACTCGCACCCATAGGTAGGAACAAGCCATCACCTTGACCAACCAGCTTCTCTGCTCCCGGAGTATCCAAAATAACTCGAGAGTCCGCCAATGATGAGGTGGCGAAGGCTAAACGAGAAGGAACATTGGCCTTGATTAAACCAGTGACGATGTCTACCGAAGGTCTCTGTGTTGCAATCACTAAGTGAATTCCTGCAGCACGTGCTAATTGGGTAATGCGCACAATTGAATCTTCAACATCTCTAGCCGCTACCATCATCAAATCAGCCAACTCATCCACAACAACCAATAGATAAGGGTAAGGCTCTAATGCCTGATCCGCTCCTTCTTTCGCAGTTACCTTTCCAGAGCGCACCGCTTTGTTGAAGTCATCAATATGTCTAAAGCCATAGGTTGAAAGATCGTCATACCGCATATCCATCTCACGAACTACCCAAGCCAAAGCCTCTGCTGCTTTCTTAGGGTTGGTGATAATTGGTGCAATTAGATGAGGAATGCCTTCATAGGCGTTTAATTCAACGCGTTTTGGATCTATCAAAATTAATCGAACATCATTTGGTGTAGCTCTCATCAATATCGAGGTAACTAATGAGTTAATCATTGAAGATTTACCAGCACCTGTAGCACCGGCAACCAAAAGATGTGGCATTTTTGCCAAATTGGCACAGATGAAATTGCCTTCTACATCTTTGCCGAGAGCGATGACCATTGGGTGATGATCATTTCCAGCGACACTAGACCTTAAAACATCGCCCAAAGAGACAATTTCACGATCGGTATTTGGAATCTCAATTCCTACCGCAGATTTGCCTGGGATCGGAGAGAGGATTCTGACATCACTACTTGCTACCGCATAGGCGATATTTTTACTGAGAGCTGTTACCGCCTCGACCTTAACTCCAGAACCTAATTCAACCTCATAGCGGGTCACGGTTGGACCACGCATAAAACCGGTCACTTCACAATCAATTTCAAACTGGGCAAATACTTCAGTTAAAGCTTGAACAATTTGATCATTCGCCTTTGTCTTACCTTTAGTCGGCGGAGTAGTTCTCAACAACTCCATATTTGGAAGTTCGTATGGATCGCTCGAGGAAAGCACCAGCTGCACTGGGCGCGCTGGTTTTGTTTCACTCTGGGGTTTGGGAATCTCTACCGTGAACTCTTCATCAAAACTCTCTTCATCAATCTCTTCATCTATTTCATCGTCATCCTGATTCTGATTTGAAAACTCTTGTACTAGCGGAGTTTCAAATGGTGGAGTATCGGCGATTTCAAACTCTTCGGCTTTGCGCTCCCGACGTTCCTCTAGTGCGGTACCAACCTTTGAACTAGCCCCTGTTGCCAAACCTTTCAATAAATCAAGAATCTTTGAAAACGGGGTCGCGGTAATTACCAGAACTCCAAACAGAAGGGTTAAGAAAAGAATAGGAATTGCCAATACATCTGTAACTAAAGCAACTAGTGGAGTTGATATTGCGTATCCAATCCACCCGCCACCCTCACGCATTGCAGTTGCTCCGGTGTTTATAGAAGATGGATTAATTATGTGAATCAATGCGGTGGAACTGAGAATTAATAACAATGAGCCAATTGTGATTCGACCATTTGCTGCTTTGTCATCTGGAGCTCGGAACATTCGCAAGGCGAAGTAAGCAAAGAGAATCGGGGTGCAAATAGCTAGACGGCCAACGGCGCCATAAAAGAAGGCATAGGCGGCGTTGCCAAACCAGTTTTCAAGTTGCCACCACGTAGTGGCTGCGGCTATCAAGGCAAGAATAAAAAGTAAAAGTCCAAAACCATCGCGGCGATGTTCAGGATCTAAATCCTTTGCCCCGCGGGTAATTACCCGAATTGTGGCCCCTAAAGATTTTGCAAAGCTACGCCAGATTAGAGCCAGGGTGCGGCTTATTGCCGGTATGACACCGCTGCGCTTTCTTGGGGAATTTTTCTTAGCCACAACGAAAAATCGTATTAGATATGTTTTTTTACAACCGCGAGGCGCGCCGTTGTAACCGCCTTTATACCTCTATTACAACGGGAACAATCATTGGGCGGCGACGGTGCTCCTCCCCAACCCAACTTCCTACAGTTTTCCTGACAACTTGGGATAACTGATGTGTGCCATTTATGCCACCTGCAACAGCTCCAGCTAATGCGTTTTCAATTCGGGTTTTTACCTCATCAAAAAGCGCCAAATCCTCCGCAAAACCACGGGCGTGAATATCCGGCCCAGCAACAATCTTTCCGGTTTGTGAATCAATAACAACAATTACTGAAATAAACCCTTCTTCACCCAAAATTCTTCTATCTTTTAATGATGCTTCGGTGATGTCGCCGATGCTGTGTCCATCAACGTATACATAACCAACTGGAACCGCACCGACAACCTGTGCTTTGCCTTCTGCTAAATCAACGACAACACCATTGTCTACGACAACCGTATTGGATCTCTTCACTCCGGTGGCAACCGCTAGCTCAGCATTAGCTCTCATATGACGCCACTCGCCATGAACTGGCATCACATTTTTTGGTTTTACTATGTTGTAGCAATACAAGAGTTCGCCAGCAGCTGCATGCCCAGATACATGTACAAGTGCATTACCTTTATGAACTACCCGAGCACCAAATCTAGTCAGCTCATTTATTACTCTATAAACCGAGTTTTCATTGCCGGGAATTAACGAAGAGGCCAAAATAACAGTATCTCCAGCCCCTACCTTGATTCGATGATCTCCGTTAGCCATTCTCGATAATGCAGCAAGAGGTTCGCCTTGTGAACCGGTGCAGATTAAAACAATTCCGTCTCCTGCATCATCAATCTCATCGATGTCTAGCAAGGTATTTGGTGGAATATGTAGATATCCCATTTCCGAGGCTAAGTTCATATTGCGCACCATTGAGCGACCAACAAAAGCAACCTTGCGACCATGGGTGTAGGCAATATCTATTACTTGTTGGATGCGATGCACATGCGATGCAAAGGATGCAACTATCACTCGTCGCTTTGTTGATTCAATTACCCGATCTAAGACCGGCATGATTTCTCGCTCAGAGGTTGTGAAACCCGGGATGTCAGCATTAGTTGAATCCACCATAAATAGATCAACACCAGATTCTCCGAGGGCTGCAAAACGCACTAAGTCGGTCGTGCGACCATCTAGCGGAAGTTGATCCATCTTGAAATCACCAGTGTGCAGAACTACACCTGCTGGGGTTTTGATCGCAACTGCTAAGGCATCTGGAATTGAGTGATTAACCGCAATAAACTCCAGCTCGAAATCTCCAACTTTTCTCCTTTGTCCTTCACGGACCTCTATTGTTATTGGGGATATTCGGTGTTCCTTAAGCTTTCCTTTTGAGAAAGCTAACGTTAGAGCAGAGCCAATTACCGGAATGTTTTCTCTTTCTCGTAATAAATAGCCAAGAGCACTGATGTGATCCTCATGGCCATGAGTTAGAAATACCGCTTCGATATCATTTAATCTCTCGCGAATATAGGAAAAATCAGGAAGGATTAAATCAACACCAGGTTGATTTTCTTCCGGGAATAAAACACCGCAATCCACAATTAATAACCGACCGGCATATTCAAATACCGTCATATTGCGGCCCACTTCACCCAATCCCCCTAGCGCAACAATGCGAAGGGTTTGAGCAGGAAGTTTTGGTGGCAACCCGAGATCGGGGTGCGGATGATTCATTAGCTTACTTTCACGCCACCGGCGCGCAGATCCTCACGCAGTTGAGAGATTTGCGCCGCGGTTGCATCAACTAGTGGCAATCTAACTTTGCCGCCTGGCAACCCCATCATGTTCAAAGCAGCTTTGGTGAGAATTGCACCTTGAGTACGGAAGGTTCCGTTGTAGACCGGCAATAATTTCTGATGTATTTCTAGTGCGCGCGCTGTATTTCCAGAAACCCAGGAATCTAGAAGTTCACGTAAATCTCTGCCAACAGTATGTCCACAAACCGAAACAAATCCCACAGCGCCGACTGAGAGCAAAGGAAGATTTAATATGTCATCACCTGAATAAACTGGAATACCTGATCTCTTGATAACCCAAGAGGTTGAGGCCACATCTCCCTTGGCATCTTTCAACGCAACAATGTTTGGATGCTCGGCGAGTTGAACAATTGTGTCAGGCTCGATTTGCACTCCGGTTCTTCCAGGAATGTCATAAAGCATCACTGGAACATCAGTGGCATCTGCCATGGCTTTGAAATGTGCTGCGATTCCTGCCTGAGGTGGTTTGTTGTAATAAGGGGTAACAACTAGCAAACCATCAGCTCCGGCATCCGCGGCCATCTTTGCCTGCTCTACTGAGTGAGAGGTTTCATTGTTGCCAGCTCCTGCAACTATTTTCGCCCGCGAACCAGCAACTTTCTTTACAACTTTGATAATTTCAACTTTTTCTTCATCACTTGTCGTTGGTGCTTCACCTGTTGTGCCATTCAAAACAATGCCGTCATGCCCCGATTGAATTAAATGTTCCGCCAATTTTTCGACGCCATCCCAATCAATAGAGAGATCATCTTTGAAGGGAGTCACCATTGCGGTGAGTAGACGCCCAAAAGGCGGGTGAATCGACATGGCGAAAGGTTACTCCTGTTAAGGGGCTACCCGTCCTGACTTCTCAAATGCCGCGTAGGTAAGTGGCATCAAGCGGGCAAAATGCTCCTCCATCTTTTCCGCCACCATCTCAATCTCCCTTTGCGGGTAACTTGGAAAATGAGAACCCTCTCTGCTGGTGCGCAGTGATAAGAAATTCATTAAGGCACGAGCATTCATCGTTACGTACATTGATGAGTAGAGAGCAACAGGCAAAACCGCTCTCGCAACTTCGCGCGCAACCCCAGCATCTAACATCTTCTTGTAATTTTGATATGCGACTGTGTAGCTCTCCTTCATAGCAGCAACAGAGATTTGATACTGCTCATCAGTTCCATCCACAAAAACATAATGTCCGGTCTTTCCAGTTTGAACTAATTTTCGGTCCTTATTGGGGACGTAAAAAACTGGAAGCAGTTCGCGATAACGACCACTTTCCTCATTGTATGAAGCGATGCGATGGCGCATGAACTCACGGAATACAAATATCGGAGCGCTAACAAAGAAAGTCATTGAGGTGTGTTCAAAAGGCGAACCATGTCTTTCTCGCGCCAAGTAATTGATTAAGCCAGCTGAACGAGATGGATCTGAGTTGATTTCATCCAAGGAGTTCTCTCCAGCCGTTGAAACTCGTGCTGCCCAGATAACATCGGCATCATTCGCGCTAGCTTTAACAAGTTCTACGGTTACATCGTCACGGAAGACAATTTCAGGATGGTTTTGTTCGCTCACGTGCGCGACCTTATCTACTACCTGGCCTGAGGTCAGGAATTTCTAAGGCACAATAAGCGCGTGTCATTAAGCGCGGCGCCCTTCGACAAGCGTGTGGTGTTGCGCGACTCACTGGCGGTAGCGATTCCGGTCGGAACATATGGAGCTGCTTTTGGAGCTGCTGCAATTGGATCAGGATTTACTGTCCTACAAACCTGTCTCCTCTCACTACTGCTTTTCTCCGGGGCTTCCCAGTTCGCAGTAGTTGGAGTCATGGGCGCTGGTGGCTCGCCATTGAGTGCAATCGCAACTGGATCTCTTCTTGGATTACGCAACGGACTTTATGGATTGCGAATGGCGCCCGTCCTTTCTTTACATGGCATAAAAAAGATTATTGGCGCACAACTCACAATTGATGAATCAACCGGAGTTGCTCTCAACCAAGAAAGTAGAGGGCTGAATGCCAGCCGATACGGCTTCTGGGCCACAGGTATTGGGGTTTATTTCTTCTGGAATTTATTTACCTTAATTGGAGCACTGGGCGCCCAAAGTATTGGTGATCCCTCGGCATGGGGATTGGATGCAGCAGTTCCGGCAGCCTTTCTTGGTTTGGTTTGGCCCCGGTTGATTGATACCAAAAGTAAGTTGGTTGGATTTACCGCAGCAATTTTGGCTTTGCTATTGATTCCGATTGCCCCAGCTGGAGTACCGATAATTTCCACCGCTTTGCTGGCTATCGTATTTGGATGGCGTAAATGATGAGCGCTTTATGGATCGCCACACTTGTAACAAGTTTGGTCTGTTTTATATTGAAATATATCGGTTACTCACTGCCGGACTCTCTCCTGAATAAGCCACGTGTGCAGCGCATAAACTCTCTAATTCCAATCGCCTTGTTAAGTGCATTGGTAACGGTACAAAGTTTTGGTGCAGAGAACTCCGTAGTTATTGATCATCGCTTGGCTGGCGTTGCTGTTGCGGCTGTTGCCCTAAGGTTTGGTGCTAATTTTCCTACGATGATGCTTCTGGCCGCTGTGGTTTCTGCGGTCATATATCGCCTTTAAACTAAATTATTTTTAGCGCCTCAAGTTTTGCTTTTAGGTCATTGTCAGATGGTTCAGTTAAGTGTGTTCCATCAGGAAAAACGATTACTGGAATAGAGCGCTGCCCGCCATTTATCTCAATTACTTTATCGGATGCCGATGGATCAGCTTCCACATCAATAATGGTGTACTCGACATTTAGCGAATCCATTAACCTTTTGGAACGGCGGCAATCTCCACACCAATCAGCGCTGTACATAGTGATATTGCTGGTCATATTCCTATTCCTATCCTTGGCTTATAGATCCATTAAATGTTCGAGACCAAATGTTAAACCGGGGCGATTTCCAACTTCTCGCACAGCCAAAATAACGCCAGGCATAAAACCAGAACGATCGATTGAGTCATGTCTAATCGACAGGGTTTCACCTTGATCTCCGAGTAATACCTCTTGATGGGCGACTAATCCACGCAGACGAACTGAATGAATCGGCACATCTCCGACTTTTGCACCGCGGGCTCCAGGTAGAGCGGTTGAAGTCTTATCTGGCATGGCAGGACGCTTTGCAGACTTGCGTTGCTCTGAGATTAATTCAGCGGTTCGGGCCGCAGTTCCGGAAGGCGCATCAGCCTTTTCTGGATGATGTAACTCAACAATCTCCACCGATTCAAAATATCTGGCGGCTTTTGCAGCAAATTGCATCATCAAGACCGCACCTAAACCAAAGTTTGGGGCAATGACTGCGCCGACCTTTGGGTTTGCATTTAGCCAGGATTTAATCTGCTGTAGTTTTGCATCATCGAATCCAGTAGTTCCTACAACAACATGGATGCCATTCTTTATTGCAAACTCAAGATTTTTCATTACTGAATCAGGATGGGTGAAATCAACCACCACCTCTGCCCCACTGTTCAATAGCGCGTCAATTGAATCACCGAGATCAAGTTGTGCCACAAGCTCTAAATCATCCGCAGCATTTATAGCTTTTACGGTTTCAGAGCCCATGCGACCTTTTGCGCCAAGTACGGCAACCTTGATACTCATATTGATTCTCGAATCTCCCTAACTCAAAGCTCGTTCAAAAACTGAGCGCTTTGCAAATGGTCCCACAACCGCAAGGGTAGGCGCTTGATGCAAAATTCCATCGGCCAACGCCCTGATGTCGGCGGAGGAAACTTCCGCTACCGCTTTTAGAATCTGATCAAAAGTCATAATCTCCCCATAAACCAGCTCACTCTTGCCGATTCGGCTCATGCGTGAACCCGTGTCCTCTTGGCTCAAAACCAAAGTACCTCGAACCGCACCTTGTGCGCGGAGCAATTCTTCATGGGTCAATCCGTTGCTTGCTACATCATGCAAAACATCACGCATAATTGAGACAACCTCTGTTGCTTTACTTGGGTTACATCCCGCGTAGAAGCCGAGGAATCCGCTACCGGCAAATTGTTGTGCGTAAGAGTAAACCGAATAGGCCAGCCCTCTCTTTTCACGAATCTCTTGGAACAATCGAGAGGACATTCCGCCACCTAATGCAGCTGATAAAACACCCATCGCAAATCTGCGCGGATCATTTCGATCAACTCCTGGCATCCCCAAAAAAATGTGCGCCTGCTCTGTCTTGCGATTCATGAGCCCAACATCTTGCTTGACAGAGCGTCTAACAGAGGTGTTTGAACGGAGATTGAATTCATTCTTGCCAACTTCAAGAAAGCTATCTTTCGACATTGCCTTTATAACTTGATCAACCACTTTTTGATGCCTGATGTTTCCAGCGACCGCCACAACAATGTCCTGCGGCAGATATCGCTTCTTGTAATAATTAAAAATGGCATTTCGGCTCAATGATTTAATGGAGTCGGTGGTTCCTAAAATCGAGCGCCCGAGCGGTGTATCTCCATAAAAGGTTTCACTAAATACTTCATGAACTAAATCTGACGGATCATCATCACGCATGGAAATCTCTTCCAGAACAACCTTGCGTTCTGCCTCTACATCTTCTGGACGACCCACCGATGAGGTAATCAGATCTGAAATAACCTCAATCGCTAGCGGTAAATCAGAGTCAATTACTCGGGCGTAAAAACAGGTGTACTCCTTGGAGGTGAAGGCATTCATCTCCCCACCAACTGCTTCAATGGCAGAGGAGATATCCAGCGCGCTTCGAGTTTTTGTGCCTTTGAATAGAAGGTGTTCGAGAAAATGTGACGCTCCAGCGGTTTTTAAAGATTCATCTCGGGAGCCAACATTTACCCAGATGCCATAAGCGGCGGAACGTACGCCGGAGATCTCTTCTGTGACAATACGAAGACCGCTCGGAAGAACGGTCTTACGTACAGTCATAAATTACAAACTACTCTTCAGATGAAGAGGATTGCGCGTTGTCATCGAGAACCGGAACCAAAGAAAGCTTGCCCTTTGGATCAATCTCTCCGATTTCAACATGAACCTTGTCGCCCACCTTCATAACATCCTCAAGATTTTCGATGCGCTTTCCACCATGCATCTTTCGGATCTGTGAAACATGTAGCAAACCATCTTTTCCTGGCAACAAGTTAACAAATGCACCGAAGGTAGCCAGTTTTACAACGGTTCCGTTGTAACGCTCTCCAACCTCAGGGAGCTTGGGATCTGCGATGCCAAGAATCTGTGCCTTTGCCGCATCTGCTGCGGTGCCATTTGTGGCACCAATGAAGATAGTTCCATCATCTTCAATAGAGATCTCAGCTCCAGTCTCTTCCTGAATTTGATTAATTACCTTGCCCTTTGGTCCGATAACCGCACCAATCTGATCAACTGGAATCTTGATTGAGATGATGCGTGGAGCAAGTGGGTTCATATCATCAGGACGATCGATCGCCTCATTCATGACTCCAAGAATCGCCAAACGCGCTTCCTTTGCCTGCAAGAGAGCTGCAGATAAAACGCTGGCTGGAATTCCATCTAGCTTGGTATCAAGCTGTAGCGCTGTAACGAAATCCTTAGTTCCAGCAACTTTGAAATCCATATCTCCGAAGGCATCTTCTGCACCAAGGATGTCAGTCAACGCAACATATTCAGTCTTGCCATCAACATCATCTGAGATCAGACCCATTGCGATACCTGCTACTGGCGCCTTAAGCGGTACACCAGCATTAAGTAGTGAAAGAGTTGAGGCACAAACCGATCCCATTGAGGTGGAACCATTTGATCCCAAAGCCTCTGATACCTGGCGGATCGCGTAAGGAAACTCTTCACGAGCTGGAAGAACTGGAAGAAGAGCACGCTCTGCGAGTGCACCATGTCCAATTTCACGACGCTTTGGTGATCCAACGCGACCAGTTTCGCCGGTGGAATAAGGCGGGAAGTTGTAATTGTGCATATAACGCTTGTGATCCTCTGGGTTCAAAGTATCTAGCTGTTGTTCCATCTTGAGCATATTGAGTGTGGTGATACCAAGAATCTGGGTTTCGCCACGCTCGAACAAAGCTGAACCGTGAACTCGTGGCACAACCTCAACCTCTGCGGTCAGAGGACGGATGTCGCGTAATCCGCGACCATCAATGCGGATCTTGTCACGCAAAACTCTTTGACGAACAAGTTTCTTAGTCAAGGAACGGAAAGCTGCAGGAATCTCTTTCTCGCGTCCTTCAAAGTTAGGAGCAAGTGACTCTGTTGTGGCAGCTGCGATTCGATCAATTTCAGTCTCGCGCTCTTGCTTGCCGGAGATAGTTAGGGCCTTGGCTAAATCATTTTTTGCAGCCTTTTCTACCGCTTCAAAAGCATCAGCCTGATAATCAAGGAACACAGGGAACTCAGCGGTGGGCTTTGCAGCTACCTTTGCTAACTCCATCTGCGCTTCACATAGTGTGCGGATAAATGGCTTTGCTGCCTCAAGTCCTTGACCAACAATTTCTTCAGTTGGTGCGGTGGCACCAGAATCGATAAGACCAATTGTCTTAACAGTCGCTTCTGCTTCAACCATCATGATTGCAACATCATTACCGGCAATGCGACCAGCAACTACCATGTCAAAAACAGCACGCTCTAGATCGCTGTGATTTGGGAATGCCACCCATTGTCCATCAATTAGGGCAACACGTACGCCACCAATTGGACCTGAGAATGGCAAGCCAGCCAACTGTGTAGACATGGATGCTGCGTTAATAGCAACTACGTCATACATGTGATCTGGATTCAAAGCCATTACTGTTACAACGATTTGAACCTCGTTACGCAATCCCTTAATGAATGAAGGGCGTAATGGGCGGTCGATCAAACGACAGGTAAGGATGGCATCCTCTGATGGACGACCTTCACGTCGGAAAAAAGATCCTGGAATCTTTCCAACTGAATACATACGCTCTTCGACATCTACTGTCAGTGGGAAGAAATCAAATTGATCACGTGGTGACTTTGATGCGGTTGTTGCAGATAGCAACATTGATTCATCATCAAGATAGACCACCGCGGTTCCCGCAGCTTGGCGCGCTAGGCGACCAGTTTCAAAACGAATCTCTCGTTTTCCGAATTTACCGTTATCTATTTTGGCAACGGCAGACTTAACCTCTTGACCCTCCATGGGTCTCTCCTATTCTCTAGCACCAGCGCACCTTTAGAGAAT
Source organism: Candidatus Nanopelagicaceae bacterium (assembly GCA_018882885.1). GTDB lineage: Bacteria > Actinomycetota > Actinomycetes > Nanopelagicales > Nanopelagicaceae > MAG-120802. The sequence continues at coordinate 22,918 of VERG01000008.1, read as the reverse complement.
GGATCTTCGATCGAAGCCCACGGCCTTTATGTGGAAATCCACTTTGATAAATCCGTAAGCCACCACCGAGGACCAGTCGTCCAGGGTTGTCAGCGATTTGCTGCGCTGGTTTTTATTATTTAGTTTTGCAAACTAACGGCGGATGCCGAGCTTGTCGATAATCGCGCGGTAACGAGCGATATCAGTCTTGGCAAGGTACTGCAGAATTCTGCGACGACGACCTACAAGTAGTAGCAAGCCACGACGATTGTGATGGTCATGCTTGTTGGTTTGTAGATGTTCGGTAACTTGTTCAATTCTCTTAGAGAGAAGTGCAACCTGAGCTTCAGGGCTTCCTGTGTCTGATGCAGAGGCGCCAAACTTTGTGATGATTTCTTTCTTCTCGGCAGGTGTTAATGCCATGGTCTAACTTCCTTTACATCTTTCACGAGGGCTCTCGGTCTTGTACACGAGTGCACGGTTTCTCGCTTGAGGGGTCAAAATCTACCAGCGCGTCTCACATATCGAAAATCCGAGGGAATTGCCCTCAAAATCAAGCGTGAGAATGGGTCAATCTTCGCGCCTCATCACAATCAATCTTCATTTGATCAAGCAATGGTTGGAGGCCATCAAATTTGATGGTGTCACGCAACCGCCAGCCAAACTCAATCATTGCTTCTTTGTCATACAAATCTAAATCGTCGCGATCTAAAGCGTATGCCTCAACCTGTCTGCCACGTATCCCTTCAAAAGTTGGGTTGGTTCCAATTGAAATTGCCGCTGGCCATTTAATTCCTTCTACCGATAACCAGCCGGCATAAACGCCATCTGAAGGAATGGTGGCAAATTCATCTAATCCGATATTTGCGGTTGGGTAACCAATTGTTCTGCCCCGCTTTTCTCCGTGTATCACTGGTCCCACGATTTGGTGAGGTCGACTCAAAAGTTGATTTGCTGTTTCCAGATTGCCGGAGCGAATCGCTTCCCGGATTCTTGTCGATGAAATAACACTCCCCGAATGATTTAGAAGTTGAACACCCTTACTTTCAAAGCTGGCATGTTGTTTCAAATAATCTACATTTCCAGCGGCCTGTGATCCAAAGGTGAAGTTTTGACCAACGACAACTAGTTTTGGATCAAAGATTGGCAAGAGGATCTGTTCAATGAACTCTTGAGGAGTTAACTTTGAGAAATCATCAGTAAATTTCAGTACCGCAACACTGTCTGCGCCATGCGTGGCTAATTGGTGAACCCGGTTCTTTACAGTCAACAACCTGGTTGGAGTGCGGCTTGGAGCAAAGATCGCAGTGGGATGCGGATCAAAGGTCAATGCGGTTACCGTTAGGCCGGTTGTTGCAGCTTCCTGCAAAATCTGTTGGTGGCCAAGATGTACGCCATCAAATATCCCAATAGCTAGAGCGCCGCCTTTGTGTGCGGCCCCTTGCCAGGAAATATCTGGGATGTATCTCATCATCTCTATTCTTTCATGACACAAACACTGAAATCGGCTGCGCCCCATAATCACGGTTTTCGATAATTGCGGCCACCTCTCCATCGGGAGCGATTGCAACACCCACTCCACTGAACACTGATTTGGTTAAGGCTCTGCCAAATCTCAGCTCCGCCAATTCGGCAACATCAATCTGACGTATTGGCATTACCTGGGAAATCGCCTCTGCAAGAGGTCGAATTTCCGGCGTTTCCAAAGTTGAGCAATCCGAGAGATTAAATGGCGCTACCAGTGTGCGTCGCAATGAAATCAGATGTCCTCCAACTCCAAGAGCTGCACCTAAATCTCGCGCAATGGATCGAATATAGGTACCTGCAGAGCAAATTACATCAATATCTATATCTAAGAACTCGCCTCGTCTAATTTCATTTACTAGTAACTGAAAAATCTCAATCTCACGCGCTGGAATCTCGACAGCCTTTCCTTGGCGTACTAAATCGTAGGCACGTTCTCCATCAATCTTTATCGCAGATACTTGGCTAGGTGTCTGCATAATTATGCCTACTTGCTTTGCTAACAAATCCTTTATCTGTTGATCTGTAATGGAATCAGTATCTGATGTTGAGAGAATTTCTCCTTCTTTATCATCAGTTGTAGTCGCTTGTCCGAGTCTTATCGTGGCTAAATATTGTTTCTTTCCCTCAGTCACATATTGCAGAAACTTAGTCGCGTTGTTGATGCCTAACACCAGTACGCCGGTTGCCATAGGGTCAAGGGTTCCGGCATGACCAACCCGCTTGGTACCCAAGGTTTTACGCAACTTTCCAACGACATCATGGCTAGTGATTCCAGCGGGCTTATCAACTATGACAAAGCCGTGAGAAACCTTCATTCCGATTCGCGAATGCGTGGCGCACGATAAGGATCGCTGCCACTAATTGGAGATGCGGTGTCTCGTAAATGAGCAATCTCCTCATCATGTTTGCGCACCTGATCTAAAAGATCTTCGAAGTTGCGCGCGGTTTCAGATAACGCATCAGCAAAGAAAGAGAGGCTAGGAGTAATGCGGGTCTTTAGCTCTCTACCTACTTCAGTGCGAAGCAAACCCTTTGCACTTTCAAGTGCTTTGGCGGTATTTGCCCGCTCTTCATCATCTCCAAGCACGGTGTAGAAAATCGAAGCTTGCTGTAAATCCCCAGTAACCCGGACATCGGTAATAGTGATAAATCCTAAACGCGGATCCTTCACCTTACTTTCCAGCGCAGAAGCGATCACAACTTTGATGCGATCTGCCACCTTTGCTGCGCGATGTGAGTTACCCATGGACTATGCCCGCTTCTTTTCCCGCATTTCAAATACTTCGAAGACATCACCAATTTGAATGTCTTTAAAGGATCCTACGCCGATACCGCACTCAAATCCTTCACGGACCTCAGTAGCATCATCTTTGAAACGCTTTAGTGACTCGATTGTTAGGTTGTCGCCAATTACGACGCCATCTCTAAGAACTCTAGCCTTCGCGTTGCGCTTGATAATTCCAGTCGAGACCATAGAACCGGCGATGGTGCCAAACTTGCTTGATTTGAAGATCTCTCGAACCTCTGCAGATCCGATTGTGACCTCTTCAAACTCTGGCTTAAGTAATCCTTTAAGCGCAGCCTCGATCTCTTCGATCGCCTTGTAGATGACTGAGTAGAATCGAATCTCTACACCCTCTTCATCAGCAAAGATTGCGGTGTGTGCCTCTGGTTTAACATTGAAGCCAACAATCACCGCACCTGATGCAGATGCCAGAGTTACATCGCTCTTAGTGATGGCGCCGACACCGCGGTGAATAACTCTTAGATCAACCTCACTACCAACATCAAGTTGTACAAGTGCATCTTCTAGCGCTTCAACTGAACCGCTGACATCGCCCTTCAAGATCAAATTGAGTGTTGTGACCTTTGATTTCTCTAGGAAGTCTTCGAGTGAAACCTTCTTGCGTGCCTTTGCTAACGCGGCATGGCGTTCGCCAGCTTGACGTTTCTCAGCGATCTGACGTGCGGTTCGATCATCTGGAGCCACAATAAAACTATCGCCAGCACTTGGTACTGAGGTAAATCCGAGTACCTGAACTGGGCGTGAAGGACCAGCAACTTCTACCGCTTTGCCAAACTCATCCATCATCGCACGGACGCGACCAAAGGCTGAACCAGCAACAATCGCATCTCCAACGCTAAGAGTTCCGCGCTGTACCAGCACTGTTGCAACTGGACCTCGACCACGATCAAGGTGAGCTTCAATTGCAACACCACGTGCATCATCTTCGTGGATCGCACGTAGATCGATTGCCGCATCTGCAGTAAGCAGAATAGATTCAATTAGATTGTCGATTCCAGTTCCCTTTGCAGCAGAAACATCAACAAAGAGAGTATCTCCGCCGTACTCCTCAGCGATCAAGTTGTACTCGGTAAGTTGTTGGCGAATCTTTGCTGGGTTGGCACCTTCTTTATCAACCTTGTTTACCGCAACAACAATTGGAACGTTTGCAGCCTGCGCATGGTTTAACGCTTCAATGGTTTGAGGCATAACGCCATCATCTGCAGCGACAACTAGAACAGCTATGTCAGTTACCTTGGCACCACGGGCACGCATAGCGGTAAAGGCTTCGTGACCTGGGGTATCAATGAAGGTTATTGCGCGGTTGATTCCGTTGTGATCATGGTGAATTTGATATGCACCGATGTGCTGAGTAATTCCGCCAGCCTCACCTTTTACTACTTCAGTTTGGCGAATCGCATCAAGCAGACGGGTCTTACCGTGATCAACGTGACCCATCACAGTTACAACTGGTGGGCGAACACTTAATTCATCAGGGTTTACATCAGATAACTCTTGTTCGAGATTGATATCAAACTCTTCCAAGATTTCACGATCTTCATCCTCTGGAGAAACCACGGTGATCTTGTAGCCAAACTCGCCACCAAGAACGTGCAAGGTATCTTCATCAACAGATTGAGTTGCGGTAACCATTTCACCTAGATGGAATAGAACCGACACCAATGCTGCGGGATCTGCTCCAATTTTCTCTGCGAAATCAGCCAGAGAAGCACCGCGACGTAAACGGACTGGAGTGTTGCCATCGCCGCGTGGAACTACGGCGCCACCAATTGTTGGCGCCTGCATATTGTCGATCTCTTCACGACGAGTTTTCTTACTCTTGTAATCCTTTTTCTTTCCGCCGCCTTTACCAAATGCGCCACCAGCGCCTGGTCTAGCGCCACCTGGTCTGCCACCTTGACCTGGTCCACCAGGACGTGGCGCGCCAAATCCGCCGCCACCTTGCGGACGCTGTGCACCGCCACCTTGAGTGCGATAAGGAGATGATGATGAAGGTGCGCCACCAAATCTTTGGCCGCCACCTTGTGGTCGTTGTGCACCATCAGGACGTTGTTGTGGGCGCGCTGCAAAACCTGGACGTACTGATCCCGGTCTCGGTCCAGCCATTCCTGGTCTGCCACCTGCATTTGGACGTTGTCCTGAATCAGCTCTTGGTGGACGTGGTCCACCACCTGAAGATCCAAATGGATTGTTTCCGGGACGTGGTGCTGGTCGCGGAGGTCTTGGAACACCTGGAGTGCCAAATGGATTGTTGCCAGCTTTTGGCGCAGGACGTGGAGGAATTGCATTTTGAGTTACTGGAGGAGTTACTGGGGTTGCTTTTGGAGTTTCACTCTGCTGTGGCGCAACTACTTCAGGGGTTGGAGCGGATTGCTCAACAACCGGAGTTTCTGCAGCTTTTTTCGCAGCCGCTTTTTTCGCAGGTGCTTTCTTAACTGGTTTTTCTGCTGCAGCAGGTTTTACCGCTGGCGGATATTTCTCTAGAAATTTACGGACTACTGGAGGCTCAACAGTTGATGATGCGGAGCGAACAAACTCGCCCATCTCTTGGAGCTTTGCAAGGACATCCTTGCTCTCCATACCTAAATCTTTTGCTAACTCGTAAACGCGGACCTTTGCCACTTTTCTCCTTTTGTGGCCCCGCATCTACTTAATTAAAACGCGAAGCCTAAATTGACCTACTCATGATTTTGTCGTGCTCATTTGTGTGCCATTGCCTTAGACCTAGCTTTCGCTTCTTATAAAGATGTGTGAGGTAAATCCTCACGCCGCAACAATACCCCTTGAGGTCCTAATTCACGAAACCTCAGGCGTGGAGGGCTCGATCGCCCCATCGGAATGGATATCAATACGCCAACCGGTTAGCCGTGCAGCCAGTCGTGCGTTTTGACCATCCTTACCGATAGCCAGAGAGAGTTGATAATCCGGCACGACAACCTTTGCCGAACGAGCATCAGCGTTAACAACCTCAACCTTTGCAACCCGTGCTGGTGCAAGTGCGTTTCCCACATATTCGGCAGGATCCTCAGACCAATCCACGATATCTATTTTTTCACCGTGCAACTCATCCATGACTGCGCGAGCTCGAGCACCCATAGGGCCGATTAATGCACCCTTAGGACTAACTCCAGCTCTATGCGCACGCACGGCAATCTTGGTGCGATGCCCAGCTTCGCGGGCTACACCCATAATCTCAACAACTCGATCCCTAATTTCTGGAACCTCAAGTGCAAAGAGTTGTTTAACTAAAGCGGGATGGCTGCGCGACAACAATACCTCCGGCCCTTTTTGTCCTTGCTTGACCTCAACCACAAAGCACTTAATGCGATCACCATGATTGTAGATCTCTCCCGGTACTTGTTCGTGAGGCGGAATCTTTCCTTCAACTCGTCCTAAATCTATGTAAACCATTTTGTGATCACGGCCTTGTTGAATTACTCCAGAGACGATATCTCCGACCGAAGCGCTGAATTCGCCAACAATTTCGAGATCCTTAGATTCACGCAGCTTTTCCTTAATGATCTTTCGAGCGGTAGAGGAAGCAATCCGGCTGAAGCCTTCTGGTTCATCAAATACTTCGTCGATCTTCTCTCCATCTGGACCAAATACTGGAATAACAATTCTTATCTCACCAGTGACGCGATCTAATTTGGCGTGGGCGAATGGTTTAGCGCCTTCCATTTCGTTGTATGCCGTCTTCACTGCAATTTCTATTGCGGTGATTAATCGATCAAGTGGAATATCGCGATCTAGGGTAAGTGCCTCTAGAACCTTCATATCAACGTTCATGGCTATTTCACTTCCTTGCGGTTAAATTCAACTTCAATCTGCGCCTTAGCGATATCACTTAAAGAAACCTCCAAAATCTCATTTTTCAACTCTAAAGCGATTTGATTGTCTGCAAAACCCTGAATTCTCCCAACATATTTCTCGCCTTGTTTGGGCGTGATTTTTACCAAGCGACCGATATTCTTTTTCCAATGCCTTGGGAGTTCCAGCGGTTTATCAATTCCAGGCGTGGTCACTTCAAGAGTAAAAGGCATCTCACCCATCTGAGAGTAATTATCTAGGATTGCAGAAACCTCTTTGGACACGACAGTGACCTCATCTAGTGATGGGTTGGTCTCTTCACGATCAATTACTACCGCGACTAATCTTCTTTTTCCGACTGGGGTTACGGTAATTTCTTCTAAAACGAATCCGGCTTTAGTTATGACAGGGCCGAGTAATTCGGTGAGGTTATTTGCCAGTGACATTCTTTACCTACTTATTTAGTTGTTGTTTAGTTTTAGTGGGAGCAGGGTACCTGAAGAATCCTTATTTTAAAAAGGTGTCATAAGCCAAGCGCAGTATCAGTACCGTCGTAACAAATAGGAACATCTTTCTAATCAGGATTGAACCGCCCTTAATCGCCCATCTAGCGCCCAGAAACCCCCCAGTTATATTGCCAATTGCCATCGTTAATCCAAGTAGCCACATAATCTGCGAGTTCAAACCAAAGACCAGAATCGCACCCAAATTGGTTGAGAGGTTAACGATTTTGGCGGTAACCGATGCCTGCAAAAAGGCAAAGCCCAGAACCGCAACCAAGATAAGCATCAAGAAAGAACCAGTACCTGGCCCAAAGATTCCGTCATAAAAACCAATAACCAACCCAGCCAGCACACCCATTCCAACTTGATGATGGCGCGCAAACTTAAAGTTCTCTACTAATCCCAACTCTTTTTTACGCCAGGTATAAATAGCCACAAATACCAACAAGAACAAAATGATTGGTCTAAAAGCATCCTTCGGTATTCTGGTTGCGACACTTGCTCCTAAACCCGAGCCAATAAAAGCTGGCACCGCCATTGCAAAGGCTAATTTGAAATCTGGTTTTATCTTTCGTAGGTAAGAAGCGGTTGCACCCAATGTGCCTAGAAAAGAAGGTAGTTTGTTGGTTCCCAACAGAAGCGAAGGTGCGGTATTTGGCATTGCGATAAGAAGTGAGGGAAGTTGAATTAATCCCCCGCCACCAGCGACTGAGTCAACAAACCCGGCAAATCCTGAGGCCAAAACTAAAAAGAGGATAACCTCTAGTGAAATCTCCACGCCTTAACTAACCGATTAACTTAGTAATGTGCGAAATCAAATCTCCAACTGGTAGCTCAGATTTTTCTCCAGATTTACGGATTCGAAGTTCGACTTTGCCATCTTGCAATCCCTTACCCACAATGACTATGTAAGGGTTACCAATTAGCTCAGCATCTTTGAACTTCACACCAGGACTAGCATCTCTGCGATCATCCAACATCACTGTGATGCCTTGTTCCTCTAACTGCTGGGCAAATTTCTCAGCGGTCTCAAAAGGTAAATCCTCTTTACCGGTTGCAACAATATGCACCTTTGCAGGAGCGATCTCCTCAGGCCAAATCAATCCAATCTCATCATGGCTTTGTTCTGCGATTGCTGCCACCGCGCGAGAGACACCAATCCCATATGAGCCCATCGTGACGACCCGAGCTTTGCCTTCCTTATCAAGCACGGTTAAATCCAGCGCCTGCGCATACTTGCGACCTAATTGGAAGATATGACCGATCTCAATCGCTCGATCAATTATTACCGCAGTGGTACATGATGGACAGGAATCGCCTTCGCGCACCTCTGCCGCCTCGATAAATCCATCAACGTTGAAATCACGACCATGGGTTACATAACGCATATGTTTGTTTTTCTGATTTGCACCGGTAATCCAATGCGAACCAACCTGTACCCGCGGATCGGCATAAAGCTTCAAACCAAACTTCTTCGCATCCTGCGGACCAACATAACCTTTTACTAACTCAGGACGCTTTGCAAAATCCGCATCTTCGAAAAGTCGGAGCTCTTGAACACCTGGAAGGTTTGCTTCTAGTCTCTTTAAATCCACTTCCCGATCGCCAGGTACCAGCACTGAGATTGGCTGACCATCCGCGATTAGCAGCACATTTTTCAAAGTATCTGCACCGGTGACATTTGCTCCGTACTTCTTATTCATTACCTCAACTAGCGAATCTATGGTCGGGGTATCTGGCGTATCTAAAATTTCCATCGATGGTGGATTACCAAAATCCTTGGCTTCAACCTTGGTGGTCATCGCCTCAACATTTGCAGCGTAACCACAGTTTGGACAGAGTACATAAGTGTCTTCACCCGTACTGCAAGGAGCTAAAAACTCTTCAGACTTTGAACCACCCATGGCGCCTGACATCGCCGAAACGATGTTGAACTTCAAACCTAAACGGTTGAAGGTAGAAACATATGCATCACGGTGTTTTTGATAGGAAACCTCTAAACCTTCATCATCAACATCAAATGAGTATGAATCCTTCATAACAAATTCGCGGCCCCGGATAATTCCACTGCGAGGACGGGCTTCATCACGGTACTTGGTTTGAATCTGATAAATCGATAACGGCAGATCTTTATATGACGAGTACTCGCTTTTAACCATAAGAGTAAACATCTCTTCATGGGTTGGGCCGAGTAGATAATCAGAGCCTTTGCGATCCTGCAATCTAAATAGCGCTGGACCGTACTCCTCCCAGCGATTGGTTTTTTCGTAAGGATCCTTTGGCAACAAAGCCGGGAAATGAACCTCTTGGAATCCGGCTCTATCCATTTCCTCTCGAATTACCCGCTCTACATTGCGCAGTGCAATTACTCCAAGCGGCAACCAGGAAAAGATCCCGGCTGCGATGGGACGGATATATCCGGCACGAACTAAGAGTTTGTGGCTAGCAACAGCGGCATCTGATGGATCATCCCGCAGGGTTCGCAAAAACAGGGATGACATCCGCAACATGCGGCGTAGCCTAGCGAATTACTTAACTTTTACTGATGGTTCGCCAGATTCGACACCGGCAGCTTCCATCTCTTCTGCAAGGCGCATCGCCTCTTCGATGAGTGTTTCGACAATCTGCGCTTCAGGTACGGTTTTGATTACCTCACCCTTAACAAAGATCTGACCTTTGCCATTTCCAGATGCAACACCGAGATCTGCTTCGCGGGCTTCACCTGGACCATTAACTACACAGCCCATAACCGCAACACGTAATGGAACTGTCATTCCTTGCAAGCCAGCCTGAACTTTCTCAGCCAATGTGTAAACATCAACTTGGGCACGACCACATGATGGGCAGGAGACAATCTCGAGTTTACGTTGACGGAGATTTAAAGATTCTAAAATCGAAATTCCAACCTTGACCTCTTCAACTGGAGGGGCCGACAGAGAAACTCTGATGGTGTCGCCAATTCCCTCCGCAAGTAAAATGCCAAATGCGGTTGCAGATTTAATTGTGCCTTGGAACTGTGGACCTGCTTCAGTAACTCCAAGATGTAATGGATAATCACATTTCTGGGCTAGAAGTCGATAAGCCTTGACCATCGTAATTGGATCATGATGCTTTACTGAAATCTTAATATCGGTAAAGCCATGCTCTTCAAAGAGTCCAATCTCCCATAACGCTGAATCAACTAAAGCCTCTGGCGTCGCCTTGCCATATTTTGCAAGCAATCTTGGGTCAAGTGATCCAGCATTGACACCAATGCGGATTGGAATACCAGCATCTCCTGCCGCTTTGGCAACCTCTTTTACCTTGTCATCAAACTGTTTGATGTTACCTGGATTGACTCGCACCGCAGCACATCCTGCATCAATCGCAGCGAAGATGTACTTGGGTTGAAAATGAATATCTGCAATTACTGGAATCTGAGATTTCTTAGCAATCTGCTTTAGAGCATCTGCGTCATCTTGACTCGGTACAGCAACACGAACAATCTGACATCCAGAAGCGGTTAATTCAGCGATTTGTTGCAAAGTGGAGTTAACATCTGCGGTCAAAGTGGTGCACATGGATTGCACTGAAACTGGTGCATCTCCCCCAACTAATACATTTCCTACCTTCAACTGTTTGGATTTACGTCGGGGCGCCAAGGTTTGCAATGGCGCTTGTGGCATTCCGAGATTTACCATGTCTGTATTCTGCCTTAAAGGTTCAAATTAATCGGATTGAAGATATCGGCAAACAAGAGCAGCAGGGTCAAAAAGGCCAGCACAACAAATACCACCATGGTGATGGGAGTGAGCTTCTCCACATCGACAAACCCTGGATCGGGACGGCCCCCCATCTGCGCCAATTTCCGCCTGCCACCTTCATAAAGGGCAACCGCCATATGTCCACCATCGAGAGGAAGTATTGGCAAGAGATTAAATATTCCTACAAAGATATTTAATGAGGCAACAATCAAGAGAAAAGTTGCAAACTTTTCACCGAGCGTCAGATTCCCGCTAGAGACGGTTTCTCCGCTAACTCGTGCGACTCCAACTATGCCTACTAAACCATCGGATTGCCGCTCTTCACCCAAAAATGTCTGTCGCATTAAATCTGGAATCTGCGCTGGTAACCCAATCAAAGCTTTGATTGATCCTTCAAAGATATTTGCAGTGGTCTCAATAGAGCTACCAATGGCTTTGACCGGATTTTCCCTGACTAATCCATACTCATTAATGATTCCAAGAAAACCTCTGGGTTGGTTCTCAACTACTCGGGTAGCTGGAGTCACTTCAATTTCAATTTCTTGACCCTGTCGCTCAATAATAAATGAAATCTCTTTTTGTGCTGAGTTGCGCAAGATTGGAGTTATCTGATCCCAACTCTTTTTCTCACCATTTATCCCAATAATTTTGTCGCCGGCGAGAATTCCAACCGACTTTGCTGGAGAGATTGGATCTGAGTCAGTGCACTCATCACCACTGGGCACACATGTGACAACCTGTGAAACGGTGGGCAGTACTTGAGAGGTCCCCACACCAGCAAATAAGGTAAACAGAAGCACAATTCCTAAAACAAAATGAAGAAATGAACCTGCACCTAGTACAACTAGTTTCCGAGGTGTAGAGGCAAGATAAAAGGCGCGGTGTTTTACATCTTCTTCCATTGGTTCATGCATCGACATCCCAGAGATTTTGCAGTAGCCACCAGCAGGGATTGCCTTTAAGCCAAACTCGGTTTCGCCACGCTGGGTAGACCAAATCCGTTTTCCAAACCCTAAGAAGAACTCGGTAACCCGCATCCCATAACGACGGGCTGTGGCGTAATGCCCATACTCGTGAATCATTACAGACAAAAGCAAGGCAACAACAAATGCAATGACACCAAGAAATCCCACAAACTCTCCTATCGCCGTGCGAGCGCTTCTTGCGCTACCCGGCGCGCATCTTTTTCGATAGCACTGACATCTGATAAATCTCTAACCACAGATATCGCATTGCCACCAAGTTTAGTGACGGTCTCTTCAATAGTATCCACAATTGCTGTGAAAGGAATCTGTTCTTGCATAAAAGCTGATACGGCGATCTCGTTGGCAGCGTTGTACATAGCAGCAACAGAACCACCCAATGCGCCACATCTACGTGCCAGGTCAACCGCAGGGAATCTTTCATTATCAATCGGCTCAAAACTCCAGGTGTGTGATTGCTTCCAATCAATCGCCGGCATGGCATCAACTACTCGATCCGGATACCCAATTGCGTAAGAGATTGGACCTTTCATATTAGGCGGAGAGGCTTGAGCAATGGTTGATCCATCTTTGAACTCGACCATGGAGTGCACTACTGATTGCGGATGAATCACCGCATCAATTTTGGAGTATGGGATATCAAATAAGAAATGAGCCTCGATAATCTCAAGTCCTTTATTTACCAAAGTCGCAGAATTAATAGTAACAACTGGCCCCATCGACCAAGTGGGATGATTCAAGGCATCTGCCAAAGTAACGGCCGAGAGATCAGCGACATTTCTAAATGGACCACCACTTGCCGTCAATATGAACTTTTCAACATCACCGCGCTTGCCGGCCAACATCGCCTGATAAAGAGCGGAGTGTTCTGAATCAACCGGGATGATGCGATCTCGGCCATGAGCCATAACTAAATCTCCACCTGCAACCAAAGATTCCTTATTTGCAAGTGCGACTTTGTTGCCAACTTCTAGAGCGGCAAGAGTTGGGCCAAGACCAATAGAGCCGGTTATGCCATTTAATACAACATCACAGGAGAGCGCAGCGATGGATTTAGCTGAATCGGCACCATCGATAACCTCAACTCCAGGTAGCCCATCCCGTAGTACTGATCCATCTGAAGTTGTTCCAACAATGGGAACTTCAAACTTTTTTACCTGTTCAATCAACCTTTCGAGATTGTTTGAACCAGCACTCAAACCCACCACTCGAAACTGCGTAGGGTTGGCTGCGATTACCTCAAGAGCCTGCACGCCAATAGAGCCTGTAGAGCCCAAAATCACGATGTCGCGCATGAGGGTATCTTCTCAGAAATGGGGAAAATAAAGGGAAAAGATAGACTGGCCTCATGAGTTCAGGCCCGAATATTCCGCAGGAAAGAAAACTTGTTACCTCTATCCCTGGACCAAACTCCCAAGAGTTAATCAAGCGCCGTAGCGCTGCGGTCTCTGCTGCACTCGGAATGGCTATTCCTGTTGTGGTTGAAAAAGCAGGCGGTGGAGTAATTGTCGATGTCGATGGTAACTCCATAATTGATATGGGCGCAGGTATCGCAGTTGTAAATGTCGGAAACTCCGCTGACCGCGTAGTTAAGAATGTTCAAGACCAGGTTGCCGCATTCACACATACCTGTTTCATGATTGCTCCATACATGGGATACATCGAAGTTTGTGAAGCTTTGAATCGTTTGACTCCAGGAGATTACCCAAAGAAATCGGCGCTATTTAACTCTGGCGCAGAAGCGGTCGAGAACGCAGTGAAGATTGCCCGCAAGTTTACAAATCGCCAAGCTGTCGTGGTATTTGAACATGGCTATCACGGCCGCACCAATCTAACTATGGCGATGACCGCAAAGAACATGCCTTACAAAGATGGTTTTGGGCCATTTACCCCTGAGGTATATCGCATGCCAATGTCATATCCATTCCGATGTGACTCTTGCTCTAGCTCTTGTGAAAACTCAGTTCTCGAAACTGTAATCCACAAAATTGAAAAGGAGATTGGCGCCAACAACGTAGCCTGCATCGTTATCGAGCCAATCATGGGTGAAGGTGGATTCATTGTTCCCTGTAAAGGTTTCCTACCTGGCCTTGCCAAATTCTGTAAGGAAAATGGCATCCTCTTTGTTGCTGATGAGGTGCAAACCGGTTTTGCGCGCACCGGCCAGATGTTTGCATGCGAAGATGAAGGAATTCTGCCTGATTTGATAACCACCGCCAAAGGAATTGCTGGCGGATTACCACTAGCAGGGGTTACTGGCCGCGCAGATGTAATGGATTCAGTGCATATAAGTGGTCTGGGTGGAACCTATGGTGGCTCCCCCGTTGCCTGCGCAGCAGCTCTTGGGGCAATCGCCACAATTGAAGAAGAGAACTTAGTACAAAGGGCAAATGATCTTGGCAAGATCATGCGTAGTGCGCTGGAAGATATGAAAAAGAAGTATCCAATTGTTGGCGATGTACGCGGTCGCGGTGCCATGCAGGCCATCGAATTAGTAATGCCCGGCAGCAAGGATCCAAACCCTGCAGCACTAGCCTCTGCTATTAAATACTGCCAGCAAAAAGGTGTTTTGATTCTCTCTGCCGGAACTTATGGCAATGTAATTAGATTGTTGCCTCCGCTAGTAATGCCAGAGCATCTTCTAAAAGAAGCTCTACAAATTCTTGATGAGGCTTTAGCTCAGGCTTAACGATCCAAAAGATTTTGCGTTGGTGAATAACTTTCGCCAGAGCGCCGTTTTGCAATCGCGCTAACCGCTTCTAAGACAACTCTATTGGCGAGGATCGCTGTGATATCAGCTGAATCAAAAGGTGGCGAAACCTCAACCACATCAATTCCCACCACTGGAAGTTCCAAACAAATACGACGTACCGCTTCAAGTAATTCGCGGGAGGTCATTCCACCCGGCTCAGGGGTTCCAGTACCTGGCGCCATTCCTGGATCAACTACATCGATATCAACGGATAGAAAAACTCCATCACAATCTGTAGTGAGAGTTGCAAAAGATTCATCAAGAACAGCTTTTAATCCGCGGTGATGAATCTCTGTCATCTCATAAGAACGCATACCTTGATCACGCATCCAATTAAGGGTCGCATCATCTGGCCAGTAGCCACGAAGCCCTAATTGCAAGAAACGGTCGCCGCGAACATAACCAGAATCAATCAAGCGACGCATGGGGGTGCCATGTCCTACTAATGCACCAAACTGCAAATCACCGGTATCGGCATGTGCATCAAAGTGCACCATGGAAATTTTTCCCTTGCCGCGGTGCTCAGCGATTCCAGCAACATCGGCAGAAGCAATTGAATGATCTCCTCCAAGAACTACCGCAACCGCACCGGCACGAGAAATCTTTTCGGTAGCAGCCTTTAATACCTTTAAAGATTCTTCAAGGTTTCCGGGCGGCATCATCAAATCACCGGCATCAAAAACTTTTAGAGTTTTGAGACCATCTATGCGCAACGCCAAATGTGGACGTTCTCCATCATGAGGTAGGTAATCCCCCATGCGAATCGCTTGTGGACCAAACTTTGCACCAGATCTATGTGAGGTTCCGCTGTCGATTGGTGCACCAACAATTATTACATCGGCACCTTCATAACTCTTTGGATCATCTAAATCGCAGGCCGGAACTCCCAGAAATGTGAAGTTGGGTCCGTACATATTGCCAATATTGGTCATGACTTCTTTCGCTGACGACTCACAACTTGACCAATAATCACAATAAACAAAGCTATAAAGAACATTGCACTACCGATTACATTGGCTTGGGCGGGTATGCCTCGCGCTGCCGATACGTAAACAAACTTAGGGAATGTGGTTTCAATTCCAGAGTTGAAGTTGGTGATGATGAAATCATCGAAGGAAAGCGAAAAGGCTAGAAGTGCCGCGCCGGCGATACCTGGCATAACAAGTGGCAAAGTCACATAGCGGAAAGTATCTTTTTCATTTGCGTAGAGATCCATCGCGGCTTGCTCAAGGCGTGGATCGAGAGAGGCAATGCGAGCTTTAACAGTTACAACTACAAATGAGATACAAAACATCACATGTGAAATCACAATAGTCCAAAATCCTGGATTAACCCTTAGATTCAAAAACATCGCAAGCAAAGATGCGCCCAGAACGACCTCAGGGGTTGCCATCGGCAAGAAGATTAAGAGATTGGTGCTGGTGCGACCACGGAACTTATGTCTACCAAGTGCAAAAGCAATCATCGTCCCAAGAACTGTTGCAATAAATGTGGAGAGTAATCCGATTTGAATTGAGTTGGCTACGGCGCTACATACCTGTGGGGCTCCACATGGGTTTTTCCAGTTATCTAGCGTAAAACCCTGCCATACCAGGTTGCTTTTTCCCGCATCATTAAAGGAAAAGGCAAATGTGTAGGCAACTGGAATGAAAAGGTAGATGAAGGCAAGTCCTGCATAAATTCGTATTAGGTTACGAGAGAACCAGCGCGAAGCTCGATGGCTTAATGAAGGCATGGGTGCGGCAGATAGTGTGCTCATACCAACTCATCCGTCCCTGATTTACGGATATACAAGGTAACTAAAATCAAAATAGTAGCCATTAAGGTAAATGAGAGCGCGGCTGCGGTTGGGTAATCAACCACGGCAAAAAACCTTGATTCAATAACATTACCGATCATCTTGGTACTTGGGTTTCCCAACAGTGCTGCATTTACATAATCGCCAGCAGCTGGGATAAAGGTCAAAAGTGTTCCCGCTACAACACCCGGCATCGCCAAAGGAACCGTAACTTTTCTGAAAGTGGTGAAGCCATTTGCATATAAATCACCAGCAGCTTCAAGAGTTCTGGGATCAATGCGCTCGAGGCTGGCATATAAAGGCAGTGTCATAAATGGTAGGAAGTTGTAGGTCAATCCTGAAACAACCGCAAAAGGTGTGGCGGTCAAGCGAAGAGAATCATCGATAAAAGGAAGAAGTTTTAAAGTGGAAAGTATTGGTCCTTCATCTCCAAGAATTTGAGTCCATGCAACGGTACGGAGCAGGAATGATGTAAAAAATGGTGCAACGACTAAAACCAGAAGAACGTTACGGTATTTCCCTGCTTTAAACGCAATTGTGTAGGCCAAGGGAAATGCGATTGCTAGTGCTAGGAGTGTGGCGATACCGGCATAAATAAAGGAGCGCACATACTGCTCTTGGTTGGCAACAAAGGCATCTACATAATTTTGAAATCTGAGCTCTTGAACATATGTGCCAATCTGCGCACCCTCTGGACGCACCATTGTTGAGGTACTTGCCAAAGAGAAAATAGGAATGATGAAAAAGGTGACCAACCAAATCATGCCCGGCGCCAGCAGTAAATAAGGCGTTATAGAACGGGACTTGATTCCACTTCTTGGCCCGGAATGAGTACGGGTGGCACCATGTAGAAATGCCATTTAATTACTCTTCTTCTTCAAGATCAGCACCAGCATTGATGTCCTGTGCGCCATCTAATGCAAAGGTGTGCTCGGCATCCCACTCCAAGGAAACCTTGTCTCCGACATGAAGATCATGCAGTCCCTCATCATTTTGCTCGAATACCACTAACTCCAAATCCCAAGGGGTGCGAACCAGATACTGAGTTGAGGTTCCAACGAATGAACGATCGGTAACTACGCAATCTTTGATTGAGTTGATGCCTTTGTCATCAAGGCGAAGTTTTTCTGGTCGCACACCAAGTAAGACTGAGTCATTATCGGTAGAAACTCGAGAAAGTGGAACCTCAAAGGTGTGGCCCTTTGCAGTTACCACCGCCTTGCCACCAGCACGTGATTGCACCTTTGCCTTAATCAAATTGCATTGACCTAGGAAGTTAGCCACGAAAGCGGTCTTCGGTGATTCATACAAATCAGTCGCCGAACCCATTTGTTCGATCTTGCCTTGATTCATAACCGCGATGGTGTCAGCCATAGTCATGGCCTCTTCCTGATCATGGGTAACATGAATGAAGGTAATGCCAACCTCCATTTGAATCCGCTTTAACTCAATCTGCATTTGGCGGCGCAGCTTTAAATCTAGAGCGCCAAGCGGCTCATCGAGAAGTAAGACCTCTGGGCGATTAACTATGGCGCGAGCCACGGCGATACGTTGTTGTTGACCGCCAGAGAGCTGCGCTGGTTTGCGCTCTGCAAGATGACCCAGTTCTACTAGGTTCAAAGCGTTTTCGACCTCGGTCTTTACATCTTTAATTCCGCGCCGGCGCAAACCAAAAGCGATATTTTCAAAGATAGTAAGGTGAGGAAATAATGCATAATTCTGGAAAACCGTATTTACATTGCGGCGATATGGTTTTTGAGTGGTGATGTCATTGTCGCCGATGTGAATAGTGCCTTGGGATGGCTCTTCAAGTCCTGCAATCATGCGCAGGGTCGTGGTTTTGCCACAGCCTGAAGGCCCAAGTAATGCAAAGAAAGAGCCATCAGGAACGGTTAATGAAAGATCATCAACCGCGCAGAAATCCCCATAAAACTTGGAGACGCGATTAAGTACTAGATCGCCGGTGTCTTGAGAGACCTTGGAGTTCGCCATCACAGGCTACTTACCAAACCCCTAGTTTCCAACCGCTTCGTCAAATGCGGCCTGGTATTTGGTTGTCTCATCAGATGTGAGAGAACGGAATACCTTGACCTTGTTTAACGTAGCTTCGTCAGGGAATATAAATGGGCTTGCTGCAAGATCTGGATCAATCTTCTCAAGCTCTGGCTGCGCCTCTTCAACTGGGCATATGTAGTTAACGTAGGCGGCAACCTCTGCTGCAACCTTTGGTTCGTAATAGTGATTCATTAACAACTCGGCGTTCTTCTTATGAGTTGAGGTGGATGGAACCAACATATTGTCGCTCCAAAGTGTTCCGCCTGATTCTGGGATTGCGAAATCAAACTTGCCATCATTTTCAGAGCGCAAAATAAACATATCTCCCGACCAACCGATTACCGCAACAGCATCGCCATTTACCAAGCTCTCGGAGTAAGAGTTGCCCTTAACTTGACGGATAAATCCATCAGCGATTTTGCCCTTTAGGAAATCAATCGCGTTCATGAACTGATCCTCGGTGAAATCGCCAGATGGATCTACACCTTGATACTGCATAATCACACCGATTGTGTCGCGGAACTCAGAGAGAACCATAATGCGACCCTTGTTTGCTGGAGCAAAAAGATCTTCCATGCTGCGAACGCCTTTTGGAAGTTTTTGGGTGTTCCAGCCAAAACCGGCAAAACCTGATTGCCATGTCAATGAGTACTCACGGCCAGGATCAAAGCCAACATTTGCTAAGACGCTTCGGATCTTGGTCTTATTTGGAATGTTGTCGGCATTTAACTTCTGCGCATAACCCTGCTCGATAAATCGTGATGCCATCCAGTCTGTCGGGGTCACAATGTCATAACCGATATCTGAACCGATAGATAACTGTCCTTGAACTTTGCCGTAGAAAGTATTGTTGTCATCAATATCTTCGGTGTAAGTCGCTTTGATGCCGGTTGCATCTTCAAAAGCTTTAAGTGTTGGGTACTCTTTAGAGTCCTCGTTGAAATCAAGATACAACGGCCAGTTTGCCCAACGAACAATCTTTTCAGAGTCACTTACATCTACAACACCTTCAGAACTTGTCTCTGAACCAGTGCCGCAGGCCGCCAATGTTGTTGCACCTGCAATTGCACCGGCACCAACCAAGAGTGAGCGACGTGTTATTTGGGCCTTGATAATTGCGCGGGCCTCTGGCGATAGTGACTGCATATCTTTCTTCATCGTTTCACTTTCTAGGTCGGTTACTAGGACTGGGAATTTTGGGGAAATCTATCAGGCGTTGAGATTAGTCATGACATGTTTGATGCGTGTGTACTCTTCAAATCCATAGCCGGAGAGATCCTTGCCATGGCCAGAGTGCTTGAAACCTCCATGAGGCATCTCTGCCACCATTGGGATATGGGTATTAATCCAGACACATCCGAAATCAAAGGCCTTGGCCATACGCATCGCGCGACCATGATCCTTAGTCCAAACACTTGAGGCCAAGCCATACTTCACACCATTGGCATGGCGTACCGCCTCTGCCTCATCGGTGAATTTTTGAACTGTAATAACAGGAGCGAAGATTTCATTTTGAATCATCTCATCATCCTGGCGCAGGTCAGCCACAACAGTTGGGCTCCAGAAGTAGCCTGGGCGATTGATTGCCGAGCCACCAGCTGTAACTCGGGCATGTGATGGAACTCGATCCAAGAAGCCTTTTACTCGAGCCAGCTGATTAGCGTTATTTACTGGCCCCACCAATACATCCTCATCAGGCATACCTACCTTGATGACATTTTTAGCCTGCTCGGTAAGTAGCGCGACAACATCTTCATAAGCGCTGGCCTCAACCAATACACGGGTAGCCGCGGTGCAATCCTGTCCGGCGTTGAAGTAGCCAGCGACCGCAATCCACTCACAGGCCGCCTCTAGATTGGCATCATCAAAGATTACTACTGGTGCTTTTCCGCCTAGTTCTAGATGGACCTTCTTCAAATCTTTGGCTGCGCTGCTTGCAACCTCCATACCGGCGCGAACCGATCCAGTAATTGAAATGAACTGTGGAATCTCGTGTTCTACTAAATGCTTACCGGTGTCGCGATCGCCAACAACAACATTGATTACACCTTCCGGCAAAAACTCCTGCATTAACTCTGCCATCCAAAGTGTTGAAACTGGGGTGGTATCACTTGGCTTTAGCACAACGGTATTGCCGGCAGCAATCGCAGGTGCCCACTTCCATACCGCCATCATCATCGGATAGTTCCAAGGTGTAACTTGTGCGCAAACACCGATTGGTTCACGACGAATAAAAGAGGTGTGACCTTTGAAATACTCCGCTGCGGATCGACCTTCTAGATGGCGGGCCGCTCCGGCAAAGAAACGAATCTGATCCAACATCGGACCAATCTCTTCAGCACGTGTTACAGCAATTGGCTTGCCAGTATTTTCACTTTCGATTTGAATCAACTCTTCAGAGCGGGCTTCGATCGCATCGGCGATCTTGTTGATTGCCTTTTGTCGCTCGCCTGGAGTTGATTCTTTCCAAACTTCAAAGGCGCTCTCTGCGGCCTTCATGGCCTTATCAATATCAGCTGCATTTGAAACGGGAGCCTTAGCAAAAACTTCACCAGTAGCGGGATTAATCAACTCCTGAGTTTTGTCAGAAGATGACGCAACGCTTTTACCGTTAATGAAATTCTGTAAAGTCTTCAAGCTAAACCTCCAAGTAGATGGTGCGGAGAGTTTAGTTAGCGAAGCTACTTACTATCAAGAGTTCTGGATTTCGGCGGCGGCTAATTGGCCACAGGCGCCATCGATTTCTCGGCCCCGGGTATCTCTAACCGTTACCGGAACACCATAATTTTCTAAGGTTCTTACAAAGGTGCGCTCATCCTCTTTGCGGGATGCGGTCCATTTGGAGCCTGGGGTCGGATTTAGTGGAATCAGGTTCACATGGGCATGGCGATTCTTGAGTAATCGGCCCAATAAATCAGCCCGCCATTGCTGATCATTTATATCCCGAATTAACGCGTATTCGATGGAATATCGACGACCGGTCCTCTCTGCATATTTATCTGCAGCGGCCAATACCTCTTTTACCTTCCACCTAGAGTTAATTGGAACCAATGTGTCTCGCAATTCATCATCTGGCGTATGCAGAGAAACCGCCAGGGTAACCTGCAAATCCTCTTCGGTAAGTTTTTCAATTCCGGTCACTAAGCCAACTGTGGAAACAGTTACTGATCTAGCTCCGATTCCTAAACCATCAGGCTGTGGAGTAATGATGTTGCGAACGGTGCGCATCACTGCGTTGTAATTAGCAAGTGGTTCACCCATCCCCATGAAAACTACATTTGATAAACGGGTTGGTCCGCCTGGCAACTCTCCAGTGGCACAGGCACGAGCAGATGCAACTAATTGTGCGGTGATCTCCCCTGCCGTCAGATTGCGAGTTAAGCCGGCTTGTCCGGTGGCGCAGAATGGACAGTTCATGCCACAACCTGCCTGTGATGAAATGCAGACAGTTGTGCGATCTGAATAACGCATCAATACCGACTCAACAAGAACTCCATCATGCAATCGCCATAAATCTTTTCGGGTTTTGCCATTGTCGCAGGTAATGGATCTCACCAAAGTAATCAGCTTTGGCAGGAAATGTTCGGCAACAACAGGTCGAAGAGCAGCAGGTATGTCAGTCCAAGAATCCGGGTCATCGTTGTAATGAGTGAAGTAATGGGTTGAGATCTGATTGGCACGAAAAGCCGGAAGGCCTAAAGACTCTGCCTTTGCTCTGCGTTCTTCCTTAGTTAAATCCGCTAAATGCTCGGGGGCTTTTTTGCGTTGTTTTGGCTCTTCAAAAACTAACTTCAGCTCACTCATGAGAATCTCTTTAATAATTCGATGCAGCACCAAAGAACCGGTGCGGTAATAAGCGCCGAATCCAAGCGATCCAACATGCCGCCATGGCCAGGTAAAAGGGTGCCCATGTCTTTAATTGCCAGATCTCTTTTTATTGCGCTCTCCACCAAATCTCCAACCGTGGCCGCTACAACACCGGCCAATCCAGCAGCCGCGCCAACCAATGGATGATGATCCAACAGGTAATAAAACGCTAATGCGCTGCCGATGGCGGTGAAGATTAAACCACCGACAAACCCTTCCCAGCTCTTCTTTGGTGAAATCTTGGGAGCCAATGGATGCTTGCCAAATAAAACACCGGAAACATAAGCAAAAGTGTCATTGCAACCTACAAGAATTACCAGTGTTGCAATGTAGGAAAAGCCTTCTCCGGAACGAGCCAATAAGAATATGAAACCTGCGACAAAACCTGGATAAAGAAGTGCAAAGGCGCTCGCGGTCGCATTCTTAATAAAGCCTTCAGTGCCTTTTAGTAAGGTAAAGAAAAGAATTGCAATCAAACCAATAACAATCGAAACCGATAATCCAGGTAATCCACCAAACCAAGCGCTAATTAGTACAAGTGCGGTGGCTAGAGCTAGGTGCAAATAATTAGTTTGAATATCCCGCGCCCTAAAGG
>VERG01000007.1 GCA_018882885.1 Candidatus Nanopelagicaceae bacterium | reverse complement strand
CTGGTGCACCATCTAGACCCATGCCGCAACATTAAGGATTAATGGGGAAAATGTCATTCATCCCCGCTAAATTGAAGTTATGAAGCATTCATGGCAACCAGCTTTAAGTGAAGTTGGTCGTCCCTTGATTGAGACCACATTTGTTGTTGTAGATCTCGAGACCACCGGAGGCTCACATAGAGACTCTGCAATCACAGAGATTGGAGCTGTGAAGATAAAAGGTGGTGAAACTGTCTCAGAGTTTCAAACTCTCGTTAATCCAGATAGCCCAATACCGGCATTTATAACGGTGCTCACCGGAATCACAGATGCCATGGTGATAGAGGCTCCAAAAATCGGTGAGGCACTTTTTTCCTTTTTAGAGTTTGCCGGTTCACCTAATGAAACTGTTTTGATTGCCCACAACGCGCCATTTGATGTTGGTTTCCTAAGGGCAGCGGCGGAAAAATGCGGAGTTAACTGGCCTAGCTTTCAAGTCATCGACACCGCCAAGATTGCCCGTTACGTTGTAACCAGAGATGAAGCACCAAACTGCAAGCTATCAACTTTGGCGCAGTTCTTTGGAGCGGAGACAAACCCTGATCACCGCGCACTTTCCGATGCCCGGGCAACGGTTGATGTGTTTCACGGCATTTTGGATCGTCTAGGCAGCTTTGGAGTTACGACTCTAGATGACCTGAAATCTTTTTCAAATCGCATCACCGAAGCCCAGAGGAGTAAGCGGTTCTTGGCTGAAGGATTACCCAACTCTCCAGGTGTCTACATATTCAAAGATGCGCAGGATCAACCTTTGTACATAGGTACCACTAGAAACCTACGTAATCGAGTCCGTTCCTATTTCACCGCGGCCGAAACCCGGAAGCGAATATTGGACATGGTTGCCCTGGCACAAACTTTGAACTACATCGAAACCCCGACCATTCTTGAGGCTGAGATTCGAGAATTGCGGCTAATTGCAGAGAAGCAACCCAGATTTAATCGCCGATCA
Source organism: Candidatus Nanopelagicaceae bacterium (assembly GCA_018882885.1). Taxonomy (GTDB): domain Bacteria; phylum Actinomycetota; class Actinomycetes; order Nanopelagicales; family Nanopelagicaceae; genus MAG-120802. Next base: position 58,999 of record VERG01000007.1, on the reverse strand, counting down.
AAGTTTCAAGAGAAGGCGGTATGGGTAAAGCTAACTCAAGAGGGTTTCCCCCGTTTGGTTTCAGTTCGTGGAAATCACGACCTTAATGATGATGATGGTTGGTGCGGGCCCTTCAATGGGCGTGATGAAGCGGCCCGTGCTATCGAAGCGGTTTATGAGGTAACCCAAATTAGACAGTGTTCGCCAAGAATCACACTTCGATCCATGAAAACCGCCAGCCCTTGCGCGCTTTTTGATATGAAGCGCTGTGGGGCGCCCTGTGTTGGAAAAGAATCGATTGACTCCTATTCAACCCATGTCCTTACTACACGCTTGGCTCTACAGCAGGATGCCAATCAGTTAATCAAAACTATTAATAACCGTATGTTTAATTTAGCAAATCAAGAAAGATTTGAAGAGGCCGCGGAGTTACGAAATCGACTCAGCGCTTTTATTCGAGGTACCGCCCGGGGTCAAAGAATTCGTTCACTAACAAGGGTTCGTGAACTTATAACCGCTTTGCCAACCTCGGTTGGTGAATGGGAGTTCATTCTGATTCGCTTTGGCCGGCTGTGCGGCAGCGCTAGCGGAAATGCCAGTAACTACAAGGAGGTAGTGGAATCTCTCAAACTGGTTGGAGAAGTGGTTACTGAAACCGAAGGAATTCTTCCTGCCTCTACACATGAAGAGGTTGAGGTTTTATTGCGTTACTTGAATCAAGAAGATATTAGATTGGTAGAGATTTCAGGAGAGTGGTCTATGCCCACTTTTGGTTCGGGTTATGCCCGACTAAAACTGGAACAGGTTCGGGAAAACTCTCAAAACTTAATTTACAAAGAGGATTTCGCTAATTCATTTGATAGAACGGCCCAACGCTCCACCAATTGAGCCGCTGCCCCGCTATCGATAGCCTGCTTAGCGAACACGTATCCATTAGCAAGCTGTTGCTCCACTCCTAAATCGAAATCTCCCTTAAAAGCAGCGATCGCCGCAGCCGCATTTATCAAAATTGCTTCTCGATAAGCATTCTTTGCTCCAGCAAATACCTCTCGAGTGATTGCAGCGTTTTCCTTAGCATCTCCGCCTTTTAGTTGCGCCGCATTGATTAATTCAAAACCTAGATTTAAGGGATCAAATTTCTCAACACGAATCCCGCCCTCGTTAATGACATAAACAGTCGTCGGAGCGCCCAAAGAGATTTCATCTAAGCCATCATCCCCACGGAAAACAAAGCCCTGACAGCCTCTACTCGCTAGAACCTGAGCTACCAACTCGAGCAGTTCGATTCGGGCCACACCAATTGCTACCGCAATCGGCTTGGCTGGATTTGCCAGCGGTCCCAAGATGTTGAAAATTGTTGGAACACCAAGCTCTCTTCGGGCCACTGCTGCATGTTTCATCGCCGGGTGAAATACCGGGGCAAAGGCAAAACCAATTCCGATCTTGCGCACGCACTCCGCGACCCCAGCAGCATTTAGATTGATATTTATCCCTAACGCCTCTAAAAGATCTGCTGCCCCGCTTTTGGAAGTTGCAGCACGATTGCCATGTTTCAGAGTTCTTGCACCAGCCGCAGTTGTAACTATTGCTGCAGCGGTTGAAATATTTATGGTTTGAGCTCCGTCGCCACCAGTTCCGACAATATCTACACACCTGTCTGCTACTTCGATCAAGGAAGCGTGGTTAAACATCTCCTCAACCAAAGCGGTGACTTCACTGGGCCGCTCACCTTTTTCTTTCAAGGAGATTAAAAACCGTTTTATATTTTCATTTTCCGCAGCGCCCGACAAAATCTTTTGCATCGCCCAAGCTATTTGGGCTTTGGATAAATCATTCTTGTTTTCCAGCGAAACCAGAATTTCATCCCAAGTTGGGATTGGCTGGGACATTTTTACTTAAGCAGAAACGCGGGCTTTGCGGAAAATCTCCGCAACTGTCTGCGATAACGTGAATGGATCTATGGGATGAGCAATTACCCCTTCAGCGCGGGACCAACCAGCTAACCAGGCATCTGATTTTCTTCCCACCAAAACAATTACAACGCCGCAGTTAAATACCTCATCTTTTAACTGTTTGGCTACCCCAAGCCCACCTTCAGGCACCGCCTCACCATCAAGAATGTATAGATCAAAAAGATTGCCCGAATCAACAAAGCTACGCAACGCAGGGGCGGTCGCAAACTCCTTAATTGTGTGTTTTGGGAGATCCTTTTCCAATTGGGAACCCAGCGCTTTTTTAACGGTTTCTCGAACCGATGAGTCATCGGAATATAGAGCGATTTTCAGGCTCGAAATCATGGGCTGGGACATAGGCAGCAGTCTAATCAAAATACCTACTCCGGTTGCCCTTTTGCGGGAGTAATAAGAGGTGACCGATGCGTGATGAGTTTCACCGCAACAACTTAATCAAAAGGGCCTATGGCCATGGGAAATATGGAATTTTCGGGAATAATCACGCCCATGAGCAGTACCGTCCTTACCCCTCCAAGAGTTAATCGCCCCAATGTCGTAGCTGTGGGAACGATTGTTTGGTTGGCCAGTGAGTTGATGTTTTTCGCCGCCCTCTTCGCAATGTATTTCACGACCAGAGCTGTGCAAGGACCAGAGAAGTGGGCCGAGGGGGTTGAGTTTTTAAATATTCCATTTTCCGCTTTGAACACCACTGTTTTGGTTTTGTCCTCAGTCACCTGCCAGTTCGGCGTATTTGCCGCGGAACGTTTTCAAAATGCACGCACCGGTGCACTTTGGCAGTTATCAAAATGGGGAATGCGGGAATGGTTCGCTTTGACCTTTGCTATGGGCGCCTTTTTTATTGGCGGACAGGTTTTCGAATATGCCGAGTTAGTTCATGAAGGTTTAACAATCTCTTCAGCCCCTTATGGATCAGTCTTTTATTTAGCTACCGGTTTTCACGGACTACATGTCACCGGTGGATTGATTGCATTCTTGATAGTGATGATTCGCGTATCTAAGGCTCGTCGCTTTGGACACTCCCAAGCAACGACCGCCATCGTCGTCTCTTACTACTGGCACTTTGTTGACATTGTTTGGATTGCTTTGTTCTCTGCGATTTATTTGGTGCAGTAGGAAGGGTAGGCAAAGTTAAAAATGGGTTTCATCTCAAAGTATCGGCGCCATAGATTCGCAGGCCCACTACTACTTCTAGCGGGATTGCTAATTGTTGGTTTTGGTTACACCGTAGCGCAGGCAGCTTCAGAGGAAATTGCCTTAACCTCTTCAGACAAAGCCACTTTGATCGCAGAAGGCAAAGAGATCTTTGCCCGCGGTTGCTCCTCATGCCATGGACTTAACGCAGAGGGAGCTGGCATCGCACCTTCACTAATTGGTGTTGGAGCAGCATCGGTTGATTTTCAGGTAGCTACCGGTCGTATGCCAATGGCTGATATGAGCCAACAAGCGATGCGAAAAGAACCGCTCTACAACGAGGAAGAAACCGCTGCTTTAGCAGCATATGTCGCATCTTTAGCACCTGGTCCCGCAGCTGTAACAAATGAAGAGTTAGCTTGGGAAAGAAATGGTGACACCGCAGAGGGTGGCGAGTTATTCCGTAACAACTGCGCGATGTGCCACAACCTAGCTGGTCAAGGTGGCGCCCTTACCCAGGGTAAATACGCTCCAACAGTTATGGGTGTTGAGCCAAGACATATTTACGAAGCGATGTTGACCGGACCGCAAGCAATGCCGGTTTTCTCTGAGGCAACAATTACACCAGAGGAAAAACTTTCCATCATCAAATGGATTAAGCACGCCGAAAGTGAACCAGCTCTTGGTGGTGCCGCTCTTGGTCGAGTTGGACCAGTTACAGAAGGTCTGTTGGCGTGGACCTTAGGTTTGGGATTGCTAATTGGTGTCGCTGTTTGGCTAACAACGAAGGCGCGATAAAAGATGAGTAATGAAATAGCTCCACTAACCGATCCGGGATTACCGGAACATGTTCATCGTAAATCCGATGTCGATCCACTTGCGGCGAAGAAAGCCGAGCGTCAAGTAGGAATTCTCTTTCTACTTTCCGTTTTGGGAACACTCTTGTTTGTCTTCTCTTATGTGGGAATTGAGGAGGATGTATTTATTTTCCTCCCCGTGATGGGAAGCACTAATGCTCATCAATTGTTCCTAGGTCTTGGTTTAGCGATGGCTCTCTTCTTTATCGGTATGGCCGCCGTTCATTGGGCAAAAACATTGATGCCTGATCATGAAGTGATTGATGTTCGCAAAGAACAGCGCTCTAAGGATGAAGATCGCGCCGCATTTGTGGCGACTGTAAAGGAGCGAGGCGGCGAAGCAGGACTTGGACGCAGACCATTTATCAAGCGCACCATGGGTCTGGCACTTGGCCTAGTAGGTATCTCACCAATTCTTTTGCTTCGGGATCTAGGACCACTTCCAGAGAATGATTTAAATACCACCAACTGGGCGGCAGGAACCCGTCTTGTTACAGATCCTGGTAATCGCCCAATCAAGCCATCTGATTTAGAGGTTGGTGGAGTGGTTCAGGTTCAGCCGGAGTTTCCTGCTGGCAAAGAACGACACTTGGATGACATCGCCCAGGATTCCGTACTTTTAATCCGTATTAGACCTGAAGAGTTCAACCTAACTCCGGAAAGATTGTCTTGGACCTACGAAGGAATAATCGCCTTTTCTAAAATCTGTTCACACATGGGTTGCGCAGTGGCTTTATATGAACAGACAACCAAGCATTTGCTCTGCCCATGTCATCAATCCACATTTGATGTAACTAGGGCCGCCAAAGTTATCTTTGGACCAGCGGCAAGACCTTTGCCACAATTGGCCATCACAGTTGATTCTGAAGGTTATCTGGTTGCACAAGCACCATTTAACGAGGCGGTAGGACCGAGTTTCTGGGGGCGTGATTCACAATGAGTGCACGTGAACGAGTTGCAGGCCAGGTTGCAAACTATGTAGATGAGCGCACTGGCGCTGCTAAGTGGTTAAAAAAGACTGTAACGAAGGTATTCCCTGATCACTGGTCCTTCATGCTTGGTGAGATTGTTCTCTACTCTTTCATAATTCTTTTACTCTCCGGAACATTTCTAACTTTTTGGTTTGACCCTTCCATGCGTGAGGTCGAGTATGAAGGCTCATATGAACCGCTTTCTGGTTTGAAAATGTCCGCCGCTTATGCATCCACTCTGCACATATCCTTTGATGTTCGTGGTGGTTTGCTCATGCGACAGATCCATCACTGGGCTGCTCTAATTTTTATGGCTGCAATGGTGGCTCATTTAATGCGTGTCTTCTTCACCGGGGCATTTCGTAAACCACGCGAGTTCAACTGGATTATCGGTGTTGGTCTCTTAACACTCGGAATTGTTGAAGGCTTCTTGGGCTACTCACTTCCAGATGATCTTCTCTCCGGAACTGGTATCCGTATTGCCGAGGCGATTATTCAAGCTATACCGGTAGTTGGTTCATACCTGTCTTACTTCGCCTTTGGTGGGGCCTTCCCAGGCGAGATGTTCATTCAACGTATTTATGTTGTGCATATTCTTTTGCTTCCGGGAATTTTCCTAGCCCTAATTACTGCGCACCTCATGTTGGTTTGGTACCAGAAGCACACTCAATATCCGGGGCCAGGTAGAACTGAGAAGAACGTGGTGGGATATCCCTTAATGCCGGTCTACATGGCAAAGGCTGGCGGTTTCTTCTTCATCGTCTTTGGTGTAACCGCATTTCTTGGCGCAGTTGCCTCGATCAATCCAATTTGGATTTATGGGCCGTATACGCCAGGTCAGATTGGTGCCGGTTCACAACCAGACTGGTACATGGGTTGGCTTGATGGTTTAGTCCGCATGTCTCCCCCGATTGAAACCCATGCCTTTGGCCACACCATCTCTTGGAATATTTTGATTCCTGGATTAATAATTCCGGGCATCATCTTTACCGGCATGGCCTTGTATCCATTTATCGAAAGCTGGATGACCGGAGACAAGCGCGAGCATCATCTATTAGATCGTCCGCGCAATGCACCGAACCGCACCGCACTGGGCGCGATGTCGATCACCTTTATGTTGGTGACGTTAATTAATGGCGGCAACGATCTTCTTGCTACTCATTTTGATTTATCCATCAATCAGATCATGTGGTTCTCTCGAATTGGCGTAATCCTTCTGCCACCACTTGTTTTTGTTATTACAAAACGAATCTGTCTTTCCCTACAGCGCGCAGATAGAGAGCTAGTACTTCATGGTCGGGAGACAGGTCGTCTGGTCATGTTGCCGCATGGCGAGTTCATAGAGGTTCACGAGCCGCTTTCACCACAACGTGCTTTCACCCTTGCTTCGCATGAACAGCCGGCCGCAATTGAGCCGGTGCTCGCCGATGACAATGGGGTGCGCAATCCAAAGGGTGCTAAGGCAAAGCTGCAGGCTCGCTTATCTCGGGCACATAGCGAACAGGTCGCCAAGCCAACCACTAAAGAAATATTAGAGATTGAAGATCATCACTGATCTTTAAGATTTACCATCTTCGAAGTATTTCTTTAGACGTACCAAACTCTTTGCAATAGCGATTTGCACATAGGGATATGCTTTTCGAAATCGCAGCCACAATTGAAGCGGTGAAGGGTTGCCATCAAAACTCTCAATAACCACGGTCTGAGTCGGGGTAACCTCTCTTAACTCATATCGCCATACCCATCGACCGAGATGACGCCAGGCAATCACCTTACCTTCTTCAAACTCCACGACTCGATTGGTGATTCGATACCGAACTCCAATTTTCATGTTCATGCTGAATCTGGCGTCCAAACTCAGGCGGGCAGGCGCACTAATTACAGATTGCACCGATCTGCTTCCATCAATTACAGAGTGCATGGCAGGGTCTGCTAGTAAATTAAAAATCGTAGCTGCTGGGGCATTGATAATTATCGAAGCGGATTTTTTGCGTGGATCTCCGGTCTCGATTATCTCGGCGCGGTATTCCATGGAATTCAGAGATTCTCAGTGATGTGAGTCGGCGCCAAATGGAGAGTTGCTAGGGCGTTCATACTCCAACACAAACCCCATTACAGAGATGATTAAAGCCCCAACCGCTATCAAAGTTAGCCACCAACCAACCACCAATCCAACACCGGCAGCTGTTGCTGACAAACCGACAGGTAAAGGCCACCAAGAATGAGGGCTATAAAAACCCAACTCTCCAGCTCCATCAGCGATTAAAGCGTTGGGGTTGTCCTCCGGTAAAACTCCACCGGTTCTACGATTTATAAACCAAAGGTAGTAACCGATGATTAGAGCTAAGCCGGCACTAAGAAAGATCGCGGTTACGCCAAGCGGCTCTCCACCCATGTAGGTATAGACCCCGCCAACGATGGCATAAAAGGCGAAGAGGAAGAGAAATAACCGGTAAGAAGCTCTCATCGCTTAATGACCTTCAATCTTGGAGTGATTTGGATGATTCAAATCAAAGGCTGGACGCTCGGAGCGAATCTCTGGCATACGAAGGAAGTTGTGGCGTGGAGGTGGGCAAGATGTGGCCCATTCCAACGATGCACCATAACCCCATGGATCATCACTCTGCACCTTTGGTGATTTACGAGTAATCCAAACATTGATCGCAAAAGGAATCATGGATAGAGCCAACAATGTGGAGCCAACGGTGGAAATCATGTTCATATTGGTCCAACCATCTGAAGCCAAGTAATCAGCGTAACGGCGTGGGAATCCTTTAATTCCTAGCCAGTGCTGAATCAAGAATGTGGTGTGGAAGCCAATAAAGAGCAACCAGAAATGAATCTTGCCTAAGGTTTCATTAAGCATTCTTCCCGTGAACTTTGGCCACCAGAAATAGAAGCCAGCGAACATAGCGAAGACCACAGTTCCAAATAAAACGTAATGGAAGTGAGCTACAACGAAGTAAGAGGCGGACACGGCAAAATCAAGAGGCGGGCTAGCCAAAATCACTCCGGTTAAACCACCTAGCAAGAAGGTAATTAAGAAGCCCAAAACCCAAATCATTGGGGTCTCAAAGGTTAAGGAACCGCGCCACATAGTTCCGATCCAGTTAAAGAACTTAACACCGGTCGGGACCGCAATTAAAAATGTCATAAAGGAGAAGAAGGGCAAGAGAACCTGACCAGATGTGTACATGTGGTGCGCCCAGACCGCAACTGACAAAGCTGCGATTGCAATTGTTGCAGCGATCAAACCTTTATAACCAAAGATTGGTTTACGGCTAAAGACCGGCAAGATCTCGCTCGCGATTCCAAAGAATGGCAGGGCGAGAATATAAACCTCTGGGTGACCGAAGAACCAGAACAGGTGCTGCCACAACATCGCACCACCATTTGCTGGGTCAAAGATATGAGAACCAAATAATCGATCTGATTCAAGGCCAAGTAGCGCTGCAGCTAATGGTGGGAAGGCAATCAAAATCAAAATCGATGTTAGTAGAACGTTCCAAGAGAAGATTGACATGCGGAACATGGTCATACCGGGTGCGCGCATTGTGAAAATTGTCGTAATGAAGTTGACGCCACCAAGAATTGTTCCAAGGCCACCAACAGCTAATCCCATAATCCAAAGATCTGCACCGATACCTGGCGAGTAAATGTTGTTGGCAAGAGGTGCGTAGGCGGTCCAACCAAATGAAGCCGCTCCCCCTGGAGTTAGAAATCCAGCGAAAGCAACAATTCCGCCAAAGAGATACAACCAATAGGACAACATGTTCATTCTTGGGAAGGCAACATCTGCTGCGCCAATCTGCAAAGGCATAATGACGTTGGCAAAACCAACAAAGAGCGGTGTCGCAAACATCAAAAGCATGATGGTGCCGTGCATTGTGAAAACTTGGTTGTACTGCTCGGCGCTTAAGAATTGCATACCTGGGCGGGTTAACTCAGCTCTAATTAACAGAGCCAAAATTCCACCGATCAAAAACCAAACAAAAGAGGTGCCTAGATATAGGTAACCAATCGTCTTGTGGTCTGTGCTGGTTAAAAGCTTTACCGCAAGCTTGCCTTTGCTAGTTGGAGCGGGTGTTGATTCTCTTACTTCATCAGAAATGGGACGGGTTGCATAGGTTGTCATGCGTTAGCTCCAGCCTTTAGGGATTGGATGTAAGAGTCGTACTCTTGTGGCGTTACGACCTTTACCGTAAATCTCATCTGTGCATGTTGTCTGCCACAAAGAATGTTGCAAAAACCGCGGAACTCCCCCAGCTCATTTGCCGTGAACTCCAGATTGTTTGTTACCCCAGGGATGTTTTGCATCTGAATCATGAATTCCGGCACCCAGAAGGAGTGAATCACATCGCTGGCGGTAAAGGTGAATCTGACCTTCTCGCCAAGTGGCATATAAAGAACTGGTGGTTGAGCTGGAGTTCCAGTAACTGTTGTGCCAGCTCCAGCCTCTTTGTAAGTGAACTGCCAGGACCATTGAATTCCATTTACCGTGATGTCATGTACCGCGGTACTAGTCGGCGGCGATACTTTTACGATTTCGCTTTCAGCTTTGGCTGTGTATCCAAAAAGCACCGCAACGATTATGAATGGAATTACGGTGTAGGCAATTTCAGCTGGGATGTTGTACTGGGTCTGTCGTGGAAAAGGCTGACCATCTTTTTTACGGTGAAATAAAGGTGGCCAAAGAATCAAAATCAAAGTGATCGCACCAACAATTGCTGCTGTTAACCAGGCGCCTTGCCATAAAGTGAAAGAGGATTCATTAACACTGGAAACCCCTCCACGGTATCCAACGCCGGTCAGTTCTTCATTTCCACATCCGGCCAAGAGGGTAAGCAGAGCTAACGCAGCCAAAATTCTTATGCGGCGAAACATATGCAAAGGATAGTCGCACCTCGCATTAGAGCCCATTAGCGGGTACCGTTCTAAGGGTGTCCCCTATCACAGAGCGCGATTTTCAAAGTGAGGAACCGCTACATCCGGCCGCCGAGGCTTTGCTCTCTGAGTTCTTTTCAAAGGGTTGGCCCGACCCCTCAAAAATCCACCAGCAATCAGCGAGGCTAAGAAACTTAATCGCAACAGCCAAAGAGAGCATCGCTAGCAACTTGGGAGTAGAGAGCACCGAACTGGAGTTTGTCGGAGAGCTTGGTTTTGGCTTCCAAACCGCCATAGCTGGACTTCTACACAATCGAAACAAAAAGTTCTTCTTATCAGCCGTAGACCGCCAAGTTGTTCACGCCTTCGCCCGGGAACATCAAGATTTGAAGGGCGAGTTGGAGATTTTGCAGCCCGACGATTTAGGCGTAATTGATTTTGATGCAACTACCGCAAATTCAATTGTGAGTTGGCAATCGGTCAACAGGGAGACTGGGGTAAGGCAAGAGCTGGCAACCCCACGAGAAAATCAATTGGTATTTGCTGACATGACAGCAGATACCGAGTTGAAAAGAATCCCAACAAACTGGTCTAGCGCGCTTTGGGATCCAAGACTCTTCCGCGGACCGCAAGGCATTGCGATTATAGGTATTTCAAATCGCGGCGGATGGAAAAATCCCGGACCACAGATCGATAAAAGAAGGGTTTACGGCTCCTACTCCAAACCACTTCTATTGGCCTGTGCGGTCGCGTTAGAAAATTGGTTGGCGGAGAAAGCAGATCGCGATAGAAAACTTTCTGAGTTAAATGACTTAACTAGAAAGTTACTTGTTGAATCAATACCAGGGGTAAGGGTTGCAGGCGATCCTTCTAAATGCGATGCCCGTTACTTGGCTTTCTCAATCCCTAACGTCATCGCCGAAGAGGTGCTGCGCAAAGTTGAGCAAAGCGGATTTTTAATTGATGCTGGATCTGCCTGTGGCGGCGGCGCCATGGAACCAAGCCATGTATTGACCGCTATGGGATTCGGAATTGATGGAAACTTTAGAGTTACCTTCAAGACAGAGCAAAGCCAGGACAGCGTTAAAGAGCTAATTTCTGTTCTATTGAATGCTCTGAATTAAATATTTTTAATTGAAGGAATCGCCGCAGGCGCAGGAGCCCTGAGCATTTGGATTATCGATTGTGAAGCCCTGCTTTGAAATTGTGTCAACAAAATCAATGGTCGCCCCCATCAGGTAAGGGGTACTCATTTTGTCGGTAACAACCTTTACCGAGCCAAATTCGACAACTGTATCTCCGTCGAGCGCGCGATCATCAAAATAGAGTTGGTAGCGAAGTCCTGAGCAACCACCGGGTTGAACCGCAACGCGGAGCGATAAATCATCGCGACCCTCCTGCGCCAACAAAGCTGCAACCTTCTCGGCAGCCCCAGAGGTTAGGTTGATTCCTGTTGCTGTAGTTGTAGCTTCTGTACTCATTTGTGACCTCTTCGCTAATTTGGCGCTTATTCCATTCGACTCTGACTGGAGAGTGCAACCCATACTTTACTCGTTGCATTCCAATTTTTCATTTAATGTCCGTTTAGGGAGATAATGGAGTATGACCTCGCTTAGCGATCTTCTATTACTGGGAAAAGGTGCAGACCTCTCCAGCGAGCGCGGCGTCTCCTGTACAGGTGAGCTCCCCGAGGCCAGTGACCCAACTCTTGTTGCCCGGGCCACAACTGCTCGAGCTGCACTTGGCAGCAAGGCGATGGTTCTTGGGCATCATTATCAAAGAGATGAAGTTATCCAATATGCCGACATAACCGGCGACTCATTCAAATTAGCGCAGGCTGCTGCTGATAACTCAGAGGCTGAGTTCATTTTTTTCTGCGGTGTTCACTTTATGGCGGAAAGCGCTGACATTCTTACTAGCCCCGCTCAGAAAGTTATCCTTCCAGACCTAGCTGCAGGGTGCTCTATGGCGGATATGGCCACCGCTAACCAAGTTGCAGAGGCGTGGAAAGTTTTTGAGAGATTAGGTATCGCTAAAAAAAGTATTCCAGTCACTTATATGAACTCCTCCGCCGCGATCAAATCCTTCACTGGCGAAAATGGTGGAACTGTTTGCACTTCATCAAATGCAGAGCGGGCGATGCGATGGGCCTTTGAAAAGGGCGAGAAAGTTTTCTTTCTGCCGGATCAACATTTAGGAAGAAATACCGCGGTTCTCAAACTTGGACTGCGATTAAGTGATTGCGCAGTTTGGAATCCATGGAAGAGCAATGGCGGCTTAAGTGATGATGAGATTCTCGCGGCTAAAGTAATTTTGTGGCGGGGGCACTGTTCGGTTCATGGCCGTTTTAGCACTGACAACATTGCAGAGGTTAGAGAGCGTGTTCCTGGAATTAATGTGATTGTGCATCCTGAATGCCAGCATGATGTCGTTAAAAATAGTGATGTTGTTGGTAGTACAGAGATGATCATCAAAACTGTTTCTGCAGCACCTTCTGGTAGTTCATGGGCGGTAGGAACTGAGCTAAATCTGGTCAAGCGCTTGGCTGCCGCAAACCCTGATAAGAAGGTAATTTTCCTTGATAAGACCATCTGCTATTGCTCCACCATGAACCGGATTGATCTTCCACATCTTGTATGGGCGATGGAGTCCTTGGTTGAGGGGCGTTTGGTCAATCAAATCAAAGTAGATGAGCGCACGGCTCATCACGCCCGAGTTGCACTTGAGCGAATGCTGGCTTTACCTTAGCCATATGAGCGAGAAAAAAGGTCGGCCAACTCCAAAACGCAAAGAGGCGGAGCAGCAAAATGTCGTAAACCGACTAGCGCCAGCCGCAAACAAGCAGGCTAAGAAATTGCAGAAAGCACAGGCTCGGGTTTTGCGCGCACAACAACGTGAGGCCTACATGCGAGGCGATGAAAACGCGCTACCGATTCGCGACAAGGGTCCAGTTAAAAGATTTGTCAGAAACTATGTTGATTCTCGACGTTCGATCGGCGAGTTCTTCTTGCCCATCATTGTGCTGGTTCTATTTATGACCTTAATTCCAGTTGTCTACGTACAGTTTGCTGCGATCGCTTTGATGTACTCAGCTTTGCTCTTTTCAGTAGTCGATGGAATTTTCCTGACCCGCCGCATTAAACGCGAGGTTTCCGCTCGCTTCCCAGATGCGTCACTAAAGGGTTTGGGAATGTATGGCTGGTTACGCTCCACTCAGATTCGTCGCCTTCGAGCACCACTGCCTCAAGTAAAACGCGGCGACAAAATTTAGTAAAACGAAATTAAGCTCTTGGTTGAGGGCTCACTGTTTTAGCAGGATCCTTCTCTGGTAAGTTCCCTAAAACCTTGTCTATCGCCTGCAAGGTTTCACCGCTTAATTTAACTCCACTGGCTTTCACATTCTCCTTTATTTGAGAAGGTTTCGAGGCTCCAATGATTGCGCTGGAAACATTGGGATTTTGCAATACCCAGGCCACAGCCAATTGCGCCAAAGTTAAACCTTCTTGATCAGCGATTGGCTTTAAGTTTTGCACTGCATTTAAGACATCATCTTTAATCCATCGCGAGATCATGTTGGCGCCACCTTTTTTATCGGTCGCACGGGAACCCGCGGGTGGTTTCTTGCCGGGTAGGTATTTTCCAGACAGGGCGCCCTGCGCAATCGGGGACCAAACTATGTGACCTATACCTTCTGCTCTACAGAGCGGGTCAACTTTGCTCTCAATCACCCGCCACAACATGGAGTATTGCGGTTGGCTGGAGACAAAGCGGTTAAATCCCTTCGCATCCTGGATTTTGATTGCGCTATTGATTTGATCAGCGTTCCACTCGGAAAAACCAATGTACATAACTTTGCCTTGGCGGATTAGATCATCGAATGCCGACAAGCTCTCCTCAAGAGGTGTCTCAAAATCAAAACGATGGAATTGATAGAGATCAATATGATCAGTTTGCAAACGCTTCAAGGAGGCGTGAACCGATTCCATGATGTGTTTACGAGAAAGACCGCGATCATTTTTCCCAGTGCCAGTTGGGAAATAAACCTTTGTGAAGAGTTCATAGGACTCCCGGCGTATACCTTTGAGAGCTTTTCCCAGCACGGTTTCTGCACGAGTTCCGGCATAAACATCTGCGGTGTCAAAGGTGGTGATGCCAAGATCGAACGCAGTTCTTACGCATTTGATGGCGGCATCCTGCTCAACCTGTGAGCCGTGAGTAATCCAATTGCCGTAGGTAATTTCAGAGACATACATGCCTGAGCTGCCGAGACGTCTATATTCCATGGGCTAGAGCGTAGTGGCTGCTTGCAGTGCCGGCATATTGATGGTTTATTTGCGCCACAACTTAATAGCCTTTTGGACTGGGGAAGTCGGTGAAAATCCGACGCTGACCCGCAACCGTGAACTTATCTCGAATTTGATCTTCGAGAGAGGTAAGTCGGATTACCACCCAAGAGCTTTGTTTACCACCCGTCGAGGTTTGCGGGGCGGAAATTTTTTTTCGCCATCGTGAACTCCTTTTCTTTGTGAAAGGTTCACATGTTTCAAAGTAAATCGAGATTTCATTTATCTTTTATTTCACTCTTATCAACTCTCTTTCTTTTGATTTCGCAGTTTGTATCTCCGGCTAATGCTGCAACGGGTTATCGCTATTGGGGATATTTTCATGCTCCAGTGGGTGCCAACTCCTGGACAGCGGCGATGACTGGACCTTCTGTCAAAGTAAATGATGGCGATGTAGAGGGCTGGGCCTTCGTATTTAGTAACAATGACATCCCCGCCTCTAATCCGATGATGGATCCTGATTTCAATGCTCTTTGCGGTGAGACACCTGAAGCAGCTGGCAAGGTAAGAGTTGGCTTAATAGTTGATTTTGGCGGTGCCAACATCGCTCCTTCGGGAGAAACCCCTCGCGAGTTTTTCTCTGATTGCGTTGTCGTTGATAAAGGCGCAGTTGGTCTTGATGTGTTGCAAAGTGCATTGGAGGTTCGTGCTGGAGATTCAGGTTTGATCTGTGGAATTGCTGGTTATCCCAGCACGGAGTGTGGCGCAGAGATTGAAGCGCCAGCCACAGAGGAAGCGGTCACAACCGCAGCGCCTGCCCCAACTCAAGAGAGCTCGAGCAGTTCGGCTCCAATACTTCTTGGAGTTTTGGCGGCCATGATTGTTTTGGGCTTCTTCATTAATCGCAAACGCAGCAAGTAAACAACTGAGTTAATAAAGACCATGAAAACCGCCCACGCTCAAAGTTCCGGGTTTCACCCATTGTTCTGGTGGGTGTGGGCGGTTTTAAGCTCAGTTGTAGTTCTTATTATGGATAAGTCGCAGATTTCGCTCGCAGCAATTGCCGGCACTCTAACGTTGGCTGCGCGATTCAAAGGCTCTTCATACTGGCGCACCAGCTTCAAGTGGATTTTACGACTGGCTCTGATTGCCTTCACTTTTCGCATGCTAATTGGTTTTCTCATTGGCGTTCCTATGCCTGGAACAGTGATTTTTACACTTCCTCAAATTCAACTTCCAGATTTTCTGGTTGGTATCCGCTTGGGCGGCCAAGTGACGGAACAAAGGTTGCAGGCAACATTTAATGAAGCCACTTTATTAGCAGCTCTCATACTCATATTCGCTTTAGCGAACAGTTTGAGCAATCCCCACTCGCTTTTAAAGGTTTTACCCCGTCGCTTCTACGGAATCGGACTTGCTAGTGTGATTGCAACCTCGGTGGCTCCTCAAGCGGCGAGAAGTATCACACGTGTGCGCATCGCAAAGAGATTGCGCGGACAATCTGGAGCTGGTTTAAAAAGCTGGCGCCGAGTTGCTATGCCAGTACTCGAGGACTCGCTCGAAAGATCTATAGATTTAGCGGCGAGCTTAGAGTCAAGGGGTTATGGGTATTTTCCGGAAACCACTCGGTACAGAGCCCCAATTTGGCAACTGCGAGATTCATTAGGTTTAAGTGGGCCGGCTTATTTATTAGCTTCTTTTCTGTTACTAAGTTCAATCTCATCACTTCTATTCGCCGCACTTTTCTTTTTCTTGATGCTGACTCCGGCGGTGGCAAAGTGATTAACTTTTCAAAGGTTTCTCTTATTTACCCAAACTCACAAAGGACGATTATTGAAGATGTGAGCTTTGAGGTTAATGAGGGAGAGTTTGTTCTCCTGATGGGACATACCGGTGCGGGAAAAAGTTCGGTGCTTCGCTTAATCAATGGGCTTGTTCCCCACCACACCGGAGGCATCCTTTCCGGCAGTATTTCGGTAGCGGGCCGTTCCACCTCCGTTTTAAAGCCTGGCGAACTCGCTGATGTCGTCGGAATAGTTGGGCAGAACCCTGCTAATACTTTTGTATCTGAAATTGTTGAAGATGAAATCGCGTTTTCTCTAGAAACTCTGGGAATTGCTCCAGATGTAATGCGCAAAAGAGTTGAAGAAGTCCTCGATCTACTGGCCCTTACTCCCCTACGACGCAGAAACATTTCGGAGTTAAGTGGCGGCGAACAGCAACGGGTTGCGATTGCCGCAGCGTTAGTTACTAATCCAAAGTTACTTTTGTTGGATGAACCCACCAGCGCACTTGATCCAATTGCGGCCGAAGAGGTTCTCTCCATTCTGCACCGATTGGTTCACGACCTAGGACTAACGGTCGTTCTTTCCGAGCATCGACTTGAAAGGGTTATTCAATTTGTTGATCGAATAATTCTGATTAATGGCGATGGATCTTTGGTTCTGGGCACCGCTGAAGAGGTAATGCGAAGCTCGTCAATTGCGCCACCACTTGTTGAATTGGCCAGGGCCTTAAATATGCCCACCATCCCATTGAGCGTTAGAGAGTTTAGAAAATTAGCGCCTAAGATTGAATTGGCTCAAAAAACCGCGGTCGTCGCTTCGGATTCTTCTGGTGAAGTTCTTCTTTCAATAAGAAATCTCAGCGCGGCTTATCAAGATTCGCAGCGTACTTACGCATTATCAAAGGTGGATTTAGACATTAGAGCAGGTGAGGTTGTTGCTCTCATGGGTCGAAATGGAGCAGGGAAAACCACACTTTTAAAATGCGCGGTCGGACTAGCCCCAATTATTGAAGGTCGAGTGCAAGTCTCTGGAAATGATCCCGCGCAGTTAAAAGGTCCGGAATTAATAAGGAATGTTGGATATGTACCTCAGGAACCTACAGATTTACTTTACGGACAGAGCATTGTTGAAGAGTGCAACCAAGCTGATCGTGACAATAATGTTGACGAAGGTTCAACATTGAGTATCTATAAATCCTTGATGCAGATCCCTAACTTGAGTTCTCACCCACGCGATGTCTCAGAGGGCCAACGTCTTGGGCTGGCTCTAAGCATAATTCTTTCGGCGCAACCTCCATTAATTGTTTTAGATGAACCAACTCGAGGTCTTGATTACCAAGCGAAGAAAACATTGGTGCAAATTCTTAAACGGATAGCAGGCAAGGAGGGACGTGCGGTTTTGATATCTACACATGATGTCGAATTAGTCGCTGAAGTTGCCGATCGGGTTCTCTTTTTGGCAGATGGCGAATTAATCGCAGAAGGCTCAACAGCGCAAGTTTTAAACGCTTCCCCAGCTTTTGCACCTCAAGTTGCCAAGGCGTTGCCCCACACCAATTGGATAACAGTTAATGAAGCAGAACGGCATTTAGATGCGCAGAAATAGCTTCTTACTTCTTGCGATGGGATCGCTAGTCGGATTAATTTCATTTACTTGGCCACTGTATTTACCTGACACGCAATTTTGGCTTTTTCAACCGGAGCATGCCAGATTGCTCGCGTTATTGATTGCCTCTTTTGCTGTTGGTCTAATCGCAATAGAGATTTCTCGTGGCGCTATGGATGCAAAGGCTGTTGCAATTCTTGGTGTCTTATCCGCGTTGATTGCAGCTCTGCGATTGGTTGGCGCAGGAGCCGTCGGCGTAGAACCCATGTGGTTTCTTCTGATCTTGGCTAGTTACGCATTTGGCCCAACTTTTGGATTTTCACTTGGCGTTGTTTCGCTTGGCGTATCAGCAATTTTAACTGGTGGAGTTGGACCTTGGTTACCATTTCAAATGCTGGCCGCAGGTTGGATCGGGATGTTGGCCGGTGCATTTTCTAAGATGAGTGATCGGAATATGAAGTTACGATCAGAGATTTTGTTACTACTCTTAATCGGAATCACATCCTCCTTGATATTTGGTTTACTCATGGATTTACAACTCTGGCCGTGGTTAACCGGGACCGACACCCAACTCTCTTTCATTGCCGGCGCGTCAATAATCGAAAACCTGCAGAGATTTATGGTCTTTCATTTAGCAACAGCCTTGGCTTGGGATCTGCCTCGAGCTGTAACTACAGGGGTTTTGCTTTGGATTACTGCAGGTCCAGTTCTCAATTCATTTCGAAGAGCCCGCCTGCGGTTAAACCTTACTTCACGTGAGATTCAACCAGCGGAACACGTTTAATAACAGCCCGACTCGATCTCCCACGAACATCGACCACTACTTCACTTTCTACATCCATTTTCTTGTTCATCAACGCCAGTGCAATTCCGGTTTTCAAAGTTGGTGAAAAGGTTCCACTTGTTACCTCACCGATTACCTCTCCCGCTTCATCCAATACCCTCATGCCAGCCCGTGGAATGCCGCGGTCGGTAATCATTAACGCCTGAAGGGTTCTGTGGTTTTTATCTGATTTCTGCTGTTGTAAAAGGGATTTGCCCCAAAACTCTTTCCCCCAAGCCACAGCCCAACCTGCACTTGCCTCCACTGGTGTTATCTCCATAGAAAGTTCATGGCCGTGCAACGGATACCCCATCTCAGTTCGCAAAGTATCGCGAGCGCCAAGTCCGGCTACTCGTCCACCCAGTTCTGTAACTAATGTGAGTAATTTCTTCCAGACCGGCGATGTTTCATCCCATTTAGTTAGGATTTCATAACCTAATTCTCCGGTATATCCAGTGCGACAAAGTGTTATCTCGAAACCTTCAAGCTTCGCTTTTTTAAATGACATGTAATCTAAATCGCTGGCAATTCCAAGATTCTTTAAAACCTCATCAGATTTGGGGCCTTGCAATGCCAAGACCGAAAAATCTTTATGTCTATCTGTAATCTCAATCCCAGCTGGTTTTGCAGCGTTTAATCGTTTAACGACCTCTGCTGTATTTGCTGCGTTCGGGATCAAAAAAATTTCTCGCTCTGAAAAGCGGTATGCGATTAAGTCATCGATTACGCCACCAGTGCCTGGATCACAGATTAAGTTGTATTGCGCTTGCCCATCTTTCAGTCGACCCAAATCATTGGTCAAAACTGAGTTCAGGAAAGAAAGTGCGCCTTCTCCTTGTACGGTGACTTTGCCGAGATGGGAGACATCAAATATCCCGACCGCCTGTCGAACCGCTTGATGTTCATTCAAAACACCCCCGCCATTTGCTGCAGGGTATTCGATGGGCATCTCCCAGCCACCGAAATCGGCCAACTTTGCTCCCGCGCTCTTATGAAACTCATGTAATGGCGAATATTGACTCACTCCAATAACCTAGCCCAATGCCATCAATTAATGCGACAGATAGCTCAGCGATAAGCGATGTTTTAGTAATTGGATTTGCAAGGGATAAGAAGAGCAAAAAGTTCTCTCTCGAAACCGGAGACTTATCCTTTGACGCCGCACCGGTCATTGAAGCTCTAGATGATCTAGGGGCTACCGCCGCTACTGATGAAGTAATCAAACTTCCCGGCAGCGCCACAAAACTTGTTGTTTTAACCGGTTTGGGTCAAAGTCAAAAAACCTATGCACATGAAACCCTGCGTCGTGCAGCTGGAGCTGCTGCCCGCGCACTGACCGGCCAAAAGAGCGCAACATTCGCCCTACCGGCTAACTCAATTTCAGAGTTCTCCGCAGTTGCAGAGGGTGCGCTGTTAGGTGCTTATGTATTTGATGAGTTTCGCGGTACTTCAAAAACAGATCGTAAGCCGGCGCTACAGAAAATTAGTATTCATAGCAAGAACGCAAAGAAATCAGAGTATTCCAAAGCACTACAGCGTTCTGAGGTAATTGCGAAGTACACCCATATTGTTCGCGACTTAATTAATACCCCGCCTAGTCACTTGACTCCAGATTCTTTTTGTCAGCGCTTTAAGAAGCTAAGCACCGGTAGCAGAGTCAAAGTTGAAATTCTTAAAGATGATCAATTACGCAAACTTGGATATGGTGGGATTATTGGTGTTGGTCAGGGATCTGCCAACAAACCTCGCCTATTACATCTCTCTTACACTCCTAAGAAATCTGGCAAGAAGCTCCTCCGTTATGCGTTGGTTGGAAAGGGCATTACCTTCGATACAGGCGGTCTTGCGTTGAAACCGGCGCAGGGTATGGAGGCAATGAAATCTGATATGAGTGGAGCCGCTGCTGTCTCCGCCGCAATTTTGGCTATTGCAGAGTTAAATCTTCCAGTCGCGATTGATGCCTGGGCGCCGCTAGCAGAAAACATGGTTAGCGATACCGCAACCAGACCTAGTGACATCATCACAATCTACGGAGGCAAGACCGTTGAGGTCTTAAACCCAGATGCAGAAGGGCGATTAGTTTTGGCTGATGCCATGATGAAAGCTGCAGAGGTGGGTGCAAAAGCTGGTGGATTAGATGGCTTGATTGATGTTGCCACATTAACTGGTGCGCAAGTAGTTGCATTGGGAACGAGAACCAGCGCAGTGATGACCAACAATGCAGAGTTCTCTGAAAGCTTCTTGCAAATCGCAGATGCAACAGGTGAACAGTTCTGGCCGATGCCACTTCCTGAAGAGTTGCGCGCCTCTCTAGATTCCCCTGTTGCCGATATCGCCAACATCGGAGATCGCATGGGTGGAATGTTGGTTGCTGGGCTATTCCTGAAAGAGTTTGTGGCTCCTGAGCTCCCTTGGCTGCATTTAGATATCGCTGGACCGGCCTATAACGATGGGAAACCTCACGGTTACACCCCGGTGGGCGGAACAGGTGTCGCACTTCGCACCCTTGTGGCCCTTGCCGAGTCCGCAGCAGGTCGTTGATGCTGGCAGGATAGGACAGTAGTTAAAGGTCAAGATTTAGATCAGCGGTTATAAGAAAAAGAGTGTGAGGTTCTTGTGGCTAATTTCGACTTGGTAATCCTTGGTGGCGGCAGTGGTGGATATGCCTGCGCGCTACGTGCAGCTCAACTTGGTCTACAGGTTGTGCTTATTGAAAAGGACAAGCTAGGCGGGACCTGTTTACACCGCGGATGCATACCAACAAAGGCCCTACTACATGCCGGCGAGGTTGCCGACAGCGCACGCCACTCCGCTGAATTTGGCGTAAAAGCTGAGTTCCATTCCATGGATATGGTTGCAGTTAACGCATATAAAGATGGTGTCATCTCCAAACTTCATAAAGGTTTGCAAGGTCTAGTTAAATCTCGAAACATCACATATGTCGAGGGTTCTGGAAAATTGGTTTCCCGCGACACTGTTGAGGTAAATGGTCAGCGCTTCAACGCAAAGAATGTAGTTCTAGCGACTGGCTCATACGCCAAATCACTTCCAGGGTTAGAGGTAGATGGAAAAACCATCGTAACAAGTGATCACGCAATGCACATGACCCATGTACCTAAGTCAGTAATTGTTTTGGGTGGTGGCGTTATTGGCTGTGAGTTCGCCTCTGTTTGGAAGTCTTTCGGGGCAGAGGTAACAATCATTGAAGCCTTGCCACACTTAGTCGCACTAGAAGATGAATCCTCCAGCAAACAATTAGAGCGGGCATTCCGCAAACGTGGAATTAACTTTGAATTAGGTACAAAGTTTAAGAGCGCAACAAAGAATGCTAAGGGAGTTACTGTCACTCTTGAAGATGGCAAGAGTTTTGATGCAGAACTTCTATTGGTCGCAGTTGGACGTGGTCCGGTCTCTCAAGGGTTAGGTTATGAGGAGCAGGGCATCAAAATGGATCGTGGCTATATCTTGGTTGATGAGAAATGCCGCACCAACATCCCTGGGATTTGGGCAGTTGGCGATTTGATTCCAACCCTGCAATTAGCTCATGTTGGTTTTGGGGAAGGAATTTTGGTGGCTGAAGAAATTGCCGGCCTAAATCCTCGAGCTATCAACTATGACGGTGTCCCACGTGTTACCTACTCCGAGCCAGAGGTTGCTTCAGTTGGTTTGACTACCGCTGCTGCCAAAGCCAAAGGTTATGAAGTTGTCGAACTTAATTATGATCTTGCCGGAAATGGCAAGGCGCAGATATTAAAAACCGCTGGTTCAATCAAATTGGTGGGAGAGAAAAACGGTCCAGTACTTGGAATTCATATGGTTGGCTCTCGAGTTGGCGAACTCCTCGCCGAAGCGCAATTGATTTTCAACTGGCAGGCAGATGCCAACGATGTTGCACCTTTGATTCATGCGCATCCAACACTCTCTGAGGCTATGGGCGAGGCCCACTTGGCATTGGCCGGAAAGCCGCTTCATGCACATGGATAAGGTTCGCTCTGTAGGGAAAGCAATTATGTTCAGTGGTTCCAACCAAAGATTGGAGTTAACAAAATGAGTTTCTCGGTGAAGATGCCAGCTCTTGGCGAGAGCGTAACTGAAGGAACAGTAACTCGTTGGCTCAAGTCCGAGGGCGATCAGGTGGCTCTTGATGAACCGCTATTAGAGGTTTCAACTGACAAAGTAGATACTGAGATCCCTTCTCCTGCGGCAGGAATCTTGCAGAAGATCGTTGTCCCGGTAGATAGCGTCGCACCAGTTGGCGCAGAGTTGGCGATCATTGCTGACGGTGCAACTGCAACATCTACCCCTGCAGCTCCAGTTTCAACACCCGCGCCAACTCCAACTGTTGTTGCGCCAACGCCGACTCCTGCTGTTGCACCAACACCCGCGCCAACACCCGCTGCTACACAAACAACAACCGGGGCTGCAACTCCAGTTGTTATGCCAGCGCTAGGTGAATCCGTTACAGAAGGAACTGTCACTCGCTGGTTGAAGAATATTGGTGACAATGTTTTAGTTGATGAACCATTATTAGAGGTTTCGACAGACAAGGTGGATACAGAGATTCCATCTCCTGCATCTGGAGTTTTGCTCTCAATTGAGGTTTCAGTTGATTCAACTGTGGCGGTTGGTACTCGCCTGGCAAGTATCGGCGCATCCGGTGCGGCTCTGGCAACACCAGCTCCTGCAGTGCCAGCGGCACCAGCTCCAGCGGCTCCTGTTGTTACTGCTCCAAAACCAGTGCCTGCACCACCGACTACTCCTCCCCCACTAATTCCACAAGTAACTGCACAGGCCGCGCCTCAAGTAGCTAAGCCAGCTGTTGCGACGGGCGTTCTTGATGACTCATACGTAACACCGATCGTGCGAAAACTTGCTGCCGAAAATGGTGTGAATCTTGCGAATGTAAAAGGTACAGGCGTCGGGGGCAGAATTAGAAAAGAAGATGTCTTGGCAGCGGTAGCAAAGCCTTCTGTTGCTGCTCCATCACCTGCAGCGGCTTCCGCACCAACAATCGCTAAAGCGCCAACTCAAGTAGCGGTTTCACCATTGCGCGGAACAACAGTAACGATGTCGAGATTGCGCAAAGTAATTGCAGCTCGCATGTTGGAATCACTACAAGTAAGTGCACAGTTAACAACTGTAATAGAGGTAGATATTACGAAAATTGCTAGATTGCGCGACAAGGCGAAGTCCAGCTTTGAAGCCCGTGAAGGTGTGAAGTTAACCTACTTACCATTTTTTGCAGTGGCGGTTTGTGAAGCATTAAAACAACATCCGGTTGTTAACGCCTCGGTAGAAGGTGATCAAATCACCTATCACGGCGCTGAACATCTAGGGATTGCAGTAGATACCGATCGCGGTTTGTTGGTTCCCGTAATTCGTGATGCTGGTGATTTAAATATGGGCGGCATCGCTCGAAAGATTGTTGATGTTGCCTCTAGAACTAGAGATAACAAGATCTCCCCTGATGATCTAGGTGGTGGAACCTTTACTATTACCAACACCGGTTCTCGTGGTGCGTTATTTGATACACCGATTATCAATCAACCCCAGGTCGCAATCTTGGGTGTTGGTTCAGTCGTAAAACGTCCAATGGTTGTAAAAGGTGAAGATGGCGGGGAAACCATCGCAATCCGCTCAATGGTTTATTTGGCGCTTTCCTACGATCACCGCATCGTTGATGGCGCTGATGCAGCTCGCTTCTTGAGCACACTTAAGGAGCGTTTAGAAGAGGGTCGCTTCGAATCTGATTTAGGGCTCTAATGTCACTTCCGCAGAGAATTGCTATTACCGGCGCATCAGGATTAATCGGCACCGCGTTAATTGGGCACTTGAAGTCTGAAGGCCATACTGTTCAAAAATTGGTGCGACGCCCAGTGATTTCCGCCGATGAAATTCAGTGGAATCCAGCCGCCGGTACAGTTGATTTAAATGCATTAGAAGGCGTTGATGCGATTATTCATCTAGCAGGTGCCAATGTTGGCGACAAACGCTGGAGCAAGAAATACAAGGCTGAGATTTTGAACTCCCGATTACTTGGCACAACAACTATTGCTAACGCGGTAAATACGGTAAAGCCTCAGGTATTTATCTCAGCTAGCGCTATCGGTTGGTATGGTGAAACTGGCAATCGTGCAGTTACTGAAGAAGATAGACCTGGTGATGATTTTCTTGCAGCGGTTTGCAAGGAGTGGGAAGCCGCTGCAGATTTAGTTACCGAAACCAGAACTGTAAAGCTACGTACTGGTCTCGTTCTTGATCCAACAGGTGGGGCGTTAGGCAAGATGTTGCCACTGTTTCGTTTTGGCTTGGGCGGAAAGTTAGGAAACGGTAAGCAATGGTGGTCATGGATTACGCTTCATGATCAAATCCGCGCGATCTGTCATCTTCTCGAAAAGCCAGTAGAAGGTGCGGTCAATTTAACCGCGCCCAATCCCGCTACCAATCAGGAGTTCACCTCTGCGCTAGCACGAGCATTGCATCGTCCGGCTGTATTTCCTGTTCCCGGTATTGCATTGAAGATTGCCTTGGGCGGTTTCTCTTCTGAAATTCTCGGTTCGAAGAAGGTAATGCCACAGAAGTTAGTTGACTCTGGCTTTACCTTTGATTATCCGCACATCGCACCGGCTTTGGCCAAACTGGTTTAACTGCTGGCGATAATCGCCTCAGCAGCTAGCCTTCCGCTCTGTAAAGCACCTTGTTGGGAAGGAACAGCTAAGTAATCCCCTGCGGCAAAGATTCGATCACTAATTTTTACCGGAGATAAAAGTGGCTTTCCCGGTAGATGTTTTGGTAGCGATTTACTTATTTCGTAGTGCTTTATATATTGAAATTTGGACTCTGGCATTTGCCAGATTCGAGAAAGCGCAGATCTTATTCCGCGTTCCGATTGATTATTTAGTGTGGTAGTTGAAATTAGGGTTTTACCAGAAGGTGCATATTCTTTGACCAGGTTTGATAAGGCAATGGTATTAACAACTCCATAGCTCGAACCGAGCCGCAAATGTTTACTTTCAATCTCGCCTAATTCAACCGCGTGATACCAAGTGGTTGAAGAGTTCATATCAACCGCTGCCTGACCAAGTATTTCTCTTGCAAAAACCTCATCAGTTGCGATAACTACAAATTCTGATGTGCGGACACCATCATTTGTTTGGACACCAGATTCCGTAATTTTTGTAACTCTAGCATCAAACTCAATTTCTAGATTTTGTGCCAAAGCCCTTGGTAATGCTTGGGCGCCAGTTCTTGGTAACCCTGGATTCCCCTTAACAAACCAGTGGAGCAACTCCCTGGCCATGACGGCAGAGACCAAATCTGGATCGGTTAAGAAAACCCCCATCAAGAAGTTACGGATTACTTTTCGATAGAAATCCCCAGCACCGTTGAGAGCGGTACCTAAATCAACTTCAGGGGCTTTTTGGAATAGAAACTGCAGGAAGCGAAGTTTCTCTGCCGGATTGCCGGTGCGGGAAGAAAGGTCGCCCGGCAAATATGAAAGAGATTTTCGTGGATCTCCAAGAAGGATAAATCGATCATCAATTTGAATCTCCACACCTTTTGGCAGCGGAGTTAATTCAAGTTTTTCAACTAGCTGATTGGCAACTAATTCAGGATAGGCTGGATTTATTACTTGAAAACCGTGATCTAGAGTAAAGCCATCAACAAAATCAGTTGCCATTCTGCCACCGATCCTGGTGTTGGCCTCAAGCACCTTTACTTTGAAGCCTTTTTCCTTCAGGATTCTTGCGCAGTTCAATCCTGCTAATCCAGCACCAACAACAAGTACTTCTGTCTCCATTAATCTCTCACGCTCATGGCTCTTGCCTGGTCAATAATCTCTGCAACTCTCAACGCAAAATCTTTGGAAATTGGCATTGCGCTACCTGTTTCAAGGGCTTGCCTCACTAGACGATAAAACTGAGGATAGTTACCGGCTACTCCGGGGAAGTTGTACGAGCTATCTCCTTTCCAAATTCGCGCTTCACTAGATATGTCATTAGAAGCAATCCACTCACCAGGTTTTGGAATCAAACCTTTACGCATAAATGATTCTTGATGATCTAAATCTGTTACAACTAGAGTTCCTTGATCTCCATTTAATCTAATGCGCGGACCCGGTGCGCCAACTATCGAGCTAGTAGACAGATAAGAATCCACGCCTGAGTGGTGCTTCAGTACCAGCACAACATCATCATCAGCGGCTCCCCGAACTGAACGAACTGCTGAATACACCAAATCTCCATCGCCGAACCAATCAAGAGCTGTGGAAACCAGATGCGATTGCAGATCAAGTAATAAGCCGCCACCATCTTGAGAAGAGTTTTGCTCTCGCCAAGAGTTGGGATTTATATCTGGCCTAAATCTCTCATAACGAGAATCCAATCGAAATGGCTTTCCTATGGCTCCGACTGTAACGGCATGTTTGAGTGTCAGCGCATCAGAGTCCCATAATCGGTTGAAAAAGACGGTAATTGGAACTGATGCACTATCAGCTGCATCAAATATCTCGCTAGATTGCTGGTAATTGAGCCCCATTGGTTTATCTACGACGGTTGGAACTCCGGCGTTGATTGCTTGAAGAGCATGTTGGGCATGGACCTCATTTGTTGAGGCAATTACCACGAGATCTAAATCCTCATCCAACAACTCTTCTATCGAATTAACCAGTACCGCATTTGGAAAATCGGCGTGGGCATCAGCTTTGCGCTGGATAGAACGCGCGCAAATTGTAGAAACTTCAAACCCTGCCGAAGTCAAGGTTGGGGCATGAAAGTAACGACCGGCTAACCCATAACCGACAATGCCAACTTTCATGCCCATTAAATTCCCTTAGTTTTCTTGATGCTGAAGTTTGGAAGGCCACCAAATCTTTGGCCCAATTACTCTTACAAGTGCTGGAACCAATAGTGATCGCACAACCAAAGTATCAAGTAGGACTCCGAAGGCGACGGCAAAGCCAAGCTCTGCTAGGAACACCAAAGGTAGAACGCCAAGGACTCCAAAGGTAGCCGCTAAAACAACTCCGGCAGAGGTAATAACGCCACCTGTAACTGTTAGACCCTTAATAACTCCAGCTCGAGTGCCGATCTTCATTGATTCCTCGCGTACTCGAGTCATTAAGAAGATGTTGTAATCAATACCCAAAGCCACCAAGAACACGAAGGCAAAGAGTGGGAATGAGGCGTCGGTACCAGCAAAGCCAAATACATGTTCAAATACCAGTGCGCAAACCCCAAGAGTTGCGGCAAAAGACAAAATCACCGTAACTAATAAGAGTCCGGCTGCAAGTATTGAACGAAGTAGTAAGCCAAGAATTATCGCAATCAAAAGCAAAACAATCGGAATGATTACGCGATTGTCGCGCTTCGAAGATTGGTCGATGTCAAAACCAATTGCGGTCTGACCACCAACTAAAACATTTGGATTTACAGATTTCGCTGCCTCGCGTATCAGCGGAATTAAAGCTTTTGCCTCTGTTGAGTCAGCAGCCAAATTCAAGGTGGCATTTAAGAGTACTCGACCTTCGACAACTTTGAGTTCTGCGGTTGGCTGTTTGGTGACCGGGTCGAGATTGGTTACTGGAGCAACATTTGCCACGTTTTCAACCTGCAATACGGCAGCTGAGACAGAGGCAATATCAGCCTCATCTACAACAATTTCGACTGGCGTACCTTCACCACTTGGGAAGTGTTCCCCTAGTTTTTCAAGTCCGATAACAGAATCAGTCCTTGCGGTAAATGCTTCGGTTTGAGCCAATCCATCGGATTTCAAAGTTGGTGCAAATCCGGCGAAAATGAGAAGTATCGCTGCGGTTGCAATCCAAACTCTATTAGCTCTGCGTTCGACAAGGGAGCCCACCTTGGACCAAATACCACTTAACTTTTCATCCTCTTGTCCATGCTTCGGGATCTTCGGCCAGAAAATCCATCGTCCGAAAACCACCAATAGTGCTGGTAACAGTGTTAAAGCTGCCAACATAGAGGCTGCGATACCAATGGAGCCAACTGGACCTAACCCCCTATTGCTGGAAAGGTCACTTAGTAGCAGCACCATTAAGCCTGCAATCACAGTTGAACCGGAGGCCAAGATTGGTTCAACAATGCCACGCCAAGCGATCTTCATTGCTTCAAAACGAGATTGATGGTGATGCAACTCTTCCCGATACCGCGAGATTAATAGAAGTGCATAATCCGTTGTCGCACCTAGAACCAAAACATCCATAATGCCCTGAGTTTGACCGTTCAAATCAACAACATTGGCTTTAGCTAAGTAGTAGACAATCATTGTTGCCAGACCTAATGCGGTACCCGCTGTGAACAATGGAATAATCCACAAGAATGGCGAGCGGTAAACAACTATCAAGATTATTGCAACCACTATCAAAGTTGTTTGAAGTAGTCGAGTGTCTATAGAGCCGAAGGCATCAAACAAATCCGCAAAAATTCCGCCGGGGCCAGTTACATGTGTTTGCAAACCTGACGCTCCGAAATTCTTCTCCAAATCTTCTCGAATGAACTCAATGATCAATGGCAGAACTGGTTCCTCATCAATGTTTTCACCCGCGATAGCTGAATCTAGCGAAACGTTGATCAATATAGCTTTGCCGTCTGGAGCGGGTATTGGCAGGATGGGAGTGGGTGCAAAATAACTGCTTAATGGTTTGCCAGATTCAGGCAGAACTTTGTCACCGAGAGTTGCGGCATATTGATTCACAGCAGCAAATGTTTGGGCGTTTGCCGTGGGATTTAAATCGCCAACTAGCAAAAGTAGAGTTGGCAAAACATCGGCAGATTGTTGAGAAAACTTAACGATACTTTTGTTGGCTATTGTCGACTCTGCGCTATCAGGTAGGAATGCAGAGTTGTCATTCTCCTGAACCGTTGAAATCTTTGAAAAGGCCGCGCCGGAGAAGCCACCGATGGCCAACCAAGTAATGATTGCCACCACAGCCAACCAAAGCGCCTTGCGCCCTTTTACCGATTTTTTGCTACCGGACTCAACATTTACGTTTTCTGACACACTCGCTCCTCTTGCTTCATTTCTCGGTTCTCTTTCGACACTAATGACTCATACCTGATCCAGCCGCATTAGCTTTGGAGGCCTTAGCTTTGGGATGCTGAGTTAGAGTGATTTGGGCAACGGCCACTGTTCCACTTTGGCGTGTGGGTCGAAGTCCAGGATGGGAGTTTACCGCCGGATGAAGTTAGGCTCTCCCTATGAGTTCAGCAACCGCCACCCAATCTGACTCAATTCAGGCTTACTCGCCTAAATTCTCTGGACTAGCACTCAAGAAACTTGGTTTGGTCGATTATGAGAGCGCTTTGGAGCTGCAAAGGGAGTTTCATGCTGCGGTTGCCGATGAGGAAAAGCCCAGCACTTTGCTTTTGCTGGAACACCCACCGATCTTTACTGCCGGGCGCAGAACTTTGGACAGTGAGTTACCCACTGATGGATCAAAAGTTATAGAGGTTGATCGCGGCGGAAAGATTACTTTTCATGGCCCCGGACAGATTGTCGGCTACCCAATCGTAAAACTTAGAAACCCCAATGATGTTGTTGGCTTTGTCAGAGAGTTAGAAACCGCGCTTATCGGAGTATGCAATGAGTTTGGTTTGAATGCAGAAAGATATTGTGAACGATCTGGCGTGTGGCTTCGGGATGAAAAGGGAGACCGCAAAATCGCAGCAATCGGAATTAGAGTCGCTCGCGGTGTCACAATGCATGGCTTTGCCTTAAATGTTGACCCTGACCTTTCCTATTTTGATCGCATAGTTCCATGTGGAATTTCAGATGCCCAAGTAACCTCCATGACAGTTGAATTGAATCGCAAAGTTGAAATTGCAGAGGTCACACCAGTTCTCGAACGCTATATGTTCGAGGCTCTAATGAAGGTGGGTCATCTGTGATTGCGCCGGATGGAAGAAAGTTACTTCGAATCGAAGCCCGTAACGCGGCGGTTCCAATTGAGAGAAAGCCAGAATGGATTAAGACTCGGGCCAAAATGGGCCCCGAGTACACGGCACTTCGTTCCCTTGTTTCAAACGAGGGTTTGCACACGGTTTGCCAGGAAGCGGCTTGTCCCAATATTTTCGAATGCTGGGAGGATAAAGAAGCAACCTTTTTAATTGGTGGCGAAGCATGTACCCGTCGTTGCGATTTTTGCAATATCGATACTGGAAAGCCACAGCCTTTAGATCGTGATGAACCTCGCAGAGTTGCGGAATCTGTAAAGACGATGGGTCTGAAATACGCCACCGTTACCGGAGTCGCCAGAGATGATCTTGAGGATGAAGGCGCTTGGCTTTACGCAGAGACCATAAATCAAATTCATAATCTGGTTCCTGGTTGTGGAGTGGAAATGCTTGCTCCAGATTTCTCTGCAAAGAGTGATTTGCTGAATCAGGTATTTGAAAGTCGACCAGAGGTCTTTGCTCACAATCTAGAGACCGTACCTCGGATCTTTAAGCGAATTAGACCGGCATTTAATTATGAACGCTCCCTCAATGTCATCACCCAAGCCCGTGATTTTGGCTTAATAACTAAATCCAATCTGATTTTGGGTATGGGAGAAACCCGCGAGGAGATCTCTCAAGCACTAGTTGATTTGAGAGCTGCGGGTTGCGATTTGATAACTATTACTCAATATCTCAGACCTTCGGCATTGCACCATCCCGTAGAAAGATGGGTCAAACCGCAAGAGTTTGTGGAATTAGCTAAAGAGGCTGAGGAACTTGGTTTTGCGGGTGTCATGAGTGGACCATTAGTGCGTTCGAGTTACCGCGCTGGAAGGCTCTACAAACAAGCAATGGCAGCGCGTTCTGGTGCCAATAATGGCTGAGTTGGTTTACCCACCAATCATCCGTTTAGTAAAAACTCTTTGGCGGTATTTAGATATTCAATTCACCTTTTACGGACAATCACATATTCCAGTAAAAGGTCCAGCAATTCTTGCGATGAATCATATCGGTTACTTAGATTTTGCATTTGCCGGTACCGCTGTCTTGCCAACCGGGCGTTTGGTTAGATTCATGGCAAAAAGAGAAATCTTTGATAATCCAGTTGCTGGTCCACTTATGCGTGGCATGAAACATATTTCCGTCGATCGTAATAATGGCGGTCCATCTTTCATAGCGGCATTGAAAGCTTTACGTTCCGGAGAAATTGTTGGAGTTTTTCCCGAAGCAACTATTTCTCAAAGTTTTGAGTTAAAGGATATGAAAAATGGGGTTGTTAGGTTGGCGCAGGAATCTGGCGCGCCCATCCTTCCAACTGCAATTTGGGGATCGCAAAGGGTTTGGACGAAGAAGTTGCCTCGAGATTTTTCTCGCAGCAAATATCCAGTATTTGTTTCAGTCGGTTCCCCCATATTTGTTGCACCATCTGACTCACTTGATAATGCTATGAACCAGCTGAGTTCCAGCCTGCATGATTTATTGAATCAGGTGCAAAAGGATTATCCTGACTCCCCTATCGGCCAGCGCTGGGCTCCCGCCAGCTTGGGCGGTACGGCACCTACCAAACAAGAGTTAATGGCGGCAAAAGAATCTCGAAAGGAACTTTAAGAGATGTTCGGAAGGAAAAAGAAGGATCCAAACGCTCCAAAGAAAGTTCGTTTTAAAACAATACGAGATGCCTATGCATTGGCGAAAAAACAGTACTCCTTCGTACTGCTGCGCTGTTTGGCGGTATTTGCCCCGCTTTGGATTATTGGAATCGCTTTAGGTGCTCAGTTAGGTCGACCTGGTTACGCAGCTTTTCTCACCTTTCCTTTAGCTTTGTTGGGTGCATTTTTCTATTTCACAAGAATGGCAAGTAGTGCCGCTTATGCTTCGATTGAAGGAGAACCTGGTGCCGCTGCCAGCGTTTTGATGTCGATAAGAAAAGGTTGGACCGTTACCCCCGCAGTTAGCGTTAATAAAGCGCAAGATATGGTGCATCGTGCCGTTGGAAAGGCTGGAGTAGTGCTCGTTGCTGAAGGTGGCTTTGGTGTCCGCACACTTTTAAATGATGAAAAGAAGAAGATGGAACGTTTTGCTCCTGGCGTACCAGTTCATGAGATGGTGATTGGTTCCGGTGAATCAGAGGTTTCAGTTCGCAAACTACAAAAGCGGATGAAAAAGTTTCCCAAGAAGCTTTCAACCGTTCAGGTTCGTGAGCTACGTGCGAGATTAAAAGCGGTGGGTGGAATGAATATCGCCCTACCTAAAGGTCCGATGCCAAAAAATATGAGGATGCCAAAACCTCGTTAAAGTTTTACAACAACGGTTTTTGCAATTCGATCGTGTAATCCTCTGCCATCTTGATCGGTTATAACAGCAGGGATCACCAAGGCGATTAAAACGGTGCGCAGAAAAACGGCGGTCGGTTTCACAAAAAGATAATCCGGCCAACTCAAAACTTTCAACTTCATAATCCGCTGGCCAGCGGAGGCGCCACCCAAAGAGGTAAGCAGTGCAACCTCTAGAACAAAAACCCCGAGCCGAGTCAGGGATGGTCCTAGTGAGCTGGATTGAAGTGGGATGACTAGGGCCGCCGAGAAGGTAGCGATCGCCCAATCGATGGAGATAGCGGCAAATCTTCGTCCTAGACCAGCTCGTTCCATGCGGAAAACCTACTACTCCCCCCAGAAAATGAAACATTTCTGTAACAGTTCGGTTATGGGTTTTTCACCACATCCCCATAGGTTTAGGGCATTGATTTGCGGCTCAGTGGCGAGCTTTGAATAACTATTTACAGGAGAAATATGTTTAAGAATGCTACAGAAGTTCTTAACTTCATAAAGAAAGAAGATGTGAAGTTAGTTGATGTGCGCTTCATTGACCTACCTGGCATTCAGCATCACTTTAATGTGCCAGCTTCACAGTTCACCGAAGAGGTTTTCACTGAAGGTTTGATGTTTGATGGTTCATCGATTCGTGGTTTCCAATCGATTCATGAATCAGATATGAAATTGCTTCCAGCCCCTGAAACCGCATTTATCGACCCATTCCGCAAAGAGAAGACTTTGGTGCTTCACTTCTCAGTAGTAAATCCAGATGACAACTCACCATATAGTCGCGATCCACGTCAGATTGTTGCTAAAGCTGTTGAGTACATGCGCTCTACTGGAATTGCCGACACCGCGTACTTTGCGCCTGAAGCTGAGTTCTATGTTTTTGATCGGGTTAAGTTCGAAACCAAAATGAACTCTGGCTTCTATGAAGTGGATTCCTATGAAGGTGCTTGGAACACTGGAATAGACAATGATCCAGATGGAACTCCAAACCGCGGTTATCGCACCCGTATCAAGGGAGGATATTTCCCAGTTTCTCCTACTGATCAATTCGCTGACCTACGTGATCAGATGGTTATGAATTTAGCCAAGGTGGGATTAGATGTTGAGCGCGCCCATCATGAAGTTGGTACAGCAGGTCAGATGGAAATCAACTACCGCTTCACTGATATTTTGCATGCCGGTGATGACCTTATGAAGTTTAAGTACATCATCAAGAACACCGCTTGGGCTGCCGATAAAACAGTGACCTTTATGCCAAAGCCACTTTTTGGTGACAACGGTTCCGGAATGCATGTCCACCAATCACTCTGGAAAGATGGCAAGCCATTGTTCTGGGGCGAAGGTTATGCAAACCTTTCAGATATGGCACGTTGGTACATCGGTGGTTTGTTAAAGCATGCACCATCACTACTAGCGTTCACCAATCCAACGGTTAACTCCTACAAGAGATTGGTTCCAGGTTATGAAGCTCCAGTTAACCTGGTTTATTCAGCTCGTAACCGTTCTGCATGTATCCGAATTCCGATTACCGGAAGCAGTCCTAAGGCAAAGCGCATTGAGTTCCGTTGCCCAGACCCATCCTCTAACCCGTATCTTGCATTCGCAGCAATCTTGATGGCGGGCCTAGATGGAATCATCAACAAAATTGAGCCACATGCACCAGTAGACAAAGACATCTACGAGCTCGAGGGTGACGAGGCTAAATCAATTCCTCAGGTACCGGGAAGTCTTGATGCGGTAATCGATAATTTGGAGCGCGATCACGAGTTCCTAACCCGCGGTGGCGTTTTTAGCAAGGATCTCATCGAAACTTGGATCGATTGGAAACGTAAATCAGAGATCGATTACGTACGCCTCCGTCCTCATCCAGCTGAGTTCGAGCTTTACTACGACATCTAAGATGTCATTCAAAAGGCCCACCTCGGTGGGCCTTTTTTTATATCTAATTACTTTCGCTCTACGTTATTGATTCTCTGCAACAAAGTTGGGTGAGTGTAGTTGAAGGCAACGTACAAAGGGTGCGGCGAGAGATTTGCCAGACTATCTGTAGAAATCTTCTCCAATGCCGAACGCATGGGTGCAACTTCATATGTCTGGGCTGCAAATGTATCGGATTCAAATTCATTGTGACGTGACCAACTGTTATTGATTAATCCCAACAAAATACTAAGAGGGGTAAACAAAATGAAGAACGCTAGCGCTGAGATGTGAAAGCTCTGCTGCTGGGCACCTAAAGCCGTGGAGAGCTCTGGATAATTCAGAAGCCAGCCCAGTAGAGCAAAGGTGCCAAAGCTTTGGACTAGAGAGAAAATGAACATTGAGAAGGTGTGCTTCTTTTTGTAATGACCAATTTCATGAGCTAGAACAGCGACTATTTCCTTGGTCGATAGCTTCTCAATCAAGGTATCGAAAAGAACTATTGTCTTGCTCCGGCCCAAACCGCTAAAGAAAGCATTTGCCTTAGTCGATCTCTTGGACCCGTCCATCACAAATAGACGGTTTATGGAATAACCTTGTGAGGCACAGTACCTTTGAATCTCAGCTTTCAACTCTCCTTCTGGAAGCGGTTTTAACTTGTTGAAAAGTGGCAGGATCAGTTTGGTGCCAAACATGAACATGAAAAGTGAGAAGGCCGTTATCACAACCCAAGCAGAGATCCAGAACCCACTTTGCAGCTCTTGATACAGCCATAACAACACTGTCAATAGGGCGCCGCCAAACAGAACCGCCACCAATGAACCTTTGAGTGCGTCCGCAAAAAAGGTTTTCAATGTAGTTTTGTTAAAACCATACTTCGCCTCGATTCGGAAGATTCCATATAGAGCAAATGGCAAATTAATAAGCCAAGAAATAACACCCAAGGCCGCAATAAAGATAAGTGATATCTGAATCTGATTCGTGACTTGCTCTCTAACAAACTCATCTAACTTGGCAAACCAGCCATAGGTTAAAGCGAGAATCATGAGTACGGTTGAGAATGTGGCAGAGATAAACCCAAATTGAGTCTTCTCTGCAGAGTAAGCGATAGATTTCGCGCGCTCCTTTTCATCGTATAAGTGAGCAATCTTCTTATCCAAGGGATTCCAAGCGGTACCCTGATTGAGATGATCCAAAAGAGATTCCACTATGTAAGCCACAACCACAATAATGACGAGAGCTGTAAGTAGCATTTCTCTAGGGTACCCGATTACTAAAGCGAGATAGTATTTCGCTATGTGTCGCCTAATGGCCTTCAGCGCAAAATCTAAGACCACTATTCCGGCCTTTATCGGAGAGGAGTTTTCGCAATTCCTAGAACTCTCTGAGATACATCACGACTCTTGGGGAATTGCTCTCGATGGTGGGAATCAAACTCAACTTGTTAAGAAACCACAAACAGCGAAGAAGAGTGATGAGTTTTCAAGAACCATTAACTCTGAGTCGGGCCTCGCCGGTTTATTACACTTTAGATGGGCCTCGCCTGGTCTGCCAGTAAACCAACAAAATGCGCATCCCTTCAATTATCAGGATATTTCCTTCATTCACAATGGCGCATTATCTCCTTATGAAACTTTGAGGGATTCCATCTCTGAAGAATTCATCAAATTGCGTACTGGAGATACTGACAGTGAGTTATTTTTTCTTTATCTACTTACAGAGATTGAAAAGACAGGATTTGTTGGAGGCGTTGTCAATGCCATCAAGAGAATCAAGGAGCGTTTCAAGTACAGCTCTATCAATTCAATGATCTTGAACTCTGATTACCTAATTGTGGTATCTGAGCATGATCCACTCAACAAGCCTGATTGGGCTGATGATGTTTACTATGAACTGCGCTATCGATTGGATGAAAATGGGGTTGCGGTGGCCTCTTCAGGATGGAATCAAGAGGGTTGGAAACTGCTTGAAAATCATCAAATCTTGATTGTTAATCGCGCCACTTTGGTAACTGAGATAGTAAATCTATAATTGAGACTTCTTTTTACTTTCAGCTGATACAACTACCAATACGCCCAAAACTATAATCGCACCACCAATTGCGTAATTTATCGTGATTACCTCATCAAGAAAGATCGCCCCTAAAGCAACGGCGATGATTGGATTGACATATGCGTAGGTTGCGGTGAGAGAGACTGGTGCGTTAGACACCAGCCAGAGGTAAGCGCTGTAGGCAATTATTGAGCCAAAGAGCACCAGATAACCGAACCACAGCCAGGACCAGGCGGAGGCATCAAAAAAATCAGCCAAACTCTCTCCATTTATAAATCCAGCGATGGTAAGTGAAATCCCGCCGGCCAACATCTCATAAGCGGTAAAAACCAAGGCGTTCTTAGGCAAAGGAAAACGAGGCGCTAGATAGGTGCCCAACGCCCAACCAATGTTTCCGATTAAAACCATAAACATGAAGAAGACAACGGTAGAAGAGCTCTCCCCGCTTACAGCCTTAACACTTCCTGGCTTTAAGAGCAGCGCTACACCCAAGAATCCAATAATCAATCCCAGCCAACTCAGGCGTGTAGGTCTTTCACCAGAGATCGTTCGGAATATCGCAATCCATAGTGGCAATGCTGCAATTATTAACGCAACGATGCCTGAAGGAACATGCTTTTCAGCAACCGCAACATTTCCCAGTCCAAAACCCAATAAGACAAAACCCATAACTGTTGAAGTGACAATCTGCGGCCTCGGAATATTTATCTCCGACCACCCTTTTGTGATTAATACAAAAAGGAAAAGTAACACGCCAGCCAACATGAATCTGATCCCCATGCCAAGAAGTGGTGGCATGGTCTCGATGACGTAGGCAATAGCGAAGTAGGTTGAGCCCCAAATAACATAAACGGTCCAGAGTGAGATCCAAGTTATTGCTGATTTGGAGAGCTGTGGCACCGTTGCATCTTACTCTTATGCAGTCTCGCTCATGCTAAATAACTAGTAAGGTTTGCTGGTTATGTCTGCGACGCCCTTTGACCATATACCGGTTGCAAATCCGGGGATACCAGATTTGCGTTCGGTCCCAAGATTTTTATGGTGGATAGGTGTAAAGCAACGCAAGATTGTTTTGATGGGAACTTTTTTTGGAATCATTAATCTGCTTTGTGTTGCTTTGATGCCAGGAATTTTGGGTCGAGGAATTCAAGCGATCGCCGATGAGAATTCCGCAGAGTTGCAGGCCGCCGTGCTTGGCGCTCTAGTAATTGGAGTTGTTCAAGCTGCAGCTGGAATCCTCAGACATCGCAGAGCAGTGGGAAGCTGGATCTCTGCCGCTACCCGGCTACAACAATTAGTATCTAGAAAGGCCGTTAACCTGGGCGCTGATCTTCCTCGATTAGTATCAACCGGCGAAGTTTCAGCGATTAATTCAAATGATGTTGAGCGAGTAGCTCGTGTTTACGATCTGATTCCTCGTCTAGGTGGAGCTGTAGTTTCATTTTTAGTTGTTTCAATACTTCTAATCAACTCCTCCCCCACATTAGGTTTACTGGTAATCATCGGAGTGCCGTTACTGGGGTTAGCAATCGGACCGATTATCAAGCCGTTGCAAAATAGAGAATCCTCACAACGGGAAAAACTCTCTGAATCCTCTGGTTTAGCAGCGGACACGGTAGCCGGACTTCGTATTTTGCGTGGTATCGGCGGCGAAGAAACCTTCCTTAAACGTTTTCAGCTTGCCTCGCAAAATGTCCGAGCGGCAGCGGTGCGAACCGCAAAAATGCGCGCCCTATTAGATGGATTGCAAGTGATTCTTCCTGGCTCTCTAGTTGTCGGAGTCATTTGGGTGGGAGGAAATTTAGTTAGTCGCGGCGATTTGAAGGTGGGTGAACTCCTTGCCTTTTACGGATACAGCGCTTTTTTAATGATCCCATTACAGATTCTCACTGAATCTGCACAACGAATTACATCGGGTGTGGTCGCGGCAAAACGCGTCATGAAGTTGCTTCAAGTTGAAAATCTTCAACAGCATGGAGATTTGAATTTCCCGAATGATTTTGATGAATTGACAGATTTGAAATCTGGTTTGTTTATTTCCAGAAATCAATTCATTGGAGTGGTTTGCGACAACTCTCTTACCGCCGATGAGCTGGTCGATAGACTAGGCGGCTATTTGGATTCCGAGCAGGTGAATGTTGACCTACAGCCCTTGTCATCGATAGCTCGGGACCAAATTCGAGCCCACATTTATGCACAAGAGAAGGAACCCGCAATTCTTTCGGGAACTATCTCGACCTTATTTAATGTAGAAAACACCGGTCGAGTTAGCCTTGAAGAGGCTATAGAAGCTGCCTCTGCTGCAGATATTTTGGATTCATTGGAGGGAGATGGATACCACGCCGAAGTTGTCGAACGCGGCCGCACTCTCTCCGGAGGCCAACGTCAGAGATTGGCATTGGCCCGCACCATATTTGTAGATGCTCCAATAGTTGTTCTAGATGATCCAACTAGCGCAGTTGATGCTCACACCGAGGCTCGTATTGCTGCACGCTTAAAGCAGATTCGAGGAAAGCAAACCACGGTAGTTTTCACAACTAGTCCGCTTTTACTGGATCACACGGATAAGGTTTTCTTGATTACAGAGGGCAAAGTGGCGGCGGTCGGTAATCATTTTGAATTGTTGAAGCAGAATGACAACTATAAGAGATTGGTGGTGCGCGGAGAATGAAGTGGAATAAACCGCCTAGACCCACCGATGAAAACTCTTTACCCAGCACGGCTTATCCCGCACCTCCCAAGGACACTACACGTCTCGAAAAAGGTTTCGGATTAGAAAAGTCAGCCAACCGTTTGCCGATTGCTAGCGAGGCCACTGTTAACTCTCATATGTGGAACCTGCTGTGGAGTCATAAACGTGGATTCCTTTGGGTGGCAATTTTGCAGCTACTTACGACATCGGCAGCACTAATACCGCCTCGAGCTTTCGGCGGTTTGTTGGAAGAGTTGAAAAATCGACCAGATGCAACTCAAGTCAAAAATACTGTTTACATCGTAATCGCAGCTTTACTTTTGCAATCAATCTTTGTTTATTTCACAAAAGTTAGGGCCTCAATTCTTGGCGAGTTCGTGTTGTCGGCTTTGCGAGAGAGGTTTGTTACTCGAGTAATTGAACTTCCGCCCAATGTTGTTGAGCGAGCTGGCGCTGGCGAACTATTAACTCGAACCACTACTGATATCGATCACATAACTTGGGCGGTGCGCGACGCGGTTCCGGTAATCACGATCTGCCTAGTATCAATCTTCGGAATATCCACCGCTATCGCGCTGACAGCACCGCTGTTTCTGGCCGCAGTATTCATTGGAATTCCCTTTGTTTTTGCAGCGACCCGTTGGTATTTGCGCCGCTCTCCTCAGGCTTATCGCGTTGAATCATCTTCATACGCCATTGTGAACTCCGTACTAGTTGAAACCGCAGAATCTGGACGCACAATTGATGCCCTGCGACTAGGAGAACAGCGCATCAATCGCACCGATGCATCCATAAGTCGATGGGTTGAATGGGAGCGCTACACATTAAGGTTGCGCTCTCGATGGTTTCCAGTCGTGGAAATAAATTACATCCTGCCCGTATCTGCGGCTTTGATGATGGGTGCCTATTTTTACAACCGTGACATGGCATCAATCGCAACAATCACAGCTGGAATTCTCTACGCTCAAATGCTGGCTGGCCCGATTGAGGCGATGCTGTGGTGGATTGATGAATTGCAAACTGGAAAAGCCTCGCTCTCTCGCTTGCTCGGCATTCACGAGGTAGAAGATCGCGAGATTCGCGAAGGTGCTCCTGCAGGACGAGATATAGCTGGTGAGAAAGTTCGATACGGATATCGAAGTGGAAAGGATGTATTAAAAGACATCTCTTTCATGATTGAGCCCGGAACTAAATTGGCAATTGTTGGTCCCTCGGGTGCTGGCAAATCAACTTTAGGAAGATTGTTGGCTGGAGTACAACCACCTAATCAAGGACGCATCACCGTTGGTGGTGCAGAGATTGGTTACATGCCGATAGAGAAGGCAAGAACTGAGGTTGCTTTGGTAACACAAGAGCACCATGTCTTTGTTGGAACATTGCGTGACAACATCACCTTGGCAAAACCAGATGCCACTGATGAAGAGGTTTGGCAAGCGCTGCGGGCGGTTGATGCAGAGCCCTGGGCTAAAGAGTTAGAAAAAGGTTTAGAAACAGTTGTGGGCAGTGGCGGAGTGCGTTTACTTCCGGCTCAAGCTCAACAGCTAGCATTATCCAGATTGGTGCTGGCAGATCCGCACACTTTGATTCTGGATGAAGCCACCTCCCTGCTTGATCAACAAGCCGCAAAACATCTAGAAGCCTCCCTTGGAGCGGTCCTTGCAGGTCGTACCGTGATTGCCATCGCACATCGACTACAAACCGCACATGACGCAGATTTAATCGCTGTTATCGAAGATGGCGTCATCTCCGAGTGGGGCTCACATGATCAGCTTCTGAAGGCCAACGGGGCCTATGCCAAGCTATGGAGCTCCTGGCGGGATGAAATCTAACTTTTTGCAAGTAGGGTGCATTTGCAAGTTATTTGCAATAAGATAGCTACGTGCATATACCTGATGGGTTCATAAATATCCCGACATCCGCCTCTTTTGGATTGTTAGCGGTCGCAGGCACTGCGGTGGCCCTCAAAAAGGCTCGAACCGAGCTAGATGATCGCACCGCTCCCATGGCTGGCCTTACAGCGGTTTTTATCTTTGCGGTTCAGATGCTCAATTTTCCAGTCGCAGCAGGCACTAGTGGACATCTACTAGGGGGTGCGCTGGCTACCGTTCTGGTTGGGCCATACGCTGCTTCCTTGGCGGTAACCGTGGTTCTCGGTGTGCAAGCACTTCTCTTTGCCGATGGTGGTTTATCAGCACTTGGTTTAAATATCTTCAACCTAAGTATCATCGCAGTGCTAGCTAGCCAATTCGTTTTTGTGACAATCAAAAAGATAATGCCCAAAACTCGTGGCTCTATTCCAGTTGCCGCTGCGATCGCTGCCTTAATCGCCGTGCCAGTTTCGGCAAGTGCATTTGCATTGCAGTACGCGGTCGGAGGAACAGGTACAGCTCCTGCCTCAACAGTTTTCGCTGCCATGTTCTCTACACATGTATTGATTGGAATCGGAGAGGCACTGATAACCATGGTTACTGTCTCTGCGATTATCTCTACTCGCTCTGATTTGGTTTATGGATGGAGACAGGAGAAACCAAAATTGGCGGTAAAAACAGCATGAGCGAGGTTAAAGGCTCTCTGAAGAAGTTCTATGCCGGCTTTTTCATCGTTGCTGCGGCTCTTGCGGGCGGAGTCTCCTACTACGCATCATCGCATCCAGATGGACTAGAAAAGGTTGCAGAAGATAAGGGATTTTTAGATACCGCAAAAGACTCTGCTGTTGCCAACTCTCCTCTCGCCGATTACGGAGTATCTGGAGTAGATAATGAGCGACTCAGCGTTGGCTTGAGCGGCTTGGTAGGCATCCTCGTTACCGCCTTAGTTGGAATTCTTCTCTTTAATCTATTGAAGAAGAAGTCGTAATCATCGCCGCCAAAGCACATCATCATGGCCACGATGTTGGCGAGCGGCTTTATATTCATCGCCATACCTTCATTCATGATCTACCGCCACACATTAAGCTCATATCTGCCCTGCTATTCATTATCGTTGCAGTAGCAACGCCAATAACCCGCTACCCCGCCTACCTCGGATTCTTCGCCTTAATTTTCCTGACAATCTGGTTGGCTAAACTTCCCATTAAAACCGTGCTCTTCCGCTCTCTCATAGAGATTCCATTTGTGCTCTTTGCATTTTTGATGCCCTTTTTCGGAACCGGAAAAAGCTTTCAAATTCTAGGTTTCACCATCTATGAGTCAGGCGTGCTGGCGGGTTTGGGCATTATTGCCAAAGGAACACTTGGGATTCTCACCGCAATTGTCCTATCCTCAACAACTACTGCGAGAGAGTTGTTGCGAGGACTAGAGCGCTTAAGAATCCCGGCTTTGATCATTCAAATCGCCACCTTCATGCTCCGGTATATGAATGTGGTTAATGACGAAATGGAAAGGATGAGAATCGCTCGAGCCTCAAGGGGATTTGAAGCAACTGGTGTACAACATTGGAAAGTGCTGGGCCAATCTGCAGGAGCATTATTTATTCGTTCCTATGAACGCGGTGAAAGAGTTCACTTGGCAATGATCTCTCGAGGCTACCAGGGTCTAATGCCACAGGAGGCGAATATCAAAAGCAGTAAGACTGATTTGATGAGCGGTCTGTCTCTTCCGTTTCTGGCAACCCTGATCTCCATAACCGCTTTTGCGCTAGGACAATGAATGAATAATTTGAGTTTGCAGGTCAAAGATTTGGCGTATGCATATCCAGATGGTCACCAAGCGTTATTTGGTGTAAACCTCGAGCTAAAACGTGGAGAGAGAGTTGCCTTACTTGGACCAAATGGCGCAGGTAAAACCACTTTAGTAATGCATTTGAACGGAATCATTCCAACAATGCAGGGAACTGTCAGCGTTGCAGGACAATTGGTCAACTCCAACGATAAAGAGTTGCTTTCTGCGATTAGACACAAGGTGGGCATTGTGTTTCAAGACCCAGATGATCAATTATTTATGCCAACTGTGGGCGAAGATGTCGCCTTTGGTCCATATAACGCGGGATTGCGTGGCTCCGAATTAGAAAATGCAGTTAAAGAGGCTCTCGAATTGGTAGGTATGTACGAGTTCCTTGATCGACCTCCGCATCACCTTTCCTTTGGTCAAAGAAGAAGAGTTGCCGTAGCCACCGTTTTGGCGATGAAGCCGGAGATTTTGGTGATGGATGAGCCATCCTCAAATCTTGATCCAGCTTCACGTCGTGAATTGGCCGATATCGTCAGATCTTTAGATGTGACGCTCTTGATGGTTACCCATGATCTGCCCTTTGCATATGAATTATGCGAGCGCTCCGTCATTCTCTCGGGCGGAGTAATTGTCGCTGATGGTTCAACAGACTCCATTTTGAAAAACGCAGAGCTTTTGACTGCGAATCGATTAGAGCTACCTAAAGGATTTGCCCTTTAGTCTAAGAAGAAATCTAGTAAGAAATCCTTTGTCCCTGGAACCACCGCATATTTATCGAGATCAGTAATACCTTCTGAAGCCAACACCTCATCATCAACAAAAAAGTTTCCTGAACATTGATCACTTGGGCGATTTAGAATTATGTAGGCCGCATCAGCCAATATTTCAGGGGTGCGACAGGCAGCGGTGTCTACTCCAGGAATCATTTGTAGAGCTGCGGTATCTATTGCGGTTCTGGGCCACAGTGCATTGACAGCTATTTTGTCCCGT
This sequence comes from Candidatus Nanopelagicaceae bacterium, assembly GCA_018882885.1. GTDB lineage: Bacteria > Actinomycetota > Actinomycetes > Nanopelagicales > Nanopelagicaceae > MAG-120802. The sequence goes on along the minus strand of VERG01000007.1, from coordinate 15,109 downwards.
TTGAACTCCTCTGACATTCCCAGTACGCACATACTCATTCCATACTTTGCCATTGTGTAAGCAACATGATGCTTAAACCATTTTGCTTTCATGGAAAGCGGTGGTGAAAGAGTCAAAATGTGCGGATTGCGACCTTGTTTGGCGCTCTCTTGAAGATGTGGAATAACCGCTTGAGAGGTAAGAAATGTGCCTCGAACATTTACATCAAACATTAAATCAAATCTCTTGGCTGGAGTTGCCAAAGTAGGAGTTAAATTAATTGCGCTCGCATTATTGATCAGAATATCTAGTCCACCAAACTCTTGCGCAGCTTTCTCTACTGATGCAGCGATTTGATCCTCTTCCCGAAGGTCACATTGGATGGGCAACGCCTTTCCGCCAGCAGCTTCAATCTCTTGGGCAGCGGTAAAAATTGTGCCTGGAAGCTTTGGATGCGGGTCGGTGGTCTTAGCAGCGATAGCTACTGAAGCACCATCTCTGGCGGCCCGCAAAGCAATCGCTAATCCAATTCCACGTGAGCCTCCCGTGATGAAGATTCTCTTTCCGGCTAGAGACATTTACTTTCCCTTCTTTGATAGGAAGTTCATAAAAGCTTCACGAGCCTCATCAGATTGCAGGGCCATTTGGAACAACTCCCCTTCAGCCCTCATGACCGCACTGACTTTGTCATGCAGCTCGCTCTTTAATAACGCCTTAGTCTGCAAAACCGCATTGGGTGGTTGTGCTGCTATTTGATTCGCGATTTCGTAAATTCGTTCCAACGCAGTTTCGGTTATTTCAGCGATTAAGCCAATCTCTTTTGCATAATCTGCGCTAAAAGCATCACCTGTCAAAAAGACTTGTGCCGCTCTTTGATATCCAGCCAATCTTGGGAAGAGAATGCTGGAGCCGGCCTCTGGAACCAATCCTAAATTCACAAAGGGCATAGAAAATCGAGTAGTGGGAGAAGCAGCGACAACATCGCAATGCATCAACATAGTAGTTCCGATTCCAACCGCATTGCCTGAAACCGCTGCTAGCAATGGCTTGGGAAAACTGTGAATCTGCTCTAAAAAGTTCATTACCGGCGAGCCCGGCTCTAAAGGCGGTGCGTTAAGAAAATCAAAAAGATCATTGCCGGCGGTGAAATGTGGGCCTTCCTGGGTTATGACAACGCAGCGGATGCCAAAATCATCACTTGCCTGCTTTAGCCCATCGACCAATGTGCTGTACATGTCCCTGGTGATGGCATTTTGCTTCTGAGGGCGGTTTAGCTTGAGGGTTAGAATTGCACCATCTTGGGAAGTTAGGACCTCGGTCATCTCCGAATCCTATCTATCTCAATCAGACAAGTCGATGAAAGAGCATCATGGAGAGATTAACTATTCTGACAAGGGATCTCACTCCCTTCGAGCATCTGGTTGCCTCGCATCTATGCGAAGGTCTTTCAAATGCCGCGATTGCTCGCGAAACATCCCATACCGAAAAGGTTGTCGAAAATACAGTTTCCAGAATGGCAAAGGCCCTTGGAGTCCAATCCGGACCAGATATAAATATCCGAGTTTTAATTGCATTGGCATACCGGGCACACTTTGGAGATAAAGCATTTGATAAGTTAAATATCCCTTGCCAGCATCTAGAGCTGGGGCCACATGGTCAAATGATTTGCAATCGCCATATTGACTAAAACTTTGTTTCAAGTGATTTAGATCTAAGTGCTATCACTCTTGAGGTTATTGTGAGGTGCTAGCACTCGTTAATGAGAGTTATTTAAGCTGAAAAAGTTGTTTCATAACTACTAGACCTAACGGTCCATCCAGAGACTCTGGAGAACTACAAGATTTAGGAGAGGTAGTTATGAAACGCAGAACCATTGATCGAGTTGTAAGCCTGATTGGATTGGGCTTGTCGGTTTTTCTATTTGTAGCAGCAGGTTTACTGAACTGGGGTTACTCCTTCGCAGATAAAAATGTGAGCGATCAATTGACAGCACAAAACATCATGATTCCAGCCGCTGATAGCGATAGCTTCAAAGCATTGTCCGAAGAGGATCAAGCGGCGCTTAAGCCATTTGCTGGATTGCAACTAACAACTGGTGATCAAGCATTTGCTTATGCACAGCACTACATCGGCGCCCATGTGAAGGGCATCGCAGGTGGAAAGACTTACTCTGAGGTAAGCGGTGCAGCACTTGCAGCCAGCGCAGCATCAAAGGCAGATCCAACAAACACTGAATTAGCAGCAAATGCTGCAACTTTGATGGGGCAACGACAGACACTATTTATGGGAGAGACATTAAAAGGTCTATTGGGTAATGCCTATGCATTTTGGCAGTTAGGTCAGATTGCGATGTATGCATCCTGGGCAGCGGTAGCCGGAGGTGTAGTCATGTTGATTCTTTCTATTCTCGGCTTCATGCATCTCCGTCGCACCCCTGAAAGTGTGACGGTTTAAACCCTCCACTCTCCGCGAGGGCAAGAAAGAGCCCCTTGGGTTTTCCCAAGGGGCTCTTTTCAATTAGGACTATCTTTCTAGCTTTCCTTCAATGAAATTACGGGTGCGATTTAACGCTTCTTCGTCAGAGTACTGCTCTGGAGGAGATTTCATAAAGTAGCTGGATGGCGATAGCAAGGGGCCACCTATCTTGCGATCCAAAGCTAATTTCGCACAACGCACCGCATCAATGATTACACCTGCAGAGTTTGGTGAATCCCAAACCTCAAGCTTGTATTCAATTGTCAAAGGAACATCACCAAAGGCACGTCCTTCAAGGCGTACGAAAGCCCATTTACGATCATCAAGCCACTGCACATAATCAGATGGTCCAATATGAACATTTCCAGGACCCATGTCGTAATCCAGCTGCGAAGTTACAGATTGGGTCTTTGAGATTTTCTTTGACTCCAAACGATCACGCTCTAGCATGTTCTTGAAATCCATATTTCCGCCCACATTTAATTGATAGGTGCGATCAACCTTAACTCCGCGATCTTGGAACAACTTCGTAAGAATGCGGTGGGTAATGGTTGCGCCTACCTGTGACTTGATGTCATCTCCCACAATTGGTAGTCCAGCCTTTGTGAACTTGTCAGCCCATTCAGGGGTGCTGGCGATAAATACTGGAAGGGCATTTACAAAGGCACATCCAGCATCGATTGCACATTGAGCGTAAAACTTCGTTGCAGCTTCTGAGCCGACAGGTAGGTAGCAGACCAGAACATCAACCTTGGCATCTTTAAGTGCCTTTACGACATCAACCGGCGCTGCAGTTGATTCGGAGATAGTTTCTTTGTAGTAACGACCCAAACCATCATGAGTTTCGCCGCGCAATACAGTTACACCCGACTTAGGGACATCTGCAAACTTAATAGTGTTGTTTTCGCTAGCCCACATGGCATCGACTAGATCCAGACCGACTTTCTTGGCATCAACATCAAAGGCGGCAACGAATTTAACGTCGCGGACGTGATAGCCACCAACCACAACATTCATTAATCCAGGAATCTCCTGGTCGATTGGTGCATCCTTGTAGTAGTGCACTCCTTGGATTAGAGAGTTTGCGCAGTTTCCAACTCCAACGATGGCTACGCGGATTTCATTTGTCGAGGTCACGCGGACTTCCTTTCAGATTTGATCATCTCTTCTAACCAGGCGATCTCTCGCTCAGCTGTTTCAAGCGAGTGACGACGCCACTCGATTAGATACTTATCAAGGCCAACAGCGGACTTTTCTAAATCCGCTCGGAGAATTTCAGCCTTTTCCTTAAGGCGACGTTGACGTCCCTCAAGAATTCTTAATCGATTACGGGTGGAGGTTGGACTGAAAAATGCGACATGTACTTCGAAGTTGTCATCCTCCCAAGATTGGGGTGAAACAGATTCAGTCATCTGGGCAAATCGTTGCTCTCCGGCCGTGGTGATGTTGTAAACCAGACGTACTCTTTTAGAGCGGCCACCCTTTGGCACCTCTGCCTGAGCAATTAACCCGGCCTCGAGCATTCTCTTTAATTGCGGGTATAGAACTGAAAAAGAGAGAGCTCGGAATGGGCCAAATATCGAGCTCAGGCGCTTGCGCAGCTCATAACCATGCAGGGAGTTTTGGGCGAGCAGGCCAAGGAGTGCGAACTCCAAGGACTCGGCTCTTGATCGCATCTCTCCCCCTCAACTCTTTATATCGAATCGATATATCGAATAGATATTAAACCGCTCAGATGGGGAATGCAAACGCCCAATTGAGAGTGTCGTTATCAATTTCTCAGATTGGGCGCGTCATACCCCCGGGTAACCAGGCACCGGTCTTACCCTCTTGCTTTAGAGATTGCCCGCACCCTCTTGTCATCTATCGATTCACTAGGGCGCTCTAGAAATGAGGACCTCTTTATGAGTCTCTTATCTTGGAAGCTTCACGGGACCGGAACCAGCATCGCGCCTGGTGAGGTCGTTTCCACAGATGAACGACTAAGTTGGCCACGTACCATCGGAGTTGGCCTACAGCACATCGCAGCCATGTTCGGAGCCACATTCTTGGTTCCAATCCTCACAGGTCTGCCACCCACGACCACACTCTTCTTCTCCGGTTTGGGAACCATTCTTTTCTTGATCATCACACAGAACAAGGTGCCTAGTTACCTCGGCTCCTCCTTTGCATTTCTAGCTCCAATCGCAGCTTCAGTTAAGAGTGACAGTATGGCTGTTGCTTTAGGTGGAGTCGTTGCAACCGGTGTTCTTCTCGCGCTTGTTGGATTAGTAGCTCGCGCAGTTGGAACTGGATGGATCAACTGGATGCTGCCTCCAATCGTGACTGGAACCATCGTTATGGTCATCGGTCTTAACTTGGCAGGCGCAGCAAAAGGTGGCTTAGCTTCAGGACCAGTTCTTGGAACTATCACACTTGTTGCAATTGCATTTTTTGCAGCATTCTCCCGCGGATTTATCGGACGAATCTCTATTTTCCTTGGAGTCGTTGTCGGCTACCTCGTCGCCTTCTTGATGGGCGATGTAAATACCGATGGCATTAAAGCCGCAAAGTGGATCGCAGCTCCGACATTTACTACACCTGAGTTCAAGATGAGCGCAATCATTCTCTTCTTGCCAGTTGTCCTTGTTCTTATTGCTGAGAACGTTGGCCATGTTAAAGCTGTTTCATCTATGACCGGAAAAGATCTAGATGATCAGATGGGCAATGCCCTGTTTGCTGATGGCTTGGCGACAACAATCGCTGGAGCTGGCGGTGGTTCTGGAACAACTACATATGCTGAAAATATCGGCGTAATGGCAGCTACTCGTGTCTATTCAACCGCTGCATATTGGATTGCAGCTCTCGGTGCGATGGTTCTTTCTATCTCGCCGAAGTTTGGTGCAGTCCTCAGCGCAATTCCAGGTGGCGTACTTGGCGGTGTCCAGGTTGCTTTATTTGGAATGATCGGTCTTCTCGGTGCCAAGATTTGGATTGAGGCAAAGGTTAATTTTGCTGATTCCACAAATCTAATAGTTGCTGCTGCTGCAGTGATCATCGGTATCGCAGATATCTCATGGACCAGCGGTGATTTCACATTTAATGGAATCATCAACGCAACCTTGGTGGCTGTGATTGGTTATCGTGTATTCCACACTATTTCCAAGTCACGCGGCACCAATGCTGCTTAAAGCTGCGGCTTAAATAGCCTCTTAGCGCAAACGCCCGGCCGATTGGTCGGGCGTTTGTCATTTCTCTATCGAATAACTTTGTAGAATCAACCAGTGAGTTTGGATTTCCCAGCAAGATACCCCGAGTATTTAGTCGCCGCTATGGTGATTATTTTGGCTCCGGGCCCCAGTGTTCTCTTCATAATTGCCCGCGCAATCGCTTGGGGTCGAGCAACCGCTGTTGCAACCGTAGCTGGAAATGTAACTGGCGCATTCACTCTTTCTCTAATGGTGGCCTTTGGACTTGGACCAATTTTGCAGCGCAGTGAGATTGCTTTTATAACAGTGCAACTACTTGGTGGTTTGTACTTAATTTATTTAGGTATTGATGCAATCAAGCATTCCAAAATTCACGCAGCCGATATGGTTAATCAAGGAGAGTTAAGGCCCTCACCATTGAAATCAGCGAAGGATGGTTTCTGGGTTGGAGCATTAAATCCAAAGGGTTTAGTTTTTTTCGCTGCGATTTTGCCGCAGTTCATAGATAAAGGTTCCACCAATGTGACATCCCAATTGGTGTTAATGGGTGCAACATTTTCCGTCTTGGCCTTTTTCTCTGATGGCACCTGGGGGTTAATCGCAGGAACGGTTAGAGAGTGGATGGCCACTACCCCGACCCGCTTGGTAACTATGCGGCGCATCGGTGGATTGGTAATGATTATCTTGGGAATTTTCACCCTGATCTCCGCCCTGTAATCCCAGATTTGTCAGTGGCTACGGGCAGAATCGCCCTCATGAGCAAAGCCCGCGAATTTATTAGCCCCAGCGACCTTACCTTTTCTTGGAATGGCTGCCACCGATGTCTATGGCTCAATTACAACCACGGAGTTAAAGCCCCTTCATTCATGCCATTGGTTGGAGAGCTATCTGCGTTACAAGAAGGTCATTTCAATAACGCGCTCTCCGCTCATCTTCATTCCGAGATTAAAGAGGGTCGGGTTCTCGATAGAGGTGGTTGGGTTAAATCTGTTCCTATTGAATACAACGGAAAACCATCTCCATATGCGATTCGAGGAAAATACGACCTCTTGATGGAGTTTCAAGATGGAACCTACGGAATTATTGATTGTAAGTTTCAAGGTAGAGACAATGACAAAAGTGATTTTTATGCACCGCAATTAGAAGCTTACGCCTTTGCCCTGGAAAATCCCGTCTCAGGTGAGCCTCGAAAGGTTTCAGTTCTTGGCTTATTGGTCTGGTCCCCAAAGAAAACTTCCGGAGATCCATACTCAGGCTTTTCCTTAAATTTGAATAGCTCTTGGTTTCCAATAATTAGAAACCCAGATGGCTTGCAGGAAAGATTGCAGGATTTCATCGAGGTAATTTCTGGGCCTACCCCAGTCCGTGACTCCAAATGTGAGAACTGCAAATACATCGCTGACCGAAGAGAAATATTCGGCGCAGAGTAATTACTCCTCGCTACTCCGCTTTCTTCTTTTCTCTTCCTCAATAGCCTCTTTAGCCTGCGAGGCATAGATATCTACATACTCTTGTCCCGACATCTCCTGTAACTTTTTCATAATCGCATCGGTTGCTTTCCGTAACTCCTCTGGGTCATTGGATTTCTCGGGAGTTGGAAAGTTCATTGCCTCGCCAAAAACCATTTTCACGCGCATTATCTTGGGGAGTACTTTTCCTGTTGGCTGAATTTCAGCGGTATTAAACATGGCAACTGGAATTACGGGTGCACCACTTTCCATCGCTAGGCGAGCTACGCCAGTACGACCCCGATAAAGTCTTCCGTCGGGAGATCTTGTTCCTTCTGGATAGATTCCCAAACAACCACCTTCAGCCAACACTGATAAACCGGTCAATAAAGCCGCTTCACTTCTCGAACCGCCCGCGCGGTCTACGGCAACCTGACCTAAAGCAATGAAGGTTAACTTTTTCGCTAAACCTTTTATGCCGGGAGATGTGAAGTACTCACTCTTGGCCAGAAAGGTAACCTTCCTTGGAACTACCAAAGGCATAAAAATTGAATCACTAAAAGATAAGTGGTTTGAGGCGATGATTACCGGACCTGATGATGGAACATTTCTTAAGCCACGCACTTTTGGGCGAAACAACAATGTCAGCACCGGAAGCAAGAAAGATTTCAAAAGGCCATATGCCAACTTGTCCCCTTGCACCATCGATTGAACCGATGATTGCATCGAGCGCTTTTTTCTTAATGCCACGGCCCTAATTTAGAGCCTTTTGCTCTACTTGTGACAATATGCGTGTCGTGAGCGTGATTCCCAACAGTGAAGAAATTCACCTATCTGGTGGTGGTGTCGCCATCTTGATGATTCACGGCTTCACCGGTTCCCCAGTATCGGTTCGACCTTGGGCAGAATCGTTGCATCAATCTGGATTCACGGTTCTTGTTCCAAAGCTTCCTGGGCATGGCACCAATTGGCAGGAGATGAACGAGACAAGATGGCAACAATGGTATGCAGAGATTGATAGGGCCTTAGATAGATTAATTGCAAAACATGAAAGAGTTTTTGTCGCAGGATTTTCTATGGGCGGTGCACTGGCGCTGAGATTAGCGGCTCAAAGAGGACGAGAGATTGAAGGCATGATGTTGGTAAACCCAGCAGTTCAAGATGATCGGATGATTTTGAAGTTCGTTCCGATACTCAAATATTTCATACCTTCAGTAGGTGGACGTAGCACCGATGTCGCGGCTCCTAATCCCCCAAAACATAGTTACGGCAGAACCCCATTGCATGCTCTGCACTCTCTCCAAAAGCTATGGCGCGAAGTTAGACGGGAGTTACATCTAGTTGATGTACCACTGATGGTGGGCTACTCAATCAATGATCATGTTGTAGATCCAAAAAATTCTGAGACAGTAATTGACAATGTTTCCTCAATTGACATTCGAGAGGTTATCTTTGAACGTTCCTTCCACAATGTAGCCCTTGATTATGATTTGGAACTTCTTGTAGAGGAGTCTCTAAATTTTATGAAGGATGTTTTGGCAGGTGATCTGCGCCGTGATGAAAATGATTTGATAGATGCAGAGTTTGCTGCAATTGTCTCCGGTTTGTCTCTTGATGAATCCTCACCCTCCACCTTTCTTGAAGAGTTAGAGAGCTCCGAGTTTGCCGAAAAATATAAGGGTGACAACAAGCCTTTACCCAAACTAACTCAAATTCAACGTGGTGCACTCATTGGTGTAATAGGCGGACCGGTTTACGCGGCAGCTGTACAGTTTTTGAATTTTGATCCCCTGGGCTTGGGGGCATGGCCCGGTGCGATTGCTCTGGTCGCAGGCGTCTTCACTTTTTTCTGGCAGATGAAACCGGAGGAAGAGATTGATGATGACGGTGTCGCAATATGACCGATTTCCGATGGGGTGTTATTGGAACTGGATCAATTGCAAAGGCCTTTGCGAAAGATTTGAGCTTTGTTGACGGACATTTGATCGCCGGAGTTGGCTCTAGATCCTTGGAATCCGCCCAGGCATTTTCAGATCAGTTTGGCGGAAATGCTTTCGGAAGCTATGAGGAGTTAGTTCAAGCGGATATTGATGGGGTTTACGTGGCAACCCCGCACCCATTTCACTCTCCTAACACCTTGTTAGCTTTGCAAAATGGCAAGCCAGTGCTCTGTGAAAAGCCATTTGCCGTCAACGCTAAAGAGTCTGCGGCCATGATTGCTAAAGCTCAGGAAAAGAATCTCCTACTTGTCGAAGCAATGTGGAGCCGTTTTCTGCCCCACTATCGATTAATTAAACAACTTCTTCAACAAGAGGCATTGGGCGAGATTAAATTTTTATATGCCGACCACGGCCAAAATCTCCCAGCCGAGAGACATCCCAGATTGCACATTCCAGAGTTAGCCGGTGGCGCTCTGCTTGATCTGGGAATTTATCCGATCTCTCTTTCTTACCTTATCTTTGGGAAACCCCAAAGAATTACATCCCGGGCAAGTTTTACATCCACCGGAGTTGATGAAAGCACTTCGATAATCTTTGAGTATGAAGCTAACCGTCAAGCAAATCTGCACACCACTCTTGCGATAAAAACTCCCTGCACCGCAACAATAATTGGAACAAAAGCGACCTTAGAGATTCAAGGTAGCTTTTACACGCCCACCAGTATGACTTTAAAAAGTATTAGTGGCGAGGTTATTAACTACCCAAAGGAGTATCTCGGTCATGGCTTGCGGGAGCAAGCAATTGAGTTTGCTAACCTAATAAAATCAGGTAAAAAAGAATCAGATCTGATGACTCTTCAAGATACTCAATCAATCATGGAAACTATGGATGAGATTAGAGCTCAGATTGGCTTGTCTTATCCCTTTGAGAATTAAAATTTAATTCCGCGCCAGATCAGCGACGCCAACTAAGCCGGCGTCATTTCCTAAGGTGGCAGGAACAATTACTGGCGATGGTCGTTTTCCATTAAATGGCGTTAGTCGATGCATAGACTCTCTGGTCGGAGCCAGCAAAATGTCACCAGCATCGATGACTCCGCCGCCGATTACAAATGCCTCTGGATCTAGACCGGCTATTAAAGAAGCGCACAACGCTCCTAACCACTGTCCCGTCGTATTGAAAGCAGCGATTGCAACTGTGTCGCCATCTTGTGCGGCAGCGGTTATGTGTTTTCCGGTTAAACCATCTACCGTTCCATTTCCTCTGGCTAAAAGATTTTTGGCCAAATCAGGAGAAGCTTGAATGGCCTCTCTGGCGTGACGTAATAACGCATTCCCAGATGCGTATTGCTCGAAGCAACCTCTGACTCCGCAGCCGCAGAGATGTCCCTCTGGTACCGCTCTCATATGTCCAAACTCTGCGCCGATTCCAAAAGCACCTCTATAAAGTTGATCATCAACGATTAGTCCGCCACCTAATCCTGTTCCAACCGTCAACATGATTACAGATTTGAAATTTTTGCCCGCACCAAATTTCTTTTCTCCCCAGGCTGCACTGTTGGCATCATTTTCCAAAACAACTGGTCTGCCAATTAACTCTTCAAGTTGATCAGTGAGATTAACCCCGTTCCAGCCAGCGATGTTTGGTGTGGCTAACATAGTTTTGCGATCCGAAGAGATGAATCCAGCAGCAGACACGCCAACGCCACAAACCTCTTGCTGTTGCATTAATTCTTGTGCAACATCAGCAATGGTTTTAGTTAGAGCTGGACCGCCTTCTCGCGGTGTATCACGTCTGGCGGTCTGTGAAATCTTTCCATGTTCATCAACAAGACCACCAAGTACTTTGGTGCCCCCGACATCGATGCCAAGTGCAAAACTCATCAGCTTTAAGTTTTAGCCCTCGAGTTTTTGTTTTAGTTGAGAGATGGTTTGTTCAATCGTAGACATCTCTACTTTTCTACGCATCATGTCAGGCACTGGCATGGCAAGGGCGGTGCCAAGGGAGTATGTAACGGTTGTGGTGTCATCTCCATTGTCTTTAATCAGATAACGACCATCCATCTCAGTCATCATGTCAGCTTCATCAAGAGAAAAGGAGACCTCATCAGGTGCCTTACTCCAGTCATAACTCAATGTTGCGCGATCCTTCAGGACCCCTGCCTCTACCTTGATGGTCAATTTTGTTGGGCGACCTTGATCATCCTTTTCATGGACCTCTACCGATTTAATTGCTGAGGACCAACTTGGATAAGACTGAATATCAAATAAAACTGCGCGTACCTCATCGGCAGAGGCGTTGATTGTGGTGGAGCTGGAAGACATTTCGGCCATGGGTGCAGGCTACCTCTTCCAGTTACCTGCCAGTAACCGCTAATTTTCGCCCATGACTGAATACTTCGCCCCCGCCCTAGAACCTGCCGCTACCGCAGGAAATCTCACCAACTTAGTTGCCGAGCGCGCCTGGTTTGAACCAGAGCGCATCATGGTCTCCAGACCTCTCGGTGATGGATGGCAACCAGTAACTGCTCGTGAGTTCGAGGCGGAGATTCGCGCAACAGCAAAAGGCTTAATCGCATCTGGAGTGCAGATCGGTGATCGAGTAGCGATCATGGCCCGCACTCGATACGAGTGGACTGTTCTTGATTTTGCAATTTGGTTCGCAGGTGGAGTAACTGTACCTATCTACGAAACATCTTCTGCCGAACAGGTTGATTGGATTCTCAGCGACTCTAGTTCGGTCGCAATTATTGTTGAAACGCCACAATTAAAGGATGCGGTCACCCCTGTTCTATCCAGCAAGGTAAAGAACTGCTGGGTCATGACCGAGAATGTTTTGGCGCAGTTAGCTTATTTGGGAAGAGATATTTCTGATCAAGAAATCGACAATCGTCGCAACGCTTTGAATCCAGATACTCTCGCTACTTTGATTTACACATCAGGAACTACTGGAAAACCAAAGGGTGTCCAATTAACACATGGAAACTTTTTGGCAGAGTGTGGCAATGTTGTAATGGGAGCCGCAGATCTCTTCATGAAACCAGGTGGCTCTACTTTGCTATTTCTACCTGTTGCTCACGTCTTTGGTCGCATGGTTCAAATTGGTGCAGTACGTGCAGGTTTGCACTTGGCCCATTGCCCAGATGTTCTTGGCAGATTGACAACAGATCTTGCCTCTTTTAAGCCAACATTCGTTTTGGCGGTTCCGCGAATTTTCGAAAAGGTTTATAACAGTGCAGAGGCGAAAGCCGATGCTGCAGGTAAGGGAGCTATTTTTAGAACCGCAGCAAATGTAGCTATCGAATACAGCAAAGCTTTGGATTCTGGAAATGTCCCTCTCGCCCTTAAGTTGAAGCATGGCCTCTTTGACAAGTTGGTTTACTCCAAGATTCGCCATGGTCTGGGCGGTCGCGTTGAAGCGGCAATCTCTGGTGGCGCTCCTCTAGGTGAGCGTTTAGGCCATTTTTATCGCGGTGCCGGCGTGCGTGTCCTCGAGGGTTATGGCCTAACTGAAACTACCGCTGGTGCAACCCTTAATTTAACAACCCATCACAAAGTTGGATCTGTTGGAAAGCCCATCCCGGGAACCACAATCAAAATTGCCGATGATGGTGAGGTACTGATTAAAGGGCCCATCGTTATGCGTGGTTATTGGCAAAATGATTCCGCCAACAAAGAGGTGTTCACTGATGACGGTTACTTCCGCTCCGGCGATTTAGGAAAGCTTGATGATGAAGGTTATCTATACATCGTGGGACGCAAGAAAGAGTTAATTGTTACCTCAGGCGGTAAGAATGTTGCACCGGCGGTACTGGAAGATCGTTTACGTGCGCATCCATTAGTAAGTCAATGCATAGTTGTAGGTGACAATCAGCCATATATTGCTGCGCTAGTTACTATAGATGCAGATGCACTGAAAGGTTGGATCTCCGCAAATAAGAAAGATGGCGCGACAATCGCCGATCTAACAAAAGATCCTGATCTAATTGCTGTAATTCAAACCGCGGTTGATGAGGCCAACAAGGCGGTAAGTCGAGCTGAATCAATCCGTAAATTCACTATTCTGCCGGTGGATTTCACGATTGCTGGCGGACATCTAACCGCCAAGTTATCGGTAAAGCGTCACGTGGTACAAAAAGAGTTCGCAACTGAGATTGCGGAGCTTTTTGCATAGCCCCATAAGTAATTTCAGTTCAGCTGATTCTTTTGAGGCTGAACGTCTTGGGCTTGCCCGTCGTCTTCATGAAACTCTGGCGCAGGATCTAGCGGCCATCGGATATCGCTTGGATGCGGTAATCGCTGAGCCACTTACCCCAGCGCTTCGCGCTGAAATTCGAGAGATTCGTATGGATCTAATGCGGGTTGCGCAAGGATTCAGAGATGAGATTTACCAAGCCCGTCTTCACACCCGACAGCAGGTTGCTGAATTCATCGGTCAAAATCTCCAACATTTGAACTTCTCTGGAGATTTCAATTATCCCGCCCTCCATCGAGATATAGATTCAAAATTGAATGAGGTTTTGATTGAAATAGTTCGGAATACCAGCAAGCATGCAAAAGCAAGTACTTTCTATCTGCGATATGAGCTCACGAAAGACTCCCTAATCCTTGAAATTGGCGATGATGGAATCGGAATGATGCAGGTGCAAAGTAAGAGCTTTGGATTGATTGCTATTGATGAACTACTCAAACAAATCACCACTGAGTATTCCTGTAACTCCGGCAATAATGGTGTTCATTTTAGAATTGTCATTGATAGGAAGCATTTAGAGTAATGGTCCTGCGAGTCCTAGTCATCGACGATCATGCGATCGTTAGAGAAGGACTGCGCCGCCTAGTTAATAGAGATCAAGAAATCAAAATAGTTGGAGAGGCCGCCTCTAAAAAAGAAGCAATTGCACAAATCTCTCATCACAATCCAGATGTAATTGTTGTAGACCTACATCTTCCAGATGGAAGTGGCCTCGAGGTAGTGGCATGGGCGAGATCACTTTCACAGAGCCTTGGAATTGTGGTTCTTACCATGTCAAATATGCCGGAGCATGTCCTTGCCTCAATGCAATCTGGCGCAAGTTCTCATGTTGATAAGACCGCTCCAGTCGGTGAGCTGTTACAAGCCATAAAGTTGAGCGCCAACAAACCTTTGTCCTTCACCGCGCGCAAGCTAACCGATGCCATAGCTATCAAAAATAAAGATGTGGGTTTAACCCCTCGAGAGATTGAGATATTAGAAAAGTTGCCTAGTGGTGACACGATTTTGCAGATCGCAGCCGCGCTATTCGTAACCGAATCGACTATTAAGACACATCTTTCTGCTATTTACCGGAAATTGAACGCAGAGAATCGAGTTCAAGCCATTAACAACGCTAGGAAATTTGGCCTGTTGCCGTAAATATCCGATTGCCTTAAATATCTAGCGCTTTGTTGAACTCCTTTGACCATATCTCCCAACGCCAGCTTTCAATCGCCCAGTCGCGACCACGCTCCCCCATCCTTTTGCGCAGATTTGCATCGCTTAGCAACCGGATTATTTGAGTTGATATCCCGGTTAAGTCGTTACCGTCAACCACAAATCCAGTTTCGCCATCTAGCACCGCATCAGGTGCACCGCCAGAAGCTCCACCGATTACCGGCAAACCACATGAGCTAGCTTCTAAGTAGACAATTCCTAATCCCTCAACCTCTAGGCCCATCAACCGCGATCGTGAGGGCATCGCAAATACATCACCCATGCAAATGTAATTTGGTAGCTCTGCAAAATGAATTCTTCCGATGAAGAAAACATGATTACTTAAATTATATTTTTCTACTAAATAATTTAAGTGCTGACGATAAGGACCTTCGCCCACAAAGACTAACGCTGCATCAGGAATTGATTCCAAAACTTTAGGCAGCGCCTCAATTAGGCGGTCCTGTCCTTTGCGGTGAACCAATCTTCCAACACTAATTATTGTTGGACGACTATCAACTCCATATCTAGTCCTTAAATTTGTGGCATCGCTGGGTGAAAAATGATCGGTATCAATTCCAGGAGCAACTCTGATTAATTTTCTGGAGTCTTTTACCCGAGAGGCCATGGC
>VERG01000025.1 GCA_018882885.1 Candidatus Nanopelagicaceae bacterium | reverse complement strand
CCGCAGTTGTGCCTAAAACCTTTTCTAAAATGCTCGCGTAAATATCTCTGAAATCAGAGGTCACCGCCAGATCATCATTTTCTAGCTCACGCAAAGAAGGTTGCTCGCCATAGAAACCACCTTTTACCTTTTCTCCAATTACAAAAACCGGTCCCGAGGTTCCGTGATCTGTTCCATCGGAGGCGTTGCCTTTTACTCTTCGACCAAATTCGCTGTAAACCAAAACCACAACATCTTTACCTCGATTTGTACTCCGCATCTGCGACATGAATTTTGAAATTCCTTCAGAAACCACACCTAACAAAATTGATTGCGCACCTTTTTCATCAGCATGGGTATCAAAACCACCCAGAGATACTGACCACACTCGAGTTGGCGCACCTGCTGCAACTAACTTTGCGACAATATCTAACTGCTGAGTTAAATTGCTATCTCCGCCAGCATTTCCGCCAATAGCAGTAGGCAAATCAGAGGCGGCCGGGGCTGGAGCTTTCAAAATTGGCGCGATGTCAGATGACACGGTAAATAGATTTCTCATACTTCGCGCCGCTGTAGCTTGAAGTAAATTGTCACTTCGGTTAACAATCGACAGCTTCATACAATCACTTGCTAATGATCCGGTAGGAACTTTTAGTCCGCCTAAGGGGAGAACAGATCCTGAACGCTTGTCACCTGCCAACAATGGCGGCAAAACTGAACCCAAACCGATCGCCAACATCGGATCCTCTGGTTGGGTTTCGACCCATCTTCCCAGCCAACCTGTTTTGGCCGCACCCAAAATAGCTGATTGCCAGATTGCCATCGATGAAAAATGCGAGCGATCAGAGTTTGGGTATCCAACTCCCCGCACAATCGCCACTTGATTCTTATTCCAGAGTGCATGCATGCCGCTCATCGAGCCATTCAAATATAGGTTTTCTTTTAGCGGCAAAACATCACTCTCTTTGTATGAGATTCCAGGTCGAAGTGATTGATAAATCGGATCGGTAACCGGTACCACCGTATTTAATCCATCATTTCCACCATATAAAGTTACGACAACTAATATCGGAGTTCCCAAAGGCAGAGGTCTTGTGATTGCAGCCTCTGCAATATCTTCAAAACTTAATGAAGTTGCAGCCGCACCAAGTGCACCTGCTCCGGTTGCTTTTAAAAATTGGCGCCTAGTGATTGTGTCCATGGTTACCTATCTACGCGCTCACTACATACTCTGGTGAACAAATTGCTAATAAAGCCAAACGGGCCGGATCTTTTTGAGCACCTCGCAGAGCCAAGGAGGTTCGACTACTCCACGAAGGTATCCCTAGCCAATCCAACATCGCTTCAACACGAGAACGTGCAGGCAAATCTGCAATTGGCGACAGGTTCGCCTCTTTTACTAATCGCTCGGCAAATGAAATTCGGAACTGAGCAGATGCGGTTGAAAGCCAGGCTTGATCCGCCGGCCAACCACCAACATTTGGCGGCAGAAATGGCACCTGTCCCAACAAGTTTAAGTTGTTACGAATAGTTGCGGTGTTTGAAAACTTTGAAGGTGTAATTCCAAAGGCTCTGGCCACCGATACAAACCAATCCAAAGGTGGTTTGACCATGGCATAACGTTCATCATGCATTGCGGAGTGGGTTCCAATTGCCTTGACTAGAGAGGTGATGTCTCGATTAGAAAAGGAGTTTGTTAGCTCGGAATCCGCTAAAGATTCCGAGCTAGATATAAATCGATACCAGAGCCGCTCAGTAATAAATAATGCACAATCAGTTCGCGCCACCAAGTAATCACTCAGTGAATCTCCGTCGAATACGCCAGTCGTGCCCAAAAAGCTAATGGAAGAGGAATAATGTTGTTTGGGAAGAAAGCTCACATCACCATTGGTCTTATTTACTCGATACCCAGTAAGTGCCTTTGCCGTCTCACGTACATCGCTCTCGGTGTAGCGATTAACTCCAAGAACAAATAACTCCATCAATTCACGTGAGAGATTCTCGTTGGGAGCCTTCACGGTATTGGCCTGGCCATCGAGCCAATAGATCAAAGCGCCATCTTTCACCATGGCCCGTGACATCTCTGCGAAATTACCCAAGGCAAATTTCCTTAAAGTTTGATTTTGGCGAAACATTGGCAAGGCATCATCAACTTTTTGATAGGAGGTAGCCCAATGCCCATGCCAAAACCAGGTCATTCGTTCACGCAATTGATGCTCTGATAGCACCATTCGATCCAGCCACCAAAAAAGCATTTCGGTGAATTGCGCCCGTTTTTCCGTGGCATATGTAACGACCTCAGAGGAGTTTGGTTTTGGCCGCGGACCTTGGTCACGGAGATTAGGCAAGGTTTGCTTATCTGCAAATCCATCAATAGCAGGGGTTGAGAGTAATTTACTGGCAGCATTTTGAAATCCAGAGTCCACTAAGGCTTTGAACTCTCCGGGTCTTGGTCCAAACCCAAAACGATGTGACAGCCTAGCGATAGCACGACGCTCAACTAGATCAGCCATGAATACAACTTAATGTAAATCTCTTAATTATCAATGCTTTTTAGGTTATGAAAAGAAGAACGGGCCCGGTTTCCCGGGCCCGTTCTTTACTGCTATATGTGAAGCGCTACAGATTACTCTCCGTAGAACTTCAACTTTGGAGCGCTGTAACCACGATCAAGTGTCATATTGCCAGCCTTGCGAAGCTTGGTTAGCAATGCGCCTCCTGAAAGGTTCTTACCGTTGTCAGCCGCATAAGCGAGTAGCTCTGCTATCGCTAAGTACTGCTTTGGAGTGAAGTTACAGTGGTTAGTTCCCGTTGCTGCAGCAACAGTGGTATCTGGTGAACCAGCTGCAGTGAACTTGGTGTATTTCTCAGGTGTGAGGTTCCAAAGCACTAGAAGATTATTGGCCGGCTTCTTGTACTCACCAGTTGACTTCTTGTTTGCTTTAGCCGCAGCCCATTTCTCTGCATAGTAGTTTGCGTAATCATCAACAACTGATTGCTGATTTCCAGCAGTAGTTACAGGGTCTGCCACGCCAGTAAATAGAATGGTTGGAATATCAACCTTTCCAGAGTGGCTTGCGAGTGAACGCAACTTGGTTAGTGCAGCAGGATCTGCTTTGGCACGAGGTGCAACTGCAAGGTAGCTGAGCAAACCAGCGGTTGCCGAGGTTCCTGATAGTGCTGATGCCCAGATGAACTGTTCTGCTGAAACACGCGCTGCATAATCTGTAGCGGTGTTATCAAAGATAGCTCCTCCTGCTTGTTGCTCTATGTCATGAGTTGCAAGAACCGCAAGAGCTGCAGCGTTTGCAAGGTTTTCTAGAGCTGCAAGAGCCGGGTTGATTGCTAACTGGAATGAAAGTGCGCTGGCAGCTGGGATTCCAGCTGGAGCGGAGGTTGAGTCAAAGTGTGCCGATTGCATCGGAACACCTGACATAAGTGCAATTAGCACCAATGCGCTACGTGAAGGGATTGCCTTGATTGCATCAGGAACCTTGGAGGTAGCTGGCCAAGCAGGTGTTGAGGGGTTAGCGGCAATTGCTGCCTGCATTGATCCGATCGCGGTGAATACCTTGACTAGATCTCCCATCGCTTCTGCATAGCCGGCTGTACCAGCTGAGTATCCGCCGCCCTTGATTGTTGGATCAAAGAAGGTCTTGATTCCCCACAGCGCATCTCCTGCCATTGTCATCAATGGCTCTAGATCGCTGGCCATACACAAAGGTGCAGCAGCAGAAATTAAATCTGGATACTTCTCTGCAAGTGCTTGAGTGATGAATCCACCGAGGGATCCGCCCCATGCAACAACCTTGGTTGTCTTGGTGAACTGCTTCTTGAATGCACCAATTAATTCAACGTTGGTCTTAATTGCAGAATCAGCGTTCCAACCCTGACGGGCGAAACCTGATCCCATAACCGCATAACCTTTTGCTAGCAGTGGGCCGTAAATTGCGGCGTTACCACCAGGAACTGGCTCTGGAGTATTGGTGACTGTGTATCCACCGTAACCTGGAATTCCTGCTGGAACTGGAACATTTGGACGGTATCCATGTGACCATAGATAAACAGTTCCATTGAAGTTCGCAGGAACAATCATCATGTAAGGCGCTGTGTCAGATGTTGCACCGACGCAGGTAGTTACAAAGTTTGCTGTGGTACAGGCTGGATCAGCTGCACGCGCTGCTGTTGGAATTGAAACAACAGTTAGCGAAAGCAGAGATGAAACCGCTACCAGCGTTAGGGAACGCTTGAATTTGAAGTTTCTCATGAGTTAGTTGGCAATCCTTTCGCTGGCATTGCTGGTCTCTTGAAGTTTGATTTAACTACTGGACCTTTAGCGCTATCTGTTGTGTAAAGAACAACTGAGCCACCGTAAGGTTTTCTATCGCCCTTGGCATCCATTACCGCCATGTAGTAGCCGGTGTGACCAACGTTGCTGGTCTTTGAATATCCAAGTGGTGAGTACGCAACTGATGCAAAAGATGAACCTTTGCTCTCCATAGCTCTGATTAAGCCAGCACGGGTTAGGTTCCTGCCTGCTGCGCGTAGCGCTTGAACAGTCATCAAACCAATATTCATACCCTGCAGAACATAATCATCAAAATCAGCGTTGTTGTACTTTGCATTGATTTCTTGGAACTGCTTTACATACTCATCGCTGGTGTCATTTGGTGATGGGTTGCCAGCAGGAGTTAATGCGCCGTTTAGAACAGCAACAGGAACACCGAGAGCACGTAGAGTCAAAGGATCAGATCCAACTGAACCAAGAATCCACTGTGGTGCGTACTTGGCTGCAGCAGAAACTGCTAGTAGTGGAGCGGTTGCAGAGGTTACGCCGAAGAAGACGACAACCTGTGCACCACCAGCTGCAAGCTGGGATACCCAAGTTTGTGCAGTAGCTGCGCTCTGAGTTCCTGAGGTGTAAGGAATTGAAACATCAAACTTCACACCTGCATCTTTGAATGCGCCTAGTGCATCGATACCAAACTCATCATTCTGGTAAACCAAGCCGAGCTTCTTGCCGGTTAGATTTTCTTTGATGAACTGAGCAACAATCTTGGCCTCCATTGCGTATGAAGGAAGGATTGTGAAAGAGGTTGGATAATTTTTCTTGCTAGCAAATCCGCTAAATCCTGTGTTTAGGAAAAGTGATGGCACTTTGCGCTTTGCAATACCGACAGATTTGTGAACTGCGGTGAAGTTAGCGGTACCCAATGGGCCAACTAGTGCAAATACCTTGTCCTTAAGAATCAATTCGTTGGTCTTTGCGATTGATAGCTGTGGTGAGTACTCATCATTTTTCTGAATGAGTGTGATCTTGCGACCATAAACGCCGCCATTTTCATTGACGTACTTGAAGTACGCATTCATGGCGTTGCCGATCTTGTTATAACCTGGCGATGCCGCTCCTGTGAGAGGCAAAGTTATGCCAAGTTTTATCTCTGAAGAGCTGACTCCGGTTTCGGCATTTGCTGGCAAGGTGCTAGCAAAAAGGCCTGCTGACGCGAGCAGCGCAGCAACGAACCAGGTCCGCTTTCTAGCTGTCTTTCTGATCATTTCTTTCCTTCCATCGAGGGTTTGGCTAGGTCAGTAAATCTACTCGTTACCCCTAAGTAATCCACTAATGGGCCTTCCTTTTATGCCGTAGTTTGCGCAGGTTCTCCCCTGGTCCATTCGGGGTATAAATGACTGAAAGGATTAAGAGAACGCTCACGATAAGCCCAGGTAGGTAGTTATTGAGCTTGTCGGCATCTCCCAACCGCCCGGCTAGGGCGTCGGCGACCTCAGGAATGGCGACCAGGATCAAGGCGCCAAAGGCAACCCCAGGAAGACTTGAGATACCGGCCAAAACCGCACCGGTAACTAGGGCAAATGACAGGGCCAGCGAATAGGCCCCGGGTGCCACCAGACTGATATTCATTGCAAAAACCGCTCCGGCTAACCCCGCTAAGGCAGAGCTGATTGTGAAAGCCAAAATTTTCCAACGCGATGAGTTAACACCTGCAAGTTCGGCTGCCAATGCGTTGCCACGCACTGCTTGCCAGGTACGACCAAATCTAGAACTCAAAATATTGGAGGTAATAAATAACGCAACTAAAGCTATCGAGCTTGCGATCCAAAAGAACCATTTATATTGCGTGAAATCTTCACCTAATCGCTCTGGCGGAAAACCAACATCAAAAAGGATTCCTGGTTCTCCACCAAGAAATGTGAATTGATTTGCAATCGCGGGAAGTCCGACCGCTAAGGCCAAAGTGGTTCCGGCTAGATACGGACCAGACAATCGAGCCGCGGCCGCCCCAAGCAATGCGCCAAAAAGTGATGCGGCAATTACCGCCATTAAAAATGCAAACCAAATTGGAGTTTGCAAATTAGTTAAGGTCAATGCAGCGGCGTAACCACCAACCGCCATCATGGCGCCATTTCCTAATGAAACTTGGCCGGAATAACCAGTAAGCAGAACAATTGAAGCAAGCGCAATGGTGTACATAGCAATTTGCGCGCCTTGATAAACCCGCAGCTCATCAACGCGATCACCAACAATTAATAGAACCCAACCTAGAACAATAAATAACAGGATTTTCTTACGCACGGCGGGCCTTACCTCTCGACATAATTCCATCCGGTTTTATGATCAAGACCAAAATCAAAACAGTGAATCCGCCAATAAATACGAGTGAGGTTCCTACGTAATTCAAGATAAAGGTCAATCCAATTCCCAGAACAAAGGCTCCGATAACCGCGCCGACCATGCTTTCTAATCCACCAATTACAGCGGCGATAAAACCAAAGACCAGAAGTAGATCTAATGAATATGGCGAGAGGAAGTTGTTGGCGGTAACCAACATCCCTGCAACTCCACCGACGCCACCGGCAATTGCCCAGCCAATAGTGCGGGTTCTAGCGGTTCTAATACCCGCCAATTGTGCGATTTCTGGGGCGTATGCCGAGGCCCGAAGCGCCAATCCCAGGTTGGTGCGCTGGAACAGGATTGCCAGCGCGATAAGAATTAACGCTGTGGTGACGATAATCAAAACATTTAGTGGAGAAAATGGAATTGTGGAATCTCCGATAGTAAATCCATTAGTCGAAGCTGGCGTCTCAATTGATTTAAATTCGCCGCCCCAAGTCAGACCAACAAAACTGCGAATCAATCCCAGCAAACCGAGTGTTGCAATCACGGGCGCTACAACCGCAGCTGGCCCAGAGTTGGCATGTTTGAATAAAACCCGCATAAAGAAATAATCAACACCGGCACCTAATAGTGCGCCCGCCACAATTGCGAACAGCAATCCCAACCAAAAGACTTCAGAACGGCTAGATATCTCAAATCCAATATATGTAGAGAACATGGCTTGTCCAGCCTGTGCAAAGTTAACAACGCGGGTTGATCTCCACACTAACACCAGCGCCAGAGACATCAGAGCGTAAATTGAGCCGGTTGATAACCCAATAAGAATAGTCTCGAATACTTTTTGCATTAGTACCCCAAATACGCAGCGCGCAGCGCTGGATCGTTGATTAGGTCAGAGGCTTTGCCTGATGCAACAACCTCACCAAGATTGATGATGACACCGGTGTCGGCGATTTCTAGTGCGCTCATCGCATTTTGTTCGACAAGTACAACTGTCAATCCCAATTTATGTCGGAGTTTGTCGATGGTTTCAAAAATCTGCTCAATTACTAATGGCGCCAGACCAAGTGATGGTTCATCAAGCAAAAGAAGTTTTGGTCTTGATACTAGGGCGCGACCAATCGCCAACATTTGACGCTCTCCACCAGATAGCGTGTCAGCGCTTTGTCCCATTCGCTCGCCAAGTCTGGGAAATAGCTCTACTACCTCTGCGATTGCCGCATTGGTGTCTGAGCGGTTGGCACGCCAAATTCCACCTAGTACTAAGTTCTCTTTTACAGTTAACTCTGGAATTACCGATTTTCCTTCCGAGACATGTGAGATGCCACGGCGTACTAATTCATCAGGTTTTTTACCCAACATGGCGCGGCCCTCCCATTCTGCATTTCCAGAGGAGGCATCCTTTAATCCAGAGAGCGTGCGCAGCAAAGTAGTTTTGCCGGCACCATTTGAACCAATAACCGCCGCCAACTGGCCAGGTTCTACTGAAAAGGTAACGTTGCGAAGCGCGCTGATAGCGCCATGAGAAACGCTTAGATTGTTAACTAATAATCCGCTCATGCTTTTTTCCTAGCGGATTTCTCTTTTGAATGTGTTCCGAGATAGGCCTCAATAACAGCATCATTATTACGCACCTCTTGCGGGGTGCCGGATGCGATTATCTGGCCAAAATTCAAAACGTATATGCGATCACAAACCGACATGACAACATCCATATGATGCTCAACAATAATTATTGAGGTGCGCGCCTTGAGGTTGTTGATCAAACTATTTAGCCACTCAATATCCTGTGCACCTAATCCACCGGCTGGTTCATCAAGCAAGAGAATCTCAGGTTCTGCAACCAAAGCTCTAGCGATTGACACACGTTTGGTGTCTGGGTAAGAAAGCGTGTCGGCCCTACGATTTGAAACGCCACCAACATAAACCCGTTCGAGAGCAGCTTGTGCTCTGTCACGTAATCTTTTTTCATCTTTTGAATTTGTGCCAAATGATGAGCGCAACAATCCCGCTTCGGCAAATCGATTGGCGCCAATCATTACATTGTCAGCAACTGTTAGATCTGGAAATAATCCAACACCTTGCAAGGTTCGGGCAATGCCAAGCTTTGCTAATTGATATGGCTTGGGCCACTTAATTTCCTTTCCCTTTAGCGAAAGTGAGCCACCGGCTGGAGTAACGATGCCGCACAGAGCATTAAAGACTGTTGTTTTGCCGGCACCATTTGGACCAATTAATCCCAAAACCTCGCCCTGCTTTAACTCTAGATTTACACCGCTGAGCGCCTTCAATCCACCGAAATTAACGGAGAGATCATTAACGGAGAGCACGGTTTTTTTATCTGCCAAGTTATCTGGCACGCGCACACTCTCCTTTAATCTAAATAGATTCGCTTAACCCGCGGACCAATTCGTGTCACGATTTCATAATTAATCGTGCCGCACGCCCCCGCCCACGAGTCTGCTGTGTAACAGGTGTCGGAAGTGTAACTGCCGCCCTTATCGCTGCCAATGACACTACCGATTAGATATGCCCAATCCCCTGCGCGCGCTTGTGATTCTTTACCTAAATCCACAACAAATTGATCCATAGAAACCCGGCCGATAATTGGTGACATTTTGTTACCAACCAGTACGCCAGCGCTGTTATCAGCATTACGTGGAACGCCATCGGCATACCCCATTGCGACAACTCCGATTTTGGTATCGGTTTTTATTTCAGCGGTTCCGCCATAACCAACCTTAGAACCGGCTGGGACCTCTTTAACAAGATGTAACTTTGCCCGCAAAGTTAGCGCTGGGATTAATCCTAATTTCTTCGAATCACCCATTGTTTTTACATCGGGAGATAAGCCATACATCGCAATTCCTAATCGCACCAAATCAAAATTGGCTTTAGCATCATTAAGTGCCGCTGCGGAATTGCTCAAATGTCTAATCTCCGGATTTAATCCGGCTTGCTTTACAACTTCGAATGCTTTTTCAAAATTGGTACGTTGTAAATCATTAAACTCATGTCCTGGTTCATCTGCTCGCGCAAAGTGAGACCAAACTCCAACTACTTTAATTGCGCCAGAAAGTTCGGCCCTCTTAGCCTCTGAAACCAATTCATCCCATTCGTAAAGCGCCCCGCCCCGGGTCATTCCGGTATCAACTTCTAGGTGAACATGAGCAGTAATTTGCAATTTTTGCGCTGCCACAATCACATGTTTCAAGTGTTCAATTGAAGGAATTGCAAGATCGATATTGTTTTTAATTGCCGCAACAAAATCATCAGAAATCGGTGTCAGCCAAGCCAAAATCGGAGCTGTGACTCTAGCAGCGCGAAGAGTCAAAGCCTCCTCCAGCAGCGCAACACCTAGCCAACTTGCTCCCGCTTTAACCGCCGTGCGCGCTACAGCTACTAAGCCGTGACCATAGGCATTTGCCTTAACTACTGCTAAAGCAGGCGCTGAACTATGCGCCATGAGATGTTTTACATTCTTCTCAATGGCCGATAAATCAACAATGGCCTCGGCTCGGTTTTCGGTATTCACCGCACCACCTTATGACGGTTGTCGTTTTGAGGGAATAAAGCGATCTATGGCAACCACAAGAACCAAAATCGCACCACCCAAAAACATGCCGCCGATTAGATCTGTAAACCAATGGGTATTTCTAAGCAATGAAACCGCAGCAACGGCAATGGTTACAACTGCAACTAACCAATACAACTTCAATCCCTCAAAGGGTGCTCTGTGCGTGTATCTAAAAATAATGTAGGCAAATAAACCCCAGGTAACGAGAGCGTTTGAGACATGCCCGCTGGGATATGCCATGCCATCGGTAAATAAACAGAGATCGAAATCCTCTTTTGCTTTGCAACGACCAAAGCCGATTTTTGCAGCACCAACAAATACATTTAAGAATATTAAGGACAAAACAGATAAATTCAGTGGGCGCCAAGATTTAAATCGGCGGCTAATTAAAATCGCTGTTATCAATAAAATCGAGGCGGTGACCCAGCGCAAACCTAAATCATCAATTCGAAGGATTAAGAAGTTTAGAAAGCCTGAAAATTTAGGCCGCTCTAAATCAGCCAGATACTGATCCAATTTATAGAGCAACCCCTGATTTATGACATCCAAAGTAACAAATACAAATGCGAGAGTTAATGCGGCGCTCCAACGTAGCGCGATCTGCATCTCTTTGCGACGTACTTCAACCCTCTGATCTACAACATCATCAAATACTTCTCCAGCGTTGGTACTCATTCGACCGTCACCGACTTCGCCAAGTTGCGAGGTTGATCAACATCATTGCCTCTTGCAACCGCCATCTCATAGGCAAAAACCTGCATCGGCACGATAGAGAGAATCGGTTGCAAAAGCTCAGTAGTTTTTGGAATTCTTATTAAATAAGGAACTTCAATATCAATTGAGGAATCAGTAATTGCAATTACCCGTGCCCCTCTTGCCTTAACCTCTTGAATGTTGCTACGCATCTTCTCTGCAATCTCACTTGAATTTGGCGGCAATACAGCTATTACCGGGGTACCCTGATCAATCAGCGCGATTGGGCCATGTTTTAGCTCTCCGCCAGCAAAACCTTCGGCATGCATATAAGCCAACTCCTTCAACTTCAATGCACCCTCGAGAGCCGCAGGAAATCCAACGTGACGACCTAAAAACAACACCGAGGTGGCATCTTTAAACCCTCGGGTCATCTCCCGGAGTGGTTCCACGGTTTCTAATACCTCTTCTACTTTATTGGGCAGCGCCAACAACTCCTCTATTAAGTTCTTTATTTGTGAAGTAGAAAGAGTTTTATTTTCCTGCGCGATAAACAATCCAATTAGTTGAATTGCGACAATCTGAGTAAGCAATGCCTTGGTGGATGCCACTGCAATCTCAGGTCCGGCATGGGTATAAAGGACCGCATCTGATTCACGTGGAATTGTTGATCCAATGGTGTTACAAATAGAGAGAGTTTGCGCTCCCAAATCTTTGGCATAGCGAAGTGCCATCAAAGTATCCATGGTCTCACCGGATTGAGAAATGGTAATCACCAAAGTGTTTTTTGATAACACCGGTTTGCGATAACGGAACTCAGAGGCGAGTTCTACATCAACTGGGATGTTGCTCCACTCTTCTAACGCGTACTTACCAATCAGACCGGCGTGAAAAGCTGTACCGCAGGCCAAAATTAAGATTCGATCTGTAGCCAGATTTAACTTTGAAATCTCCGCGATTTGAACCTTCCCATCACCGTTAAACCGGCCTGCGAAGGTATCTGAGATTGCTTTGGGTTGTTCGAAAATCTCCTTGAGCATGAAATGTGCAAAGCCACCGCGTTCAGCTGCTTTCGCATCCCAGGTAATTTCAAATTCTTTTGCAACGACTTTATTACCCGTCAAATCCGTAACCTGAACTTCAGTCGGGGTCACTGTTACAACTTGATCCTGACCCAACTCCAAAGCCCGTTTGGTATGCGCGATAAAGGCGGATACATCAGAGGCGAGAAAATTCTCATTTTCGCCAAGCCCTACAACCAATGGTGAATTTCTTCTTGCTCCAATAATGGTCTCTGGATCATCACTATGAATAGCTAACAAAGTGAAGGAGCCGCGCAGTTTTTGACATACCAAACGCATCGCAGCCGATAAATCCTTAGTATTTTTGTACTCTTCACTTAGCAAATGTGCGACAGATTCGGTATCGGTCTCAGAATTAAATTGGTAGCCGCGCTTCTCTAAATCTGCGCGCAGCTCGACATAATTTTCAATTATGCCGTTATGAATGACCGCTAATTTTCCAGAGTCAGATATGTGTGGGTGAGCGTTTTCATCCGTGGGACCACCGTGAGTCGCCCAGCGAGTATGTCCAATTCCGGATTTTGCTGAGGCATGATTAGAGGAGAGTTCATTCTCAAGATTTACTAACTTGCCAGCTTTCTTGGCGACAAATAAAGGTTGGTTTGAGGAAGTGGCGAGCGCAACTCCGGCTGAGTCATAACCGCGATACTCAAGTCGACGTAATCCTTCAATCACCTTACTTAATGCAGGATTTGGACCTGTGTATCCAACAATCCCACACATTGGTGAGCTCCTTTGATTTGGGTTATTAAAGTGCGAGCTCTGATTTTACTAGCGCAGCCAAGGACTCGGCTAATTCCTGTGCCATAACCGGATCCTCTGCCTCAATCATCACTCTAACTAATGGCTCAGTTCCGGATTTGCGAAGTAAAACTCGTCCCTTGCTTCCTAGTTTTGTTTCGGCTTCCTGGACCGCAGCTTTAATTCTCTGGTTTTCCGCTAATTTATCTTTGGCGACGTCGGAAACATTTATTAATAGCTGTGGGTAGCGCACCATGAAGCTGGCTAACTCCTTAAGGGATTTACCACTTTGCGCCATCTGAGAGATCAAGTGCAGCGCGGTTAATAATCCATCACCAGTATTGGCGTATTTGCGCATGATGATGTGACCAGATTGCTCGCCACCCAAGGTGTGTCCTCCAGCAACCATCTCCTCCAAAACATAACGATCACCCACCGGGGTTGCTACAAAGGAAATACCTGATGTTTCCAAAGCTCTAATCAAACCCAAATTCGTCATTACCGTGCCAACCACCGTCTTTGTCGGTAGTTCGGTGTGACTAGAAAGAATTCCCAAAATGTAATCACCATCAACCACATTGCCTTCATGATCAACCGCTAGAACTCGATCCGCATCACCGTCATGGGCTATACCTATATCGGCTTTCTCTTGTTTAACAGTTGCAATCAAACTCTCTAAATGAGTAGAGCCGCAGTTGTCATTAATATTTAAACCATTCGGTGTTGCCGAAATCGCAACCACCTGCGCACCAGCTCTCTTTAACATCTCGGGAGCTACAAAAGATGCGGCACCATTAGCGCAATCAACTACTACTTTAAGGCCATTGAAATCTGTCTTGATCGTTGATAAAAGATGTTTTAAGTAGGTTTCGCGGGCCTGATCATCAACAATTATGCGACCGACCTCTTTACCGGTTGGACGACTCCATGGCTCACCGAGTCGAGCTTCAATCTTTGCTTCCAACGCATCATCAAGTTTGCCGCCGCCGCGGGCAAAAAATTTGATGCCATTGTCTGGCATTGGATTGTGCGAGGCGCTGATCATTACGCCCAAATCTGCGCCGGTGCTGGCTACCAAATATGCAATCGCCGGAGTTGGTAAAACTCCAACTCGATAAACATCAATTCCCGCACTTGCTAATCCAGAACAAACCGCTGCCTCAAGAAATTCGCCAGAGGCGCGTGAGTCTTGACCAACTATGGCTTTAGGACGGTGTCCAGCAAACTCACCTAAATCAGCGAGAACATGGGCAGCAGCAACAGCTAAATCAACAGCGAGTTCTGCGGTGAGATCAACATTGGCAACGCCTCGGACACCATCGGTGCCAAAAAGCGCCATGCCGGTAATCGTTAAATTAACGCTTGCTGTACTGCGAACGCTTACGTGCCTTCTTTAGGCCGTACTTCTTGCGCTCGATAACACGTGGATCGCGAGTTAGGAACTTCGCTTTCTTTAGTGCTGGACGGTTTGCGTCGGTATCAATTTCATTAAGTGCGCGAGCAACACCAAGACGAAGTGCGCCTGCTTGACCTGAAATTCCGCCACCATCAATACGCGCGATTACATCGTACTTACCCTCTGCGCCAACGGTACGAAGTGGCTCAGAGACTGATTGCTGGTGAACTTTATTTGGGAAGTAAACCTCAAGATTCTTGTTGTTAACGGTCCAGCGTCCGGTGCCAGGGATTAGGCGAACACGGGCGACCGCTTCTTTACGACGACCGACACCTGCACCTGGTGCGATAACAGCGGCGCGGTTGGTTGCACCAGCAGGGGTGCTGGAGCTGTAAGCAGTTGCTGTTTCTTTATCTGACATTATTACTTACCAACCTTGGTCTGATCGATTTGTGTGAATGAGTATGCAATTGGAGCTTGTGAGCTGTGTGGGTGCTCAGCGCCTGCATAAACTTTTAGCTTTGATGCCATCTGCTTGCCAAGTGAGTTCTTCGGCAACATTCCTTTGATCGCCTTTTCAACAGCGCGGGTTGGGAACTTCTCCATCAACTGAACATAGTTGCGTGAGGTAAGTCCACCTGGGAAACCTGAGTGCTGGTGTGCAAACTTGTCTGACATCTTTGAACCGGTGAGCACAACCTTGTCGGCGTTGATTACAACAACGAAGTCGCCCATATCCATGTGTGGTGCGAAGGTGGTCTTGTGCTTGCCGCGAAGTAGGTGAGCAGCATGGCTTGCGAGACGTCCAAGAACGACATCTGTTGCATCAATGACATACCACTTACGTGAAACATCATTCGGGGTCGGACTAAAGGTACGCACGACAAACTCGCTTTCTTCTTACTTCTTTATTACTTCTCTAATTACCGTTCGGCCAGATGGCGGCCAAGACAGAAGGGGAAGGTTACCCGCATGCGGGAAACCGGTCAAAATCGCGCTGGTTTAATGGCTCCAGACCGGTTCGGGGCTCTCATAGACCTGCCCCTCAGCCCCAAAAATCAAGAATCTGGTGAAGCCCCGGGCAAACCAACGATCATGGGTCACAGCGATAACGGTGCCTTGATAATTTGATAGCGCCCGCTCTAACGCCTCAGCGCTGGCTAAATCTAAGTTATCAGTGGGCTCATCAAGTAATAACAAGGTATCTCCTGCTAACTCCAACAACAAGACTTGAAACCGGGCTTGTTGTCCACCAGATAAAGAGGTGAACTGTTGTTCTGCTTGTTGTGCCAACTCATATCGACCTAAAACACTTTTTGCTGCTCCAAGCTGCAAAGAGTGCTCCTGCCACAAAATCTCTAACAAAGTTTTTCCAACAAACTCAGGATGGGCATGGGTTTGGGCAAAAAATCCCGGCACAACTCGAGCGCCTAATTTGAAGGTGCCTGTGTAACGCACCGTTTCATCTCCAGAAAGTCGGCGCAAGAAATGAGATTTACCGGTGCCATTTTTACCCAAAATTGCAATTCGATCTTGATAGTAAATCTCAAAGTTAAATGGCTCCGTTAAATTCTCTAGAGTTAAGTTTTCGCAGGTAACTACCCTCTCGCCAGTGCGTCCGCTCTTTAAATTAACCTTCACATCTTGCTCGACAGGTGGCGGAGGTGGTGGACCAATCTCCACAAATTTCCTCAATCTAGTCTGCATCGCGCGATAACGTGAGGCCATATCTGGCGAGCTAGCCGCCTGCCACTGCAAAGTTAAAACTAACTCTTTCAAACGTTTGTGTTCATCTTCCCAGCGCTCGAGAACCTGTGCGAACTGTTCATTACGAGCCTTTCTCGCATCATGCCAGGTGCTAAAACCTTCACCATGAATCCAAGCGGTATTGCCGTTAATCCCTTGCTCTAGAGTTACAACTTTGGTTGCGGTGGCCGCTAATAATTCTCGATCATGGCTGATATAAAGAATGGTCTTTTTTGATTCACGGATCTGCTCTTCCAACCATCTTTTGGCAGGCACATCTAAGTAGTTGTCCGGCTCATCCAGAATTAAAACCTCTTCCGGACCCTGCAACAAAGACTCCAGTACCAACTTCTTTTGTTCGCCGCCAGACAAGGAGTTGACCTCACGATGTGCCACTCGATCAAAGGTTTTTCCTAATGCATTTGAACATGCGATATCCCAAAGTACCTCTTGTTCATATCCACCTGCATCGCCCCAATCAGCTAGCGCTTGGGCATATGCCATCTGCTCTTTCTCTGAATTATTTTGCTCCATCGCAATCTCTGCTGCCTTCAAAGTGGCAGCGGCCTGACGAATCCGTAGCGGTGAAACTGAGACCAATAAATCCCGAACTGTTGAATCATCTCGGATTGAGCCGATGAACTGACGCATAACACCAAGTCCGCCAGAGATGATGATTTGTCCGGCGTCAGGTTGTAGATCCCCCGCAATCATGCGGAACAAGGTGGTTTTCCCAGATCCATTTGGACCAATTAATGCAACCTTTGATCCCTCACCAACGCGGAATGAAACATCATTAAGAAGTACTCGGCCATCAGATAACGCGTACTCAATTCCTACAACATTTATCTGTCCCATTTAATCTTCATCTCGTCGTCGCAGAGTAATTGCAGCACGAGCTTTCAATTCAGCATCTGATGGATATTCAACATTTATCAAACTCAAACCGCGCGCTGGGAATACATAACTTTCACTGATGCGGTTCTTGTTGGCCAAAATTGCGCTAATCCACTCTGGCTCAAAACGACCTTCGCCTACACAGACCACAGCTCCAACGATGTTGCGCACCATCGAGTAGCAAAAAGCATCTGCGGTTACCGTAGCAACTAAATTGGCATCGCCGGTTCGCTCCCAATTAAATCTTTCCAAGGTGCGTATCGAAGTTCCAGCACCCCCAGGTTTACAAAAAGTTGCGAAATCATGCTCGCCGAGCAATCGACGACTGGCCTCGTTTAGCCTTGATAAATCTAGGTGGCGATACCAGGTTGCGGTATCAAACCTTTTTAATGGCTCTACTTGGCGCTGCCCATCGGCGATTTTATAAATATAGGTGCGTCTTAATGCAGAGAAACGAGCGTGAAAAAATGGCGGCGCAAAAGTGATGCTTTTAATTCGGATCTCTTCAGTAATCATTCGATTTAAGCGATAAACCAGATCCTGGGTACTCCAAGCATTGCCATATTTATCCTGCTCCGGAAGATCAAAGTGAGCGACCTGCGCTGTGGCATGAACACCGGCATCGGTGCGTCCTGCCACAACCAACTCAACTTGATTTCTGGTTAATCCAGAGACGACAGATTCGAGTTCACCTTGCACGGTTCGTCGATCAGGTTGTTTGGCCCAACCACTGAAATTTGTTCCGTCATAAGAAAAATCAATCCGAAAACGAAGAAACCCACTCTCAGGGTTGAGAGTGGGTTCCATTCTTACTTCTTTTTACTTCTTTTTTGATTTAAGAAAAACTACTCAGCTTTTGCAGCTGCAGCCTTTTTCTTAGGTGCTGCTTTCTTAGCCGCTTTCTCTGCCTCGTTAACAACCGCTTTCTTCGCAGGTGTTCCCTCAGTCAAAACCTCGATGATCGCCATAGGAGCGTTATCGCCCTTACGTGGACCAATCTTGGTGATGCGGGTGTATCCACCAT
>VERG01000024.1 GCA_018882885.1 Candidatus Nanopelagicaceae bacterium | reverse complement strand
TGATATCCATTCCACGGACGCGATCGAGTTTGTCTTGTTCGATCTCAGGGAATACAACCTGCTCGGTAAGACCGAAGGTGTAATTACCGCTGCCATCAAATTGCTTTGGTGACAGACCACGGAAGTCGCGGATACGAGGAAGTGAAACTGAGAGCAGACGATCCATGAACTCCCACATACGATCGCCACGAAGAGTTACGTGCGCGCCGATTGGTTGGCCTTCACGGAGTTTGAAGTTAGCGATTGATTTACGCGCCTTTGTGACGAGCGGGCGTTGTCCAGTGATCGTTGTGAGATCGCGGATTGCGCCTTCAATCAACTTCGAATCTTTTGCGGCTTCGCCGACGCCCATATTTACAACGATCTTGGAGAGAGTCGGGATCTGCATCTTGTTCGAGAAGTTAAATTCCTTCTGAAGTTGTGCAGTAACTTCGCTCTTGTAGCGCTCTTTCAAGCGTGGAGCTGTGACTGTTGACATTAGATGTCCCCTCCTGTGCGACGGGAAATTCGCACATTCTTACCGTCGTCGTTCTTGCGAACAGCGATACGAGTTGCCTTGTTATCGTCATCAAGCAACATCACGTTGGAGTATGCGATTGGGGCTTCGATAGTAAGGATGCCGCCAACCTTTGCTCCACGCTGTGAAGTGTCTTCACGGGTGTGCTTCTTAACGCGATTTACACCTTCAACGGTTACTCGCGCAGTGACAGTGTCAACAGCGAGAACCTTTCCGGTTACTCCTTTATCTTTGCCAGCAATGACAAGAACGGTGTCACCTTTCTTGATTCTCATTACAGCACCTCCGGAGCAAGTGAAATGATCTTCATGAAACGCTTATCGCGGAGTTCGCGAGCGACTGGTCCGAAAATACGGGTACCGCGTGGCTCGTTATCATCCTTAATGATGACCGCTGCGTTTTCATCAAACTTAATATAGGAACCATCATTGCGACGGTTTTCCTTAACGGTACGAACGATGACAGCCTTGACGACTTCACCCTTCTTAACCTGTCCGCCAGGAATTGCATCCTTAACGGAGCAGACAATGACATCGCCAATTGATGCATAGCGACGTTGTGTGCCACCAAGAACACGGATACAGAGAAGCTCGCGAGCTCCTGTGTTATCCGCGACGCGTAGACGTGATTCTGCTTGAATCATGGTTACTTAGCCTTCTCGATAATCTCCACTACACGCCAACGCTTTGTGGCAGATAGTGGACGGGTTTCCATAATTCGCACGCGATCACCAACACCAGCGGTGTTCTCTTCGTCATGCGCCTTGAACTTCTTGTTCTTGGTAATAACTTTTGAATAGAGGCCGTGCGCAGCGCGGTCTTCGACCTTCACTACAACTGTCTTATCCATCTTGTCGCTTACAACGATTCCTTCGCGAACTTTGCGGAATTTGCGGTCTTCGCTATTTGCAGCGCTGCTCATGCGGCACCTCCGATTCCTAGTTCACGTTCACGGATCACGGTGTAGATCCGAGCAATTTCCTTGCGGACAGCAGTGAGACGACCATGGCTTTCAAGTTGGCCGGTCGCAGCTTGGAAGCGAAGGTTGAATAGCTCTTCCTTTGCATCCTTGAGCTTTGCTTGAAGTTCTTCGGTATTAAGTGCGCGAAGTTCTTCTGCAGTGATGATGTTCGCCATTGTTATGCCTCCTCACGTACTACAACGCGGGACTTGACTGGAAGTTTGTGTGCTGCGCGAGATAGCGCTTGATTTGCGACATCAAGAGTGACGCCGGAAATTTCAAAGAGCACGCGACCTGGTTTGACGTTAGCAATCCAGAATTCTGGAGAACCCTTACCGGAACCCATACGAGTTTCAGCAGGCTTCTTTGTGAGTGGACGATCTGGATAGATATTGATCCAAACCTTTCCACCGCGCTTGATGTGACGTGTCATTGCGATACGCGCTGCTTCAATCTGACGGTTGGTGACATAACCACCTTCAGTTGCTTGTAGACCGAAGTCGCCGAATGCAACAGCTGTGCCGCCCTTTGCTTTACCTGAACGCTTTGGGTGGTGCTGCTTGCGGTGCTTAACGCGACGTGGAATCAACATTATGCCTCGCCTCCTTCGGATTTAACTTCAGTTGTTACTTCAGCAGTAGTTGCTGGAGCGGAATCTGCGGCGCGCTCTTCAACAGAAGAAGTAGTGACTTCACCACGTGGCGCGCGAGGTGCGCGACGTGGACGCTCTGACTTAGCAGCTTTTGCTTGAGCAAGCGCAGCAGCTTCGCGTTCTGCGCGAGATTCAATGACTTCGCCCTTGTAGATCCAAACCTTCACACCGAGACGACCGAATGTTGTGTGGGCTTCAGCGAAACCATAATCAATATCGGCACGGAGAGTGTGTAGTGGAACGCGACCTTCGCGATAGAACTCAGAGCGCGACATTTCTGCGCCACCAAGACGTCCACCGCATTGGATACGTACTCCCTTTGCGCCAGCTTTGAATGCAGTCTGCATTGCTTTACGCATTGCGCGACGGAATGAGACACGTGCTGCGAGCTGTTCAGCAACGCCACGTGCAACAAGCTGGGCATCAATTTCTGGGTTCTTCACTTCGAGAATGTTGAGCTGTACTTGCTTTCCAGTTAACTTCTCGAGATCAAGACGGAGACGATCTGCTTCTGTTCCGCGACGTCCAATAACAATTCCAGGACGTGCAGTGTGGAGATCGATACGGACGCGATCGCGGGTGCGCTCGATTTCAATTCGAGAGACGCCAGCGCGTTCCATGTTCTTCTCCATCATGCGACGGATCATCACATCTTCTTTCACATAATCTTTATAGAGCTTGTCTGCATACCAACGTGACTTGTATTCAGTGGTAATTCCTAGACGGAAGCCATGTGGATTGATTTTTTGACCCATTTAGTTGGCCTCCCCAGTGTTCTCGGTTTTCGCAGACTTAGCTGCAGCTTTCTTGGCTGGAGCTTTCTTGCTTGCAGCTTTCTTTGGCTTCTCTGCAACCTCGGTTGCGGTCTCAGCAAGAGCTGCTGCGGCAGCTTTACGCGCTTCAGCCTTAGAAGGCTTGCGATAGTTCTTATCATCGGAAAGAACTACAGAAATCTGTGAAGAACGCTTCAAGATTTGGTAACCGCGACCTTGTGCACGTGGGCGGTAACGCTTCATTGTGACGCCTTCATCAACAAGTGCTTCAGTAACCCAGAGTTCAGAAGCATCACGGATTGCAGGGTTCTTCTGCTTTGCGTTAGCAACGGCAGAGTTCAGTAGTGAATAAAGATCTTCACTGACTGCAACCTGTGGTGAGAACTTCGCGATGCGAAGCGCTTCATCAGCGCGCTGTCCGCGGATCATGTTGACGACGCGGCGCGCTTTCTGTGGGGTTACGCGAATGGAACGGAGCGATGCTTTCGCTACTAGTGGAGTATTACTCGGCACGCTTCACCGTCCGATCTTCTTGTTTGACGTGGCCTTTAAAGGTACGTGTTGGTGCGAATTCGCCAAGCTTGTGGCCGATCATCGCTTCGGTTACATACACCGGAACGTGCTTGCGACCATCATGAACTGCAATGGTGTGGCCGATCATTGAAGGTGTAATCATTGAACGACGTGACCAAGTCTTAATAACGTTCTTAGTGTTCTTGGCATTCTGTTCATCCACCTTCTTTTCGAGGTGTTGATCCACGAATGGACCCTTCTTCAAACTACGTGGCATTTGGTTTCAGGGCTCCTTATCGGCTCTTGTTTGCTGGACGACGACGGACGATGAGTTGGTCGCTCGCTTTTTTCTTGCGAGTACGAACCTCTGGCTTACCCCATGGTGAAACTGGATGACGTCCACCTGAGGTCTTACCTTCACCACCACCGTGTGGGTGATCTACTGGGTTCATAACAACACCACGAACGGTTGGGCGACGGCCTTTCCAGCGCATACGACCAGCTTTACCGTGGTTGATGTTTGATTGCTCTGCGTTGCCAACGGTTCCGATAGTTGCGCGGCAACGAACATCTACGTTGCGAATTTCGCCAGATGGCATACGTAGTTGTGCGTATGGTCCATCTTTTGCAACTAACTGAACGCCTGCACCGGCAGAACGTGCAATACGTGCACCGCCACCTGGACGGGTTTCGATTGCGTGGATCATGGTTCCAACTGGGATATTGCGAAGCGGCAGGTTGTTACCTGGCTTGATATCTGCAGATGGGCCATTCTCAATCTTTGTGCCTTGTTCAATTCCTACTGGCGCGATGATGTAACGCTTCTCGCCATCTGCGAAGTGAATAAGTGCGATACGAGCCGAACGGTTTGGATCGTATTCAATATGCGCAACAACAGCAGGAATTCCATCCTTATCGTTGCGAAGAAAATCAATTACGCGATAGGCGCGCTTGTGTCCGCCACCTTGGTGACGTGTGGTGATCTTTCCGGATGCGTTACGGCCGCCCTTTGAATTAACTGGACGGATGAGTGACTTCTCTGGAGTTGATCGGGTGATTTCAGCGAAGTCAGAAACGCTTTGGCCACGAGAGCTTGGCGTTACTGGCTTTAACTTACGAAGTGCCATTTTTTATCCCTTTTCTAGGTCCAATTTCCTATTACTAGGAAACCGGTCCTCCAAAGATGTCGATCCGGTCACCAGCTGCGATTTGCACAATCGCACGCTTGGTATCGCTGCGCTTTCCAAGACCATAACGGGTGAGCTTGCTCTTACCCTCACGGTTCATGGTGTTGACCTTGAGAACTCGCACCTTGAAAATCTTTTCAACGGCGATTTTGATCTCGGTCTTGTTTGCATCTGGTGCAACAATGAATGTGTACTTGTTTTGATCTAGCAAGCCGTATGACTTTTCAGATACGACCGGCGCGATCAAGACATCACGATGTTCTCTCATGCTGACACCTCTACTAACTCAGACTCGCGAGCGGTTGCTGTTGCTGATTTTCCTTTTGCAGGACCAGCAACAAACTCAGAGATTGCCTTCTTTGAGAAGACGACATCATCAGAAACAACTACGTCATATGCGTTTAGTTGATCCTGACGGATTAGGTGTAGATCAGCTTCGTTGCGAAGTGAACGCCATGAAGCCTCTTCACCATGAGCCAAAACCACTAGAACACGACGACGATCAGAGAACTGACGGACCGCAGAGATTGCAGCCTTTGTGTTAACGGTTTCAACGATTTCAGAAACTACGTGAATACGATCATTGCGTTGACGATCTGAAAGCACACCACGAAGTGCAGCTTTGATCATCTTCTTAGGAGTGCGCTCGTCATACTTGCGAGGAACTGGTCCTTGAGCAACACCACCATGACGCTGGTTTGGTGAACGGGTTGAACCCTGACGGGCGCGACCGGTTCCCTTTTGCTTGAAAGGCTTCTTTCCACCACCGCTAACTTCGCCACGGTTCTTCGCTTTGTGAGTACCGGCGCGAGCAGCGTTTAGTTGTGCGGTGACAACTTGGTGAATCAAAGGAACATTTGCTTGAACATCAAAGATCTCAGCTGGGAGATCAAAGGTTCCAGCCTTTGCACCCTTTGCATCTTTAATTTCTACGGTTAGAGCCACGGTTATGCACCTGCCTTACTGATTGATTCGCTCACTGCTTTTTTTGAAGCTGAGTGAATGAAAACCTGTGAACCGTTACGACCAGGAACCGCACCCTTAATAAGGATGAGTGATTTCTCTGCATCAACGGAGTGAACTGTGAGGTTTTGAACTGTTACGGTCTCGACACCCATGCGACCCATCATGCGCTTTCCTTTGAAAACGCGACCTGGTGTGGTGCGGTTACCGATAGAACCTGAGGTGCGGTGCTTTCTTTCAACACCATGGCCATCACCAAATCCGCGGAAGTTGTGACGCTTCATAACACCGGCAGATCCCTTACCAAGTGATGTGCCTTGTGCATCAACAATCTCACCTGGAGTGAAGATATCTGCTTTAACTTCTTGTCCTACTGAGTATGAAGCAGCGTTTGAGGTACGCAGCTCACCAACATACTTACGTGGTGTTACGCCAGCCTTTGCAAACTGTCCCGCCTCTGGCTTAGAAACTTTACGTGGATCGATGGCACCAAATGCCATCTGCACAGCTTCGTAACCATCTTTTTCAAGGGTACGAACCTGGGTTACAACACAAGGACCAGCCTCGATAACAGTTACTGGAATTACCTTGTTGTTTTCATCAAAGACCTGAGTCATACCGAGCTTGACGCCAAGGATTCCCTTGATGGCGCTGCCCTTAGATTGAGTAGTTGTCATGTCAGATCCCCTTAGAGCTTGATCTCAATATCGACGCCAGCTGGAAGATCAAGTCGCATCAAGGAATCAACAGTCTTAGGTGTTGGATCGATGATGTCGATTAAGCGCTTGTGAGTGCGCATCTCGAAATGTTCGCGGCTGTCTTTGTATTTGTGAGGAGAGCGAATCACGCAGTAGGTGTTCTTCTCTGTGGGCAGCGGAACTGGGCCCGCGACCGTAGCACCTGTGCGCTCGACGGTTTCAACGATTTTCTTCGCTGAAGTGTCGATCACCTCATGGTCATAGGCCTTGAGCCTGATGCGGATCTTTTGTCCCGCCATGTTCGTTTCCTCTTTCTTCTATTACTTCTTCAAAAATCTTTTTTAGTTTTTATAACTGGGGCAAATTTCTCTGCCCCAGTTATTTACTTCTTTATTACTTAACGATCTTTGTTACACGACCTGCGCCGACGGTACGTCCACCTTCACGGATAGCGAAGCGAAGACCTTCCTCCATAGCAACTGGCTGAATCAGAGTTACAGTCATTGCTGTGTTGTCGCCAGGCATAACCATTTCGGTGCCTGATGGAAGTGTTACAACACCGGTTACGTCAGTTGTACGGAAGTAGAACTGAGGACGGTAGTTGTTGAAGAACGGTGTATGACGTCCACCCTCATCCTTTGAAAGGATGTAAGCAGATGCTTCGAAATCGGTGTGAGGTGTAACGGAGCCTGGCTTGCAAACAACCTGACCGCGCTCAACATCTTCACGCTTTAGACCACGAAGTAGTAGACCTACGTTCTCGCCAGCCTGACCTTCATCAAGAAGCTTGCGGAACATTTCTACACCGGTGATAACTGTCTTCTGTGAATCTGGACGGATACCAACGATTTCAACCTCTTCGTTAACCTTGACGATACCGCGCTCGATACGACCAGTAACAACGGTTCCACGACCTGTAATTGTGAAAACATCTTCAACTGGCATCAAGAATGGCTTATCAACTTCACGTGCTGGCTGTGGAATGAACTCATCAACTGCGTTCATAAGATCAATGATCTTCTCTGCCCATGCTGCATCGCCCTCAAGAGCCTTTAGAGCTGAGATGCGAACGATTGGGGTGTCCTTGCCTGGGAATTCATATTTGGTTAGGAGGTCACGAACCTCTTCCTCGACGAGACCAAGAATGTCTTCGTCATCAACCATGTCAGACTTATTAAGAGCTACAACGATTGAAGGAACGCCAACCTGACGAGCAAGTAGTACGTGCTCCTTTGTCTGTGGCATTGGTCCATCAGTTGCTGCTACTACGAGGATTGCGCCATCCATCTGAGCAGCACCGGTGATCATGTTCTTGATGTAGTCAGCGTGACCTGGGCAGTCAACGTGTGCGTAGTGACGCTTCTCTGTCTGGTACTCGATGTGTGCGATCGAAATGGTGATACCACGTTGACGCTCTTCTGGCGCCTTATCGATCTGATCGAATGGGGTGAATGGATTTACATCTGGATACTTGTCATGAAGCACCTTGGAAATCGCAGCAGTAAGAGTGGTCTTACCGTGGTCGATGTGACCAATGGTGCCAATGTTTGCGTGCGGCTTTGTCCGCTCGAACTTTGCCTTTGCCACTGTGGGTTCTCCTTCTTTTCTTTACTTATTTGTCTGTTGTTTTTTGCCTGAGTTAAATGGGTGGAACTACTCGCCTTTGATCTTTGCGATGATTTCCTTTGATACCGCTGCAGGAACCTCTGCATAGGAATCAAATTGCATGCTGTAACTCGCACGGCCCTGTGTTCTGCTTCGAAGATCTCCGACATAGCCGAACATCTCTGAAAGTGGAACAAGTGCCTTTACGACGCGAGCACCGGCTCGCTCATCCATGGCCTGGATTTGGCCACGGCGGCTATTGAGATCGCCGATGACGTCGCCCATGAAATCTTCAGGGGTGGTGACTTCAACGGACATCATTGGCTCGAGGAGAACAGGACCAGCAAGTCTTGCTGCTTCCTTGAACGCCGCGATTCCAGCAATCTTGAAGGCCAACTCCGATGAGTCAACATCGTGGTATGCACCATCAAGAAGAGTTACTCGAACATCTGTCAGTGGGTAACCAGCAAGTGGTCCACTGCTCATCGCCTCTTGGCAACCATCATCAACTGATGGGATGTATTCCTTAGGAACACGACCGCCCGTAATTTTGTTTACGAACTCGTATCCACCTTCAACCGCACCAACTGGAAGTGGCTCTAGTGCGATCTGGATCTTTGCGAACTGTCCAGAACCACCGGTCTGCTTCTTGTGGGTGTAGTCATAACGATCAACTGGCTTGCGAAGTGTTTCGCGATAAGCAACCTGTGGCTTACCAACATTTGCTTCGACTTTGAACTCACGCTTCATACGATCAACGAGGATTTCTAGGTGAAGCTCACCCATACCGCCGATAATTGTTTGCGCGGTTTCCTCATCGGTACGAACATGGAATGTTGGATCTTCTTCCGCAAGACGTTGGATAGCAACACCAAGTTTTTCCTGGTCGCCCTTTGTCTTTGGCTCGATCGCAACGTGAATAACTGGATCTGGGAACTCCATTGATTCAAGGATTACTGGCTTATCTGGATCGCAGAGAGTGTCACCGGTAGTGGTGTCCTTTAGACCCATTACCGCGATGATGTCGCCGGCTGAAGCCTGTGGGATTTCCTCACGCTTGTTAGCGTGCATGCGATAGATCTTGCCGATACGTTCCTTACGATCCTTTGTGGAGTTAAGGATTCCGGTACCTGCCTCTAGAACACCAGAGTAGATACGCACGAAGGTGAGCTTTCCAAGGTGTGGATCGCTCATAATTTTGAAGGCAAGGGAGGAGAAAGGCTCTGCAGCATCTGGCTTGCGAGCGATCTCTGTTTCCTTATCACCCATCTTTGAACCGATGATTGCATCGATATCAAGTGGTGATGGAAGGTAACGGGTAACCGCATCAAGCATTGGCTGAACACCTTTGTTCTTGAAAGCAGAACCAGTCAAAACTGGGGTCAACTTGTAAGACAAAGTTGCGCGACGGATACCTGCGATGATCTCTTCTTCAGAAAGATCTTCACCAGCAAGGTACTTCTCCATAACCGCGTCATCATTTTCCGCAAGAGTTTCAAGAAGCGCGT
The DNA here is from genome assembly GCA_018882885.1 of Candidatus Nanopelagicaceae bacterium. Classification (GTDB taxonomy): domain Bacteria; phylum Actinomycetota; class Actinomycetes; order Nanopelagicales; family Nanopelagicaceae; genus MAG-120802. The sequence goes on along the minus strand of VERG01000024.1, from coordinate 9,193 downwards.
GACGAGCAGCATCACACTTATCTTTCATATCTGCTGGAATTTCCTCGACCTTGTAATCCTCACCCTTTTGGGTTTCGCCACGCCAGGTCAGAGCCTTCATTGAAATCAAATCAACAACGCCGATGAAATCAGCTTCGGCTCCGATTGGAACCTGTAGAACAAGAGCGGTGGCACCAAGACGTGAACCAATCATTTCTACGCAACGATCAAAGCTGGCACCAGTACGGTCCAACTTATTTACGAAGCAGATACGTGGAACGCTGTACTTGTCAGCCTGACGCCAAACTGTTTCGGATTGTGGTTCAACACCAGCAACGCCATCGAACACGGTAACGGCACCATCAAGAACGCGAAGTGAACGCTCTACCTCAACGGTGAAGTCAACGTGACCGGGGGTATCGATGATGTTGATGGTGTGGCCCTTCCACTCGCAAGTAGTAGCAGCGGAGGTAATAGTGATACCGCGCTCTTGCTCTTGCTCCATCCAGTCCATGGTGGCTGCGCCCTCATGTACCTCACCGATCTTGTAGTTAATACCGGTATAAAAAAGAATGCGCTCTGTTGTGGTGGTTTTTCCAGCATCAATGTGGGCCATGATGCCGATATTGCGCACCTTATTTAGATCAATTGCAGTTGTAGTCGCCATATTTGATTACCACCGATAATGAGCGAAAGCCTTGTTGGCTTCAGCCATCTTGTGAGTGTCTTCGCGCTTCTTAACCGCTGCGCCTAAACCATTTGATGCATCAATCATTTCATTTGCAAGACGCTCTGCCATTGACTTCTCGCGGCGTAGACGTGAGTTGTCTACCAACCAACGAAGACCAAGTGTCATAGAACGTGCAGCTTTAACTTCGACTGGAACCTGATAAGTAGCTCCACCAACACGACGTGAACGAACTTCAACAGCTGGCTTCACATTGTCGAGTGCGCGCTTCAAAGTAATAACTGGATCAACCTCAGTTTTTGCGCGGCAGTTTTCAAGAGCGTTATAAACAATGGACTCAGCGGTTGAACGCTTGCCATGTGTTAGCACCTTATTAATAAGTGCGGTTACTACAGGAGAGTTATAAACCGGATCAGCAATTACCGGATTTTTGGGAGCGGGACCTTTACGTGGCATTACTTCTTCTCCTTCTTTGCACCGTAGCGTGAACGTGCTTGCTTACGATCCTTCACGCCTTGTGTATCAAGAGATCCACGAACAACTTTGTAGCGAACACCAGGAAGATCCTTAACACGGCCGCCACGAACAAGAACGATGGAGTGCTCTTGCAGATTGTGGCCTTCGCCTGGAATGTAAGCGGTAACTTCCATTCCACTTGTTAAACGAACACGTGCAACTTTACGAAGTGCAGAGTTCGGCTTCTTTGGTGTTGTTGTGTAAACGCGTGTGCAAACGCCACGACGTTGTGGACTTCCTTTAAGACCCGGTGTTGTTGTCTTGTCAGACTTATCAACACGACCCTTGCGGACCAACTGCTGAATTGTTGGCACTACTTATCTCCATCTCTTTTCCTCCGACCCACGCGGTCGGGTGTGTCGCTCCTGTGGACACAAGGGCGCGAGGCTATCTGAAGCCCCGCGTGATGGTCAAAACGGCTAAAGCAGTAAAACACGCCGCTTTTGGGCCCCCGACACGCCGACCAAAGTAGCGTTAGCCTTTACCTATGGCGACCAAAGTAAAGGCTAAGAAAGCCTCTAAGAAATCCACAAACCCTCGCCCCCGTCGCGGTCGTGCCACCACATCTCGGATAAGTTCCAAAAATCAAATAACTATTCCGACCGAGGTGCTGCGCGAAGTGAATCTAAAACCTGGTGATCAAATCGAGTTCATGATTGATAAGGAAGAACGGGTGGTTTTGTCACCTTTAGCGGATGCGGAATGGAAAAAATCCTTACGTAGATTAGCTGGAACCATGCCCGGATTAGGTGGCGCTTTTGATTACAAGAAGGAGCGTGCAGAGTGGGACAAAAAACTCACGCCGACACCTCGTGGCTAATCGCGCTCTTTGATTCGCAAGACTCCCACCACTCCAAAGCCTTAAAACAATTAGATGAGTTAAATGCAGCTCCCTCAATCAGCGCCTTTGCTCTTTCTGAACTACTCGTAGATTTTGAAAAGAGTGATTTAGTTGATGTTAACGAGACGCTAAATCAATTAACCAAAGTTTTTTCTAAAGTAATAAATCTTGATACGCAGGTGGCTGTGCGAGCTGCGCATATTCGCTCACAAAACAAAATAACCTTAGGTGATTCCATAATTGTTGCCTCATCACTAATCGATGGCGCAGATCTACTTACCTTTGATAAGAACATGAGAGCGGTATATGAACGTGTTAAGTAGACCCAAATTACGCGGCATCATTCATTTGGTTATGTCGCCCTTAGCACTGGTTGCAGGTCTGACTCTCATAACAATTACCTCGGAGCTGCGCGGCCGCGTCACCCTCACTATCTTCACTCTTACCGCAGTTTCATTATTTACCTGCAGCGCCATTTATCACCGCGTACCATGGGGCCCTACTGCAAAAGCGGTTTGGCGCCGCATTGATCACGCCAATATTCCTTTACTTATTGCAGGTACCTACACCCCCTTTGCCATTTACTTATTGAATAAAAACCAAGCTGTCGTGCTGCTTTCTCTGGTGTGGGGCGGGGCTTTACTGTCGGGAATCTTTCGGGTTTTCTGGCTCACTGCTCCGCGTTGGTTGTATGTTCCGATCTATCTAGCTTTGGGTTGGGCCGCCCTGATTTACCTACCTGATTTTTATCGCAATGGTGGGCTGTTAGTTCTGCTCTTAATTGGCCTAGGCGGTGTGCTTTATTCTGCAGGTGCCATTATCTACGCCCTGAAGAAACCTAACTTTTCCATCAACTGGTTCGGGTTTCATGAGTTGTTTCACGCCATGACCGCCGCGGCTTTCATTTCTCACTTTATTGCTGCGGTTCTGGTTATAGTTCGCTAACTATGAGCGTACATATTTCAGCAAGCAAGGGCGAAATCGCCGAACGCATTCTTCTTCCAGGAGATCCACTTCGTGCCAAGTGGGTTGCCGACAACTATCTAGAGAATGTTAAGCAGTACAACTCAGTTCGCAATATGTTTGGATTCACCGGTACCTACAAAGGTGAACGCATCTCAGTACAAGGCACCGGAATGGGTCTGCCATCTGCTTCGATTTATGTCACCGAACTTTTTAATGAATACGATGTTCAAGTTGCTATCCGTATCGGAACCGCAGGTGGAATTCAAGACAAGACCAAGGTGGGCGATTTGGTTATCGCAATGACCGCATCAACTGATTCCAATATCAACCGTCGCTTCACCAACGGTTTGGATTTCGCACCTCATGCAGATTTTCATTTACTAAAGGCGGCATACGAGGCATCACAGAAGTTTGAAAGAGTTCATGTTGGTGGTGTTTCATCAATGGATTTCTTCTATGACGAAACCGATTCAGCTAAGAAGCTCCAGCAACATGGTGTTTTGGCCCTCGAAATGGAGGCGAGCCAGCTCTACTCAATCGCTGCTCGAAAAGGCCGCCGCGCACTTGCCATCATGACTATCTCTGATCATGTTTTCACACATGAGGCGATGGACTCTGATGCTCGCGAGCGCACCCTTAATGACATGGTTGAGGTTGCACTGCACGCTGCTATCAACGGTTAATTAAGGCATCACCAATCCGCCATCAACCGGCACAGTAATACCGGTTACATAGCTTGAGGCATCACTTGCCAACCAAATCAAGGTAGCTGCCAACTCCTGCGGATCTCCTAGCCTTCCTGCAGGAGCAAACATCTTGAGCATCTCCACCATATCTTTTGGTAGTTCATCACTCATCTCTGATGGGAAAAATCCTGGTGCCAAAGCATTTACTCTGATTTTTTTGCGGCCGGTCCATTGCGCAGCTAAATCCCTAGTTAATCCAATTAATCCCGCTTTGCTTGCTGCATAAGCCGCTTGAGGCAAGCCCTGTGGTTTGATCCCCAAAATACTTGAGATATTTACAATTACTCCGCCCTCTTTATTTGCACGAGCAAATGCCTGCGCCATCCAATAAGCGCCCATGAGATTTACATCCAAAACATTTCGGAACTGTTCTGGAGTTTCTCTAGTTGCCGGCACCGCAGTACCGACACCTGCATTGTTAATCAATATGTCAACTTTGCCAAACTTCTCAATTGCAAATGCGATCAGCGCATCGCACTCCTCTGGTTTGGTTACATCAGTTTTCTTTGCAGCATATTTACGGCCCGCTGCTTCAACCAACTTTCCAGTTTCTGGCAATCGATCCTCGCGCCGGGCACCAAGAACAACATCAGCACCGGCTTCGGCTAATGCTTTTGCAAACGCGACTCCAAGGCCCGATGAGGCTCCAGTAACTACAGCGACCTTGCCATCTAAGCGAAAGCGGTCAAGAACACTCATCTTCCCTCTCCTAATTTTCCTTAACTTTGCGTACGGTACCCGTATGGAGTTCAGCCTAAGCCCTAAGGCAACCGAATACGCTGCAAAACTGCAAGCCTTTTTGGATAAAGAAATACTTCCCGCTGAAGAGATTTATCACCAACAACGTACCGCCTTTATCGCAGCAGGCACTCCGCATAAATTGCCTCCGGTAATCCAGGAGCTAAAACAAAAAGCAAAGGCACAAGGTCTCTGGAATCTTTTTCTACCTCATTTAGATCATGGTTTAACAGTCACGGATTATGCAACACTGGCAGAGATCACCGGTTGGTCACCAGATATCGCTCCTGAGGTAATTAATTGTGCTGCTCCAGATACCGGCAACATGGAGTTACTGGATATGTTTGGTACTCCTGAGCAAAAGAAGCAATGGCTCGAGCCATTACTTGCCGGAGAGATTCGCTCTGGTTTTGCCATGACTGAGCCTGATGTTGCATCTAGCGATGCGCGGAATATTAAAACTAGCATCACTAAAGATGGCGATCACTATGTAATCAACGGCGTTAAGTGGTGGACCACTGGCGCAATGGATGAGCGCTGCAAGATTTTAATTGTGATGGGAAAAACCAATCCGCAAGCAGAAGATCACAAGCAACAATCAATGATCTTGGTACCGATTGATACCCCCGGTGTCAAAGTAATCCGTAATTTGAATGTGCTTGGTTTTATTGATCAACATGGTCACGCCGAAATCTCCTTTACCAATGTCCGAGTTCCCGTCACCAATTTAATTGGCGATGAGGGTGCAGGCTTTGCTCTAGCGCAGGCCCGACTTGGTCCTGGAAGAATTCATCACTGCATGCGGGCAATCGGCATGGCAGAGCGCGCTCTGCAATTGATGATTAAGCGTTCCCTTACCCGCACCGCATTTGGAAAAGAGTTGGCGCGCCAAGGTGTAATTCAAGAGTGGATTGCGCAGGCCCGGGTGGATATTGAGCAAGCCCGCCTACTTGTCTTAAAAGCAGCGTGGATTATTGATAATCAAGGCGCAAAGGCCGCTCGCAAAGAGATCGCAGCGATCAAGGTCGCGGTTCCCAGAATGGCCGAGCGCATAATTGATCATGCAATCCAGACGCATGGTGGCTCCGGTGTTTCACAGGATACGCCGCTGGCGGCAATGTATGCCGGCGTTAGAGTATTAAGAATTGTCGATGGTCCAGATGAGGTTCATCTCCGCGATATCGCAAGGTTAGAGCTTAACTCTTATCTCTCATGAGTGATCTCTCTCCGGTTCGCGACGAAGATAGCTTTGATGTTAAAGCGGTACACCAATGGCTTTCGCAGTTTATTGCCGAGACTGAATTGCCTGAGGTGCAACAATTCCGCAGCGGAGCTTCCAATTTAACTTATCTACTTAAATACCCAAAGCGAGAGTTGGTTTTACGTCGTCCTCCGGTGGGCACCAAAGCGGTTTCGGCACATGACATGAAACGAGAGTTCTTAATTCAATCCCGTTTAAAGCCAGTTTATGAATTAGTCCCAAATGTAATAGCGCTTTGCGAAGATCACTCCATCCTCGGCTCTGATTTTTACATTATGGAACGCATTCCTGGTGAAATCTTCCGCCGCGATGTTCCAGAAAGTTTGTCCGCCGAAGATATCTCTGTCATGGCCAACTCATTGGTTGCCGGGTTAGCTCAGTTGCACTCGGTCGATGCCGGCGTGCTACAGGAGTTGAATAAAGGTGCTGGATATGTGCAACGCCAAGTAGAGGGCTGGTCCAAGCGTTATCGCAACGCACTTACCGATGATGTACCTAATGGCGAAGATGTTATGAATTGGTTGGCAAAAAACCAACCACAGGATGTTGACTCCTGCGTAATTCACGGTGATTGGCGCATCGACAACATGGTCTTTGATCTAAAGGCAAAAAAGCTAGCCGGGGTGCTGGATTGGGAGCTCGCCACAGTAGGCGATCCCCTCATGGATTTAGGTTCCGCGCTGGCTTACTGGATTGATAAAGATGATGAACCGATGTTTGCATCACTGCGCCGTCAACCAAGTCATCTGCCCGGAATGCCGACCCGAAAAGAGTTCATCGCAAAGTATCTAGAGATCAGTGGCCGAAAATGTGAAGATTTCACTTTTTATGAAGTATTTGGATTATTTCGTCTCACCGTAATCATTCAACAAATCTGGGCCCGTTATAAAGCCGGCCAAACCACTAACCCCGCTTTTCAAGGTTTCGGCATGGGAGTTAATGTTTTGATTAACCGTGCGCAAGGATTAATCTCATGAAGGCTGGACGCATAACAGTTTCTACCCGCAAATTTTCTATCGCTGAAATTCCGATTCCAAATCCGGGTCCCGGAGAAGTTCGAATAAAGGTTGGTGCTGCTGGAGTTTGTTTATCTGATGTGCATTTTCTAGATGGAACTCTCTCCCCCGGTTATCTCAAAGGTGATGAGGTAACACTTGGCCATGAAGTTGCTGGAATTATCGATGAACTTGGCGAAGGGGTTCACACCTTTGTAAAAGGAGATCGAGTAATCGTCATCGCTGGTGAGCGTAATGAGAGAAATCAGATTACAACACTGGGCTTTGATTACGATGGTGGATATGCAGAGTTTGTTGTTACCAAAGCGGCGTTGTTGGTAAAAATTCCGGAGAGCCTTCCCTTTGAAGAAGCGGCGATAATTCCTGATGCGGTCTCAACCCCCTGGGCGGCAATTTCATCAACCGCAAAGATGCAATTTGGCGAGACCGCTGCGGTTTTTGGTGTTGGTGGACTTGGTATTCACGCGGTTCAACTGTTAAAAATGATTGGTTGTTCTAAAGTAATCGCTATCGACCCTCGCGCAGATGCCCGGGAAAAAGCCTTGGAAATAGGGGCTGATTTCGCCTTTGATCCAGCTGATGAAGAGTTAAAGAAGCACCGCGGGCTTAACGCTGCCTTTGATTTTGCCGGCGTTACTCCGGTGCGAAAACAAGCGCTCTCATTGCTTGGTGAGCAAGGCCGATTGGTAATTGTCGGAATCGCCAATGAACCAATCACAATTCCAAATGACATGGCCTTTACCTATATGCGCACTCAGATTCTGGGTCACTATGGCTCCGAACCGGTTCATACCAAGGAATTAGTTGAGTTTATAAAGCAAGGCAAACTCAATTTATCTAAATCAGTATCTGAGGTTATGCCACTTGATCAAGCAGCGTCGGCATTAGAAAAGCTGGAAAAGAAAATCGGCAACCCAATCCGTATTGTTTTAAAACCATAAAAAAATCCCCGACTATTTCTAGCCGGGGATTTCTTACTACTAATTAACTAGCGGTTTTCGCCAACTTGGTAATCATCCAAGCGAACTGCTTCGCCGGAACCTGTGGTTTCAAACGGTGCATAGTCATACTCTTCATAAGCTGCGTAGACCGCGGCCTTTGCTTCCTCAGTAGGTTCAACTCGCACGTTGCGATAACGAGCAAGACCGGTACCTGCTGGGATGAGTTTTCCGATGATGACGTTCTCTTTGAGACCGAGCAATGGATCGCTCTTCTCTGAAAGTGCCGCATCGGTAAGAACACGGGTTGTTTCCTGGAATGAAGCTGCGGACAACCAAGACTCTGTTGCAAGTGATGCCTTGGTAATACCCATAAGCTCTGGACGACCAGATGCAGCCTTTCCACCCTTTTGTACCGCTTCGCGGTTTGAGGCTTGGAAACGTAGGTGGTCAACTAATTCACCTGGTAGCAAATCAGTGTCACCTGGCTCGAGAACGGTAATACGACGCAACATCTGCTTCACAACGATTTCGATGTGCTTATCGTGAATACCTACACCCTGTGAGCGGTAAACCTCTTGGATTTCATGGACCAAGTGGGTCTGAGTTGCACGAGGACCGAGGATACGAAGAACCTGCTTAGGATCAATCGCACCAACAACCATCTGCTGACCAACAGTTACCTTGGTTCCATCTTCTACAAGAAGTTTCTGACGACGGGTAATTGGATAAGCAACCGCTTCGCTTCCATCTTCTGGAGTAACGATGATCTTCTTACCCTTTGCATCTTCAAGGAAGCTAACAACACCAGCTGCTTCAGCAATTGGTGCAACACCCTTTGGAGTGCGTGCTTCGAAGAGCTCAACTACACGTGGCAAACCATGTGTGATGTCACCTGATGCAGATGCCGCTCCACCAGTGTGGAAGGTACGCATTGTGAGCTGTGTTCCTGGCTCACCGATTGATTGAGCCGCGATAATTCCAACCGCTTCGCCCACATCAACAAGTTTGCCGGAGGCCATCGAACGTCCGTAGCACTTTGCGCACTGACCAACCTTGCTATCGCAGGTTAGAACGGAGCGAACCTTTACCTCAGCAACACCAGCATCAACAAGTGTGTTGATGACGCGATCACCAAGATCAGATCCTGCAGCTGCGATGGTGTTGCCATCTACAACTACATCCTCTGAAAGTGTGCGGCCGTAAATTGAGGTTTCAACATAATCATCACGGGTTAACTTGCCGTTGACAATGTTTGCAATCTTTAGAGTTAGACCGCGATCTGTACCGCAATCCTCTTCACGGATGATTACATCTTGTGCAACGTCGCAGAGACGACGGGTCAAGTAACCAGCATCAGCGGTACGAAGCGCGGTATCAGCAAGACCCTTACGCGCACCGTGAGTTGAGATGAAGTACTCAAGTACTGAGAGACCTTCACGGAAGTTGGACTTAATTGGACGAGGAATAATTTCGCCCTTTGGATTTGCTACAAGTCCACGCA
>VERG01000006.1 GCA_018882885.1 Candidatus Nanopelagicaceae bacterium | reverse complement strand
GTGTAGTGGCTAGCACATGGGCCTTTGAAGCCCAGGGTCCAGGATCGATACCTGGTGGAGGAGCCACTTAACTAGAGTTCGGCTTACGAGGGAGGAAAGGCGGGAAGTTGAGCAAACTGGATCTTGCCATCGTTCTCGCAGCCGGCGAGGGCACCCGGATGAAATCTTCTCGGGCCAAAGTCCTTCATGAAATCGCAGGTCGCTCATTACTCGGACATGTTCTACATGCCTTATCTCCGCTAGAAGCAAAAGAAATTCGGGTCGTTGTTGGTGCTGCGAAAGATGAGGTAACAAATCATCTCGCTCAGATTTCACCAAACTCAAAAACTGTTTTACAAGAGGTTCGGGGTGGAACTGGCCACGCTACTAAGTTGGCGCTACAAGATTTTTCCGGAACCGGTGCGGTGCTCGTTTGCGCCGGAGATACACCATTACTTACCGGCCAAACTTTGCTTAATTTAATTACTGCTCATCAATCCTCTGGTGCTAGCGCCACAGTGTTGACCGCTGAGATGTTAGATCCATCTGGATATGGGCGAATCATTAGAGATGCCAGCAATAATCTGGCGCAGATTGTTGAAGAGAAAGATGCTTCAGAGCAGCAAAAGCAAACCCTTGAGATTAACTCAGGGGTTTATGTTTTTTCCGCCCCAGATCTGATCGCAGCTTTAAGTAAACTAACCGTTAACAACGCGCAAAAAGAAGAGTATTTAACTGATGTAATAGCAATTCTCAAATCTGAGGGCAAATTGGTATCAGCTTTCCTAACCGAGGATTACACCGAAGTTTTCGGAGTTAATGATCGAGAGCAGTTAGCAACCTGCGGATTTTTGATGAATGCCCGCATTTGTGAAGCCTTAATGAAAAGTGGCGTAACAATTGTTGATCAAATGAGCACCTGGATTGATGTAACCGCGGAGATTGAGGTTGATGTTCACATCGAACCGGGCAGCGCAATCAAAGGCAACACCAAGATTGGAAAATCCGCTGTAATTGGACCACGCACTACTTTGGTTGATTCCAATGTTGGAGCTGAGGCAAAGGTATTTGAATCACACTGCCAAGAGGCGGTAATCGGCAAGGCGGCACAGGTTGGTCCCTATACCCATTTACGCAGCGGTACCGTGCTTTCAGATCAGGTCAGAGTTGGCTCATTTGTTGAAATCAAAAACTCATTAGTTGGAAGTGGATCAAAGGTTCCTCATCTCTCCTATGTCGGAGATGCGACTATCGGCAGCGAAACCAATATTGGAGCGGCCACCGTTTTTGTTAACTATGACGGGGTCGATAAGCACAAGACCGTTATTGGAGATCATGTTCGAATTGGCAGCGACTCAATGTTGGTCGCGCCGGTCACGATTGGAGACGGTGCTTACACAGCAGCTGGCTCTGTAATCACAGAGAATGTTCCGGCTGGCGCGCTTGGTATCGCTCGGGCAAAGCAAAGCAATATTCTTGGTTGGGTATTGAAGAAACGTAAGGGCACCAAATCCGCAGAGGCAGCAGCCAAAAAAGAAGGGGAGAAATGAGCACCGAACTACGTCTCAGTTCCGAAAAGCGACTCCGGATTTTTACCGGACGCGGATACCCAGAGCTTGCTGAAGAGGTAGCAGCAGAACTTGGTGTGCCAATTACCCCAACCTCTGCTTATGACTTTGCCAACGGTGAAATATTTGTGCGTTTTGAGGAGAGCGTTAGAGGTTGTGATGCTTTCGTAATTCAAAGTCATAGCGCTCCGGTAAATAAACAAATCATGGAGCAGCTCATCATGGTTGATGCTCTCAAGCGCGCCTCTGCCAAGCGAATCACCGTCATTGCTCCTTTTTATGGCTATGCCCGTCAGGATAAGAAGCACCGCGGTCGCGAACCAATCTCTGCACGGTTGATGGCGGATTTATTCAAGACCGCAGGTGCAGATCGATTGATGACGGTCGATTTGCATACCTCGCAGATTCAAGGATTTTTTGATGGACCGGTTGATCACTTATTTGCGCTACCGCTTCTTGCAAATTACGTTGGCTCCAAAGTTGATCGCTCTCGTTTAACAATTGTTTCACCTGACTCTGGAAGAGTTCGAGTTGCCGAGCGCTGGAGTGATCTTTTGGGTGGAACTCAAATCGCATTCATTCATAAAACCCGCGATCCGCGAATTCCAAATGAGGCTGTTACTGGCCGAGTAGTTGGTGAGGTAGAAGGTCAGACCTGTGTGGTGATTGATGACATGATCGATACCGCTGGAACAATTACCAAGGCGGTTGATGCGCTTTATGAGGCTGGCGCTAAAGAGGTAATCATCGCGGCCACCCACGCCGTCTTCTCAGGCCCAGCGGCTGATCGACTACGTAACTCAAAAGTTAGCGAGGTAGTTGTCGCAAATACTTTGCCAATTCCAGAAGAGAGCCGATTCCCAAATCTCACAGTTCTTTCAATTGCGCCATTGTTGGCTAGAGCAATTCGAGAGGTATTTGAGGACGGGTCAGTAACCAGCCTTTTTGATGGCCACTCTTAAAAAACTTTTCGCACTTTTTTGTGCGTTAACTTTTATACCGGTAATTCCGGCAAGTGCGGAAGAGCCATACCGAATTACAGTTATGTCCCGCAATCTATATCTTGGCGCCGATGTTGGCGTTGCCTTAGAGAAGATTCCTAATCTTCCTGCTGCTGCTCAATTTATGTGGGATCAGATGAAACAGACCAACTTTGCGCTCCGGGCACCTAAGTTGGCACGTGAGGCGCTCCAAGATCGCCCCGAAATCATCGGTATCCAGGAGGCCACAATCTGGTACTGCAAAAAAGATCCATTTAGTGATCAGGTTGAGGTATTTAATTTTCTTGATGAGTTTGTTGCCGCTACCAAGCAATCTGGAGTTGGTTATTCGTTGGCAACGGCCAACGGTCAAGAAGCATTCAACCCGGGATACAAAATTGCTCCCATTCCATTCCTAACTAAGGTAAAAGATGCCGAGGTTTTCCAGCCCATCTTTAATCAGGATAATGCGGCCTGCGGCTTCACAATCGGAGATGCGTTATTAGTGCGTGATGATGTTAAGCAACAAATCATTCAAGTTGGAAACTCTGAATATGACGCTACTTACTCAATCGTTCCGGTATTGATGACAATTTATCGCGGTTATACCTGGGTGGATTTCAAAGTACGCGACTCGGTGGTTCGAGTCATCACTACACATTTGGAATCGATTTGGGATGAAAACAAAGTTCCAAACTCTGCACTGCAAGCCCAACAATTAGTGGCGGATTTAAAAGATGCCAAGATGCCGGTGATTGTGCTGGGGGATTTCAACGCCGATCCAAGGGATCCACGCACCTCTAAGGAACCAAATCCAGGAGAGCAACCGATTGTTAGTGATACCTGCCCTACTCCTGGTGGAGCCAAGTGCAACGCTTACAGCACGATGGTTGAGGCCGGGTTTGAAAATGCTTCACCAGATGCGAGCAACCCTCGTTACTACACATGGGGAGCGGGAGCATTACTTAATGGCCCAGATAAAAAACGGGAAAAGTTTGCCTACAAATTTGGAAATCAATATGGATTTACCGATCGTTTAGATTACATATTTACCAAAAATGTTTACGCGACAGTAAGTTCTAAAATTATTGGCAATGTTTATCCCGATGGCAGCGGGGTTTGGAGTTGTGGCACTGAGCTTTGTTTTCCATCTGATCACGCCGGTGTAGTAGCTACCATTGAGTTACCGCGCAGCGCCGGTGCTATTGATCCCGATCTACCAGAACGCGGAAAATCACCTTGGTCTGCCCTGCCGATACTGGTGACCGTGACCGTCGTTTTGCTGGCGGTACTGGTATTACGTAAGCGAATTTGGCGATAACTGGGAGTTTAGGTAACCTTCAGCTCACTTAAGGCGAGGGGTAAACCCCGTTATCGACGAAAGGCTTAACAATGGCTGAGGTATCAATCAAGGGCGCAATCCGTAATGAATTCGGAAAAGGCGCATCACGCAGAATCCGTCGCGATGGCAATGTGCCGGCGGTAATTTATGGTCATGGCGAGAAGCCGACCCACATCTCACTTCCTGCCCGTGAAGTTGGCGTGGCAATCAAGACCTCAAACGTTTTGCTCAACATCGAACTTGGTGAGAAGCAAGAGCTAGTTCTTCCAAAGTCAATTGTTAGAAATCCACTCAAGGGAACTCTTGAGCACATTGATTTAATCATCGTGCGCCGCGGTGAGCGCGTTGTTGTTAACGTTCCAGTTCACGCACACGGTAAGCATGATCCAGAAGGTATTTTGGAGCACGTCCACAACACTATTGAGGTTGAAGCAGATGTAACTGCTATCCCAACCTCTCTTGATCTTGATATCGAAGGTCTACCTGCAGGTGAATCAAAGACCGCTGCAGATGTCGTTCTTCCAGCCGGCGTTGTACTTAAGAGCGATCCAAAGATGGTTGTAGTTCACCTATCTGTTCGCTCCACAGCTGAAGAGGTTGCTCCAGTTGCTGCATCTGCTGAAGGTGAAGCTGCAGCGGCCGCTGCTGCACCAGCTGAAGGTGCTGCTGAGGCAAAGTCCAGCTAACTCTTTTCTTAACCCTTTACGGCTAGCCTTTCTCTATGTTTGGCCGTAAATCTTCAGGTTCTGACAATCAATCAACTAACCGTTGGTTGATTGTTGGCTTGGGCAATCCAGGGCCTGAGTATGAAAAGACCCGCCATAACATCGGTGCCATGGTGGTTAATCAAATGGCCACCACCGCTGGAGTTAAGTTCTCATCTCACAAAGCGCGGGCCAATGTCGCTGAATTCAAATTAGGTTTTGGCGCAGATGCTCCTGCGCTTGTTGTGGCAACTTTGCGCTGTTACATGAATGATTCCGGTGGTCCAACCAAGGCTCTAGCTGATTTCTACAAGATAAAAGGTGATCACATAATCATCGCTCATGATGAGCTCGATATTGCCTATCAGGCGATTAGAGTGAAATTTGGTGGTGGCGATAATGGCCACAACGGCCTAAAGAGCATCACCTCTGCTTTGGGTACAGCTGAATACTTTCGTTTGAGATTAGGAATTGGCAGACCTCCTGGACAACAGAATCCTGCCGATTTTGTTTTGAAATCTTTCTCGAGCACCGAGAAAAAGAGTATTGATGAGTTTCTTATTACTGGTGGTCAGGCAGTTGAATCTTTAGTGCAGTACGGTTTAGAGAAAACTCAGCAAAACTTTAACTCGTAATCAACCGGTATTGCGAAGGCCAGCAGCCACACCATTAATTGTCAGCAAAAGCGCCCGGGTAATTAAAGGATCCGCGTTTTCTTCCCTTACCTTCTTCAAAAGTGAAATCTGTAGTAAGTGAAGCGGCGCCAAATATGCATCGCGAATCTGCAGGGTACGGGCCAAAATTTCTTGATCACCAAGAATCTCCTTCTTCTTGGTCAGCAATAAAATTTCTTTTACAGTTAAATCAAACTCCGACTGGATAGCATCAAGGAAGTGATGCAGACCCGGTTCAACCAATGCGGTGACATATTTTCGAGCCATCACCAAATCTGTTTTGGCAAGTGTCATCTCCACATTGCTGATGAAGGTGCGGAAGAAGTGCCAATCACGCAGCATGGTTTGCATGGTTTGTTCATGACCAGATTCGCGAGCAGCTTTCAAACCACTGCCAACCCCAAACCAACCCGGCACAATCTGTCGAGATTGGGTCCAACCAAATACCCAAGGAATGGCGCGCAAAGAAGATAGATCAGCGCTGGCGTCAGGACGTCTTGATGGACGAGAGCCCAGGAATAGATTTCCTAGTTGTTCAACCGGTGTTGATTGATAGAAATATGCTGGTAAATCTGGGTGTTCAACCAAAGAACGATATGAAGCGAATGAAGCATCGCTTATCGCACTCATAGCGGTGTTCCAATTAATTAAATCTTCGGGGGATTGACGGGCAGCTCGGTTTAGAACCGTAGCTTCCAATGCTGCAGCCAGGGTGAGTTCGACGTTTTCTCTTGCCAATGAAGGCAGCGCATACTTATCTGAAATTACCTCGCCCTGTTCTGTCATCTTTATCTGACCATCAAGGGTTCCCCAAGGCAGCGCGATAATCGCATCATAAGTAGGCCCACCACCTCGTCCGACTGAACCACCACGGCCATGGAAAAGTCTTAACTTAATTCCATATTTACGTGCTACATCGCGGAGCTTTCGTTGTGCTTGGTGAATCTCCCATTGGCTAGTCGCAATACCAGCATCCTTATTTGAATCTGAGTAGCCCAACATCACCTCTTGAATATTGCCGCGCAATTCAACAATTTTGCGATAAGTCTGGTTTGATAAAAGCGTTTCCAGTATTTCTCCAGCAGCGCGCAACTCGGCAACTGTTTCTAGCAGAGGCGCTACATCTACTCGAGCGACTGACTTTTCTAATTCAATCAAACCACTTTGTTTCGCCAATACAGCTGCAGCCAATACATCCTCGGGCCCCTTAGTCATCGAAACTATGTAAGTTTCAACTACGGAAGGATCAAAGTTATCTTGTAACTCTTTAATCGCGGTAAAGGTGCGCAAAGTCTTTGCATCCTGCTCATCTAGTGATGAACTATTTACTACCTGTGCCGTCAATTGCTTAGTTAAGAATTCGCACTTTCCCTTTGAATCTAAAGTTACATAATCACTACTTGGGTATAGGGCGGCGATAGCACGCTGGTGGGCTCCAGAATGCTCTCTTACATCCATGGTGGCGTGGGTTAAGCCGAAAGCTGCAATGGTTCTGATGGTTCGCTCTAATAATCCTTGCGCTATTAACTCGCCTCTATTGGCAAGCAGTGAGTTGTACATCAACATCAAGTCATCAATTAACTCTTGGGTATTTGCATAATCTCGACCTGGCTCGTGCGCTGCGCCCTTGCTATGTCGCTCACGGGTAAGAAGTAAGCGATGACGAATTGCTGTGGCCTTTAAACGATACGGCTCCTCAACATTGATCCGTTTAAATCTTGGTTCAATCTCAGGCAGACGCTGCAAATCCTGTTGAACTGAATCCAACAAGGGTTGTGAAGTTCCAGCTAACTTAGTAGAAATTGAGAGCGCCTGACGAAGTTCGTCGAGAGCTTCAAGAGTAACTCTGATGGCGTGACCCATCTGCAAAACAATGGCCTGCTTTGTTATTTCTGGGGTTATGTTTGGATTGCCATCACGATCGCCGCCAATCCAAGAACCAAAGGTAAATGGCGTCGCTGTTGGAGGCAGCTTAATTCCGAGACGTTTCAACTCGCGAGCAAAATCATCCAGTACTTCAGGAATAGTTAAGCGGAACAAATCATCCAAGTAATAAAGGGCATTGATCGCTTCATCTAATGGCTCTGGCCTACCCAAGCGCAGCTCATCAGTTTGCCACAACAAATCAACCGCCTCTGCCAATCTTCTTTCTTGGGCGGGCGATTCAGTTTGATCTAATAACTCTGAAATAGTGGAAAGTTTGCTTAATACAGATCTACGGGCCGCCTCTGTCGGGTGCGCGGTAAAGACGGGGCGGACCTGAAAATCTTCCAACCAATTGCGCAACTGCTCATCAGAAAAATCATGACCAGATTTCTTGGCCTCCAAAATATGATCAACGGCGCGCGATAACCATGAGCCACCATTGCTGCGCTCATCAGCTAAAACCCTAGAGCGATGTACCTGTTCGGCAACATTTGCCAGATTGAAGTAAACATTGAAGGCACGTACTAGCTTGACGGAATCTGCAGTAGAGATAGATTTCAATAAGTCTTCGCCATTGCCTTCACGCACTGATTTTCGAACTAGCTCAACTAGATTAAGGAGCGCCTCACCATCTTGGCGGGCCAAGGATTGACCAAGTAGTTCGCCTAATCTTCTAACGTCGCTGCGTAAAGAGGCGTTATCTTGAGATTTATCTAGCCCGGACACCGGCTAATAATGGCACGATAGAATTCCATCAAGTTCGCTAGCCCCCCTGGTTTTTTCAGGTGGGGCTATAAGGCGTTTATTTGAGCAGGCAGAGGAGGGTTTAGCTGTGAGATTACCTTCGCTTATCTCGCTATCTGAAACAACCCAATCTCTGCTGCAATCCGAGAATGCAAATTTAATTGCGATTCCATCGGCAACTCCATTTCTAGTTGCGGATCAAGCACAGGAAAAGCAGGTTCTGCTGGTTGCTCATTCCAGTCAACGCGCTACAGAGTTGGCACAAGAGTTAGCGGAATTGATAGATGGGGTTATGGAGTTTCCAGCTTGGGAAACCCTGCCACATGAAAAATTAAGTCCAAACAGTGACACAGTAGCAAGAAGAGTCCAAACCTTGCTAAATCTTGATCAAGCCAAAGTAATTGTTACCTCTGCACGTGCCTTGGTTCAACCAATTGTCTCTTCAGCAATTGAGTTACCAATTTTGAAGATCTCTAGGGGACAAGAGATTGAATTTGAAACTCTAATTTCAAATTTAGTGCTTAGGGCCTACAACCGTGTGGATATGGTGGAGAGACGTGGTGATTTTGCGGTACGGGGTGGAATTATCGATGTCTTTCCGCCTCTTTCTGCACATCCAGTACGCATCGAATTCTTCGGAGATGAGATTGAAGAGCTTAAATTCTTTGAGATTAGTGATCAAAGAAGTTTTGAGGCTATTAACTCTCCTCTAACTCTAATTCCCTGCCGCGAGGTTTTGATAACTGAAGATGTTAAAGCGCGAGCCCATGATTTAAAAATAAAGTATCCAGAGCTAATTGAAATGTGCAACAAGATAGAGGAGGGAATCTATGTAGAGGGTATTGAGTCTCTAGCTGCGGTTCTATCTCCAAAGATGAAAACGCTTGTTGAGTACTTATCAAATGATGCGAAGGTAATTTTCTTAGAGCAGGAACGGATTAAATCTAGGGTGCAGGATTTAATCAGCACCAATCAGGAGTTCTTAGCCGCGGCATGGTCCAATATCGCTTTAACTAGTAAATCCGATGCGGTAAATCCTCAAATTCCACTGCGCACTGAGCTGCAAATTGGCGCTTTTGTTGAACTAGATAAGTTAAAAGATTTAGCCTCCGACAAAGGTATATCTTGGAACAGCATCAACTCCTTTGGATTTGAATCGGATCTGGAGATAAAACAGTTTTCAGAGATTGAGCCGTATCGAAATAAGGTAGAAAAACTCATCGCCGATGTGCGGAATTACATGGCAGATGGCTACCTGGTCGTTATTTCAGTTGCTGGACATGGACTTCAGGAGCGATATCGGGATATTTTCCAGGAGGCAGATATCCCTGCGGTACTCAAGGAGAAAATTGATACCAAGTTGGTTAGAGGAACTCTCTATTTAATTAGCTCAGCATTTAGAAATGGTTTTGAAGATGTTGAGAAGAAGATTTTATTTATCACGGAAGCGGAGATAACCGGCTCCAGAGATAATCGAATCTCTGCTACTCGTATGCCATCTAGGCGAAAGAAGAGCATTGACCCGCTAGAGCTCAAGAGTGGAGATTTTGTAGTTCATGAACAACACGGCGTCGGTCGATATATCGAGCTGGTGCAAAGAACGGTAGGTGGCGCCTCACGCGAGTATTTGGTTATCGAGTACGCCGCATCTAAAAGAGGACAACCAGCGGATCGAATATATGTGCCAACTGATGCTCTCGAACAGATCACAAGATATGTCGGAGGTGAAACCCCGGCTGTCAATCGCATCGGCGGTGGCGATTGGATCAAGACAAAGGCAAGAGCCAAAAAGGCCGTTAAAGAAATCGCAGGAGAGTTAATCCGTTTGTATGCAGCACGCACCAGCTCTCCAGGTTTTGCATTCTCTCCTGACACAACCTGGCAGAGAGAGCTAGAAGACTCCTTTGCCTATGTAGAAACACCGGATCAATTGGTAACAATCAATGAGGTAAAGGCTGACATGGAAAAGCCTTATCCAATGGATCGAATTGTTTGTGGCGATGTTGGTTATGGCAAAACTGAGATTGCTATTCGAGCTGCATTTAAAGCGGTGCAGGATGGAAAGCAGGTTGCGGTTTTGGTGCCGACCACCCTTTTGGCCCAACAACATTTCGCAACTTTTACTCAAAGGTACGCCGGTTTTCCAATAAAGGTTGCTGGCCTATCTCGCTTTAATTCCACTAAAGAGATTAATGAGGCGTTAAAGGCTTTAGCTTCAGGAGCGGTCGATGTCGTGATTGGAACCCATCGATTGTTATCTGAGGATGTTGCCTTTAGGGATCTAGGTTTAATAATCGTCGATGAAGAGCAAAGATTTGGAGTTGAGCACAAGGAAAAATTGAAAAAACTACGGGCCAGTGTTGATGTCTTAGCTATGTCAGCTACCCCAATTCCACGTACTTTGGAGATGGCGATTACCGGTATCCGAGAGATGTCAACAATTGCTACACCACCAGAGGAGCGCCACCCAGTGCTCACCTACGTTGGTGCTTACGACGACAAGCAGGTAGCAGCCGCTATTCACCGTGAATTGTTAAGAGATGGCCAGGTCTTTTACATTCATAATAGGGTCGAAAGTATCGATGAGGTTGCTACCAGAATAAGAAAGTTAGTACCCGAGGCCAGAGTTGCAATTGCGCATGGTCAAATGAATGAAGCGGCCCTCGAGCAGGTAGTAGTAGCTTTTTGGAATCGCGAGTTTGATGTTTTGGTTTCAACCACAATTGTTGAGAATGGAATTGATGTTGCTAACGCCAACACTTTGATAGTGGAACGCTCTGATGTGTTTGGACTCTCTCAGCTGCATCAGTTACGGGGCAGAGTCGGACGGGGACGGGAGCGTGCTTATGCTTATTTTCTATATCCTGCCGATAAACCACTAACAGAGTTGGCGCTAGATCGCCTTACAACTATCGCAAAGAACACTGAATTGGGCGCCGGTATGCAGGTTGCACTTAAGGATTTGGAGATTAGAGGTGCGGGCAATCTACTTGGCGGTGAGCAATCTGGTCATATTGCTGATGTTGGATTTGATCTTTACATGCGAATGGTTGGAGAAGCGGTTAATGAGTTCAAGCGCGGAGTTATTGATGGAATAGAGGAGAACCTAGAGTGCAAAGTTGAGCTACCGATAACCGCACACCTCTCACCAGAGTATGTTCCTTCCGATCGTTTAAGACTTGATCTCTATAGACGTCTTGCTGACGCTAAAGATGATGCGGAGATAGATGCAATTAAAGATGAGTTAGTGGATCGATTTGGTGCTTTGCCAAAAGAGTCCAATGCACTTTTGCAGGTAGCAAAGTTGCGTACCTTTGTTAAAGCTCATGGCATAACTGATTTTGCGGTCCAAGGCCGCTACGTGAAGGTGGCTCCATTACAGCCCAGCGAGTCCTTAGAACTCATGATAAATCGCCTGTATCCAGGCTCAATTGTGAAATCTGTGACAAAGGTAGTGATGATCGCACGCCCCCAAAGCGCAGCCTGGGAGTCAGCAGTCGACGAGATAGGAGATACTTCACTCCTTGATTGGGCCTTTGAGTTAGCGCAGACTTTGCTTGAGCGCCCCAAACGAAAGTGAGAGTTTGTGAAGAGATTTCTAGCTGTATTTCTAGCGGTTGCATTGGCGGTAACAGGTTGTTCGAATGTTGATTCAGCAGCAACTGTCGGTGACAACGAGATAGCCCTTTCTGATCTGCAGTCACAGGTTGACCTAATCATGAAGGAACGTGAGGGCGTTGATACCTCTCAGATGCAGTTGGAAGATGGCGAAGCATTAACCCGTTCACAACTCTCTTACATGATCTCAAATGCCATCATTGAAAGCGTTGCGAAGGATGAAAAGATCGAAATTAGCGCATCAGAGATTGAGGCTTACAAAGTCGAGATTTATACCAACATCGGTGGCGAGGCTAATCTGCCTAATGTCCTAGTTAGCGCAGCAATTCCCTCTACCTCACTCGATGATGTTTTACGCCGCGATTTAGTGTTGCGCAAGTTGACCGAGCAGCAATCTGCGGCCGGTGCTGATGAAAACACAATCAACACTTTTATACAGAAGTTGGTTACTGACAAAGCTAAAGCGCTGAAAGTGACCGTCAACCCAAGATATGGAAAGTGGGATGACTCCACACTAACTGTGGTTGCCACAGAAGCTGCGGGCGACGCCGTAACAGATAAGTAATTTTTGATGGCTTACGAAAATCTGATTCGCCTCGCAGAGGTAATGAATCAACTTCGTTCGCCTGGTGGTTGTCCGTGGGATGCAGAACAAACCCATGAATCACTCTTGAAGTACCTTCTGGAGGAGTCCTACGAGTTCATCGAATCAGTAGAGAGCGGCAATCGTGTTGATATGCGCGAGGAGCTGGGTGATCTTTTGCTGCAGGTTTACTTCCATGCTCGGATAGCGCAGGAACATGATGCGCAACCTTTTAATATTGATGATGTCGCAAAATCAGTAGCTGACAAGTTGATATCAAGGCATCCCCATGTTTTTTCTGGAGCAGAGGTTAACTCCAGCGGTGATGTATTGGAGAATTGGGAGCGGATTAAGAGAGAAGAGAAAGGTCGCACCTCGGCTCATGATGGTGTCCCGACCGGACAGCCAGCATTGCCATTAGCTACAAAATTAATTTATCGGGCTCAGAAGAATCATCTTGAGATGCCGGAACATCCAGCGCAAACACCGGTAGATGAGCAGATGTTGGGTGAGCAATTACTATCTCTGGTCTCATGGGCGGTAACTCATAATGTGGATCCCGAGGTGGCGCTACGTAAAGCGGCTTTGCAGTATCGGGCTCAGATGAGCGAACAAGAAGCACAGCGCAAGTAATCGCAGTTTTTCAGGCTAGACTGCGCGCCCGTGACCAACATTAAATCTGTAAATGCACGCGAGATTCTGGATTCTCGCGGAAATCCAACTGTTGAAGTTGATGTTTATTTAGAGGATGGATCCTTTGCCCGGGCAGCGGTGCCCAGTGGCGCATCGACCGGCGCTTTTGAAGCCGCCGAGCTACGTGATGGCGGGACCAGGTATTTAGGCAAAGGCGTTGCCGATGCCGTTGCAAATGTGAAAAACAAGATTGCACCAGTTGTTGTAGGTAGAGATGCTTTTGATCAGCGTGGTTTAGATCAAGCGATGATTGATTTAGATGCCACAGTCAACAAATCATCCTTAGGTGCGAATGCCATTCTCGGTGTTTCTTTAGCGGTTGCTAAAGCTGCAGCGCAATCAAAGAAACAACCGTTCTATGCATTTATTGGTGGTTCATCGGCGAATCTATTACCGATACCAATGATGAATATTCTCAATGGTGGCGCCCATGCCGACACAAATGTTGATATTCAAGAGTTCATGATCGCGCCAGTCGGTGCCGACTCCTTCAAAGAGGCGCTGCGTTGGGGAGCTGAGATTTATCACAACCTCAAAGCGGTTCTAAAAAAACGGGGATTAGCAACCAGTATTGGTGATGAAGGTGGATTTGCACCAAATCTAGAATCAAATCGTGCAGCTCTAGATTTAATTGTCGAGGCGGTTGAAAAAGCAGGATACAAAGTAGGTAGCCAAGTTGCGCTAGCCATGGATGTTGCTGCTACTGAGTTTTATAAAGATGGTAAGTATGCCTTCGAAGGTGGTTCCTTAACCGCGCAGGAGATGATCTCTTACTACAAAGGATTAGTTGACTCCTATCCGATGGTCTCAATCGAAGATCCGCTTTCTGAGGATGATTGGGAGGGTTGGAAAGCCATAACCACAGAGTTAGGCTCACGAGTTCAATTGGTGGGCGATGATTTATTTGTTACCAATCCGACCCGTTTAGCTCGCGGAATTTCAGAGAACACCGCGAATGCTCTTTTAGTTAAGGTAAATCAGATTGGTACCCTCACCGAAACTCTGGATGCGGTAGCCATGGCACATAAGGCTGAGTATCGCTCAATGATGAGCCATAGATCAGGAGAAACTGAGGACACCACAATCGCCGATCTTGCTGTTGCTGCATCATGCGGACAGATAAAAACTGGTGCGCCAGCTCGTAGCGAAAGAGTTGCAAAGTACAATCAGTTGCTAAGAATTGAAGAGGAGTTAGGTTCAGCGGCAAAGTACGCGGGCCGCGAAGCTTTTCCAAGATTCACTTCTCGCTAAATTTTAAGGAGCGGATATGAGACGCAGAAAGTTAAAGCTGCGTTCGGCTCTTGAAGGGTTTGCTGAAAAGCGGGGAATCTCAACTCGGTTATTGATTCTATTTATCGTGCTTTTTGGTGTTGCCGTTACATTGGCTCCGCCCACTCAACACTACTTTGCACAACGGGCACAAATAAGCGCTCTAGAAGCTGATGTAGATTCCAATCGCAAGAAGTTGGAGGAGGCCCGCGCGGAGCTGCAAAGATGGCGGGATCCGGAGTACATAAAATCTCAAGCCCGCGATCGTCTACATTTTGTCCTACCTGGTGAGCGGCAGTACATAATTCTTGGTGTAAATAATCAGGTTGATGATGGCACAGAAGCTGCAGCACCAATTAATCAAGATTTTCCATTGGGAGTTCCTTGGTACTCCAGAGTTATCTCCTCAATTACCTCGGTTGGAGTTGGTGCTCAGACTCCATGATTAATAAACCAAATGCTGATGATTTGAGTGCAATTGAGGTGCAATTAGGTCGCACTCCAAGAGATGTTCACGCTGTCGCATATCGCTGCCCCTGCGGAAATCCGGCGGTTGTTGAGACACCACCTCGGCTCAATGATGGAACCCCATTTCCAACTTTCTACTACGCAACCTGTCCCAATTTAACCTCTGCTATTTCAACCTTGGAAAACTCATCTCTGATGTCAGAGATGAATGAACGTTTACAAAATGATGCGCATCTAGCTGGCGAGTACCGCGCCGCACATGATGACTATTTGGCTGCCAGAGCTGCTTTAGGCATAGAGGTGCCGGAGATCGCTGACATTTCTGCGGGCGGCATGCCAGATCGGGTTAAATGTCTACACTCCTTGATTGCACATTCCTTAGCGGCAGGATCCGGTGTTAATCCACTGGGGGATGAAGCGTTGGCAAAATTGCCGCAGTGGTGGCAAAACGGAGATTGTCTAGAACGACGCAATCAGGAGCATAGTTAAATGCCACGGGTTGCGGCGATTGATTGTGGAACTAACTCAATTCGTTTGTTAATTGCCGATGTTTCGGGTGACAACTTCCGTGAAGTATTTAGAACAATGGAGATTGTGCGTCTGGGGCAAGGTGTAGATCAAAATAAAGCTTTTCACCCGGATGCTTTAGAGCGCACCTTTAAGGCGGTGGCCGCCTTCGCTGATGAAATTAAGAGACGTGGTGTTTCCAAGATAAGGTTTTGTGCCACTAGCGCAACACGTGATGCCACAAATCGAGATTTATTTATCGACGGAGTTAAGAACTTACTTGGTGTTACCCCTGAGGTTATTAGCGGTGAGGAAGAGGCCAGACTCTCATTTCTTGGGGCAACTAAGGAGTTAAAGGGTTTTGGTGCTCCCTATTTAGTAATAGATATCGGTGGCGGCTCTACTGAGTTTGTATTTGGCGCGAAGACGGTGCAGTTTGCCAAGAGTCAGAACATTGGTTGTGTTCGGATGAGCGAGCGACATTTCACTACGTTGCCACCTAATGAAGCTGAAATAGAGAAAGCTAGACAGGATATTGATTCTGCAATTCAAGAAGCGGCCAGTTTTGTGCCGATTACTGAGGCCAAAACCTTAATAGCGGTAGCTGGAACAGCAACTACGGTTGCAGCAGCCGCATTGGAGCTAGAGCAGTATGACCGTTATGCCATTCATCTTTCCCGTATCTCTTCCGCTAAAACACATGAAGTGGCAAATAATTTTCTGAAGATGAATAGAGAAGAGATTGGTTCATTGGGTTATATGCATCCGGGTAGGGTTGATGTAATCGCCGCAGGAACTTTGGTGTTATCGCGAATCATGGAGTTTTCTAAAGCCGAGGAGTTCGTAGCTTCAGAGTCAGATATTCTCGATGGAATGGCTTGGTCTCTTGCCGACTAATCCAGCGCGTCTAGCACCAAAACTTTCCAACTTGAAGCTGCTTGATCAAGAGTTAATCAAATGCACCGCTTGCCCGAGGCTTGTACAGTGGCGAAAAGAGGTAGCGGTTACCAAGCGCCGCTCTTATCAAGATGAGAAGTACTGGGGAAAACCAATCACTGGTTTTGGTCCAACTAATGCCAAAGTTGCGGTAATCGGATTAGCGCCTGGCGCGCATGGTGCAAATCGCACCGGTCGAGTCTTTACCGGCGATAGCTCTGGAGATTGGTTGTATAGATCACTTCACAAAAATGGTTTAGCGAAAATTCCAATCAGTGAATCTTTGAATGATGGCCAAGAGTTGATCGATACTCGAATCATGTGCGCTGTGCGTTGCGTGCCACCCGGCAATAAACCAAGTATTGAAGAGACAAAAAAATGTCAGCCTTGGTTATTGCGGGAGGTCGAACTTCTTTTCCCTACAACACGAAGCTACTTGGCGTTAGGCGGGATCGCCTGGCGCGCGATCATTGATGCGCTGATTGAATTGGGTGAGGAATTGCCTAGAAACCGCCCAAAGTTTGGCCACGGCGCCCAGTTCAACTTTCTCGGTAGTGATGGGAATACTAGATTGGTCATTGGGAGTTACCATCCCAGCCAACAGAATACTTTTACGGGGAAGCTAACGCGGAGCCAATTGGATTCAGTGGTTAAAAAGGCAGGTAGATTTGCCCACTCAGGTAAGCCCCTGTAGCCCAACGGCAGAGGCAGACGACTTAAAATCGTCCAAGTGTGGGTTCGACCCCCACCGGGGGCACATATCTGCCAGTAGTACCGATGCGAACTACTAAAGGAGAGCAATGAATAGTTCAAATCCCGTTCTCGGGAAGGCATTTGGTCAGAAAGTTGGCCAGACAGATGGTCGTGGTTTCGCTTCAATGGGTTCGGTATCAACGCCGGATAATTTAGAGGAAA
This sequence comes from Candidatus Nanopelagicaceae bacterium, assembly GCA_018882885.1. Classification (GTDB taxonomy): domain Bacteria; phylum Actinomycetota; class Actinomycetes; order Nanopelagicales; family Nanopelagicaceae; genus MAG-120802. Next base: position 47,156 of record VERG01000006.1, on the reverse strand, counting down.
CCTATAACGCACCAGCAGCTTCATCGCTACGCACCGGTCGCATGACCATGGATGATGTTGTCGCGCGATCTGGAATGTTATTTGGTATTTCAATTGTCGTCGGCGCCGCCGCTTGGTATTTAAATCTAGGTTCCGGAGCGTTGCTGATCGGATTTATCGGCGGATTGGTTACCGCACTTGTTGGAGTTTTCAGCAAGAAAGTTCGCCCTGCGGTTTATCAAGCTTATGCAGTATGCCAAGGTTTGGTTCTGGGAATTATCAGCAGAACTTATGAACTTTTCTACGATGGAATTGTCCAGCAAGCAATCGTTGCAACTATTGCAGCTTTTGTTGGAATGTTGTTCCTATACAAGAGCGGTCGTCTACGTGCTACACCGAAGTTCACCCGCATGTTGCTTGGTGCTGCGCTTGGATACTTTGTTCTAGCAATCGGCAGCCTAATCAGCTCATTCTTTGGTGTTGGTAATGGCATGGGACTTTACGGCCTAAGCGGATTTGGGCCACTGCTTGCCATCGCTGGTGTTGCAATTGCCTCCTTCTTTTTAATCTTAGATTTTGATCAAATCGAAGAGGGAGTGCGCGCTGGTGTGCCTCAGGAAGAGTCATGGCGCGCTGGTTTTGGTCTACTAATGACGATGGTTTGGTTGTATCTAGAGGTGCTGCGCTTACTTGCAATTCTGCGCGGTAATAACGACTAACCCTCGTTTAATTGAGGTTTACGGGAATCCCCGAGGCTAGCGGTATTGGTCTCGGGGATTCTTATTGCCGCAATAATGGCGAGAGAAAATACCCCAGCGCTAAATGCAATAGCGGTTCGATATGAGAAATGATCTGAGATAAAACCAAGAAGTACCGGGCCAACCATCATTCCGGCATCCCCAGCCATCTGCCAGAAGGCGTAGACCTTGCCGCTTTTTCCTTTAATTACATCGCCAACAATCGCTCCGGCAGAGGCGGCAAAACCTGCACCCAGACCCATAACCACCATGGCAAGTAAGTAGATTGTGGTGTTGGTTGATAAAACTAAAAGGGCAAGCGCCAACATAACTATTGAAAAACCAGTCAAGATAACGGGCTTACGACCATTTTTGTCCGAGTACTTACCAGCTCGAACCATTACAGAGCCTTGCGCGATTAACGCAATAGTAAAACTCAACCCCACAAGTGATGCACTGGCGCCCAAATCTTCTACAACAAAGAGCGGCAATATTGAGGAACGCATGCCAAAGAGAATCCAGCTACCTAAGAAGGCAAGGAAAAGTGAGTAAAGGTAAGGCTTGATTTGTAGCGCTTCACGGATAGTTAAAGCACGCTCTTCCTGTTTTACTTCAGCTTTGGCTCCGAGTCGACTTTCATGAAGATAGATCATGCAAACAGTTCCGGCGACAATTAGTAAACCTGAGTAAATGAAAAAAGGAGCTCGGGGAGAGAGGGCGATTAAGGCGCCACCAAAGGCTGGTCCTGCTACACCACCTGCGATAAATCCACCGTTGTAAAGGGATTGCGCTCTACCTCTCTGATTATCAGAAACCACTCGGAGAATTAGCGCTCCCGCCGAAACCGAGAACATCGAAGAACCCAAGCCACCAGCGGTTCTAAAAATCAACAACTGCTCATAGCTTTGAGCTAAACCTGCAAATAAGGTAAAGATCGAGACCATAAACAGGCCAAAACCCAGTACAACTCGTTCGCCAAATCGATCCACTAACTTTCCGGAGATCAGTCCTGAAACAAAGCGCATAATCGCAAATGAAGAAATAATCAGACCAATTAAGGTGTTTGAGACACCAAAAGTTTTGGCAAAGATTGGGATAGCCGGAATTATCAAACCAAAACCCACCGCAACCAAAAATGAGATTGCGGTTAAGACAGAGACCTCTTTCGGAAGTCCTTTAAATGGTGATTTAAACCGGTTAGCCAAGCGCCTCGCCTGCCGCATCCTGTCTGGCAGAGGCGTGGCTCTGACTATCCTGCAATGGCTTTTCCTCTAGCGCAATTGCGAAGAAGAAAGCGAGTGCAACAACTGGGAAAGCACTTAGGAATACAACTTGGAAGGAGTCGGCAAAGGCTTCAAGAACTTTTGCTTGAACCTGTGTTGGCAAAGTGGCAATCATGGATGTGTTACTTGTCAAAGTTTCTAGCATGCCTGGCTCCACCGCGGTAGATCCGGCAAGTTGGGTTTGTAAGTTTTCGGCTACTCGATTACTCAAAATAGTTCCAAATATCGCGGTACCAAAAGCTCCACCTAGGGAGCGGAAAAATGTATTCGAGGAGGTAGCGATACCAAGATCCTTGAACTCCACTGCATTTTGAACAGCGATAACGATGGTTTGCATACACAGTCCCAATCCACCACCGATGATTACCGCAAATATCGCAATCTGCCAGTAGGGGGTCGAGACGTGAGCGGTACTCATCAAGAACACTCCGAGAGACATAATTACAGTTCCTACCACTGGATACTTCTTGTAATGTCCAGTTTTTGTAATCAACCGTCCACTTGTAACTGTGAAGGTAAGAATTCCGATCATCAATGGAATTAGCTTTAATCCAGCCTCAGTAGCGGAGTTGCCTTGAATAATCTGCAGGTAAAGCGGCAACATAACGATCGCGCCGAACATTCCAGCACCGATGATGAAGCCGATGATTGAGGTTAATGTGAAGGTGCGATTCTTAAATAATGTCATTGGCAGGATTGGCTCAGTTGCTTTGAACTCCCAGATTACGAATAACACAGCAAATACCAGACCAGCTAATAAGGTAATTACGGTGCGAGATTCGCGCCAGCCATTTTCTGGCCCCAAGACAGAAAGTGCAATTAGTAACGCCACGACTGAAATCACCATGAGTAGAGCGCCAAGGAAATCAATTTTGTGCTCACGTTTGACCTTAGGTATGTGCAAGACCATTGAGGTAACAACCAAAGCTAGAACTCCGAAAGGTAGATTGATGTAGAAAATCCAACGCCATCCGGTGATGCCAAGTATTGAGCCGCTATCGGAAAAAAATCCACCTAACAAAGGACCGGCCACTGAGGAGATTCCCCATACTGCGCCAAACAAACCTTGATACTTACCGCGCTCGCGAGGCGCAACTATGTCACCAACAATTACAAAGGTTAGACCCATCAAACCACCGGCACCGATTCCTTGAATCGCGCGGGTAATAATTAACTGCTCCATTGAGGTTGAAGCGCCAGCCAAGAATGAGCCGATTAAAAATACAATAATGGAGAATTGATAAACCGGACGGCGACCATAGAGATCGGAGATCTTGCCGTACAACGGAGTAGATGCGGTTGATGTAAGCAGGTAAGCAGTAACCACCCAGGTGTAATGATTCAAGCCATTGAACTCTTCGACAATACTTTTAAGAGCGGTAGAGACGATGGTTTGATCAAGAGCCGCAAGCAATAAACCAGTCATAAGACTGGACATAATGATGAGAATCTCTCGATGGGTTAGCGGCTTGGAATGGTCCACTTTTGCTTTATTTCGCATGATTTCCTAACGTAAATTTGGCTCAGAGCCCTCAAGGTTACTACTCTCATCTCTGTGAAAAGTGTTATTGCGGAGAATTTAGTAAAAACTTATGACAAGGGCGCTGTGAAGGCGCTCAATGGATTGAATTTAGATGTTGAAGAGGGCACGGTTTTAGGCGTGCTTGGCCCAAATGGTGCTGGCAAAACTACGACTGTGAGAATTCTCGCAACGTTATTAACGCCAGATTCCGGTCATGCAACGGTTGCCGGGATTGATGTAATTAAGAATCCAGATCGCGTCAGAGAAGTAATTGGATTATCAGGCCAGTACGCAGCACTTGATGAAACCTTAACGGGCTGGGACAACTTAGTTATGTTCAGTCGTTTGTATCATCTTTCACCATCTGCATCTAAGAAAAGGGCAGAGGAGCTACTCGAACAGTTTTCCTTAACAGATGCTGCAAAACGCCCCATCCGTACCTACTCAGGTGGAATGCGCCGCCGCTTGGATTTAGCAGCTTCCTTAATTGTTAGACCAAAGATTTTGTTTCTAGATGAACCAACTACTGGTTTGGATCCACGGGGACGCCAAGAGATGTGGGGAGTGATCGATTCTCTCGTTAAAGATGGCACCACACTTCTCCTAACAACACAGTACTTAGAAGAAGCTGATCAATTAGCCGATGACATTGCAGTCATTGATCATGGAACCGTTATCGCCCGTGGCACCTCTGACCAATTGAAGCGTCAGGTTGGTGGAGAGCGCTTAGAGATTGTTGCGGAATCACAGGATCTTAAGAAGGTCACAGAGATAGTTGAGCGGGTTAGTGGCGGAAAGGCTTTGGTTGAAGAGAGCGCACGCCAGGTTTCTGCACCAGTTACAACAGGCTCTAAAGCTTTGATTGAAGCGGCTCGCTCTTTAGATGATGCCGGGATTCACCCATTAGATATTGGCCTGAAGCGGCCCTCACTTGATGATGTTTTTATCGCTTTAACCGGCCATGCTGCAGAGGATAAGAAGGAAGAGGAAGTTGTAGATCCACGGGCGCGAAAGAGGAAAAAGAAATGAAGTACGCGGTCTCTGATTCTTTAATAGTTACTAAGCGCCAATTACTACAGCTCATTCGAGTGCCTGAAGTATTAATCTTTTCAACCATCCAACCAGTGATGTTTGTATTGCTATTTCGTTATGTATTTGGTGGTTCAATCTCAACAGGAATTCCTGGTGTTGATTATGTTCAACTCTTGATGCCTGGAATCTTTGTTCAAACCGTGGCATTTACCTTAGCGGGTACCGCAGTTGGTTTAGCTGAGGATATGCAGAAGGGATTGATCGATCGTTTTAGGTCCTTGCCGATCTCAAGATCTGCAGTGGTATTTGGTCGAGCTTTGGGTGATAGCACCCTAAATATCGTCGTTTTAACGGTAATGGGTATCGCTGGTTTCTTAGTTGGTTGGCGTCCATCATCTGGATTTCTCAACGTAATCCTAGGCTTTGCATTTTTGCTGCTATTTGGTTTTGCCATGTCATGGGTTGGCGTATTAATTGGTTTGTCTGTGCGCTCAGCTCGAGTTGCTAATGCCGCGGTCTTTATTGCGGTTTTCCCATTGACCTTCTTGTCTAATGCTTTTGCACCAACGACCGGAATGCCAAAAGCTCTGCAGTACTTTGCAGAGTGGAATCCGGTTTCGACCATGGTGGCTGGATGCCGTGAGTTGTTTGGGTTAGAGAATATTTTTGGTGTGACGGCCAACTCTTGGCCCAGTCAAAACCCACTTGAAATGTCTTTGATCTATATGGTTTTGATTATGGCGATATTTATTCCGCTTAGCGTGCGGAAATACATAAATACCGCAGCTAAATAATTAACTGTAGATCTCAGCCTTAAGAACCTTTACCGTGATGCTCTTGCCATTTGGCGCGGTATAGCTTCTCTCCTCGCCAACCTTTGCACCCATGACAGCGCTACCTAATGGGGATTTTTCGCTGTAGACATCCATATCTCCACTTGCAATCTCTCGAGACCCCAAAAGGAACTGCATCTCATCGCCCATGATTTCTACGGTGACCTTCATGCCAGGAGCAACTGTGCCATCGGCTCCAGAAGGCGGTGTTCCAATTTCAGCATTTTCCAACATGTGCTTTAGCTGACGGATGCGAGCCTCCATCTTGCCCTGCTCCTCGCGAGCTGCGTGATAACCACCATTTTCCTTTAGATCGCCTTCAGCCCGTGCTGACTCAATCTTTTTAACAATCTCAGATCTTCCGGTGGTTTCTAAGTGCGCGAGCTCTGCAGCTAGACGATCAGCTGCTTCTTGAGTTAACCAGGTTTTGCTCATAAGAAGGCTAAGGGTACTTTCTTCAACCCTGTGCTGCACGACAATCCAAGACCGCAGCGTTAACCGGCGCTATGCGGGTTGGAATTGTCGAGGTAAAGCTCTGTTTTTCCTGCTTTGAAGCGGGGATTAGCTGTTCGATTTCCCCGACTACATTCTTATCTATATCGCGAGCCAGCAAGGTGCAGAGCAGTTCTTGGTTTGGATCTCTTCGTTCGACCAGATAGGTAATCTCAATAGATTTAGCTGTTTCATTTTGAAAACTTATTAAGGTAACTCTGATCTCGGGATTTGAATGGTGCCAAGCGCTCCAAGTCAGCCAGGGAAGAAAGATGGCGGCTAGAACTATCGCAATTACTCTCCAGCCGCGAGAGTTTTCTCTATAACCATAACGCTGCCGCATCAATTCGCGTGTTTCAGGGGGGAGATCTGAGAAGCGGGCGGTCATGGGAGAATGATGTCATGGAACAACCTGTATTTGATGCCGGTATTGCTGGTTCACTAACGATGATCTTCTTAACCGCTGCAACCGTAGTTCTATTGCGTAGTTTCTATAAACGTTGGAAGCGCATGGAAAATCGTCGTTTAAATGATGAATCAAAGTAAGAACCACTGGCTTAAAAACTCTGGTCTTGTTGCCGCCGTTGTTATTCTCGCGTTAGTTTTTATCCGCTTAGGTTTTTGGCAGCTAGATCGCGCTGCCGAGTTAAAAGAGTTACAAAAGCCATATGTTGAAAAGCCAGTTGTGGCTTTAAGTGATGTTGCCTCTCCTTCTGAAAACCTGAAAGACAGTGCAATCAATCGCATCGTTGAGTTTTCGGGACAGTATGTTGCGCAGTTTGATGCGCCAGGTCAGATTGATAATCAAGAAAAAGTAGGCACCTGGTTAGTCGGATTACTTGAGGTAAATGGTGGCGGCGCAATTCTGGTGGTGCGCAGCACCCAAGCCGAGGAGCTGCCAAAAGGTGAGATATTTGTGCAAGGCAGATTGATGCTTCGCCAGTTTGAGGATCGGGCCGCAAAATCTCAAGATCAATTAAGTCGATTAGATCCATCACTTTTAGTGGCGACCTACAACCTGCCGGTCTATGACGGTTATGTCGTGGCAAATTCAGAGCTGTTAAATGGCAAAGCCTTGGAGTTGAAGCGGGCACAGGTTGATCCGGTAAAGCCAAAGGTTCCGGGCTACTACTGGCAACACATCTCATATGTCGTTATTTGGTGGCTCATGGCGCTGGTAGTAGTTTTTCTACCGTTCTACAGTAGACAGCGGGAGAAGAAGGTAAAGGGGATTTTGAATTGAACGGGGTAATCAAACGCTTTCGATTTATGGCATTTGCGGCCGGGATTATGTCTCTACTTCTCTGGTTTGTTGAACTACCTGTGGTTTATTTACTTGATAACCCAGAGTTAGAAGCAAAGGTGAAGTGGATTCCCTTTGTTCATGGTTATGTCTATGCCTTCTATGTTTTGGCCGCGATCCACTTCACTGCCAAAGCCCGGTTCACAATTAAGCGGATGATTCTCTTTATTTTGGCGGGCACCTTGCCAATCGCATCTTTTGTTGCTGAGCGCAAGGTAATGCGGGAGTTTCCTATTAAATGAGGTTGCGCTCATTAGTTAAATCGCTGGTTTATCCAATCTATGAAAGTAGATTGATGGCGCAATTGGATCTCTCTCGCACCCCACACCATATTGGGGTAATTCTTGATGGTAATCGGAGATGGTCTAGAGAGAATCCCTCACCAACCGGGGACACATCCTCATCCCGTGGCCACAAGGCCGGAGCCGAGAAGATAATCGAGCTACTTCAATGGTGTGAAGAGACCGATATAAATGTTGTGACCTTGTGGTTGTTATCCAGTGATAATTTGAAACGCTCGCCGCAGGAGTTGGAGAAGTTAATCTCCATAATTGGTGAGACGGTTGATGATTTAAGCGCTACAGGGAGATGGCGCATACGTCCAGTGGGGTCTCTCGAATTGCTTCCAGAGCAGCTGGCCACCAGGTTAAAAAACGCTGAGGCAAAGACCGCGGCCGTCTCTGGAATTATCGTCAATGTGGCGATTGGATATGGCGGACGACTAGAGATTGTCGATGCTTTTAAAAAGTATCTTCAGGAGTGTGAAACGGTAAGTAAACCAATCACTCAAATTGCAGATGAGTTATCGGTGGATTCAATTGATAAATACCTTTACACCGCGGGGCAGCCAGATCCCGAGTTGGTAATCCGCACCTCCGGAGAACAACGTTTAGGTGGATTCTTGTTGTGGCAGAGTCATCAATCAGAGTTTTATTTTTGTGAGGCTTACTGGCCAGATTTTCGCCGGGTAGATTTTCTACGCGCCTTACGTTCTTATGCCGCTCGCCAGCGAAGATTGGGTAAATAAAAAGCAAACCTCAACCTCTACTTGAGCGTGTCGCGTGATTTACCGGCGTCGAGGATTTATCTTTTTCCCAACTCACTTCCCTAGCTTTTTGAGCGTGAATTTCACGATCTTTAGGCTCTAGAAAACAGAATAAGAAGGAGTTACTTGGCCCGTAGCAGCTCCGCCGGACGAAAAACCTATGTCCTGGACACCAGTGTTTTGCTGGCTGATCCCACCGCCTTCTTTAGATTTGCTGAGCATGAAATCATCATCCCGATCGCTGTAATCGGAGAGCTAGAAACCAAGAGAGACCATCCTGAGCTGGGTTACTTTGCCAGGGCTGCTCTACGTCAATTAGATGATCTGCGAATTTCACATGGTCGACTTGATCAACCATTAAAGATCAACGCCTCAGGCGGAGTCCTTTCTGTAGAGCTCAACCACACAGACACCTCATCACTGCCACATGGCTTTTTGCGAGATGGCACAAATGACTCCCGAATTTTGGCGGTGGCGAGAAATTTAGTTAGTGAAGGAAAAGATGTTGTTTTAGTTACCAAGGATCTGCCACTGCGGGTCAAGGCATCCTCTGTTGGAATCTCAGCTGAGGAGTATCGAGCAGAGTTAGCGCCCTCCAGTGGTTGGACCGGAATGGTTGATGCCACAGTTGGTGGCAAGGTCATCGATGCGCTTTACGCTGGCGAGCGGGTTAGCGATCCAGTCGCTAAGGATCTGCCCTGCCACACCGGAGTTGTTTTGCACTCCGAAAAAGGTAGTGCCCTGGCTAGAGTGACAGCTGATAAATCCCTGGTCTTAGTTCGTGGTGACAAAACCGCATTTGGAATTCACGGACGTTCGGCAGAGCAGCGCATCGCACTTGATCTTTTGCTTGATAATGAAATCGGTATCGTCTCGCTAGGTGGCCGAGCCGGAACTGGAAAATCCGCTTTGGCACTCTGTGCGGGTTTGGAGGCGGTTCTAGAACGTCGGTTACATAAGAAGATTGTGGTCTTCCGCCCGCTCTATCCCGTTGGCGGTCAGGAGTTGGGTTACCTACCCGGCAGCGAGGGCGAAAAGATGTCGCCTTGGGCTCAAGCGGTTTTTGACACCCTCGGAGCATTGGTTTCTGCCCAGGTGATTGAAGAGGTAATGGATCGGGGATTGATTGAGGTTCTTCCCTTAACCCATATCCGTGGTCGCTCATTGCATGACTCCTTTGTAATCGTTGATGAGGCGCAATCTTTAGAGCGCGGGGTATTGCTAACTGTGCTCTCCAGAATTGGTCAAGGCTCCCGAGTGGTCCTAACCCATGACATCGCGCAGCGGGACAATCTGCGGGTCGGACGTCATGATGGTGTGGTCGCGGTGGTGGAGTCCTTGAAGGGTCACCCGCTCTTTGCTCATGTCACCTTAACGAGATCAGAGCGTTCCCAGATCGCGGCCTTGGTCACCGAACTGCTTGAGGATCCAGTCCAACTCTTTGCATAATCCTCGATTTTTAGGGGTTTTATTACAAAAGGGATAAATTGGACTTTATTCGGGCTGAACTGGGGTTTTCTTATCCACATTTCCTGTGAGATTTTCTTTTTTTCCGCCACTCGCAGGGTTTAATTTGCGACTCACCCCAGGCTTTGTCACCCTAAAGCCCAATTCCCCCAAAACTTAAACTCGACTTTTGGCTGCCCGAGGTAAAGCGGCTGAGACAGATGGAGGCGATAGGCACATGCTTAGACAACGACTTGTTGTTGCCAGCGTTGCTTTCGCGACCCTCTTTATCTCTTCAGTCGAGGTGGCTTACGCCCAACCAACTCTTCCGGTCGAGGTCGAGTTAGCTCCCACCCCTGTCGCTGATCTTCGAGCCGCCATACCGGGTGAGACTGAGCCAACCTGGCCTACCTTGCTTGAGATGAATGAGCGCTCCACCGTTATGGCCTGGGATATGTTGATGGTTTCAGTAATGATGAAAAAGGTAGAGCAGGCCAGAACCGCCAAAGGCGCTCGCAAAGTTGGTGCGGAGATCGCCAAAGAGAAGTACGGCTGGGGTAAGTACCAGTTCTCCTGCCTAGATACTTTGTGGACTAAAGAGAGCCATTGGAATTACAAGGCTCGCAATAAGCGAACCGGCGCCCATGGTATTCCACAAGCTTTGCCGGCGACCAAAATGGAGATCATCGGAACAGATTGGCGCACCAATCCGGTAACTCAAATTACCTGGGGGCTGCACTACATCGATGTTCGTTATGAAACACCTTGCAAGGCGCTAGCAAAGTTTAAGCGCTCTCGTTACTACTAAACCTCTGGCTTTACCCCGATAGTTAATGGCTTGCCATTGTCGGCAAAGAAATCATTTCCTTTGTCATCAACAACAATAAAGGCGGGGAAGTTTTCGACCTCAATCTTCCAGATCGCCTCCATACCAAGCTCTTCATAATCCAAGACCTCAACCTTTTTGATGCAGTCCTGCGCCAACCGCGCCGCTGGTCCGCCAATTGAGCCAAGATAAAAGCCGCCATGTTTCTCGCAAGCCTGCGTTACCTGTTTTGAGCGGTTGCCTTTTGCCAACATCACCATAGAGCCGCCCAGTGATTGGAAATAATCAACATATGAATCCATACGACCTGCGGTGGTTGGACCAAAAGAGCCCGAGGCATAACCGGTTGGGGTCTTCGCAGGACCGGCGTAGTAAACCGGATACTTTTTGAAGTACTCCGGCATAGGTTTTCCAGCATCCACTAACTCTTTTATTTTTGCATGTGCCAAATCGCGGGCAACTACCAAGGTTCCAGTCAATGAGAGTCGGGTCTTAACAGGATGCTTGGAGAGCTCGGCGAGAATCTGGGCCATTGGTTGGTTTAAATCAATTCTCACCACATTGTCATCCAGATGAGAGTCTGTGGTTTCTGGCAAGAAATGGGCTGGGTCGGTCTCCAATTTCTCAATAAACACGCCCTCTTTTGTGATCTTGGCTTTGGCCTGGCGATCTGCAGAGCAGGAGACCGCGATGGAAATTGGCAGTGATGCGCCATGGCGCGGTAGGCGAATTACTCGAACATCGTGGCAGAAGTACTTGCCGCCAAATTGCGCACCGATTCCCAGTTTTTGAGTTAGCGCAAAGACCTCTTTTTCCAGAGCCAGATCACGGAAGGCGCGACCGGTCTTGGCATTTCCTTCAGTAGGAAGTGAGTCCAGATATTTAGTCGAGGCTAACTTGGCGGTCTTGGCGGTGAACTCTGCAGAGGTGCCTCCAATAACAATTGCTAAGTGATAAGGCGGACAGGCAGCTGTTCCTAATGAACGCAACTTATCTTCGAGCCAGGTTATAAATGCGGTTGGGTTAAGGACCGCTTTGGTCTCTTGATAGAGAAATGATTTGTTGGCGCTACCGCCACCCTTCGCGATAAATAAGAAGTTGTACTCATCGGCATGCTCGTAATCTGAGTAAATCTCAATCTGGGCCGGCAGATTGTTGCCAGTGTTTTTTTCCTCCCAAGTAGTTACCGCCGCAAGTTGGGAGTAGCGCAGATTTAATTGGGTGTAGGCATCGTAAATGCCACGGGAGATTGTGACCTCATCTCTTTCAGAGGTTAAAACCTGTTGGCCTTTTTTGCCCATTACCAATGCGGTGCCGGTGTCCTGACACATGGGCAAAACCCCACCCGCCGAGATGTTGGCATTTTTCAACAAATCCAAGGCAACAAATCGATCATTTGGTGAGCTCTCGGGATCATCGAGAATATTTGCTAACTGTTGGAGATGGGCGGAGCGCAGGTAATGGTTGATGTCATGAATCGCTACCTGAGTCAGGTTTCTTATCGCCTCCGGTGAAACCTTTAGGAAACTCTTGCCATCAGCTTCAAAGGTTGAGACACCTTCATTGCTGATTAGACGGTACTCAGTGTTGTCCGGCCCAATTGGCAGAAGATCTTCATAAATAAACTCTGGCATTTTTACTGATTCTCTGCCTCAGATTTGGCGGCCTCTAATTTTGCTCGTGCCCCATCAAGCCACTCTTGGCAGATTGCGGCAAGCTGTTCGCCACGTTCCCAAAGTTGCAGAGACTCTTCCAAGCCGGCTCCTCCTGCCTCCAAGGCAGCAACAACTTTGGCCAACTCATCACGGGCCGCTTCGTAACTTAGATTTTCTTTATTGCTGGAGGCCATATTCGTAATCTACTCGCTTTTCTTTTCTGAGCCGGGGCCGGAAGCTGTCGCAACCGCCACACCTTTTGCTAATCGAATTCGAATCTCTTCGCCGGCGCTCAGCGCTGCCGGGTCTGTGACAATCCCGCCACCTGGTTTTTGAACCACCGCATAACCACGATCCAAAGTGGCCTGCGGGGAAAGGGTGCGCACCCGCGCTGCAATATGGGAAACCTCGTCATAAGCCCTGATTAATCGAGAGTGCATACTCATATGAGAACGGGCCTTTAAACCTTTAACTATCTCTTCCCGCGAGGTAACCATAACAATTGGATCCTTCATCACCGGTCGCTGAATTAAGTTAACGATCTTGGTCATCTCAAGGACTACCAAATCATTTATCTTTCGATCAGCGCGATCCCGCAGGTTCTTGATTTTGGTTTGCTCCTCTTGAAAATCTGGAACCACTCTCTTTGCCGCATCGGTAGGGGTAGAGGCCCGAAGATCGGCGACTAAATCTAAAAGTGGGGTGTCTTGTTCATGGCCAATTGCGCTGACTATTGGCTTTGTGCAGGAGGCGGCTAATCTGACCAATCCCTCATCGGAAAATGGCAGCAGATCCTCGAAGGAGCCGCCACCTCTAGTAATGATGATGACATCAATCTCTGGATCTGCATCCAACTCCCGCAAAGCATTGGAAACTTGAATTACCGCATCTGCACCTTGGACCGCTACCTCTCTAGTTTCAAATCGAACCGATGGCCAACGGCGACGGGCATTTTCCTTCACATCTTTTTCAGCAGCGCTAGCCCGACCACAGATCAAACCAATCTTGTTGGGAAGAAATGGCAGCGGTTTCTTTCTCTCATCAGCAAACAAACCTTCAGCGGCTAAAACTTTTTTAAGTGCTTCAAGACGAGCCAGGAGTTCACCAACTCCAACCTGTCTTATCTCTTTGGCGTTGAGAGAGAGTTTTCCAGTTGGGGTATAAAAATTAACTTTGGAGTGAATAACAACCCGCGCATTTTCCGACAATGGTGAGATCGCTTTGAAAACACCACGTGGGCAGGTGACCTCCAAATACATATCAACACTTGGGTCACGCAACCGCATGTAAACCATGCCAGAACCAGCTCGATCATTTAACTGTGCAATTTCACCTTCAACCCAGATTTGCCCGAGGCGATTTATGTACTCGCTGATGGCCTCTGAGACAACTCTCACCGGCACCGGCTTATCACTTGAAGTTTCGAGCACGGCGCAATGCTAATAGGATGCGGTTATGGCTAAACGAGTGCTTTTGGCAGCGCCGCGCGGATACTGCGCCGGTGTTGATAGAGCGGTGGTGACCGTCGAGAAAGCACTGGATTTATACGGGGCCCCGGTCTATGTTCGCAAACAGATCGTTCACAACATTCATGTTGTCTCCTCATTAGAGAAAAAGGGCGCGATATTTGTAGATGAAACCGATCAGGTCCCTGAGGGTGCAATCGTTATCTTTTCGGCCCATGGCGTATCGCCGAAGGTTCATCAAGAAGCGGCCTCCAGAAATTTAAAAACCATTGATGCCACATGTCCATTGGTTACCAAGGTGCATCAGGAGGCAAGGAGATTTGCCGCCGATGACATGCAGATCTTGTTGATTGGTCATGAGGGGCATGAAGAGGTCGAAGGCACCGCTGGTGAAGCACCAGAACATGTGAAGTTGATCGATGGCCTGGATGGTGCCCGCAATGTTGAGATTGATCCAAGCAGACCAGTGGCATGGTTATCCCAAACCACTTTAAGTGTTGATGAAACATTAGAGACTGTAGGGATTCTTAAGCAGCGTTTTCCGCAGTTGCAGGATCCGCCATCTGATGACATTTGTTATGCCACCCAAAACCGTCAGGTTGCTATCAAGCAGATTGCCCCACAAGCGGATCTAATCTTGGTGGTTGGCTCACGCAACTCCTCTAACTCAGTTCGTTTAGTGGAGGTGGCGCTGGAGTACGGTGCAAAGGCGGGTCACTTGATTGACTTTGCTAGCGAGGTTAAAGATGAATGGTTTAACAATGTTGAAACCATTGGAGTTTCTAGCGGTGCCTCAGTGCCAGAGATTTTGGTGAAGGATTTATTGGCAGAGCTGGCTCGTCGTGGATATGAGGATGTGGAGACGGTGACCGCATCAGAGGAGCACTTACTTTTTGCTATACCGCCGGAGCTGCGTAAAGATCTACGCGCTGCGGGTAAGTAAGGCTTTGTTTTCTTTGAAGTAACTCCACCAGCCATATAAAGCACCTGAGATTAAAAATGGTGCAACGCTTGCCAATCCGGAAACTAGATCCACACCTAATCTGGTGGGGCTTAATGAAATTCCACCAACAGTTGGTAGTAAAAGAATCGCTGCTAATCCAAAAGCGATTGGTGGATTTACTACAGCCACATAGGTAGTGCCGGCTCGGCCATAGACCAAACCTCCGTAGTAGCAACCCCAGATAGCAAAGCCGGTAACAAATCCAACATTGGAGCGGAAAAAGATCTCAATCAACGCTACAAAAGCGAGGAAAACAAACTGCAAAATGACTATTCCCGGCTTGGTTAAGCCGGCACCTTTAATTGGACCGCTCATCAGAGTCTCCTTCATCTAAATCATCATCACCATCAAATAAATCCGGTGCGGTTATCTCCTTTGGGGAGATCTGACGCAGTTCATCATCTACCTCTTCAAGCGCTTTTAATTTGCTGGAGGATGGCGCACCAAGTTTTACCATTTTTCGCGCTGGTTTAATTACATTTTCCTCGGCACTTTTTATTAAATCATTGAAGGCGCGCTCCGTGGATTTAATGCGATCACCCAATGTTTCAATCTTTCCATGCACCTTGCCGATGCGCTTGAGTAGTTCACCAGCCAAGTCTTGAATCTCTTGGGCGTTGCGGGCTAACTCAGAGCGACCAAACACATAAGCAACGGTGCGCAGAAGCGCCATCATTGTGGTTGGGGTAGCGATAGTTACATTTTTCTCAAAGGCTTTATGTAGAAGTTGAGGCTCTACATCCAAGGCTTCGCTGAGGATTGATTCAAAAGGGGCAAAAAGCACTACATAATCTGGGGAGTTGCCGGTCTCCTGATACCCACGCTTTGCAAGTGCATTTACATGCCCCAACAAATCTTTGGCATGGGCCTGCATCAATCTAGCGCGCTCAGCAGGATCCTTTTCAACAACCGCTTCTAGAAAGCGATCAAAAGGAAACTTAGAATCGATAAATATTTCGCTACCACCAGGAACCGCTATCTTGATATCTGGCTTTGAGATATCGGTACCTGTGGTGCGGTAATCCTGTTTGAAGAAATGTACATTCTCAATTAATCCGGCATTTTCCAAAAGGGTTTCTAGTTGTGCTTCACCATATTTGCCGCGGGTTTGCGAGTTAGATAATGCGCCGGCGAGCTTTGTGGTTTCGCGTAACAATGTCTCATTGCCCAACTTCATGTTTTCAATTTGGGTGCGCATCTCTGATTCCGCACGGGTGCGCTTGAGCTCCGCCTCTTGCGCCTGCGTGGTTAATTGCGCCATCCCGGTAGTGACAGCGCGAAGCTGTTCGTTGAGGGTGGTGAGACGGTTTTCTTCTTCACGCATTACATCGATTTGGGAGTTGAGTAGAGCAACCTTGCCCTTTTCGCTGTTGAGTCGAATAACTCCGATAACCAGGCCGACCGCTAATCCGATCAAGAGCCCGATGATGAGATACAACGCACCGTTCATGGCCATATCGTGGCAGGAAGCACTGACAATCAAGGTTAGGCTCTACCCCTTGTGAGCCTCTCTATTGGAATCGTCGGTCTGCCGAATGTCGGAAAATCGACCCTCTTTAACGCTCTGACCAAGAACAATGTTCTGGCGGCCAACTACCCGTTTGCCACCATCGAGCCCAATGTCGGAGTTGTTGGCGTACCTGATTCCCGTCTCGAGGATCTGGCCAAAATCTTTGGCTCAGAAAAGATCATCCCGGCCGCGGTTTCCTTTGTTGATATTGCCGGAATTGTAAAAGGCGCATCTGAAGGTGCTGGCCTAGGAAATAAATTCCTCGCCAATATCCGAGAAAGCGATGCTATCTGTCAGGTCATCCGTGTCTTTAGTGATGGCGATGTAGTTCATGTTGATGGTCGCGTCGATCCTGCTAGTGATATCGAAACTATTAATACTGAGCTCCAACTCGCAGATCTACAAACTATTGAAAAAGCTATCCCAAGAATTGAAAAAGAGGCTAGACAGAACAAAGAGCGGGCTGCTGTCTTGGAAGCGGTCAAGGCCGCCGAAAAGGTAATCGCAGATGGCAAGCTGTTATCCCAATCTGATGTAGATCTCTCTCTTGTTAAAGAGTTAGGTTTGTTGACCGCAAAACCATTCCTTTATGTATTTAACGTTGATGCCGCAGAGTTGGCCGATCCAGCGCTGCGCAAAAAGTTGTCGGATTTAGTAGCGCCAGCAGAGGCGATTTTTCTTGATGCAAAAACAGAGGCAGAGCTCTCCGAGCTAGATGATGCTGAAGCGTTAGAGCTTCTCAAATCAATTGGTTTAGAGGAGCCAGGTTTAGCAACCTTAGCTCGCGTTGGCTTCACAACTTTGGGATTGCAAACCTATCTAACCGCCGGACCTAAAGAGGCCCGCGCGTGGACAATTCACAAAGGTGACACCGCACCAGAGGCGGCTGGAGTAATTCATACCGACTTTCAAAAAGGCTTTATCAAAGCCGAAGTTATTTCATTTGATGATCTCGTTGCTGCGGGCTCGATGAATGAAGCCAGAGCAAAAGGAAAGGTCAGAATGGAAGGCAAGGAGTACATAATGCGTGATGGAGATGTAGTGGAGTTCAGATTCAATGTCTAAAACAACTGGTTCTAAATCACCACATTTAGAGGGCTTAGCGCTGAAAAGCCGCGAAGAGCTACGTAATATCGCAATCATCGCTCACGTTGACCACGGCAAAACTACTCTGGTTGATGCCATGTTGTGGCAATCAGGTGCTTTCGCGGCACACAAGGATCAATCTGAGTCTCAAGATCGCGTTATGGATTCAATGGATCTTGAGCGTGAAAAGGGAATTACGATTCTTGCTAAGAACACCGCAGTCAAGCGCGGCAACACCATCGTTAACATTATCGATACCCCGGGCCACGCCGATTTTGGTGGCGAGGTAGAGCGCGGACTTGAAATGGTTGATGGAGTTGCACTTCTTGTTGATGCTTCAGAAGGTCCGTTGCCTCAAACCCGCTTTGTACTTCGCAAGGCTTTGCAAAAGAATCTTCCCGTTATTTTAATCATCAACAAGGTTGATCGCCCTGATGCTCGAATTGCAGCAGTGGTTGATGAGGCTTACGGATTGTTCTTAGATCTCGATGCCACAGAAGAGCAGATTGATTTCCCGATCGTTTATACCTCGGCAAAAGCGGGACGCGCGTCGTTGAATCGTCCGACGGATGGCGGTATGCCAGATGCGGAAAATCTTGATGTGCTCTTTGATGTTATTTTCAAAACTATTCCTGCACCTCAGTATCACGAGGGTGCGCCACTACAAGCCCATGTAACCAACCTTGATTCATCTCCCTATCTTGGTCGCCTAGCACTATGCCGAGTTCATGAAGGTGTTATCAAAAAAGGTCAGATGGTTTCTTGGATTAAGACAGATGGCAGTCAAGAAAAGGTAAAGATCTCCGAGCTCATGATGACTGAGGGTCTCGAGCGCGTTCCTGCTACTGAAGCAGGTCCCGGAGACATCATCGCGGTAGCTGGTATCGAAACCATCACACTTGGGGAAACCTTGGCTGATGCGGAAAATCCACACCCGCTGCCACTTATCACCGTTGATGAGCCAAGCATTTCGATGACAATTGGTATCAATACCTCACCACTAGCTGGACGTGTTGGCAAGAAATTAACTGCGCGCCTAGTTAAGAACCGTTTGGATTCAGAGCTAGTCGGCAACGTTTCTCTGCGAATTATGAACACCGATCGTCCAGATACCTGGGAAGTTCAGGGACGCGGAGAGTTACAACTCGCAGTTCTAGTTGAAATGATGCGTCGCGAAGGTTTTGAGTTAACAGTTGGTAAACCACAAGTAGTTACCAAAATGATTGATGGAAAACTCCACGAACCAATGGAGCGGCTCACTATTGATGCACCAGAGGATTACTTAGGTGTAATCACTCAGCTAATGGCTTTGCGAAAAGGTCGCATGGAACAGATGGTGAATCACGGTACTGGTTGGATCAGAATGGATTTCAAAGTTCCATCACGTGGTCTTATTGGTTTCCGTACTGAGTTCTTAACTGAAACCCGTGGTACCGGACTCTTGCACCATGTCTTTGATGGTTATGAAGCATGGAATGGCGAACTTCGCACCCGCAATACCGGTTCACTTGTTTCAGATCGTGCCGGAGCTGCGACCTCTTACGCCATCTTCGGATTACAAGAGCGCGGCACAATCTTCGCTGAGGTTGGTGCCGATGTTTATGAAGGTATGGTGATTGGCGAAAACTCTCGTCCAGAGGATATGGATGTAAATATTGTTCGTGAGAAGAAGCTCACCAACATGCGTGCATCAGGTTCCGATGAAAATGAGCGTTTGATTCCGCCCAAGATTCTTAACTTGGAACAGGCTTTGGAGTACTGCCGCGAAGATGAGTGTGTTGAGGTAACACCAGTAAATGTGCGCATCCGCAAAGTTGTATTGGATCAAAATGAGCGCTCGCGCCTGACCTCCAAGGCCAAGAAGGCGAACCAAGAGGGCTAAACCCTTCAGACACGCCGTTTTGCCGCATAAAAAGCGGTTTTGTCAGTGGTCGGCTGTGTACTCACCTGCATCAAGAAACCAGCAGGAGGGTCCACATGAATCTAAGAGAGCTCGCATTTCAACTCTCGGCAATTACCTTAATTGCCGATGCCGCAAAGGAAGCCAAAGATCGTTTAAGGCGTGAGTTTGCAGCTGCTCTCGAAGAGGTTGGCGCAGACTCTGCCAAGGCTGCTTTAGAGGGTGAGGAGATTGCAAAGGTCTCCTTAATTCAACCTCGCAATACCCCTGAGGTTTTAAATGAAAAAGCTTTTACCCAGTGGGTAAAAAGTAATTACGAGTATGAGATTGTTGAATCAGTTCGCGAATCCTTCCGCAAACATGTTATGGACTCCGTCACCAATGTGGAAGGCAAGGCAATCTACAAGCGCACCGGTGAGGTATTGGATTTCATTACCTTCAACTCCCGTGATGCATATATAGCGACCCGTTTTCTAAATGGTGGGCGCGAGGTTTTGACCGAAGCTTTCCGTGCCGGCACATTGACACCTACCTCTGTAATGGCAGAGGAGCTTCAGATGGCGGTGGGTCAATAATGAGCTACTTCAACTTAAATGATTACGAACCAGTTGAAAACCGAATCCGTGCATTTTGGCAAAAGTATCCGCAGGGAAGATTGCTAACTGATCTACAACGCACAGAACGTCCCGATGGCCGAATCGAATGGATCTGTCGCACCGAGGCTTACACCAACTCCGAGGATGTGCGCCCACAATCCACTGGCTTTGCTACCGAGATTGAAGGTAGCTCTCCAGTAAACCGTTCTAACGCCAGCGAGAACTGCGAGACATCAAGCATTGGAAGATGTTTAGCAAACTTAGGTTTTGCCACTAAAGGCAAGCGTCCAAGCCGTGAAGAGATGTCAAAAGTTCAGCGCACCAACTCCCGCAAACCACTTACCAAAAGTGATTGGGAAGCGCTGATTTCTAGGCTTCATGGCTGCACCAATCTCAATCAGTTAAAGGCTTGGTCTGCCTACGCTGCAGGTTTCACAATGCCAGATGCCAAACGCAATGAGTTGTTGAGTATTTTCAATACCCATAAAGAGAGTTTGAGCCGAAAGGTTGATGTGGCTTAAAGAAGGGTTACAGAGATTGCTCTGTGATCACTGATTCCATAATGCTCATGGATCTGCGCTTTGACATCTTTCGGTGTTAACTCTTTGCTCATTATGTAATCAAATTCAATTGAGGGCTTCCATGATGGATAGGTGGGCCCGACCGCTAAATCATGCCACCCTGAGATTTTGGGTCCTAAGCCCCAAGGCAGATTGAAATCTCCCGTCATAATGTGCAGACCGGGAAGTTGTTCAACCCATTTACTAATCCTTCGTAGCTGCAGCGCATTTTTAATTGGTACGAAAGAAAGATGGGTAGTGGTCACAGATATCCCATTTTCTAACTCGGCAACCAAAGCAGATCTTGGTTCATCGGATACATATATTAAATTAGGACGCTTTTCTCCGGCGACTAACAAGGGCATTCCAAGAGGTGCTTTGCCAAGATTAATGCGGTGCCATCTCTTTACAGGAACCTTTGACACTATACCGATGCCGTACATTGCATCATTTGGTAGCGATGATTCATTATCAAAAACCATCTCATCTTTTACACCATGCCACCTTTCACCTGGAGTTCCATACATCGCAGGTGCAAAGGCCCAATACTTGGCGCCAATTAACTCGGCAACCTCTTTAACTTGATTGCCATGTCCTGATCTAATTTGTTGCACATCAACCTCTTGCAAAGCAATGACATCAGAGTTGATTGAGTCATGGAGTTTGGAAAGCGCCTCTGCGAGTGTGGATGGTGATTGCGTTGTCGAGTTCGGCGGAATCGCCATTCCATGCAACAGGTTCCATGAGGTCACTGTGAAACCTGAGGTAGAGGCCATGCGGGAGAGGCTAGTAGGGTCTGCCCGTGCTGCTAAATCTTCCGCTCTCTCGCTCCAAATTAGATCGCGCCGCACATTTGCGTACCGATAAAGCGGTACTGGATGAGCTTTGGCAGCAGGCCCACATCATAAAGATGCTGGGGGATAGATTTTTAGTTGCTGGAAGATCATTGAAATATATCGAGCCATCAGATTCGGAAACCACACGTTACTTTTTAGGTTTGGATGAATCTCAAACCCCTTACTTTGTCGTTCACAGTAAATATGATGAAAAAGAGTTTCCAGAGGAGTATCAATCCTTAAGAAGTATCGGCGCAGATTTAGATGATCTGCAAATTGGTGCTGCGGTACATGCCTTGGCTCTCACTCAATGGCATGAATCTCATCAAAGATGTGCAAAGTGTGGAGCTTCAACACATTACACATTTGGTGGCGCGGTAAGAGAGTGTGATTCCTGCGGTGCCTCTCATCATCCGCGCACCGATCCGGCGATTATTGTTCTAGTTAAGGATGAACAGGATCGCATACTGCTGGGACGTCAAAAGGTTTGGCCAGCCAAACGCTTCTCCACATTTGCTGGTTTTGTTGAACCAGGTGAATCATTTGAAAGCTGTGTCATCAGAGAGGTTGCTGAAGAGTGCGGTGGAAAAGTTTCCAAGATGCATTATTTAGGTTCGCAGCCTTGGCCATTTCCCGCCTCAATCATGATCGCTTATGAAGCGGTGATCACCAACCCTGATACGGTAAAAGCTGACGGTGAGGAGATTGAAGAGATTGTTTGGCTCACCCGTAAAGAGTTGAAAAATAAGATCGCTAACTCAGAGCTATTGCTGCCTCCCATAATTTCAGTAGCCCGTGCCATGATCAACAACTGGTATGGAAAAAGTTCAGCTCAGGATTTAACCGGCGGCGAATCATGGCGCAATTAGCGCAAGGAATTCTTGATGCACTTGATGATGAACAACGTGCAGTAGCTACCGCAGTCCGCGGACCAGTTTGTGTAATAGCCGGTGCTGGTACTGGTAAAACTCGGGCCATCACTCATCGTTTGGCATATGCGGTTGATATTGGAGTTGTAGATCCCCAACGCATATTGGCATTGACCTTCACCGCTCGTGCGGCAGGTGAGATGCGCACCCGTTTGCGAGCGCTGGGCGTGCCCAATGTGGCAGCCCGAACCTTTCACGCGGCAGCGTTAAAGCAGCTCATGTACTTCTGGCCGCAGGTCTTGGGCGGAAGGTTTCCATCACTACTAACCACAAAAACCGGCTTTCTAGGCGAAGCAATCACAAGGGCCAATATCAGCGCCACAAAAAGCAACACGGTACTGCGCGATGTTGCCGGCGAAATCGAATGGGCCAAAGTGATTGGTTTGGCACCAGATGAGTACATCAAAGCGGTTGATGACTATGACCGTCCGATTCGCATCTCCAACAACAAAGTTGATGCAACTCAAATCGCTCGAGTTTATGAGGCATATGAATCTTTAAAGAAGCAAGAGCGGGCCATTGATTTTGAAGATGTTCTTCTGCTCACTGTCGGAATGCTGGAGGAGGAGCGCGAGGTTCGGGATCGGATTAGAGATCAGTACCGCTATTTCACAGTGGATGAGTACCAAGATGTTTCTCCGCTGCAACAACGCCTTCTCGATCTCTGGCTAGGTAAACGGGAAGACATATGCGTAGTAGGAGATCCAGCCCAGACTATCTACTCTTTTGCGGGAGCAACCCCAGCCTTCTTGCTCAACTTTACAAATAAGTATCCGCAGGCTGAGATCATCAGACTTAGCTCCGGGTATCGCTCAACTCCTGAGATTATAAATACCGCCAATAGTATTTTGCGAAACGCCAATTTAGGTCATGAGTTAGATCCAATAAATGCACATGGTGAAAAACCAAAGGCGATTGCATTCAACTCTGAAAAACAAGAGGCGCAAGAGTTAGCTGAATTAATCAAGCAGGATATTGCCAATGGAATTGCATCATATGAAATCGCAGTTCTAGCCCGCACTAACTCCCAATTAGAGAACTTAGAGACAGCTCTTTCGTCTGCGGGAATTGAAAATCAGATTCGCAGCGCTGAAAGATTCTTCAATCGTGCTGAGGTAAAAGAAATCATCAAAGCAGTCCGCAGCGCTTCAGTACTTTCCGAAGGGGATTGGTTGGCTGATTTGCGTGATGCTATGAAACCATTTGGGGAGAGTGAGTATGTTCGTGCCTTTATGCAGTTGGCACGAGAGTTAGAGAATGAAGGCACCAACTCACTGCGCGCTTTCTTGCGTGAACTCGAGGATCGCGCCGAACAAAACAACCCACCAACCCTGCCTGGAGTAGCTCTGGCAACTCTGCATGCGGCTAAGGGTTTGGAGTGGAAAAAGGTCTATTTAGCCGGGGTATGCGCCGATGTTCTGCCTTGGGGCAATCAGCCATTAGAAGAGGAGCGCAGACTGTTTTACGTTGGTGTTACCCGTGCGGCGCAGAGCTTGGTTATTAGTTACTACGGAGTACCCAGCCCATTTTTAGCTGAAGCAGGCCTAATTTAAAAAAACCATCTGATTAATTCATTTGCATCTCAATTGATCGATGCATTACCCTTTCCCGACTATGAAGCAGGCGACAACCATCTCAACAGCGATGAATGCAACACGCACTCATCGTCATTGGTTTATGCCTGCATTTGGTTACAACTATTTTGCAACCAAGTCAGCCAAGGCCGATGGATTCGGCACCTGGAGCTTCATCGGTTAATCAACGATAAAGAAGCCCCGGGGCCTCGAATCCACAAGGATTCAGGCCCCTTTTTCTTTATCTCCACAAATAACTAAAGGCATTACCCAAACTAGAAGGAAAATGGAAAGGCATAGGTGAGAACGATGACAGTTCTCTTTAGCGAACTATTGGTACCAGGATGGGCCGAAGGCGATAACGCCATGATTGGCCTTGATGCAGTTACAGGTGTTTATGGCACCGATAATGCATTTACCCTGCCCTGCCACAACTCTGATCCAGAGATCTTCTTCTCTGAAAAGAGTGAAGAGATCGCCTATGCCAAATCACTTTGCGGAGGGTGTCCAGTAAAGAAGCAATGCCTAGATGGTGCATTGTCCAGACAGGAACCGGTCGGGGTTTGGGGTGGAGAGTTGTTTGAAGATGGTGTGGTTATTGCGGCAAAGCGACTTCCAGGTCGACCCCGTCTTAATCAACCCTTAACGGTCTCTGCTTAATTTGTTTCCGTTGGTTCGCAAATCGAGTTCGCTTCGCAAACTCATGATTTGCTTTACCCCAACGCAAACAAATTCAGCTGAAATTGTTTTCATTGGTTCGCAAATCGAGTTCGCTGCGCAAACTCATGATTTGCTTTACCCCAACGAAAACAATTTAGGCGGGAGATGATTGCAAGTGCGATGGAGTTATCTCGGGGAACCAGGACAAAGCCTCGTCACGGAAGTTTCCTGCCGCGCGAAGCTGGCAGAAGATTCCGGTGGTTCCCAAGGTAACTCGATGAATCAAAACGTACTCGGGTGGAAGGTTTAGCTGGAAGCCGATTTTGGCGGTGGGGTTTCGCGGATCTCCAACTCGAACGCTTTGTTCCCGGAGCCATTCGCGGGTGTAGGCGAAATGCTCGGTGCGAAGTGGTTCTACTAAGGGCAGTAGATAATCCAAAACTAATTGAGGATCAACATCAACATCGGCCAGGATGAAGCCATCCTCTTTAAAACCGTTATAGAGCGCGATGGCATCTCCTTCGAGAGCGTTGCGTAGTAAACGTTTGAATGGTTCTGGGAAACCGTTTGGCAATCGGTTGCAGGCACCAAAATCCAAAACTCCTAAACGGCCATCTGCCAAAACTCTGAAATTGCCGGGATGAGGATCGGCATGAAGCAATCCAGCTCTTGTTGGCGCAGTGAAGTGAAAACGAGCCAAACGAATACCTGCGTTATTGCGCTCTTGTTGAGTTCCTTTTTCAATGACCTTGGCAAGAGGGGTTCCCTCTAACCATTCACTAATCAAAACCCGATCAGTTGCCTGAACCACCTTTGGAATTGCAATATCGGGATCATTTTCAAAGGCGTTCCAGCAAGCCTCTTGTGCCTGTGCTTCGTAGCGATAATCAACCTCTTCAATAATGCGAGCACGTAGCTCTTCAAGAAGTGGTTTCATTTCAAGACCTGGCATTACTAACTGGAAGATTTTGGCAAATCTTTGAATTTGATTTAGATCTGAAATTAAAGCCTCTGCTGCGCCGGGATACTGAACCTTAACTGCAACAACTCTGCCATCTTTCCAAACCGCTTTGTGCACCTGACCAATTGACGCCGAAGCAGCAGGGGTGTCATTGAACTCAGCGAAGTTGTCGCGCCAATCTTCACCTGACTCCTTTGCTAAAACTTTATGGACAACACGAGCTGGCAGTGGTGGCGCAGACTCCTGCAACTTAACCAATGTTTCACGGTAGGGCTTGGCGATATCTTCGGGAAGTGCAGCCTCAAATACAGAGAGTGCTTGGCCAAACTTCATGGCGCCACCCTTTAACTCACCAAGTACTTTAAAAACCTGCTCTGCGGTTTTTTCCTGCAAATCACCAAAGGCAAAATCTGGGGACTGACCGATTAATTGTTTGCCAAATCCGATAGCGCCACGACCAGCGACAGACAATGGAATGCTGGCCAGTTTGGCGCTGCGCTTGCTGGTCTTGGCCGGAATCTGATCGGTCACGAGGGCATTCTGGTTTAAGTGCAGTGTTCCCGCGAGTTGAAAGGATTGGTCAGCGGATTTAGCTCCAGCTGCAGCCGCAACCCGGATGCTGCATCCAGTGATGTACCTCAGGTTTATGGAAGTTTCGCATCGAGTAAGTAATTGATGTTGCTAGAAACACACTTTTCTTGTGAGCTGCGATTTGTGAGACATCAGCGGCGATTGTTGCTGCAATTGCATAGCTCATGGTTACTCCGACTTCTAAATCCCTATTTTCCGCCGTCCTATCTTCATTCAAATTTGAAGATAGTTGAGTGCAGCGAAAACAAGGGGTTTTTCCAGGAATCACGAGAGGGCCAACACGCACCTCGCCACTAGAAGCTATATCAACCAGCAAATATCTGGTGTTCTCCGAGCTCCAACGCTGCAACGAATCTGGAGTTGGTTGGCCGACAGAGATAACTAAATCAGGGCTTTTACCACTGTCACTTTGGCCTGGATACAAAGAGCTAATGGTTTTTAGCTGATCTAGAACCTGACGACGAGACTGACCAATATGGTTGCGATTTACAAAACCACCGGAGAGATCCTGCTCGGTTATTTTCAAATATGGATTCCGCACTCGCAAACGGTTTATAACTCTAATCTGAGAGAATCCAGATGCGCTCAAGATCCCCAAAAGATTGTTCACAATCTTTCCTTTGCCAAAGATTAGAATTGCAAATCTTCTTCTATTAATTACAGCGGTACGACCCGCATCAACATCACCAGCGCTAAATGTGGCGGCGTTGCACTCCAACTCCATCCGACTCAAGAAGTTTCTGATTGCATAATCTTCATTTAGGAATTGAGATTGAAAGTTCTCGGTATCAATCATGGGCTCTATCTCGCCCACCTCCGGGTTGTATCGCTCTACATATGAAATTGGGGTGCGAAACAAATCCACTAGATCATGACGTTGTAGCTCGGTAAGAAGTTTTTTGATTTGCTCCGGGGCTATATTTGAAATCTGACAGATCTCCGAGAGTGTTCGTTTTCCATCCATCAGCTCCAACATCCGAGCTGGGTTGAGGCCATCCCAATCAGCGGGGAAGGGGATCCTTCGAAATCTCGTACCAACAACTAATTGGCTTTGATCGGGGGTTAGGTAAAAGCCGACTCCATGTTTGAGCGCAGGTGCAATTGTCATGCCCCATCTTGATTACCAACCTGGCCTTGGATCTTTTCTGTTCCGACTCAGTTGTGCGCTACAGGCGGTTTCTCCTTGAACCGGTAACTTTGCTATCACCCACGGTGCTCAGGTAGTTGTTGGGATTTGAGATATAAAAAAAGCGCCCATGCCATTGGCACGGGCGCTTTCTCTAAATCTTTGGTTAAGCCTTGCCCAAGATTCTGTTGACCTTAGTGCCGCATGTAGGGCAGATACCCTGTGCCATACGACGACCAGAGTCGGAGACCTTTACAGTTCCTTCGAACTGACGCTTCTCTTTGCACTTGACGCAATAAGCCTCACCTTTATATGTCTCTGCCATAACTTCCTCCGATCCTCGCAGCGCTTGGAGTGTCTGCGAATAGGCTCACGATACCCCCGTCACACACGTAGACACGCTTAGCCCACGCTCAAATCCCCATCTTTTTCCGCGCAATTGGCGCACTTACCCGCTCGCTCCCGCCTCATACCCATCCAGATAGGCGTTGGCCCGTTCCGAAGCCTCATATCTAGCCAGTAGCTCCTCAAACTGGGCTCCGTGGTCGGGGATCATCAGATGAATAAGCTCATGAACCAAGAGGTAATCAAGTACATACTCGGGGGCGCCGTTGAGTCGGTCTGAGATTCGAATAGTTCTATCGACTGTGGTGCAGGAACCCCACCGCTCCTTCATTGCCCTCCAGCTCACGCTCGCAGGCCTGATGTTGAACTCAGGAAGGTAGCGAGAAAGTAGGTAATCGGCCCTTTGCTGGAGCTGGGAGTCACTGATCTTCTCCCGCGCCTCTTTGGTAAGAATCTTTTCAATCATCTCAGGGATTACCTCGCTGACCCTCCTGTTAGGTAGTCGGGCGGGTACTGAGATAACAATGGCGCCCTGTTCGCGGTAAGCGCCGATACTTTTCTTTCTCCTTGAACTACGGATGACGCGAATTTCAGCGCCTCCGGAAATCTCATTGCCTGGGATCTTTATCTCTGAACTGGGTTTAGAGGCTTGAGCGCGCATCTGGTCGAGATTACTGTCGAAGAACTCATCTTGAATGAAGTTATCCACACAACTCCTTCCAGAAACCTTCTCGAATCCTTTTATGATGCCAAATTCAAAGAGGAGTATCTCAACTCTATATCAATACATGAGTGTTTACTGGAACACACCGTTGCTAAAAATGCCGCTTTGCAAGTTGATTATTACCGACTATCTGTCGTACTTTGCGCACACGAAGACCTCGGATAACCGTTCATTATCTGCAAGGGGAAGGCAGATAAAGAATTGTGCGCCCGGGGTCTTCGCTTTTTTAAATTGGCTAAATCAACCCTGATAAATCATCAGGAATAGTGCGACTCTTAAGGAAGCTCTCAGCATCAAGCAATTGATTAGCGGTTGGCAACAAAACTGGATCCTCCCAAACCTGATCACGGGTTTGGACATCTTTCAATTTTGCGATTTGCTCCCAAAATGTGATGGCCTCGCGAGTTCTTCTTGGTGAAACTTCTAGTCCAACCAAAGTTGCAAACAACTGTTGAGTAGGAGAGTTGGTAGCGCGACGTCTTTGTTGTGTTTCACGGAGCTTGATCATTGAAGGAAGTCGATCTCCGGCAGCAGCTGTTACTACCGCGTCAATCCATCCTTCAATCAATGCCAACACAGTTTCGATTCGCTCCAAAGCCGCCTTCTGTTGTGGTGTTTCCTCGGGTGTAAACATTCCACCAGATAGTGCGCTGTTAAATGCGGTTGACATAGATTCTGGATTTGATGGATCTATATCGCTGGAGTTCATAACATCTTCAGCTTGTCGCGAAATGGATTGGATATCTACTCGTATACCTTTTCCATAATGCGCTATTGAATCTCGCAGGTATTGACGCAGCCAAGGGGTAGCGGCAAATAAACGAGCAGCAGCGATCTCGCGCAACGCTAGATATATGCGCACCTCAGCATCTGGTATCTCTAAATCCTTGCCCCACTGAGTTACATTTTGCGGTATCAATTGTGGGCGTATGGGATTAGTCAAAGGCAAAGCAACATCATTAGCGCCAGTAACTGTCGTAGAGAGATTTCCGATTGTTTGGCCCAATTGAGTGCTGATCATCGAGCTCATAAAGGTGCCCATGATTGCGGCAATGCTTGATTGTGGAATGTTCATCGCGCCCATTCCGGGAATTTGGATTCCATCCTGCTGATCTCCAAGTGACTCTTTCAAGACATCTGACATTGCTTGAGACATGCCATCAACTAGTGGAGTTGTAATCTCTTCCCAGCCCGCCAATGTTGAATCAATCCAATCGCGACGACTTAGAGCACAGGTATCGGGAATAACTAAATTTGGCAAGCTAGTAGCCTCATTAATCCATAAATCTGCGATGTCAAAGGCCTCTTTGGTGGCAACTAGATCCTGCACGCTTACTGGAATCTCCCCATGTGCCGATAAGAATTTTCGAGAGATGTCGCGGATCATCTGTTTTGAAAGCGCGCTTGGTGATGCCTGCCCGGAAAGTGAGGCCATCAATCCAGGAAGGTTTAATCCCATTCCTGAGAACTGTTGGAAAATCTCACCAAAGTTGGAGAATCCAAAAGGATTGTTCTTGTCATTACTATTTTCTTCAGGTTCATTTGGCCCAAAACCAAAACCTGCCATGACAACCTCCCAAATCCTTCCGAAACCAAAAAACTAATCAAAACCGGCAGCAAACTGTGACGGTCGTTATTCCGTGACAACAAAAGCCAGCGCAGAATTATTTCCTAGCCTAGGCTTAACCCATGATCCCCGCTATCAATAACGAGCAAATCGCCTGGGCGGCGCAGTCCACCCCGCTTTCAGCTCTAGTTTGGTGGCTTATCCCACTGACCGCTTTGGTAGGGGCTACTTTGTATGTTTTATGGGTGACTCGATTTCAAGATAAGTATGAAAATCAGACTGAACGCTCGGTAGGAAAATTCAAGAAGTTCCAAGATTCATTTAAGAATTCTGAGTAAGGGTTGTTGTGGTGAAATCTATATCTCCATTGCGATACCGCTGGCCATTTCCTGCCAAGCTCTTCTTTTACCTTTTAACAATCGCTACCCTCCTTGCACCAATCCCATTTGTATTTTTTAAACCTGGGGTGCCAGACAATGTGGCCGCCGGAATCATCGAATTAAATGATGTTAAGACCTACCCAGTTAATGGCAAGTTGTACATAACTTCAATCTTGGTAACAAATCCCGACTCGCCAGTTTTCGGAGCAGAGACAATCGTTAACTGGGCTTTGGGACCACATGTTGTTTTACCGAGAGATACCGTCTACCCACCAATCCAGCCGGCCCAGCAAATTAATCGTGATAGCCGCAGCGAGATGAGATCCTCGCAAGCGACAGCGACCGCAGCAGCTTTACGTTATTTAGGTTACGAGTTTCAAGAGCTCTACTACGTTAGTGATATCAGGGATTACTCCAATGCAATAGACCAACTTAAAGTTGGTGATTTCATTATGGAAATTGATGGCAAGAAAATCACTGAGATTGAAGAGATTCGAACCTCTTATCAAGATAAGAAGGTAGGTGACTCCTTACTTATCTCGGTTGACCGTGAGAATAAATCGGGCGATATAGAGCGAAAGAGTTTTAAGGTAGAACTTGTTGAGAATCAAGAGCTAAATGCATCAACTGGCGAAAAGAAGCCAGCCATAGGAATCTTGGTTGGAACCACAGCACGCTTTCCAATAGATGTTGATTTCAATATCTCTGGAGTAGGTGGGCCGAGTGCCGGCTTGATATTTGCAGTGGGAATTATTGAAAAGCTGACCCAAGAGGATCTGTTGCGAGGTCGAAATGTTGCAGGGACTGGCGCGATAACCGCTTCAGGTCGAGTTGGGGGCATTGGCGGAATTGAAGAAAAGATGATTGGCGCCTCAAGAATTGGGGCAACTGTCTTTTTGGCTCCCACCGAAAATTGTCCGGACATAAAGCACATTCCTAAGGGGTTAAAAGTAATCCCGGTCTCAACTTTGGCTGAGGCGGTGGATGCGCTACGTGCCCCAGATAACTTTAAGCATCCAACCTGTCCTAATTGGTAAATCTCGAATTCCCTCTGCTTTAGGAGTTGGCTAATCTCGCCCCATGAGTTTTGGCGATAATCCAGATAATCCGTTTCGTAACTTCCGTTTTCCTCCGCGAGAGCCCGGCGCAGTCGGACCACGCAGGATTGGTGCGCTGCCACTAACCATAATCATCTTGACTGTTCTTGCGGTGATATTGGTTTCACTAAGTGGTTTCTATGCGGATTTTCTCTGGTTCCGCTCCGTTGATTACAGCAATGTCTGGACAACTCTTCTTACAACGCGAGTGACTCTATTTTTGATCTTTGGATTCTTAACCTCTTTGATTATTACCGCCAATATTTATATCGCGTATAAGAAAAGACCTATTTACGTACCGCTAACCGTGGAGGCGGACAATTTAGAGCGCTACCGGGCACAACTAGAGCCGCTACGCAAAGTTGGTTTGATTGGTATCGCAATTGCGTTGTTTTATTTTGCAGGCATGGCGGGAACCAGGTTGTGGGAGAGTTGGTTGTTGTTTACAAATGCCACCCAGTTTGGTGTCAAAGATCCACAGTTTGGTAAAGATGTTTCCTTCTTTATGTTTACCCTGCCATTTTGGCAATCGATTGTGGGCTGGGTTATCTCTACATTAATACTCGCCACGATTGCTTCGGTAGCAATCCACTATGTCTATGGCGGTATCCGCCCACAGGTTCGCGATGACCGCACTACGGTTGCAGCCCGGGTTCAACTCTCAGTTCTTCTTGGATTTATCGTGGCCGCCAAGGCGGTTGCTTATTGGCTTGATCGTTATGCGTTGGCCACAAGCGATGATGGGTTAATTACCGGTCTGACCTATACCGATGTGAACGCGGTACTTCCTGCTAAGGCAATCCTGACCGGCATCGCGGCGCTCTGCTCCTTGCTGTTTTTTGCCAATGTATTCCGCCGCTCATGGGTGTTGCCTGCAGCTGGCGTGGTTTTGCTTGGCGTCTCTTCATTTTTAATTTCAGGTGTTTACCCCAGCTTGATTCAACAGTTCCAGGTCAAGCCGAGCGAATCTTCCAAGGAAGCACCATTTATCCAACGCAATATTGAAAATACCCGAGCTGCCTACGGTCTAGATAATGTAAACGTGGTTGATTACTCTGCAGTTGTTGATACCTCTGCTGGCCAGCTATCCAAGGATGCGGCCACAATCTCCAATATTCGCTTGATGGATCCAAATGTTTTGTCTGCAACCTTTAGACAGTTGCAACAAATCAAGCCGTATTACACATTCAATGAGTCGCTAGATATTGATCGCTACACAATCGATGGAAAGACCCGTGACATGGTGGTTGCGGTCCGTGAGATAAATATTGATGGAAATCCAAACCGTAACTGGATTAATGATCACTTGGTTTATACCCATGGCTTTGGATTTGTTGGAGCTTATGGAAATACTCAAGATGTAGATGGAAAGCCCGTATTCACAGTTGGAGATATTCCACCAAAGGGCAAGCTAGGAGATTTCCAACCCCGCATTTACTTCGGCGAGAACAACCCGGAATACTCAATTATCGGTGGCACCACTGATGGTGAAGCGGTTGAATTTGATTACCCAGATGATGCCTCCGCTAATGGACAAAAGAACTACACCTATACCGGCAAAGGTGGAGTCCCAATGGGCTCTATCTTCTCCCGCTTGTTATTTGCTATTAAATATCAAGAGCAGCGCATCCTGCTATCGAATCTAATTAACGCCGACTCCAAAATTATTTTTGATCGCATTCCACGGGAACGGGTTGCAAAGGTTGCTCCTTGGTTGAAACTTGATGGCGATCCTTATCCATCAATTGTTAATGATCGCATTGTTTGGATTATCGATGGCTATACAACCAGCTCGGGCTATCCATACTCCCGCACCGTTGATGTTTCAGGCGCCACAACCGATGCTCTCAACATCAACACCAATCCACTTACAGCGGTTCCTAACTCAACCATCAACTACATCCGCAACTCTGTTAAGGCAACGGTTGATGCTTATGACGGAACTGTCACGCTTTATGCATGGGATGAAAAGGATCCAGTTCTTGCTTCATGGATGAAGGCTTTCCCAGGTGTTGTAAAGAAGAAATCAGAGATGTCTGAATCTTTGGTCTCACATGTACGTTATCCAGAGGATCTATTCCGGGTACAACGTGATGTGCTCTCGCTCTACCATGTTAAAAATGCCAATGCTTTTTACGGAGGACAGGATTTCTGGCGCGTACCACGTGACCCTTCAACGCTAGGTGCAAACGCCGGTGCTCAACCTCCTTACTACTACACCCTCCAATTGCCAGGGGAGAAGAAAGCATCATTCTCACTAACCACTCCATTTGTACCAAGAGGTGGTCGTGAAAATCTCTCCGCATTTGCAGTGGTCAACTCAGATCCAGGTCCAGATTATGGAAAGTTCACGGTTCTGCAGTTGCAGCGTTCTACCAACGTTGCAGGTCCTTCACAGGTTGCTTCTAACTTTGAAGCTAATCCAACTGTTGCGCTATCGCTTTCGTTGTTGCGCCAAGGTGGATCTGATGTAGTACTTGGCAACTTGTTAACTCTTCCAGTCGGTGGCGGATTGCTTTACGTGCAGCCGGTTTATGTTCGCGCCACAGCCAATACCGCTGCTTATCCGTTACTACAAAAAGTCTTGGTCTCATTTGGAGAGAAGATTGGATTTGATGACACCCTTAAAGGTGCTTTAGATCAAGTATTCGGTGGCAACTCCGGAACATCGACAGTTGCACCTTCAACAGGTGGCACTGGTACATCAACTGGTTCCAACTCCGATCTTGCAAATGCACTGGCCAGTGCTCAGCAAGCTTTGGCCGATGCACAAGCAGCTCTAGCGAAAGGTGACTTTGCCGCTTATGGCAAAGCGCAGGATCGTTTAAAGGCTGCAATTCAGGCAGCGGTCGCCGCTCAACGACGTTAATACCCGTTTTGGCGTAATGGCGTTACGCCTCTACGATTAGGACATCCGACGCGGGGTGGAGCAGCTCGGTAGCTCGCTGGGCTCATAACCCAGAGGTCGTAGGTTCAAATCCTGCCCCCGCTACTAGTCCAAAGAAAAAGCGCCTAGAAATATCTAGGCGCTTTTTCTATTTAGCGTTTTAAACCTTACTTCTTTTCCTTTTTGGGGTCTGACATTCGTCCGGCATGGGCAATAGCGGTCGGATCCTTTTTGGATTTGATCAAGCTGGCCACGGTTGAAACCAACAAGATGGCTCCGATAACTGCCAATGAGAAGTTGGTTGAGATCTTTGGAACCGCATCCCAATTCTCATGACCCCAAACCATAACTAGTTTTATTCCGATAAAGATCAGGATAAAGGCCAATCCCATAGACAAGTAGATGAGCTTGTTAACAAGATTCTTAATCAAGAAATATAGCGCTCTTAAACCTAGAAGCGCGAAAGCATTGGCAGCGAATACCAAAAATGGTTCCTGAGTAACACCAAAGGTTGCTGGAATTGAATCCAGGGCAAAGAGTAGATCTGTTGCGCCAATTGCCAGCATTACAAGGAGTAATGGGGTAGCGACCCGCTTGCCACTTTCTTTGATAAAGATCTTGCCGCCATGGTATTCGTTGGTAAAAGGAATCTTGCGTTGCGCAAATTTAACAATTGGATTGTTGGCCGGGTCTGGATCCTCATCCCAATGCTGGAATAGCTTTACTCCGGTCCATAACAAAATACCGCCAAAAATCACGAAGGTGAAAGAGAAAGCTTGAAGAGCTGCGGCACCGAGGGCAATGAATATGGCACGCATGAATAAAGCCAGCACAATTCCCACCATCAATACCCGCTGGTGGTAAATCGAGGGGACCGCGAAATTAGAGAGAATTATTAGGAAGACAAAGAGGTTATCTACAGAGAGAGACTTTTCTACAATGTACGCTGCGAAATACTCTTTTCCAAACTGACCGCCAAACTCACTCCAAACCCATGCTCCAAAGATGATTGCAACGGCAATGTAAAAGATTGACCAGAAGCTGGCCTCTTTTAAGGAAACATCATGAGCTTTGCGAGTTGAGGTGAGCAAATCGAACAACAAAAGTCCGATTATCAAACCAATAGTTATTAGCCAGGTTTCAGTAGTTAAATTCACGCGGCGAGCGTAGTGGTGCGGTTCAACCTTAGCGAGTTTAAAACGACAAACAGACTAGAAGCCGCCATTGCTCCACCTGCATACATAGGGTTTAACAAACCCAATGCCGCGATGGGAATTCCGATCAGGTTATAAATAAAGGCCCAGCCCAGGTTTCCTCGGATAATTCTCAGGGTGCTCTTGGCGAGATTTATGGCTGAAATCGCCGTTCCTAGCGTGTTACGCAATAGCGTGATGTCGGCGCTGGCGATTGCGGTGTCTGTTCCGGTTCCAAGGGCCATACTTAAATCCGCTTCTGCAATCGCAGCCGCATCATTAATACCATCACCAATCATCAAAACTTTTTCTCCGCTGGCACGCAACTCTTTAATCTTTGCAATCTTTCGCTCAGGAGTGGCAAGGGCAATTACATTTTTGGTCGGGATTCCTACTTCAAGAGCAATCTGATGAGCAGCTGCTTCATTGTCACCGGTAATAAGCCAAATTTGGATTTTACCTTCTTGGAAAGCTTTGATGGTTGCAGCGGCATCGCTACGTAAACTATCTCCAACTTCAAACACCGCTACGGCAACTCCATCAACCGCAACAACCGCTAGTGAGTTGCCACGTAATCTTGCTGCTGCAATAGCGGCTTCAATATCAGGATGCAAACTCACTGTAGCTCGGCGAATTGATTCTGGAGTTCCTATTAACACTGGCAATGAACTTTCTCCAAAGCTGACTCGAGCAGCTACGCCTTGACCAGGTGTATCAACGAAATCTGACAAGCTCTTTCTCCCAATTCCCTGATCAGAGAGATAGCGGGTTATGGCGCCGGCAATCGGATGAGAACTTTCATTTTCCAGTGAATGAACCGCCATTAACAAATCATGTTGAGAAATGCCAGGAGAGTTTTTTCCTAAATCAGGAACTGTGATGCTTTGAACCTTCATTACTCCGGTAGTTAAGGTTCCAGTTTTATCTAAGACCACAGTGGTGATTTTGGGAGCGATCTCCAAAGAAGAGGTTTTGCGCAAAACTATGCCTTGAGAAGCTCCTTTACCGGTAGCTACAAGCAAAGCAACCGGGGTGGCTAAGCCAAGGGCACAAGGACAGGCAATAACTAGAACCGCTACCGCTGCCCGGACCGCATCTTGAATTGGATTATCAAGGAAATACCAAGCCGCGAAAGTGGCAATCGATAAAGCAATAACTATAGGGACAAACACACTGCTGATTCGATCAACTAGTTTTTGAATCGGGGCCTTTTCTCCCTGTGCCGTAAGCACCATTTTGGTGATGCGAGCCAGCTCTGTGTCATTGCCAATTCGACGAGCTTCTATAACCAATCGTCCCGAGGTGTTGATTGCTCCGGCAATTACATTAGTACCAGGGTGAACATCAACAGGAAGTGATTCACCGGTGAGAAGTGAGTTATCAACCGCACTTACTCCTTCAATGATCACTCCATCAGTCGGAATTCGATCTCCAGGACGCACAACGCAGCGATCTCCAATTTGCAGGTTTGCAATCGGAGCCTTTATTTCTTCTCCACCACGCAAGATAGTGACCTCTTTAGGATTTAAAGAAAGTAAATGCGCCAGAGCAGATCCTGCTCTCTTCTTTGCTCTAGATTCCAGATAACGACCCAAAACAATAAAAGTGACAACAGATGCGGCAACCTCTGCATAAATATCTCCGGCACCTGTTGAGTTAGCGTAAATAGACCAACTGAAAGCACTAAGCGCACCAAGTGAAATTAAGTTATCCATAGTTGGATGAGTTAGGTTGCGTAATGCTGCTCGATGTATAGGCCAGGCAATGATCAATACGACCGGCGCAGTTAAACCAATTACCAACCATCCGGTTGCAGAGTAAAGCGGCTCTGGGATGTTTAAGTTACGTAGTTGTTCAAGAATGTAATCATCAACTTTGTGATGAACAGAGTGCCACATCGAAAGCACAACAACAGGGATAGTTAGCAGTGCAGATAACAGAACTCGGATTCCCATTCCTCTAGATCGGGAAAAACTCTCGGTTTCATCGGTACGCAACTTTGCGGTGTATCCAGCTTTGGTAACCGCTTCAATCAAACTCTTAGGAGAGGTGCCTTCGGGGACCAAAATATGAGCGGTTTCCGTGGCTAAATTAACGGTGGCCTTAGCGCCAGGTACCTTATTCAATGATTTCTCAACAGTTGCTACACAGGAAGAACAGGTCATCCCTGAGATATTTAAATCAATCTGTTCTAAAGACTCTTCCTGCATCACGGTTTCAAAGCTCCAATGAATTGATCATGCAAATGTCCATTTGTTGAAACTCCGCTTTTGCCAAATGGCCCATTGTTATTCTCTAAATCTGAAAAACGGCCTCCAGCCTCAGAGACAACTATTGCCACCGCGGCCATGTCCCACAAAGCCAATGTTGGTTCTGCAGCAATATCTACAGCGCCTTCTGCAACCAACATATGTGACCAAAAGTCACCAATACCGCGTACCCGCCACACCTTTTCCATAAAGTTTAAGTAAGAAACTTTGCGATCTCCCCAGCCAATTAAATCTGAGAAAGATATTGAAGCATCAGAGAGTGTCTTTACCTGCGACACAGAAATCTGAGTAGAGGGCCCACCATTTACCTCAGTGAAAGCTCCGAAACCCAAGGCCGCATACCAACGACGAAACAATGCGGGTGAGCTAACCATTCCCGCTATAACGGTGTCCACACCTTTTTCATCTCTATGCACCAAACCAATAAGCGTCGCCCAAATAGGAACTCCTCGTAAGAAGTTTTTGGTTCCATCAATAGGATCGAGAACCCAATAGCGAGTTCCAGGTTTTATGTCATCTGGTGAACCAAACTCTTCACCCACGATTAAATCCGCGGGGCGTTCTTTAGCGAGCAAATCTCTAATTGCTTTTTCAACCGCTCTATCCGCATCGGTTACTGGAGTGGCATCAGGCTTTGTTTCGATTACCAAATCTTGAGCATGAAAGCGATCCATGGAAATGGAATCACTTAAATCAGCTAGTTGCTTTAGTAGTTCAACATCGCTTAACAAATCACCTGGGTAACTCATGAGGTGCTTAGGTTATCGGTTGAGAAGTTGTATTGAGGAGGCGGCGAAGCCCGAGAACGCGTTGTTGCGATTCTGGGTGCCGCAAAACATAGTCATTTAAGCCACATTTCTCCTCATCGTGAGAGCAGTTCTTTGGGCAGCTCGAAATAGCCTCAGCGAGTTCGGAAAAGGAGCTAATCACCCTGGAACGATCGATATGTTCTAAGCCAAAGGAGCGCACACCAGGGGTATCGATTATGGTTCCCGAATCATTTGGAATATCAAAGGCAATAGCGCTGGAAGAGGTGTGACGTCCGCGCCCAGTTGCATCATTCACATCTCCGGTAGCTCGCACATTGATGCCTGTTAAGGCATTAACCAAAGTTGATTTGCCAACACCTGAGTGTCCGATTAAAACGGAATCTTTACCAAAAAGTTCAGATTGTAGAGTGCTTAAGTCTCCATCACGTTGCACTGAAAAACTCTTAACATCTAACGCATCATAACTTTGGAGAAACTCACTTGGATCAGCCAAATCTCTTTTAGTCATTACTATTAAAGGAGCGATGCCTTGATCATATGCAACAGCTAAGCAACGATCGATAAATCCATGACGCGGCTCAGGATTAGCGCAGGCCGCAACAATTACCATCTGGTCGATATTTGCGGCAATTGTTTTCTCGAACGCCCCCGCATCATCAATTGTGCGGGAGAGTGAATTTCGACGTGGTTGCACCATGACAATTCGCGCCAAGGATCCAGCTTTTCCAGACACATCACCAACAAGATTTACAATATCGCCGACCACAACCGAGTTTTTGCCAAGCTCGCGGGCCTTCATCGCGCTAACTAAAACACCTGATTCCAGACGGCAAAGCGTGCGTCCGCGATCTACCGTCAAAACCTTTGCAGAAACGGAATCTTGGTGACTGGGTCGATCTTTGCTGCGCGGTCTAGTTGATCTAGCGGGCCGAATACGTACATCGCTTTCATCGGGGCGCCTTCTAGCCATTTAGAAGATTGCTCCAAAGCCCGGGAAAATCAGGCAGCGTTTTTCTAGTAGTTGCGATGTTTTCAACCTCGACCCCTTTTACAACCAGACCAATAACCGCTCCGGCCGTAGCCAAGCGATGATCTTCATAGGTATGAAATACCCCGCCATGAAGTGGCTTGGGCTGTATGTGTAGCGCGGTTTCCTCTTCAGTAACTGCTCCACCTAGATTATTAATCTCAGTGCGCAAAGCAACAAGTCGATCAGTTTCGTGAAGTCTTAAGTGGCCGATTCCCCGCAGCGAAGATGGAGATTGTGCCAGTGCGGCAACCGCTGCAATTGAAGGGGTTAATTCGCCGACATCATGTAGATCAATATCGATTCCAGAAATCTTATCGCCGCCCTTAATTGTTAATCCCGTATCTGTAAATGAAATGGTTGCTCCCATTCGGGCAAAGATTTCCCGCAATTGATCTCCAGGTTGAGTAGTGGATTTGGGCCAATCCTTTATGGTGACAGAACCGCCACAAACCATCGCGACTGACATAAATGGTGCGGCATTTGATAGATCAGGCTCAATCACTAAATCCTGACCCATTAACTCTCCGGGCTTAACACTCCACTGCGATGGGAGGCTGTCATCAACCTCAGCGCCGAATTGTCGCAACATGGCAACTGTCATATCGATGTGAGGCTGTGAGGGAAGATTTCCGCCCACATGTTTAATTGTCAAACCATCTCGCATAGCCGGTGCAACCAACATCAATGCAGAGACAAATTGACTAGAGGCGGAAGCATCAATCTCAATTACGCCACCATTAATCGAACCTGATCCATTGATTGTGAGAGGCAAGGCAAAACGATTTTTGTGATCGATTAATACGCCTAACTTCTCTAGTGCATTTATAACAGGGCCTAAAGGTCTTTCATAAGAACGTGGATCTCCATCGAAATTAATCAACCCTTTGGCAAGTGCGGCCAAAGGAGGCAAGAAGCGCATAACTGTGCCGGCATTTCCAACATCAATTGAGGCTGGGCCAAATAACTGCTGCGCTGGATGAATACTCCAAACCTCATCTCCATCAGAGTTTTTTGATTCTGTGATTTCTACACCAAGGGCTTGTAGCCCTCTCATCATCAACTCGGTATCCCGGGAACGAAGTGGTTTTATTAAGCGTGAGGGTGTTTTTGCTAACGCACTGAGAATCAGCGCTCGGTTAGTGACAGATTTTGATCCTGGAATAGAGATGGTCGCATTAACGGGCTGGCTGCCCCGGAAGGGAGCGCTCCATAGTTCCTGCGACATATGGTTAAGTCTAGGACATAGATTAGGAGCATGTGCGGTCGATTTGCGCTCTCAGCGATGCTGACAGATATTGCTGAGGAGTTTTCAACTAAAGCGATGCCAGAGCGCACACTGCCGTTCGATTGGAATATCAAGCCAACGCAAGATATCTACATAATCAAAAATGAGAAGATAGAAATTGCATCGTGGGGATTAATCGCACCATGGAGCAAAAATCTCTCTGAAGCTTTACGTAGTCAATCGCAAGCAATTAACGCGAGATCAGAGACGGTTCATGAGAAACCAACTTTTCGTCATGCTTTTAGAAAAAGCAGATGTTTGATTCCAGCAAGTGGATACTTTGAATGGGCAACTGAATTAGGAAAGTACAAAACCAAGCAACCGGTTTACATCTCTCATAAAGAGGGAAGGTTGTTGGCATTTTCTGGAATCTATGAAAAATGGATTGCCCCAACAGGTGAAGAGAAAGAAAGTGTTGCAATCATTACCCGTGATGCAGTGAATGAATTAGCTTCTGTACATAATCGCATGCCGTTATTTTTGCCGCGTGATAGATGGGATGCGTGGATGGATCCACAGTTACAAGATATTGAGAAGGTGCGTGCTTTAATGCAGGTTCCAAATCCTGATGCAAACCTGCGGTTCTGGCCCGTTGCCGATTTAGTTAACTCCATTCGCAACAATGGAGCAGAGTTGATAGAGCCAATCGAGACGCAGCCCGAGACTCTCTTTTAGAGGGAATAATCCAATCAAGGTGCGGGTTAGAGGGGTGTGGCTATAACCTTGGAATCGATGCCGACCGAGATTTCAACCCCTGACTCCAGCAGCGCTGGAGAGTTAGTCCGTGTCGATCGAGAAAAAGAAACAGCAGCAGAGCGCACCAAACGATTTGAAAGAGATGCGCTGCAATATATGAATCAGCTTTACGCAGCAGCTTTGCGGTACACAAAAAATCCGGAAGATGCACAGGATTTAGTGCAGGATACATATGCAAAGGCGTACACCTCATTTCATCAATTTGAGCCCGGAACAAATCTAAAGGCTTGGCTCTATCGGGTATTAACTACAACATTTATCAATACATATCGCAAAGACCAACGTCGACCACAGACTTCAGATGCCGAGCTCGAGGATTGGCAGATAGCCGAAGCCTCTTCTCATACTAGTGATCAAGGTAAATCCACCGAAGATGTTGTTTTGGAAAACCTACCTGACAGTGATATCAAAAAAGCTTTAGCTGAAATTCCGGAAGAGTTCCGTATGGTGGTTTATCTAGCTGATGTTGAAGGTTTCGCTTACAAAGAAATTGCAGAGATAGTTGGAGTACCAGCCGGAACTGTCATGTCCCGTTTGCACCGTGGTCGCAAACAACTCCGCGAAAAGTTGACTGATTATGCGCGCGAGCGCGGATATGTGAAAGGGGGAGAAAAGTGAGCGAGATTAGCTGTGCCCTCTGCCAGGACTCCCTAGTTCTTTTTATCGACAATGAAATTGAAGATAGCGCGGTATTTAATCAAATGGCATTTCATTTACAGGATTGTGCGCCCTGTCGTAGCCAACTTGAGATTGAGAGAAAAGCTCTGAATTTAGTTCGCGAGCTGTTAACCCGCTCTTGCTGCGAGACCGCACCGTCGACTTTGCAGGAAAGAATCGCTCATCAGCTCTATGAACTACAACTACAGGAGCTATCGGGCTACACCCAAACTGAAATCATTACTCAGTACCGTCGCACCGAGATAACAATTGATGGTGAAACCCAGATCGAGATTGAAACTTCCCATGAAATTAGAAGGGATTTTCCCTTTTAGTTGAGCCAGTCCTGCTAGGTTATTAACTGATGCAGAGTGAATCGGTAGTTGGTGCGGTCGGTATTTCGCAGATGGTGGTGCGGCCCGGCGATACCTCATTGGCTCATGGCAGCGGCGATATGCCAATACTTTCCAATAGTTTCCTCATTACTTTAATGGAAAGCGCCTGCAACTCAGCGATTGCCGAGTTTCTTGATAATGGCGAATCAACCACACTTATTGAGTTAAAGCTACAACTTCATCAATCCGTAGGAATTGGCACCGAGATTCAAGGCTCGGCAACCTGCGTGGCATTTGAAGATAATGAATTAACATTTTTGTGCGAAATACATGACGGCCCGCGCCTAGTTGCTGCATCTCTGATGCGTCGCAACCTCGTGGAAAGAGTTTCTTTCCTGGCACGGACCGCCGCGCTCTCCCTCATGTCACAACAAGAGGGCGAGTAGTTCTACTTCTTAGTTGCCCAGAAAATCTCGGCAATCTCATCAATCTTGCCAATTAACTTATCGGCAACTGCAACATCTACTGTGCCCTTGGTTCCAGCTGCGCCGGCTAACTTGGTAGCTTCATTAAATAAGC
The DNA here is from genome assembly GCA_018882885.1 of Candidatus Nanopelagicaceae bacterium. Taxonomy (GTDB): domain Bacteria; phylum Actinomycetota; class Actinomycetes; order Nanopelagicales; family Nanopelagicaceae; genus MAG-120802. Next base: position 4,330 of record VERG01000006.1, on the reverse strand, counting down.
CGTGGAGTTGTGGGTAAGCCTCAAAATGATTTGGCTTGAAGTAATCGGTCCATAAAACCCAAAGATGTTCCTTAACCATGTTGGAGCGAGCCTCTTTGATAGAAACAGCACGGGCTTTGAAATCTGGATCAGATGAAGCTGCGTACTTTTCCATGCAGGCCTTTACTGATTGAGCCTCAATTTTGGCTTGAGCTGGGTCGTAAACACCGCAAGGTAGATCGCAATGTGCGTGAACTGTAAGCATTGATTTCCTCACTTCATATTTATTGCCGTTAAGTGCAAGACTACCCGCCATGTCGAACTTTGGCTTCTCAAAATTGGGATTTAAGCGGGTCAAGGTTTCCGGCTCTTCGATGGACCCCACCTACAGCGATGGAGATGTGCTTTTAGTGAGGTGGTTTTCACAGTCGCCTATAGATATTGCTTTGAGAACGGTTATCGTGATTGAAAGAGATGAGATGCCTGGGGTTTTCCTAATTAAAAGGCTCCAAAAATCTCACAATGGTTTGTACTGGGTCGAAGGTGATAATCGGCAAAGCGAGAAACAAGAGCTCATGAATGACTCTCGCAAGTGGGGCTACATAAATGCCCACGAAGTGCGGGGCAAAATTTTATTTAGATTAAGAAAATCTAGCGGGCGAAAACTTCAGCGATAAGAGCTTTCTGCTCTTCTTCGTGAACATAGATGCTGCCAGTGGCTGGGCTGGCGGCCGCACGCCGTGAAATACGACGCAGCTCGCGTCCATTTAGATGCTCAGAAAGATTTGCCGAAACAAATGGCCATGGACCCTGATTGGCAGGCTCATCTTGAACCCAGATCACTTGCGCATTTGGATGTTTATTTATTTCAGCGAGAATTTCATTAACTGGAAGTGGATAAAGCTGCTCTACACGAGCGATGGCAACGGAGTTGTCTCCGGATTTAGCACGCTCTGCAATTAGTTCCCAATAAATCTTGCCACTGCAAAGAATTAACTTGCTGGCGTTAGTAACCGTCTCATCTGCAATCAACGGACGAAATGTTCCAGAGGTAAAGTCAGAGAGTTTTGAAGCCGCTGCCTTTAAGCGCAACATGGATTTAGGTTCAAAAACTATAAGCGGTCTACGGGCGGGATTCATTACATGCCAACGTAACAAGTGGAAATAGGAGGCAGGAGATGAAGGTTGCGCCACCGTCATATTGTTTTCGGCACATAAAGTCAGGAATCTTTCAATTCGTCCAGATGAATGATCTGGACCCTGTCCTTCGTAACCATGAGGCAAGAGCAATACAACAGAGGAGCGCTCTCCCCATTTCTGTAGTGAAGAGGAGATGAACTCATCAATTATGGTCTGCGCGCCATTAGCAAAGTCACCAAACTGCGCCTCCCAAAGTACTAGGGCATTCTCGCGCTCGACGGAATAGCCATACTCAAAGCCCATTGCGGCATATTCCGAAAGGAGTGAATCAACTACAAAAAATTGGTTTTCATTATCCAGTAGGCCGCGAAGCGGAATCCATTCACTGCCATCTTCATGGTCTCTAATTACTGCATGACGATTGGAGAAGGTGCCGCGACCAACATCCTGTCCGGCGATACGAACTGGATGACCTTCCAGAAGAAGAGAACCAAAGGCCAGCATTTCGCCACCCGACCAATCAATCGTTCCATCATCAAGCATGGTGACGCGACGCTGTAGTTGTGGTGTCAACTTTGGATGAACTTTGAAGTTTTCAGGTACCGCAACTTGAGTAGCTGCAATCTGTCGAGCAACAGGTTCAGATATTGCGGTGTTGGTCTTTACCGGATCAAAGGTTTCGAGTTTGTTAAAGGCCGGCTTCTCTGGAAGTTTGTCATGAACAATATTGAAAATGCCTTCCAATTGAGCTTGGAACTCACGGGCAATTTGATCAGACTCTTCCTGAGTTATATCTCCACGACCTACTAGAGCCTCTGCATAAAGAACGCGAGTAGTGCGTTTTGCATCTATTAACTTGTACATGCGTGGTTGTGTGAAACTTGGTTCATCACCTTCGTTGTGGCCACGACGGCGATAGCAAACCATGTCGATAACAACATCTTTGTTAAATGTCTGTCGGTATTCGAAAGCCACCCGAGCCACACGTACGCAAGCCTCGGGGTCATCACCATTTACATGGAAGACCGGAGCTTGAATCAATTTTGCGATATCGGTTGAGTACCTGGAAGAACGGGCTGACTCAGGTGATGTTGTAAAGCCAACCTGGTTGTTGATGACTACGTGAATGGTTCCACCCGTGCGATAACCACGTAGTTGCGACATATTTAGGGTTTCGGCAACCACGCCTTGGCCAGCAAAGGCGGCATCGCCATGAATCAAAATTGGCATCACAGAGAACGCACTTTTTACATTTTTGCGATCCTGCTTTGCCCTAACAATTCCCTCTAGAACAGGGTTTACCGCCTCTAGATGAGATGGGTTAGCAGCAAGATAAATCTTTGTCTTCTCACCAGACTCGGTTACGAAGTCTCCGTAGGTGCCGAGGTGATACTTAACATCGCCAGAGCCCTGAACTTCGTTTTCTTGGTAGTGACCTTCAAACTCTTGGAAAATTTGTCCATAGGACTTTCCAGCAACATTTGCCAATACATTCAAGCGACCGCGGTGTGGCATTCCAATACAAATCTCTTCAAGCTCCGCTTTTGCTGCATAGCGCGCAATGGCGTCAAGAAGTGGAATTACTGATTCGCCACCCTCGAGTGAGAAACGCTTTTGTCCAACGAACTTAGTGTGCAGGAAGGTTTCAAATGCTTCTGCTGAATTCAATTTGCGCAGAATTCGAAGCTGTTCCTCACGTGGGAAGAACGGTGAACCAACTTCAACTTGGCTCTGAATCCATTTACGTTCTTCTGGTGAGTCGATGTACATATATTCGATGCCGATAGAGCGGCAATAAGAATCGCGTAGGGTGCCGAGGATGTTTCTTAATTTTGCATAAGGGCGGCCACCAAAGCCACCAGTTGCAACCTCGCGATCTAAATCCCAAAGCGTTAAACCATGAGTAACAACATCAAGATCAGGGTGGCTCCGTTGTTTGTATTCAAGTGGATCAATATCAGCCATTAAATGACCACTGGTGCGGTAAGCCTGAATCAATTGTTGAACTCGAGCAGCTTTGTTTAATTGGTCCTTACCTTCTGGAATATCGGCATGCCAATGAATCGGAACATAAGGAATTCGCAAAGCAGCAAAAATTTCCCCATAGAAATCCTCTGCACCCAAAAGAATTTCATGAATCCGACGCAAGAAATCACCTGACTGAGCACCTTGAATAATGCGATGGTCATATGTAGAGGTCAGAGTTACGACCTTAGAAATCGCTAGCTCAGCAATAGTTTCCTCACTGGCTCCCTGGAACTCAGCCGGATAATCCATCGCGCCCACGCCGAGAATCAATCCCTGTCCCTGAACTAAACGGGGAACGGAGTGAACGGTTCCGATAGTTCCTGGATTAGTGAGCGAAACCGTAGTGCCTGCGAAATCTTCTACAGTCAAAGCGCCTTTGCGGGCTTTCTTAACCAGCGCTTCATACTCAGACCAAAACTGGCCAAAATCTAGATTTTCACAACCTTTGATTGATGGAACTAGTAATTGACGAGAGCCATCTTCTTTAGCTAAATCAATGGCGATTCCTAAATTGATGTGATCAGGAAACCCAATTGCAGGCTTACCATCTTGTTCAGTAAAGAATGCGTTCATCTCCGGCATTTCGCGCATCGCTTTAATCATGGCGTAGCCAATTAGATGAGTGAAAGAAACTTTGCCACCGCGTGCGCGCTTTAAGTGATTATTGATTACTGTGCGGTTATCAATCATTAACTTTGCTGGAATAGCGCGAACACTTGTTGCGGTAGGAACGCTTAGAGATGCCTCCATGCTTTGAACAACTCGATTTGCGACTCCGCGAAGTGGTTCAACTCTTGCAGAAGCAGGAGTTGAAACTTGTGGTGCAGGTCTTGTTACAGCTTGAGCAGGTGTTGGAGTTGGCTGAGTGGTTGGCCTAACAGTTGGCTGTGGAGTCGGAGCGACAACAGGTTCTGGAGTAGCAACAACATTTGCCGGCGCTTGTGGCTGCTGTTGTCTTTTTGGAATCGGTGGAACACCTGGAGATGTTGCGGTTGCTGTGTTATTACCGGGTTTGTATCCGGCAAAAAACTCTTTCCAATCATCTTCAACTGAGTTGGGATCGGCTAAATAACGCTCATACATCTCATCGACTAGCCACTCATTTGATCCAAATGAGCCGCCGAATTTGTTATCTGGAGTCATGCCCGCCACAGAAAGAAAGCCTATCTGCGTCGGTGGAGCG
>VERG01000023.1 GCA_018882885.1 Candidatus Nanopelagicaceae bacterium | reverse complement strand
CTGTTAACACAGCACCATATGGTAATTTATAACGTTCCCACTCACGACCGTTTTTATCTGCTACTAACAATTCGCCAGAACGCGAAACAGTAATTAAATACCCTTTAGCATGTCTCACTATTTTAACGTTATGTAAACGAATCTTACCATTAGATTTTACTTGAACACTGTTTTCTGCAGTTGCACGAGACGCAGCACCACCAATATGGAATGTACGCATGGTTAACTGTGTACCTGGTTCACCAATAGATTGCGCGGCAACAACGCCTACAGCTTCACCGATATTAACTAAATGTCCATAAGCTAAATCACGCCCATAACACTGAGAACAGATGCCATATCTAGAACGACACGTGATTGCGGAACGTACTTTAACTTGATCGATTCCAATGAATTCTAGCTCATCTACCAAATCTTCATTTAATAATGTTCCTGCAGGTAAAAATACTTCTTCTGTTCCAGGCTTCATAATATCGTTTAATGTAACACGACCTAAAACCCGCTCACGTAATGGCTCAACAACGTCCCCTCCTTCAATTAATGGAATCATTGTTAAACCTTGATCTGTACCACAATCGAGTTCAGTAATGACTACGTCTTGTGCTACGTCAACCAAACGTCTTGTTAAATAACCAGAATTTGCGGTCTTTAATGCTGTATCTGCTAGACCCTTACGAGCACCGTGAGTAGAAATAAAGTATTCTAAAACGTTTAGTCCTTCTCTAAAATTCGCTCTAATTGGGGTCTCTATAATCGAACCATCTGGTTTAGCCATCAAGCCTCGCATACCAGCCAACTGACGCATCTGAGCCTGTGAACCTCTTGCACCAGAATCAGCCATCATATATATAGAGTTGAATGACTCCTGCTTAACAGTCTCGCCTTTGGAATTTTTAACCATTTCGGATGCTAATTCTACCATCATAGCTTTAGCAACTTGATCGTTAGTGAGCGCCCTTACGTTTCTTTCTTTGATTACAGGTCGTTGTACTGCCTCCATGGGGTTGAAATTGATTCTTTTTGTCTTTTGCGCTTTCTTAAATATAGAGTTCATAATGTTGTGAATTCGCAATATTGAGTAATCACTTAAATGTTTTTCAACCTTTAGTATTAGATACATGGATTCGATATCCGTAGAGTTAATCAAACTTATTTTCTTATTTCCTAGGATTGGCTTTATGTGCTTTTCTAAATCTGATCGATTACGTTCAATAGTTTTGAACTGCCAGTTCTGCGCACTTAGTTGAAACCAGTGATCCATGAAAGTGTCAAGGCTTTCAACATCCTTCAATTTCCTAGGCGATAGATTTTGGTCACGAAGTTGAAGAGCCTCTCTTAACTTCTTGGCGGTTTCTGCATAAGTTCTTCCAGTAACACTTCTCCTTGCGAGGTTGTTGTCATGGTATTGGCCCCTGTATCTAGACCTACTCGAGTCGTACCAGATAGTGCCTTCACCATTGGGTCGTTTCTTCGCTCTTGTTCCCACTTTTGCTCCTTCTCGTGTTTACGAAGCAAAGGTGTCAAACAAGTCCATAGTCGTGTGCCTAAACTCAAAAGAATTTTCTTGAATCTTGTTATCAGATAACAAAGAAGTGGATAGGTTGCATCCAGGGGTTGCACCCAGTACAGATCAATTCTGATTCTTGGAAGTATCTAATAGATTTCTACGCCTAAATGCAGAGCCGCCCATGGGAATCGAACCCATGACCTTCGCTTTACGAGAGCGACGCTCTACCGACTGAGCTAGGGCGGCGTTAATTAATCCAAGCGTACAACGCCATTAGGCGTTGATAGATGCACCGCAACCAATCCGGTTTGGCCATCATTTACTGCTGGATCTACCCACTCAATCTCTACGCCATCAAAGGCTTTTGAAAGATCAGAACCTAACCACTCTTCAATTGTCTTTTCGTCACCTGAAATTTCAAACTTAACAATCTCGGCGACAGCTTTTCCATCTGATGATGGGTGTTCACTACTAAGCCATTGAATAAAGAATGGAAGTTGTGAATCCTCTAATGTTCCTAGAACACCTAATTGTTTCCACTTTAGCTCAGAACCGTCTGGGCGCTTGCGAGAACCATCTACTGATTGACGTCCTAAGCGTGATTCGACCGGCGTTATATCTTCTGTCGAGACAACCCAGGTAAGCCATCCGCCACCTTCATTTGCACGTTGTGAAACAACGCGACCAAATGGTGAAGCATCTGCCGCTGGATGATCAATTGGACAAACTACCTCTAGGTAGTGACCATTCTTTAGCGCTAATGTGAAGTTACGAGTACCAAATCTTGGGTGAATACCACCATCGGTAAATGCAGATCCAATTCTTGACCCGATTCTTTGTACAACATCTACTAGTTGATCATGGGTCGCTGCATAAGAGATGTGGTCTAAGCGCATGTGCGGATAATGCCGAAAGCTACTTCAAAGCGCAAAACAGAGCTTCTAGGGTTGCCAGCGGGGCAGCGTTACGCCCCAAATTTGTCCGGGCAATTAAAACCGCATCAATCTGTTCGAGAGTGCGCTTCGAAGAGGTTGTTCCTGAGTGGTTCAGAATCTCCTGCTGCAAATCTATATTCAAGATCTCTGAACCTTTAGATTGCATTACTAAGACATCCCGATAAAAGGTTGCGATATCCAGAAGCGCAGCATCGATATTGTCTCGAACGGCTCGTGTGGCGCTGGATTTCTGCTCTTTTTCTAAATCTTTAACCGCTTTAGCTCCACCAGAAATCATTCCTCTCCCGGTGCCTTGATATGCATCCTGCAGCTGCTTTAACTCTTGAGCATTACGCTCGGCGTTGTCACCCTCTGCTTGTTCCTCAGCAATATCCAAAATTCGTTGAGCGGCTTTAAAACAACTATCAACATCACGCAGCGAAATAGCAAGAGACAAGATCTCTTTACGTCGTGATTGTGCCTCCGAATTCGTAGCCATAAATCGCGCCCGCCCAATATGGCCTTGAGAAATACGCGCGGCAAACTCAGCGGTTTTTTTATCTACTTTGGTGTTATTTAGTAAAAAATCTTGTACTGACTCAGTTGAGGGAGTACGAAGTTGAACATGACGGCATCTAGAGCGAATCGTCACAGGCACATCGCTTAAAGTGGGAGCACAAAGTAGCCAAACCGTATGTGACTCTGGCTCTTCAATTGTTTTCAGTAATGCATTTGCGGCCGTTTCTGTTAGTCGATCCGCGTCCTCAATTATCACAATGCGCCATCCCCCGACAGATGGAGACCAAGAGGATCTAGCAATTAACTCTCGGACCTCTTCGGCCTTTATGGAAAGTCCAGATGGATTAAATCTTTCAACATCCACATGAGTAGCAGAGATGACCGTTGTGCAATCTACACAACTGCCACATCCATCATCCTTACAAACTAAGGCAGCTGCAAAAGCAACTGCGGCATTAGATCTTCCTGAGCCTGGCGGGCCAACAAATAACCATGAGTGCGTCATAGCCTGAGATCCGGTTCTACTCTTTGCAGCAGAAACAGCAGAGGTCAACTGATCAATAATGTGGTTCTGTCCAATCAAGCCAGCAAAAACACTCATGATTTCCTGGAAATATGAGCCGAAATTCGAGCAGTTATCTCTTGATGAATCTCAATAATTGGGCGTTGTGCATCAAGAACTAAATAACGCTCGGGATCCATTGCGGCTAGTTGCAAATACTCTTGCCGCACCCGGTTGTGAAACTCAATCGATTCGCTCTCTAAGCGATCCGCGTTTTTGATACGCGACAGGCCAATTTCAGCCGGTTGATCAAGAATGATTGTTAGCGTTGGAAACAATGATTCGGTGGCCCAACGATTTATTCGGGCGACCTCAGATGATGACAACACTCGACCTGCTCCCTGGTATGCAATAGAGGAGTCAAAGTATCGGTCGGTAATGACAACATCTCCTCTCTCCAAGGCTGGACGGATCAATGAGTAAACATGATGGGCGCGATCGGCTGCATAAAGCAAAGCCTCCGATCTTGGTGCAATATCTCCAGTTTCATTGTCTAACAAAATCTTTCTCAAATTCTTGCCTAATGTTGTACCACCAGGCTCTCTGGTTAGCACAACTGAGCGGCCCTCATTTTCAAACCACTCTTTGAGTAATTTAGATTGAGTAGATTTTCCGGATCCCTCTCCACCCTCAAATGAAATAAACAATCCTTCAGACTTTGAAACGGTGATTGACCCAAGTTCACCTTTGAATGCATTAACAATGTCGCTCCAAAAAGAAACTCCGGGCCTATCTTTCATTTGATGGTAAGAAAGAATTCCCACAAACATTGCAATTAATCCGCCGCCGAGCATTGTAAAGGCGGCGCCATTGTATGTTAGTTGTGCCTGACCAATATTGAAGTCATGTTCGCCGATTGCGGCGGCTGCTAGTGGTGCAACTGCAAGTACACCAACGAGCGAAACTCGAACTAGAGATTGAATGAAAGCAAATACCCGGCCCCGAAGTTCATCGGTGACCTCCATGCCCAACATAGTGAATCCGGTAACCCATGAAACTCCGGAGAAGAAACCCAGAATCACAACAACAAAAATCGCCAGAACCAGGTTTTGAAGTAGAGATAGAACTATCAACAAAAAGCCAGCACTAGTTAAAGCTGCACCAAACAATCTTCGGCGTGAGAACTGTGCGAAAACCTTTGGACCCAAAGCAATTCCTGCAGCCAAACCAGTAAAAACCGCACCAAAAAGTACGCCATAGGCGGCATCTCCACCAGCGAGATCACCCACAAATGTGCGTGCCAACCCAATAACAGCTCCCGCTGCCACAAATGCGCCAAGTAATCCAACAATTAATCCACGCACAATCTTTGAAGAGGAAACAAACTTTCCACCATCCAACAAAGAACTGAAAAGGGAGCTGGAGACATCGCTCTTGTTTAAATGCTCCTTGGGTATTTCTAACTGACTAATTGTGTAAGCACTAAAAAGAAATGAGAGTGCGTTTATGTAAAGTGCTAGATCGACGGCGGAGTTCTGTCCCAAACTCAATGCGGCGCTTATACCGGTAATAAAAATAGAGAGGAGTGAGAACAAAATCGCGGCTATTGGGGCGGTTCCATATGCTGCAAAGAGGCTTACTTGATTTGCATTTTCTAAACGATTTTTTGGTACTAAATTAGGTACGGTTGCTTCCTTTGCCGGGCTCCAAAATAAAGTTACACACTCTATGAGTACCGTGGCTGTATAGAGCCAAAAGTAATTCCCAACAATTGGAATTGATAGAAATAGCAGCGCTCTTAAAATGTCACCAATAACCATGACTTTTTTGCGATCAAACTTGTCAGCAATAACCCCAGCTAACGGTCCAAGAATTACCGATGGCAACAAACGAGCTATGAATACACCTGCGATTGCAAAGTTAGCGGTTGCATAATTTCCACCCGCAAGTTGTTGTGCAAGAGCTGTGGTTGCAAGAAGTCCTAGCCAATCTCCAAAAGAGGAGAAAGCCATTGCATTCCAGAGTCTGCGAAACGCAGGGATGGAGAGCACGCTTTGCCGAACACCAGCCGACGGTGTGGTCGGGTTTGGAATTGCACTCGCCATGGAGAGAGCCTATTACTTTGCTTTTTTAGACTTACCAGTAGCTGATTTCTTCGCTTTACGCTTAGAACCAGCGTCCTTTATGGTCTTTTCAGTCAATGTCGGGGCGGTCTTTTTGGATTTCTTGGCTTTGGACTTCTTTGGAGCCCCGCCGTTCTCGATTTCCCAAGCTCTACGTCCCGCCAGCAACTCAAGGGCGCGTTCAATGGTCATTGCTTCTACAGTGTCACCTCGGCGCAAAGTTGCGTTTGTTTCTCCATCAGTTACATACATTCCAAAGCGACCATCTTTAATGATGATTGGTTTCTTTGTATCAGGATCAACTCCGAGGTCTTTAAGTGGTGGTTTTGCAACACCTCGGCGTCTTACCTTTGGTTGTTTGTAAATCTCTACCGCTTCATCAAGGTTTATTGAGAAGAGTTGATCCTCAGAGGTCAAGGTGCGGGAATCTGCTCCACGCTTTAGATATGGACCGTAGCGACCATTTTGCACGGTAATTTCTTCGCCAGTTTCACTATCAACTCCAAGAACTCTTGGTAGTGACAACAGTTTTAAAGCATCATCTATCGTGATGGTGTCCAGAGTCATGGTTGAAAGCAATGATGCGGTCTTTGGGGTTGGAGCATCCTTTTTCTTCTTTGGCTTTTTGCCATCTTCCGTGACTACTTCCGGAAAAACTTCAGTGATGTAAGGACCAAATCGTCCAGATTTTGCAATTACTTGCAATCCAGTGCTTGGATCAATACCGAGTTCGCGTTCGCCAGAAGGTGCAGCGAGTAATTCAATTGCTTTTTGCAAGGTCAATTCATCTGGCGCTAGACCTTCAGGAATGTTTGCGAACTTGCGATTGTCACCTTGACCTTGTTGTAGATAAGCACCATAACGACCTACGCGAATCTCAATATCTTCACCCATCTTCATGGTATTGATTTGTTGGGCATCGATAGCACCAAGATCTGCCGCCAGGTCTTGCAATCCTGGTTGATCATCATGGCCGTAGAAAAATCTGGTGAGCCAGTTAAGGCGGTCCTCATCACCGTTAGCAATCTTGTCGAGATCCTCCTCCATCGAGGCGGTGAATTCGTAATCAACCAGCTTGGAAAAGTGCTGTTCTAGCAGTCCCGTTACTGAAAAAGCTAAGAAAGTAGGAACTAGCGCACGGCCCCTCTTGGCTACATATCCGCGATCCTGGATGGTTTGAATGATTGAGGCAAAGGTAGATGGTCGACCAATGCCAAGCTCTTCCAATTTCTTTACCAATGTTGGTTCGGTGTACCGAGCCGGTGGTTTGGTTTCATGACCTTCACAAGAGTATTTGGTGGCGTTTACATCCTGACCAATTTTCATTGGTGGAAGGCGCCTATCACTTTCTTCTTCATTTTTGTCATCAGAAACATCTTCATATGCCGCTAAGAATCCAGGAAAAGTAACTACTGAACCATTGGCGCGGAAGACACAGGATTTTCCATCAGAGGTTTTTACATCAAAATCAACGCGAGCTTGCATCTTTTTAGCATCTGCCATTTGTGAGGCCACGGTACGTTTCCAAATTAAATCGTAAAGTGCTAATTGATCTCGGTTTAACTCTGTCGCCAACTCTCCGGGGGTTTTGAAACTGTCACCAGCAGGGCGAATCGCTTCATGCGCCTCTTGAGCGTTTTTTGTTTTGCCTTCATAGAAACGTGGCGCATCTGGCACATGGTCTTTTCCATAGAGTGATTGTGCTGCTGAACGTGCTGCGTTAATTGCGGTTTGGGAAAGGTTTACCGAGTCGGTACGCATATAGGTGATGTATCCACCTTCATACAAACTCTGAGCAATACGCATCGTCAGTTGTGCGCCCCAACCTAAACGTGATCCTGCGTCTTGTTGCATTGTTGAGGTAGTAAATGGTGGCTTGGGTCTTTCGGTGCGCGGCGAATCCTCAATTGATTTGACTGTCAGTTTTTTGCCAGAGAGTGAGTTGGTTAGTTTCTCCGCGTCAGTTTGATTCAGTAGGAGAATGTTGGACGCATTTTTCTCTTTTAGAGCGCCGTTGGAATCAAAATCATTTGTACTGGCCAGACGCTTGTCATCTACTGAAATTAGGCGGGCAGTGAAATTCTGATCTGTTTCTGCGGTTAAATCCCACCAAGAAGAGGCGATAAAAGCCATTCTTTCGCGTTCGCGCTCAACGATAAGTCGGGTAGCAACAGATTGCACACGGCCAGCTGAAATACGTGGCATGACTTTTTTCCAGAGTACTGGAGACAAGCGATAGCCGAACAGCCTATCTAAGACTCTTCGGGTTTCTTGCGCATCAACTAACCGCTCATCAATATCGCGGGTTTCATTTACCGCTCTGAGAATTGCTTCCTTGGTAATTTCATTAAAGACCATGCGTTTTACTGGAACCTTTGGTTTCAAGATTTCCATTAGGTGCCAAGCGATTGCTTCGCCTTCGCGGTCTTCATCGGTGGCAAGAATCAACTCTTCAGATTCTTTGAGTAACTCTTTTAACTCAGCAACCTTTTGTTTTTTGTCGGGATTAATTACATAAAGCGGCGCAAAACCATTTTCTATATCTACCCCCTCGCGCGACCAGGCAAATTTCTTTACCTCTTTAGGGATATCAGCAGCGCGCTGTGGGAGATCTCGAATGTGGCCGATGGAGGCCTCGACGATGTAATCATCGCCGAGGTATCCACCAATCTTTCGAGCCTTAGCTGGGGATTCAACAATCACCAGCTTCTTTAATTGTTTGGCCAAATGAATTAGCCAATCGCAGTTGATGCGCGTCGGCTTCGGACCAACGCTGCAACGATGATTGCAACTGCGATCGCTGCGATGATTTGGCTGGTGGTTTCATTTCCTTCCAACGCGAACTTCACAACAGCAGGAGTAACCAACAAACCAACTAAGTTCATAACTTTGATAAGTGGGTTAATCGCAGGACCTGCAGTGTCCTTGAATGGATCACCGACAGTGTCACCAATAACGGTTGCAGCATGAGCCTCTGAGCCCTTGCCACCGTGGTTGCCATCTTCCACCATCTTCTTAGCGTTATCCCATGCGCCACCAGAGTTGGCTAGGAATACCGCCATCAAAGTTCCGGTGCCGATTGAGCCCGCCAAATAAGCGCCAAGTGCGCCAACACCGAGGCCGAACCCGACAGCGATTGGTGCCATAACAGCAAGTAGGCCCGGGGTTGCAAGCTCACGGAGTGAATCACGTGTACAGATATCTACAACACGGCCGTACTCAGGCTTTTCAGTGCCCTTCATGATTCCTGGATGCAACTTGAATTGATTACGTACCTCAAGAACAACCGCACCTGCAGCGCGTGATACCGCGTTGATTGCAAGACCGGAGAAGAGGAACACAACAGAGGCGCCAATTACCAAACCAACTAGGTTTCGTGGATCTGCAACATCAAGAACACCTTGGTACTGCAGCGCTTGATCTTTCACAACTTTACCTGCTTCAAGAACAGAGTTCTTGATTGCATCTGTGAATGCACCAAATAGCGCGGTAGCAGCAAGAACAGCGGTAGCGATTGCAATTCCCTTTGTTATTGCCTTGGTGGTATTACCAACCGCATCAAGTGAGGTAAGAATCTTTGCGCCTTCACCCTTCACATCACCAGACATCTCAGCGATGCCTTGTGCATTGTCAGAGATTGGACCAAAGGTATCCATCGCAACGATTACACCCACTGTGGTTAGTAGACCGCAACCTGCAAGAGCAACTGCGAATAGTGACAAGACGATTGATCCGCCACCAAGTAGGAATGCACCAAATACACCAGCTGCGATTAGAAGAGCTGAGTAAACAGCGGATTCAAAACCAACTGAAACACCAGCAAGAATTACAGTGGCTGCACCAGTCTTTGAGGAAGCAGCAACATCATTCACAGGACGCTTTCCAACCTCTGTAAAGAAGCCGGTCAACATTTGAATTGCTGCAGCAAGAAGGATTCCGATAATTACCGCACCAAAAGCAAGTGTGCGTGGGTTAACTGTGACGCCAGCCTGGAAGGTTGCATCAAGCCCGGAAAGTGCGCCAAATGTGCTTGGCAAATAGGTGTATGTCGCAAGCCCTACCAGCGCTGCAGAAATTACCGCAGAAAGATAGAAGGAGCGATTAATCGCGTTCATCGCGCTCTTATCTGAGGAGCGTAGACGGGTTAAGAAAATTCCTAGGATTGCGGTCAAGATTCCGATCGCAGGAACGATCAATGGATACACAAGACCCATATCGCCAAAGCCAGCCTTACCAAGAATAAGAGCGGCAACAAGTGTTACCGCGTAAGACTCAAATAGGTCCGCTGCCATACCAGCACAGTCACCAACGTTGTCACCAACGTTGTCTGCAATAGTCGCTGCATTACGAGGATCATCCTCTGGAATGTTCTTTTCAACTTTACCTACTAGGTCAGCTCCAACATCAGCCGCCTTTGTGAAGATACCGCCACCAACGCGCATGAACATTGCAAGCATCGCAGCACCGAAACCAAAGCCTTCAAGAACAAATGGTGCATCTGATCCGTAAATTGAAACTACAAGTGAGGCACCAAATAGTCCAAGACCAACTGTCAACATACCTACAACACCGCCGGTGCGGAATGCGATCTGGACTGCGTTAACTGCGGAACCTTGACGTGCAGCTTCAGCAACACGCACATTGGCGCGTACAGCTAGCCACATTCCTTGGTAACCAACGATTGCTGAGAAAGCAGCACCAACGATGAAGAAAATTGAACGACCAATCTTCACATCGGTATCACCGGGAAGTGCAAAGAGAAGAACAAAGACAATTACTACGAAAAATGAAAGTGTTTTAAATTGACGGGCAAGGTAAGCCGCTGCGCCTTCTTGCACTGCAGCTGCGATCTCTTGCATCTTTGGAGTTCCGGCAGATGCAGATAACACCTGTGAGCGAAGCGCCCATGCGATTGCTAGTGCGACTAGCGAGACCGCAAGAACTAAATAAACAAGGTTGAGATTGGTACCCGTAACCTGCACGAGTGAGTTGGCCGCTGAAAGGGCTCTCATATTTACTCCATTGACATGCTCAGGTCAGCGCCACCTGTGTCGGCGCTGAGCACAATGGGGGCAAGTTTAGGCGCAGACCCCCCTTGCCACCCTAATCTGAGCGTGATTGGGGACTAATAAATAAGGAATACCCCGAAACCAGCTTTAGGGTGGGGTTGTGAATCCATTAGATGCCCATGACATTGTCACCACTTTGGGCACCATCGGAGTCCTAACTGCGCTCTTTGTAGAGACCGGGTTGTTGGTCGGATTGTTCCTACCAGGTGACTCTTTATTGTTTGTCGCCGGCCTTGCCGCGTCAGGTACCGCGCGTGAGATTTTCGGAGATCAACTTAGTTACACCCAGTTAATGATCTGGGCACCGATTGCCGCCACCGCAGGTTCACAGTTTGGACATTGGTTGGGTGCAAAGTTTGGTAGACCGTTTTTTGATAGACCAGATTCAAGGTTCTTTAATCAAGAACGGGTGCAACAAACAGAGCGTTGGTTGATGAAGTATGGATTAGGTAAAGCTTTGATTCTTTCCCACTTCATTCCTTTTGTGCGCACATTATTAAACCCATTGTGCGGAATCATAGGGGTGCCTGCCAAAAAGTTTTTTGTTTGGAACTTAATTGGAAGTTATATCTGGACCGTGGGAATTATCAGTGCTGGATATGTCCTTGGTGAGCAGCTAGAAGGTTCGGTAGATAAATTCTTGCTACCGATTGTCGCCGTAATTATTTTGGCCAGCCTGACACCAATTGCTTTAGAGATATTGCGAGATAGAAAAGAAAGAAAAACTAAAGGCCAAGATCGCTAAGTTGGTAAGCCGCTAGATATTTCAAACCAGCTGATTCCACTTTTTCTTTAGCACCGCGCTCTACGATTACAGCCACGCCAACCACGATTGCACCAGCTTCGCTTAATGCTTCTACTGCAGTTAATACAGATCCACCGGTGGTAGAAGTGTCTTCCACTGCCAAAACTCGCTTACCTTTTACATCGGGCCCTTCAATGCGACGCTGTAAACCATGAGCTTTTTCTGCTTTACGGACCACAAAAGCATCTATTTTTCGCCCCTTCTGAGCCGCAACATGCATCATTGCGGTGGCGACAGGGTCAGCACCTAGGGTCAAACCGCCTACCGCATCAAAATCTAAATCTTCGGTTAGCTCCAACATAACCTCACCGACAAGTGGCGCTGCTGTGGAATCTAGAGTAACGCGGCGCAGATCTACATAGTAATCAGCTTCTTTGCCAGAGGAGAGAATCACCTTTCCATGCACAACTGCTTTGGAAAGAATCTCTGACTTTAATTGTTCTTTAGCGCTCACTCGATAAACCTAAAGGCTCTTGCGGGAATTGTAAATAATGACATCGGTTCGGCGTCTAGCCACTAAGGCCTTTTCTGGATTGGACTCTAACAAGGCGTCCACTTCAATACGCAATTTTGCCACCTCAATTGCCATGTTGGACATGGCAGATTCCAATTCAATAATTCTTTTGATGCCAGCCAGATTGATTCCCTCGCCTACCATGCGTGAAACATTTCTCAACAAAGCAATATCTTTCAATGAGTAACGACGACCACGTCCTTGAGCTCGTGACGGTGAAACCAGACCCATTCGATCATATTGCCGCAAAGTTTGTGGATGTAATCCAGAAAGCTCTGCTGCAACAGAGATTACATAAAGAGCCAGCTCCTCATCACGCTCTGGCGTCGTCATGCTTTGGCCCTTTGTAGGAATTCAGAACGCACATCTTCACTATCGGTTGCAGCTGCAAAATCTTCCAACGCTTTCTTCGCTTTGCCATCAATACGTTGTGGAACCTGAACCTCGATAGTCGCCATAAGGTCTCCGGCGTTGACACCCTTCTTTACTCCACGACCTTTAATCCGCAAAGTTTTTCCATTTTGAGTTCCAGGATTAATGCGCACCTTCACTTCGTCGCCTTCTATGGTTGGTACTGAAATATCAGCGCCCAGCGCTGCTTCTGTGAAGGTAACGGGCAGTGTGATGTGAAGGTTCTCACCCTTGCGAGTAAACACCGGGTGCGGAATTACATTTACTAGAACATAGAGATCGCCTGGGCCTGCTTCACCTGGTGCGCCACGACCTTTAACTCTTACCTTCGCGCCATCACTTACTCCAGCTGGGATTCTTACCGTAATCGTATGTGGTGCATTGCCTTGGCCGGAAAGTCGTAAGTCAATCTCTTTACCAAATAGGGCGTCACGAAATGAAATTGAAACCTCAGTTTGAACATCTTGCCCTTTGCGAGGAGCTCGTCTTCCACCAAAGAGAGAGGAGAAAATATCTCCACCGTTATTGAAGAGGTCGCTGAAATCACCAGAGAATTGTTGACCTCCAGCACGGAATGCTCCGGATTGGTACATCTCTCGAGCTTGGTCGTACTCAGCACGTTTTTTGTCATCGCCGAGAATTTCGTATGCCTCTGAGACCTCTTTGAACTTATCCTCTAACTTCTTATCACCTTTGGTTTTATCGGGATGAAGTTCGCGGGCGAGTGACCGATACTTCTTCTTAATGGTGGCGGCATCAGCCTTTTTATCAACACCAAGAATGGCGTAATAATCTTTTTCGTATAGATCTTTGGCAGCCATGTTTATTCAGGATCTGACACAACCACGCGGGCTGGTCGTAGAACGCGCTCCTTATACTTGTATCCCGGCTGCAAAATCTTAGTAACGGTCGTTTCCTTTATATCCGCTGAGGTTTCATGCATCAAGGCATCATGAAAGTTCGGATCAAAGGTGGCTGGTGCTTCGCCATACTTCTCTAGTCCGAGTTTTGCAGTGGTCGCAATGATTTGATCTGCCACCGATTTAAATCCACCGGTTAGTTCGTTATGAGTAGCGGCACGATCCAGGTCATCCAGGATGGCCAAAAACTCAAGTAGGACGCTAGAAATCGCCACTTCAGCAGCAAGGGTGCGGTCCCGCTCGACACGTTTGCGGTAGTTGGCGTACTCAGCTTGAAGACGTTGTAAATCCTCAGTTAAGGCAGCGACTGGATCTTTTGATTCAGCCGCTGCCTCTTCTGTTACAACTTCAGTAGTTGTGTCCTCAGTCATTACTTGCTTTCATCAATGATTTCGGCATCTTCAACGCCATCATCATTTTTCGGCGCTTCTGCTGATGCAGCGTTTGCAGCATAGAGAGTTGCTCCGAGTTGCTGGCTTACTTCAGCTAACTTCTCAGTTGCGCTCTTGATACCAGCGTAATCGGCACCCTCAAGAAGTTTTTTGAGATCTGCCATTGCGGTTTCGACCTCTGCCTTCTTGGTTGCAGCTTCGCCTTCATTGAGTTTGTCAGCGTTGTCCTTTAAGAACTTTTCGGTCTGGTAAACAAGTGAGTCACCGGTGTTTCGGGTCTCTGCTTCCTCGCGACGCTGCTTATCTTCATCAGCGTGTGATTCTGCATCACGCATCATGCGCTCAATTTCATCCTTTGGAAGAGCTGAACCACCAGAGATTGTCATGCTCTGTGCTTTCCCGGTTCCAAGATCCTTTGCAGATACATGGACAATACCGTTGGCATCGATGTCGAAGGTGACTTCGATTTGAGGAATGCCACGTGGTGCTGGAGCAATTCCAGTAAGTTCAAACATTCCAAGACGTTTGTTGTAAGCCGCCATCTCGCGCTCACCTTGGAAGACTTGAATTTGTACAGCCGGCTGATTGTCATCAGCGGTGGTAAAGATTTCCGAACGCTTGGTTGGGATTGTTGTGTTGCGCTCAATCAACTTGGTCATGATTCCACCCTTGGTTTCGATTCCAAGTGAAAGTGGAGTCACATCAAGAAGTAGAACATCCTTAACTTCACCCTTGATAACGCCGGCCTGCAAGCTCGCGCCCACAGCTACAACTTCATCAGGGTTTACGCCCTTATTTGGCTCTTTTCCGCCGGTTAGCTCTTTAACTAGATCAACAACGGCTGGCATGCGGGTTGAACCACCAACTAGCACAACATGATCGATGTCAGAGATTGGAATTCCAGCATCCTTAAGTACCGCTTGGAATGGACGACGGCAACGATCAAGAAGATCTGCGGTCATCGCCTGGAACTGTGCACGGGTGATTGTTTCATCTAAGAACAATGGATTCTTTTCGGCATCAACTGTGATGTAAGGCAGATTGATAGATGTTTGCTGTGAAGAGGAAAGTTCGATCTTTGCTTTTTCTGCAGCTTCACGAACACGCTGCATCGCCATCTTATCCTTCGCAAGATCTACGCCGTTCTTTGCAGCGAAGGTCTTAACTAGAAAATCAACAAGTGCTTGATCCCAATCATCTCCACCAAGGCTGTTGTCGCCATTGGTCGCCTTAACTTCTACAACACCGTCGCCGATTTCTAGCAGTGAAACGTCAAAGGTTCCGCCACCAAGGTCGAAGACCAAAATGGTTTGTTCCTTGTCACCTTTATCTAGACCATAAGCAAGTGCGGCGGAGGTTGGCTCGTTGATAATACGAAGCACATTTAATCCGGCAATCTCGCCAGCTTCCTTTGTTGCTTGACGTTGCGCATCATTGAAGTATGCCGGTACGGTAATAACCGCATCGGTAACTGTGTCACCAAGATATGCCTCTGCATCTCTCTTCAATTTTTGTAGTACACGGGCAGAGATTTCCTGTGCGGTGTATTTCTTGCCATCAATATCCATGGTCCAGTTAGTGCCCATGTGGCGCTTAACAGAACGGATCGTGCGATCAACATTGGTGACCGCTTGGCGCTTAGCTACCTCACCCACAAGCACCTCGCCATTCTTTGCGAATGCGACGATTGATGGAGTGGTGCGGGCACCTTCCGCGTTTGCGATAACGGTGGGCTCGCCACCTTCAAGAACGGATACGCAGCTATTGGTAGTACCCAGGTCGATTCCGACAGCTCTTGCCATTTTCTATATGCTCCTTAATAAATATGTCCTTGGTGAGGGGGATACCCTCCAATATTGAGTCCACTACGGTCAAAAGATTGAGTCGAACTGGCTCAACATTGCTATAGGCCTTAACCAGACAAGCTCCAGATCTATTCCCATGTGGTTTGAACTGCGAGGAAAACTCGACCCCCGGCCCCAGCCGGTTCTCAGCAAGTTCTAAAGTGGGGCAGGGATTATCGGCCTCGAGGTGATTCACATGAGTACATCAGTACTAACCCAGAAAGAGCCAGCCATGTCCAGCAAAGAAGCAAAAGAGAACGAGGTAAAGGTCCAAAGGGTCCTAGTCGTTGATGATGAGAAAAGCATCAGCGAGTTGATTACTACGAGTTTGCGTTTCGTTGGATTTGAGGTGCGCACTGCAGCTACTGGTGCTGAAGCGCTACGCGTTGCAGAAGAGTTTAAGCCGCATGCATTGATTCTTGATGTGATGCTTCCAGATCTAGATGGTTTTGAAGTTTGCCGTCAGCTACGTGCTGATGGTCAAGATGTGGGAGTTTTGTTTTTGACCGCGAAAGACACGACCGAAGACAAGATCAAGGGCTTAACCCTTGGTGGCGATGATTATGTAACCAAGCCATTTAGCTTGGAGGAGTTGGTTGCTCGTCTTCGTGCATTGCTACGCCGGACCGGAGTAGTGGAGAGCGCTGCTAATGAAGAAATTATTCGCTTTGCTGATCTTGATTTGAATGAGGCGACACATGAGGTACGTCGTGCGGGCAACTTAATTGATCTCTCTCCTACTGAGTTTATTTTGCTGCGCTATTTGATGATTAACGCTGATCGAGTGGTCTCTAAAGCGCAGATTCTGGATCATGTCTGGCAGTATGACTTCCGTGGCGATGCCGGAATTGTGGAAACTTACATCTCTTATCTTCGTAAGAAGATTGATAACACCGAGCCACCACTTATTCACACCGTGCGTGGCGTTGGCTATCGCTTAAGGCTGCCAGCTAAGAATTAACCAATGAACCAACCATTTCGTAAATACAAACCGGCCCCCGGTCAATGGAGTTTACGAAATAGGTTGGTTGTCGGTGTTGTAATTCTGGGAGCGCTAGCAATTAGTGCATCTGATTTAGCAGCGCAGACCGCTTTTCGAACCTTCTTAATTGCCCAAGTCGATGCCCAGCTAGAAAGTGTTGCTGGCGGCTCAATATTGAGGCTAGATCGCGCTGGTATTGATGATAGCGATGATGAGAAGGACAACAACCGTCCTTTATTTGAACCTTTTGAGCCGCTACGAGAGGTTCCATCAGATATCAGCATTACTCTGCTTGATGCAGAAGGAAATATTTTGGGTACGGTCGGTGATTCTCAAAGTCCACAAATGATTCAAAGTTTGGTGACTGGATTTACTCCAGCCGATGTAAAGAAATATAAGAATCAACCTTTTACTTTAGATTCCAAGAGTTCGGCCGCTGATTATCGGGTGTTGGCTCGGAGTTTGCCATCAAGTGCAGGGAGCGTAATCACCGCCGTATCGCTTAGCGGCGTTGAGCGCGCAATGAATCAGTTGCGGTTTTTATTTTTAGCTGTCGGATTCTTGGTTTTAATTCTGCTGGCCTTTATTGCGCGGCGCATAATTGGGATTTCTTTGCGTCCCTTAACTTCGGTGGAAAAAACTGCTGAGGCTTTTGCACGGGGAGATTTCTCTGCGCGTTTGCCTGAGGCAAGAGGTGATACTGAGGTTGGAAGATTAACTTCGGCTTTGAACCAAATGTTGCAGAGAATCGAGGAGTCATTTGCGGTAAAGGTGGCCAGCGAGGAGAAGTTGCGTCGCTTCGTTGCAGATGCATCACATGAGTTGCGCACACCACTGACTGCGATACGCGGGTTTGCGGAGCTGCATCGACAAGGTGCGATTGCGGGTGAAGAAAAGACTGCGGAGTTAATTAGAAGAATTGAACAAGAGTCGGTTCGGATGTCATCGCTGGTAGAAGATTTATTGTTGTTGGCACGTCTTGATCAATCCCGTGAAATGACTATGGAACCGGTTGATATAAATACCGTAATTAAAGAGGCAGCGGCCTCTGCCCAGGCAGCAGGCCCTGATCATTTGATTTCAGTAGAGCTGCCAAATGAGGATTTATTTGTTTTAGGGGATTCGCTGAGAATTCATCAGGTAATAGCGAATTTATTGGCTAATGCCCGAATTCATACACCGGCTGGAACCAAGGTGGTTGTGAAAGCGGTTCAGGATGATCAAGGAACATATGTTTCAGTAAGTGACAATGGACCTGGATTATCAGCAGAATCTCAGGACAAGATTTTTGAACGTTTTTATCGGGCCGATCAATCTCGGGTGCGCAATGGTGTTGAGGGAACCGGTCTTGGCCTGTCAATTGTTGATGCGGTTATGCAGGCGCATGGTGGGAAAGTTACTGTTGAATCAGAGTTGGGTAAGGGCGCGAGCTTTACCTTGTTCTTTCCAATCCAAGAGTTGTAAGGCTTAAATAATAGGATGCGCTGATGCGTAGCACGCCAGAGATTTTAGAGGCTCTCGAAAATGAATCTATCGAGATTATCCGAGAGACCGCTGCTGCTTTTCGTAATCCAGTATTTCTTTACTCGATTGGTAAAGATTCTTCGGTATTGCTGCATTTGATTCGTAAAGCTTTTTATCCAGCTCCCGTGCCATTTCCTATGTTGCATATCGATACCACTTGGAAATTTAGAGAAATGCTGAGTTTTCGAGATGAGATGGCCACTAAATATGGTGTGAAGTTGTTGGTGCATACCAACCAAGATGGGGTTCGTGATGGCGTGACTCCTTTTTCAACCAACGCATCTGAGTACACACGAGTTATGAAGACTGTGGCTTTGCGTCAGGCGCTTGATATGCATGGCTTTGATGCAGCGATTGGTGGCTCTCGTCGTGATGAGGAAAAGAGTCGCGCCAAAGAGAGATTGTTTAGTGTTCGCGAGGCTGGACATCGATGGGATCCTCGTCAGCAGCGTCCAGAGTTGTGGCGCACTTACAACCCAAGAATTCGCCCTGATCAAAGCATGCGGGTATTTCCCATCTCAGATTGGACCGAGTTAGATATTTGGGCATACATCCATCTCCACAATATTCAGGTAAATCCGCTGTATTTTGCTAAAGAACGACCTGTTGTTTGGCGCGGTGAACAGTTGATAATGGTCGATGATGAACGTTATCCACTGCGTGATAATGAAACTCCAGAGATGCGCAAAATCCGTTTTAGAACTTTAGGTTGTTATCCATTAACCGCTGGCGTCGAATCAGATGCCGTGACCTTGGAAGAGGTTGTCGAAGAGGTTATGCAGGTCAAGCTGAGTGAAAGAGCAACTCGCTTGATTGACGGCGATAAAGAGGATTCTATGGAGAAGAAAAAGAAGGAGGGGTACTTCTAATGCAGGCCCGTCCGATAATTCGACTTCTTACCTGTGGCAGCGTTGATGATGGAAAAAGCACCTTAATTGGGCGACTCTTAGTAGAAACTGATTCCGTTCCACATGACACAGTTTCATCTGCGCGCTCAGTGCGTCGCGCAGGTTCGATAATTCCTGCAGGTGAAATTGATTTCTCTTTATTAACCGATGGTTTAGAGG
>VERG01000022.1 GCA_018882885.1 Candidatus Nanopelagicaceae bacterium | reverse complement strand
CAGATGCGATAGTTGAACCTTTCTGACCAATCGCAACATAAATACATTTCACTTGCTTCTTCTTATCGCCACTCTTCCAGTTATCACGCTGGTTAATGATGGTGTCGATTGCAACTGCAGTCTTACCTGTTTGACGGTCACCGATAATGAGCTGACGCTGTCCGCGGCCGATTGCGGTCATAGCATCGATAGCTTTAATACCGGTTGCAAGAGGTTCTTTAACTGGCTGGCGCTGCACAACAGATGGCGCTTGCAATTCAAGGGCACGGGTTGCTTCAGATTTAATTTCACCTTTACCGTCGATGGGACGTCCAAGTGCATCAACAACGCGACCAAGGAATGCATCGCCGACTGGAACGGAGAGAATTTCTCCAGTACGACGAACGGTGGTTCCTTCTTCAATTCCACTAAATTCACCGAGAATAACTACACCGATCTCGCGAACATCAAGGTTCAATGCTAGACCGAGAGTTCCATTCTCAAACTTGAGCAACTCGTTTGTCATTGTTGAAGGAAGTCCTTCAACGCGAGCGATGCCATCGCCGGCTTCGACAACGGTTCCAATTTCATCGCGAGCCGCGACACCTGGATCGTATGACTTAACGAAGTTCGCTAAGGCATCACGAATCTCTTCGGGTCGGATCGTGAGTTCCGCCATGATTTCTCTCCCTATACTGCGAGCGCTCTGCCCGCGTCGGCCAAACGATTGACGATTGTGGCGTCAATCAATTCATCTGCAAATCGGATGGATACTCCACCCAAAACTGTTGGATCAATCTCCACGTTCAAGCGAACTGGCTGACCAATCTTCTTGGACAATGTTGTAACTAACTTTTCCTTCTGTACATCTGTCAGCGCTACAGCTGTGCGGACATGTGCGATAACTCGATCTCTTCTAGCTGCGGTTGCTGCCGCGTAGAACGCGATAGTTCCCTCGATATTTCTGCCTCGAAGTCCACCAACCAAATGCTCCAGAATTCTGGCGGTTGAGGCGGCGATCTTGTTACCAAAAATCTTGGCAACCAGCTCTCTCTTGCCTTCAACTGAGTACTTGGTTGAGTTAAGCGCCTGGCGCAGCTCTACATCACTCACGACAACGCGCGAAAATGCGAAGAGCTCCTCTTCCAATCTATCCAATTCATTTGCTTGATTGGCAGCTGAGGCCTCAGCTTCGACCGCCAACTGCTCAACAACATCTCCGAAATTCGATGGGCTCGACCAACGAAGCGCGGAGAGCTCTGAAACTAATTTCAGAGCTGCGGCGGAGATTGATTTTCCAAATAGATCTGAGACCAATTTTGCTTTGGCCGCAGCATCGCGGGAGCCATCTGTAATGGCGCGACGCAATGGTGTTGAGGAGTCAAGGGCAGCAACTACTGCAAATAGATCTTTAGCCAATGCAGATGAGTCACCGGATGATAACGATTTAAGTTGGTTATCAAGTGATGCTCGTGCAGCGGCTAAGGATTGACGGCTGGCGCCACCAAGTGCAGCAAGTGCTGTTGTCATGACTACTTACTCTTCTCCAGATCTGATAGGAATCGATCAACGATTCTTGATTGACGGACCTGGTCATCTAATGCTTCTCCGACAATCTTGGATGCTAATTCAGTTGCAAGTGCCCCAACCTCATTACGAAGTGAGTTAACCGCTTGCTGACGCTCTGCCTCAATCGCAGCTTGAGCTGAAGCGGTGATGCGTGCAGCTTCTTCCTGTGCCTTTGCTCTCATCTCTTCGATGATCGCTGCTCCTTGAACTCGAGCCTCTTCACGGATGCTCTGCGCTTCACCGCGCGCATCTGCGAGTTGAGATTTGTACTGATTCAAGGCAGCTTCAGCTTCTCGTTGCGCGCGTTCGGCACGCTCCATTCCACCTTGAATCGCATCGGTACGCTCTGCAAACGCTTTTTCAAAACGTGGCACAACGGCACGGCGCAAAACCATGTAGAGCAGAGAGAAGGCGATAAAGCCAACGATGATTTCTGCGGTATGCGGGATGAGAGGGTTTAGCTCTTCTCCTGCAGCCAATTCAATCGAACGCATAATTTAAATTATTTGATCGACTAGAGAACGAACGCTAGAACTAGACCGAATAGCGCAAGCGCTTCAGCAAGAGCGAAGCCGAGAAATGCGATCGGCTGTAGAACGCTACGTGCTTCAGGCTGGCGAGCTACGCCATTGATGTAAGCGGCGAAGATCAAACCGGTTGCAATACCAGGTCCAATCGCTGCGAGGCCAAAACCGACCAGGTTGAGTGTGCCTTCCATGTTTCTTACCTTTCCTTCTTTATTTAGCTACACGACAACCGAGCGTTATCGTGAGTAAAGCTGTCTTAGTGCTCCTCTGCCAACGCTCCTGCGATGTAGAGAGCGGTCAAAAGAGTAAAGATGTAGGCCTGAAGGCACTGCACCATAAACTCAAAAAATGTGAGAGCGATTCCGATCGCAAAGGAGAATGGGCTGACCAACTTCAATCCAATAACGCCCTGCAGCAGGTGCTCGCCACCCAAAATGAAAACTAGAAGAAGCAAGTGGCCGGCAAACATATTTGCAAATAGACGCAGGCTTAGAGTCATTGGGCGAACTAAGAAATAGGTTGCCAATTCAAGTGGGGTAATCAGAATGTAAGCCGGCTTTGGAATTCCTGGCAAGAACATGATTTCTTTCATGTACTTAAAGAAACCTTGTTTGCGAATTCCGACATAATGGAAGATAAAGAAGGTGAATGCTGCAAGAACGTATGGGAATGAAATGCGGGACATTGTCGGGAATTGAAGCAGCGGAACAATTCCGAATATGTTGTTGACCAAGATAAAGGTAAATAGTGTGAACAAATAAGGCACGAAGCGCATGAATTCGTGGCCGATTACCTCGCGACCCAAATCATTTCGCACAAAACCATAGATGGATTCACCAGCGAATTGAAGTTTGGATGGAACAACAGCTGCTTTTCGAGAAGAGAGAATGAAAAATACTGAGATCAAAATGACTGATAGGAAAACCAAGAGAATTGGTTTGGTCGCAAACTCATTGCCTTCAATAAATGGAGGGAGGTTGAAGTCGCCCGCATCGGGAGGATTAAAACCCTCTTCCTTGCCAACCTCTGCTGCGTAGCTAACCAGCACCACTTAACTCCTTGAAGATTCAAGCATTACGGATGATTTTCGCGGGGAAAGACGGCGTAACCCTATTAGGTGGCTGGAAAGATGTGAAATCGAAACCAGTCGCCCCAGGTAACCTGGCTAACAGAATCAAGCAGCTCAGGTGGCCGAAAAAGAATGCTGAACTGAGCCTTAGCCCTTACTTTCTGCCAAACCTAAGCCAGATCAAGTAGAGCGCCGAACCCATGCCAAGAAGAAGGCCAGCCAGCAAGAAGTACCCGGTTCCCAGCCAGTTATCCAACCCCCAGCCAATTCCGCCCCAAATCAATAACCCGGACAGCATGTAACCAAAAATGGTCCAGAAGGCGTTGTCTTCGCTCGGCCCCTTAGGGAGATTCTCGCTCATCTTTTTACTCTCCTTCGTTGGTTTCTTTGGTCTGCATCTTTGAATCTGATGTGCTCTTATCTGGCAATGGTAGGTGTAGCCGCAGTTTAAAGAAAGCACGGACCTCTCCGATTAGCCACCCCGCGGCAATGGCCAGCGCGCTGATCCCAAATGCCGCTCTATTTACCTGATCCTCCCCAGTCAACCTGGTCACGGCGATTAAAAAACCGGCGATTAAGAGAAGTTTTGTGAAGTAAGAGAACATGGCCAGCGCCATAGTGGCGATTGGATCAACATTTTTGGTCAGCTTGCCCACATAAAGTGAAACGGAAAAAAAGATCACGACCGTAAAACTTGCTAACAAACTTCCGAAAAATCCATCACTTCCGGCAACTATGGTTGAGACAAAGATAGAAATTACGGTAAGCCAGAGTGCAGGACGCAATGCCCCACGCCAAAGTTGAGAGTTTGAGTCAGTAACTACAGCATTGGGTTTAGATTTTCTTATTCTCATCGCACTGTGCTTCTTACTTTGAAAGTTTTAAAGATTCGTTTATTAATTAAGAGTGCGGCTAACAAAAGCATTACTCCAACCAAAATAGCCCCCCAAAGTGGAATGAAAGCGGAGAGCATCGCAGGCAATGCCAAAGTTGCGGTCGCTAGATACAAAATTATGTTGGTGCGTTGTTGGGAGTTGCCCCATGACATCAACTTGTGATGAAGATGTTCTTTGTCTGGCGCAAAGGGTGACTTACCACGCAAAACTCGACGCACCACCGCCAACCCCAGATCAAGTAACGGCACCGCTAAAACGGCAAAAGGCAAAAGCAGCGGAAGCGCTGCTGGGCCAATGTTTTCTGAGAAGACCGCGTTTGCATCAATCTGCCCCATTAAAGTGATGGCGGCTGCGGCGAGCACTAGTCCAAGAAACATGGAGCCAGAGTCCCCCATAAATATCCGCGCTGGATGCAGGTTGTGAGGCAAAAAGCCGATACAGGTACCGATAACAATCGCGGTTACCAAAGATGGTGCACCGGCACGACTGAAACCATTTTCTACCGCAAGTAAATAGGAGAAGCCAAAAAATGCCGCTGCGGAGATTGCAACAATGCCGGTAGCTAATCCATCTAAACCATCAACAAAGTTGACCGCGTTGATAATAACAATTACCACCAAGACGGTAAGGAGCTGTCCGATGTTGGTCGGCAAAACAATAATTCCATCTATTGGTAACCATAGAATTTGAATTCCGAAGTACAACAAAATTGCGGCCGCCAATCCTTGACCTGCTAATTTAGTAACCGCATCTAACTCAAAACGATCATCAAGCATTCCTATTAGAAGCACAAAGGTAGCCGCTAAAAAAATCCCAAGAAGCTCGCGGCTATATGCCTTTCCTACCAGCTCTAAATTCTCGACCATCAAAAGGGTTAAACCCATAGAAAGCCACATCGCTACTCCGCCCCAACGAGGAGTAGTTTCGGTGTGAACATCACGCTCGCGAACTTTTGCAACTGCATTTTGACTCAATGCAAAGCTGCGCACCAGTGGAGTCAACATATAAGTTAAAACAGCTGCGATTAGAAGTGTTAGTAAATACTCGCGCATTACCGTGGATAAACCGGAAACTTCGCGGTTAATTCATATACCTCATTACGGATTGAATTAGCCTTTGCATCATCATCGCCCTCTTTAATCGCGCGGGCAATTAGATCTGCAATTTGTGACATCTCTGGCAATCCCATTCCCTGAGTGGTGGTTGCCGGAGTGCCAACTCGAATACCACTGGTGACAGCAGGGGTTTCTGGGTCATATGGAATAGCGTTTTTGTTGAGTGAAATTCCAGCTTTTCCACATCTCTCATCAGCTACCTTGCCATTTACACCAGTGGAGCGGATATCGATCAATGCCAAGTGGGTTTGGGTGCCACCCGAAACCGCCCGCATGCCCTCTTTTTCCAGAGCTGCGGCGAGTGCTTTGGCATTTTCGATAACCTTTTTGGCATAACTTTGATACTCAGCTGTAGCGCACTCCTTGAGAGCAACCGCTTTTCCAGCTACCGCACTCATGATTGGGCCGCCCTGCATTCCAGGAAATACCGCTTTATC
Source organism: Candidatus Nanopelagicaceae bacterium (assembly GCA_018882885.1). GTDB lineage: Bacteria > Actinomycetota > Actinomycetes > Nanopelagicales > Nanopelagicaceae > MAG-120802. The sequence continues at coordinate 14,024 of VERG01000022.1, read as the reverse complement.
AATCGCAGCCGCATGCTCTGCTTTAGAAAGAATCATTCCGCCACGTGGGCCACGCAAAACTTTATGAGTAGTAAAAGAAACGACATCGGCATAAGGAACAGGAGAAGGAATAGCTTTTCCAGCAACCAATCCGATGAAGTGAGCAGCATCAACCCACATAATCGCGCCTACCTCATCGCAGATTTCACGGATTCTCTTGAAATCAATCAGACTTGGATAAGCGGTAGCACCAGAACAAATCATCTTTGGCTTTACCCGTAGCGCGATATCGCGCAGTTCGTCGTAATCAATTAGTTCATTGTCTTGTCTAACTCCGTATGACTCGACGTTAAACCACTTACCGGAGAAATTAACCTTTGAACCATGGGTCAGATGTCCGCCATGAGGTAATGACATTGCCAAAACCGTGTCACCTGGTTTGGTGAAAGCTTGATAAACCGCGATGTTGGCGCTAGCACCAGAGTGTGGCTGAAGATTGGCATGTTCTGCACCAAACAACTCTTTGGCTCGGGCAATTCCAATTACCTCAACCTTGTCTACCTCTTCACAACCACCGTAATAACGACGACCGGGATAACCTTCGGCATATTTATTGGAAAGAGTTGAACCAAGTGCTGCTAACACCGCCGGTGAGGTGAAGTTTTCACTAGCGATTAATTGAAGACTTTTACGTTGTCTATCCAACTCTGATAAAACAACTGCAGCAATCTCTGGATCTTGTTGTTGAAGCTGTGTGAAATCAGGACCAAAGAAGCTCTCCGACATGGCTGAAATCCTAGGCTGGAACCGCGATATTTGGGGTTATGGCCCTCAAATCGGCGAGTGATATTGCTCCTGCGCGACGCAAAATTAGTCCGTCATCTTTAACGGAAAGTACCGTAGAAGTTGCTCCCTCCGGCAACTCCCCCGCATCGAACAGCGCCGCATAATCACCATCTAAAGCCGGGAAAAATGTGGACTTTCTTGGAGCGGGTCGACCGGATAGCGCGGCAGCGCCAATTGCGACCGGTCCTGATGCTAATGCAACCTCACGCAAAAAATCCGCCGAAGGAACTCGAACAGATATCTCATCTAAAGTTCTTTCATCACCTAGATCCCAAACTAATCCTTGGGCAGGTGGCAGGTTTATTGTCAAAAGTCCTGGCCAAAACTTTTCACATACCGCATTGACTGTTTCGCCAAACTCTCTAGTTATCCCTTTTACTGTTCTTGTATCTCCCACTATTACCTGGGCAGCAACTCCACGGGCATCCTGGCGCAACAAATGAAGTTTCTTTACCGCTGCGTGATTGAAGGCATCAGCTACAAAAACATAAGCGTGTTCTAATGGAGCGATGATCAACTTTCCATCACGTAGTGCAGCGACAGCTCGCTCTATTAACTCCTTATAATCTATCTCGCCGTCTACCAGCGAATATCTCTCAGCCATCACCGCCCCTTTCTGCGCGCTGTCATCCAACGTGGTCTGTTATTTAAATCAGTGTAATGAGAAATCTCAAAATATTCCTTGGTAAGTTCACGCTCAAGTGCTGCACTCTGATTCTCAAAATGCTCAATAATCAGCAAGCCGCCGTTCTTTAATACTCGTGAGGCGGCAGCTATGAATTGAAGTGGAGCATGCATTCCATCGGTAGCACCACCAAACAAAGCCTCATGAGGTTCATTTTCTTTCACCAAATCCGGTAATACTGTGTCATTAGGAATATATGGCGGATTAGCTACGACAATGTCGCACTTAACTCCTTGCAGCGCATTTGATACATCATCTTGGATAACCCGAACATCGACCTCATGTCGGGATACGTTTCTCTTTAGCCACTCAACCGCTGATGCAGATTTCTCAACTGCAACAATATGAACCGGCATTTTGCGCTGAGCTGCTTCATGAGCGATTGAGATCGCAATTGCACCGCTGCCGGCACCCAAATCAACGATGCTCACATCTGGGACCGATGAAATCTCTGGTGCTGATTGAATCCGTTCGATTTCTACTAAAGCCGCATCAACTAACAACTCTGTCTCTGGCCGCGGAATCAAAACCCCGGAACCAACTGAAAAAGTTAAATATCGAAATGGCGCCTCCCCGGTAAGGTACTGAGTAGGGGTTCCTGATTTTCTTGCTTGCACCATCTCTTGAAACAACTCATTTTGTTCCGGATTCAATATGAACTCTCTGGCATGCAAATCCATTCGAGAAGCCCCGAGAACATGGGCCAACATCAACTCCGCATCAACTGCTGGGATTTCTAACTCAGACAACTCTTTTTTTGCGTTTTTTAGAATCTCTTTAATGCTCATGAGATTTACGCTTCTGCGGCTGCGAGCTTTTCTGCTTTGTCCGCTTCAAGCAGCGCGTTAATTACATCATCTAACTCTCCATTGAGTACCGCATCGAGATTATTGGCTTTGAAATTTACGCGGTGATCACTCAAGCGGTTTTCTGGAAAGTTATATGTTCTGATGCGCTCTGAGCGATCTACTGTGCGCACCTGACTCTTTCGAGTCGCAGCCGCCTCTGCATCCGCGGCCTCTTGTGCGGCTGCCAAAAGTCGGGCGCGCAAAATACGCAGCGCAGACTCTTTATTTTGCAGCTGGCTCTTTTCATTCTGGCACGAGACCACAATTCCAGTAGGTATATGGGTAATACGCACGGCAGAGTCTGTGGTGTTAACGCTCTGTCCACCCGGACCTGATGAGCGATAAACATCAATTCGTAATTCATTCATGTTTATCTGTACATCAATCTCTTCGGCCTCAGGCAGAACCAAAACGCCAGCGGCAGAGGTGTGGATTCGGCCTTGTGATTCAGTTTCTGGGACACGTTGAACGCGATGAACTCCACCCTCAAACTTCAACTTCGAAAAAGGTGCTTTTCCAGGCTCGGTGCCACCGCGAGCTTTTACTGCTACAGAGATATCTTTGTAGCCACCTAAATCACTTTCTGTGGCATCAATGATTTCCGTTTTCCAACCCTGCTTTTCTGCATACCGTAGATACATTCGCAATAAGTCACCAGCAAAGAGTGCAGACTCATCGCCACCTGCTCCAGCTTTTATTTCCAAAATTACATCGCGATCATCATTTGGATCGCGCGGCAGAAGCAACTCCTCCAATCTTTCTGCAGTTTCTTGCAGAGTTACCTCTAACGCCGGTAGCTCGGCAGCAAATCCCTCATCAACCTCAGCTAACTCTTTTGCAGCAGCAAGATCATCCTCCGCCTTCTTATAGGCGCGGTAGCCAGCGATGACTGGACCAAGTTGGGCATAACGCTTTCCTAATTGGCGAGCTTTGCCTTGATCTGCATGAATAGATGGATCGGCCATGGCAGCTTCTAGAGCTTCATACTCATTAAGAATCTCGGGCATAGTCGCAAAGCGATCAGCTTTCTTGTCAGCCATCTCATCTACTCCTTTCAACTCAGCTTGCTTTGAAGTTCCAATAAATAACAAAAGACCGCACCCTCGCTAAATGCGAGAGCAACGGCCTTTGTTAGGAAAGCTACTTCTTGTTTTGTTGCTTCTTGAAACGCTCTTCGAACTTAGCTACACGTCCACCAGTATCGAGGATGCGCTGCTTGCCGGTATAGAAGGGGTGACATACGGAGCACACTTCAACGAAGAGTGAACCAGTAGAAATGGTTGAGCGGGTTTTAAAGGTTTCACCGCAACCACAGGTAACTGTGGTCTCCTGGTAATCAGGATGAATATCTTTCTTCATTGTTGCTCCTTATTTTTTTAAGCTGGGTCCGAAACCTTCGGTGAACCAGCTCGTTAGTGAAGGTGAAGGCTACCTAAGCCACCCTAGTTCAAGCCAATCCGCGCTGGATTTACTCGCCCTTGGAGCCTTGATCCGGCCCGACCGTGGTCTTTTGAACCTGCATCAAGAACTCAACATTGGATTTGGTGCCCTTCATCTTCTCGAGCAACAACTCCAACGCCTGCTGTGAATCCAAAGCATGAAGTACGCGACGTAACTTCCAAACAATATTTAGCTCTTCAGGGCCCATCAAGATTTCTTCTTTGCGGGTACCAGAGGCATCAACATCAACCGCAGGGAAGATGCGCTTGTCTGCGAATTTACGATCTAACTTCAACTCCATGTTTCCGGTGCCTTTGAACTCTTCAAAGATAACTTCATCCATCTTTGAACCGGTTTCAACAAGCGCGGTTGCAAGAATGGTTAACGAACCACCATCTTCAATGTTACGTGCTGCACCAAAGAATTTCTTTGGTGGATACAGAGCAGCTGAATCAACACCACCAGAAAGAATTCGACCTGATGCTGGAGCAGCGATGTTGTATGCACGTCCCAAACGTGTAATTGAATCAAGCAAGACAACTACATCATGACCTAATTCAACAAGACGCTTTGCGCGTTCGATGGCTAACTCTGCAACAGTCGTGTGATCATCAGCTGGACGATCGAAGGTTGAGGCGATTACCTCACCCTTAACCGAGCGTTGCATATCGGTAACTTCTTCTGGACGCTCATCAACCAAGACCACCATTAGGTGACACTCGGGGTTGTTGGTAGTGATGGCGTTTGCAATTGATTGCAACACCATGGTCTTACCGGCTTTAGGTGGGGACACAATTAGTCCGCGCTGACCTTTACCAATCGGTGCAATCAAATCAATTACACGTGTGGTCAAAACGTTGGGCTGGGTCTCTAAACGCAATCTCTCCTGCGGATAAAGTGGAACCAACTTGGAGAACTCCACGCGATCGCGGGCACTGTCAGGTTCCATACCATTTACGGTGTCGAGACGGACCAAAGCATTGAATTTTTCACGACGCTCGCCTTCGCGTGGTTGGCGCACCTGACCTGTGATTACATCACCTTTGCGCAATCCGTAGCGGCGCACTTGCTGTAATGAAACATAAACATCATTTGGACCTGGCAGATAACCGCCGGTGCGCAAAAATGCATAGTTATCAAGAATGTCTAGCAAGCCGCCAACTGGTAGCAACACATCATCTTCAGAGATGATGATTTCGCGATCACGGCCACCTCGATCACGATCCCGGTTGCGATCACGGCCACCTCGGTCACGATGGCGATCTCTGCGCCATTCCCGATCATTACCGCGATCATTGCGGTCATTACGATCATTACGATCATTGTCACGGCTATCTGAATTCTCTGAGTCAGATGCCTCGGAGTTGGAACCATCTACCTCATCACTCTCATCGGAATCTTGAGAGTTGTCGCTACCTTGCTTATTGCGGTTGCGACGTTGATTTCTTTCAGCACGGCGAGCTTCGCGCTCAGCCTTTGCTGCTTCACGGTTTGCGGCCTGTAAATCGGTAATCGCCTTTACTAAGTCAGGCTTTTTTAACTCTGCCGCATTTTCAATTCCTAGGTTGGTTGCAATCTTACGAAGCTCTGGGAGTAGTAACGCAGAAAGGTCACCAGAATCTCGCCGAGCGCTTTTTGAATCTGCCATTTAAATTTCTTTTCCAGACTTTTGAAGAGTCTTTGTGAGGTTAGGGGTAAAGATTTTTTGCTTTAATTATTTTTTTGCGATTGTGGGCTCGCTTGCCGCCCGACGAGCCTGAAATCTACCAGCAGGTCCAGGCAACCCCAAAATCGTAAAAAACCGATTGAGGGTGGATTTATACGCCTGATTTATACGCCTGATTTACACATTGGAGAGCATGGCGCCGCTGGTGGCAATCTCTATATCCAACGGCTGGAACTGCTCCCCTGCGCTACGCACTATGTCATCATGCTCAGCGCTGGTACCGGTGTGTAGGACCAGAACAGATGGGCCCGCTCCGGAAATCATCGCTGCAACCCCTGCACCTCTCAATTTATTTACTAGATCTACAGATCGCGGCATGCCTTCTCGGCGATACTGTTGGTGGAGATGATCTTCGGTTGCGATAAATAACAATTCCGGACGAACTGACAATGCGTGCACTAAAAGTGCGCTACGGCCCGCATTAATTGAGGCATCTTTGTGCGGCACGGTTTCAGGCAACATCTTGCGTGCTTTGCCAGTTGAAAGTTGGGTGTTGGGCATCAAAACCAATGCACGGATACTTGGGTCTACTGAAAATCTTGTAGCGCAACCGGTTGCAACACTGGCGCGGTTTTCCATCCAAGAAATTGTTGCTCCGCCTAATGCTGCGGCCGAAACATTATCGGGATGTCCTTCTAAATCAGTTGCTAATGCAATCAAATCATCATCATTCATCAAACTGCTGCCTGAGAGCACAAGTCCTCGTGCCAGCGATAGTCCACCAACTATTGCTGCTGCTGACGAACCTAATCCCCGACCATGCGGAATGGAGTTCAGAGCGCGCAACGCTATGCCACGAGGTTTGCCACCCATAAATTCAAATCCGGCCATCATCGCCTTGATAACTAAATGCTTGGCATCCTTCTTGACCTCATCAGCACCTTCACCAGTCACATCAACATCAAAAACTTCATCATCTAAAATCTGTGCAACATAAATATCTCTTAGCTCTAAAGCTAATCCCAGAGCATCAAAACCCGGCCCAAGGTTTGCAGCACTTGCCGGCACACTAACCTGCATCGGGGTTGCTTTATAAGTTAAGCGATCTTTAAAACCACGTGCCATCTTTAGGCCAATCCAATTACTTCAGCGGCTTTGCGGACATCAACTGGAATTATGGTTGGGTTTGCCGCGCCATCTAGAACCCACTGCACATCCTTCAAACCATTTCCTGTAACTGTAATTACAATCTTCTTGTCTTTAGGCAATTTGCCCTGAGCTTTGTACTTAATTAATCCCGCTATACCTGCTGCGCTAGAGGGTTCGACAAATACACCTTCTTTTGCGGCCACCAAACGATAAGCGCTCAATATCTCTTCATCAGAGACCATATCTATTACACCTTTGGATTCATCGCGCGCAGCAACGGCAAAATCCCATGAAGCTGGGTTTCCGATACGGATTGCGGTCGCGATAGTTTCAGGGTTCTTTACTACTTCTCCGCGCACAATTGGAGCAGCACCTTCAGCTTGGAAGCCCCACATCTGCGGCAAGCTCTTGGAAACTCCATCTGCTTTGTACTCCTTATAACCTTTCCAATACGCGGTGATGTTTCCGGCATTTCCCACGGGCAGCGCGTGAATATCTGGCGCAAAGCCCAAGGCATCGACAACTTCGAAGGATGCGGTCTTTTGACCCTCAATTCGGAATGGATTTACTGAGTTAACCAGTGAAACTGGATATTTCTCGGAAAGCTCGCGAGCTAGATCCAAACAGTCATCAAAGTTTCCATCAACCTGCAACAACTTTGATCCATGCGCAATCGCTTGAGCCAACTTACCCATTGCGATTTTTCCTTGTGGAACTAAAACCACAGGCGTCATACCCGCTTTGGTGGCATAAGCAGCGGCGCTGGCAGAGGTATTTCCAGTTGAGGCACAGATGACCGCCTTGGCACCATCTTCAGCAGCTTTGGAAATCGCCATTGTCATACCGCGATCTTTAAATGAACCAGTTGGATTAGCGCCCTCAAACTTTAACCAGACCTCGTTATCTAACATCTCTGAGATTACGCAGGCATAGATAAGTGGCGTTCCACCCTCGCATAATGAAACAACAGGGGTCTTCTTGCTGACCGGAAGTCTGTGGCGATACTCCTCAATCACACCGCGCCACTGGTGGGCTCCTTTTTTCTTAAATAGGCTCACTTGCCACTTCCTAGGATTCGTAAAACACTCTCTACACTTTTTACAACATCACTTTGAGATAACGCAGCGACCGTTTTATTTAACGCTTTTTCCGGTGCGGAGTGCGTGGCTACGATTAACTCAGCACTATCTCCTCTTCCTGTCTGACGAACAGTTTCAATAGAGACATTGCTAGAGGCAAATAACTGTGCAACTGTTGCAAGCACACCTGGTTTGTCCGCTACCTCAACCCTTATTAAATAACGTGAGTTAACATCATCAATCGGTGCGATTGCCAAATCCGCGTAATCAGTCTCGCCATGGCCTTCAACACCTCTAGTTTTGTTGCGGGCTACCGCAATCAAATCACCTAACACTGCGCTGGCGGTTGGGGCACCACCTGCTCCCCGACCATAAAACATTAACTCCCCAGCGGACTCGGCCTCTATAAACACCGCATTAAAAGCGTTTCGCACAGACGCAAGCGGGTGTTGCCTGGACACTAATGTCGGATGAACCCGTACCGAAACTCGATTGTCCGCAGTCAACTCTGCAATCGCTAACAACTTAATTACATGATTCATATCGCGGGCCACTTCCACATCCCGTGCGGTTAACTTTGAGATGCCCTCACAGTGAACATCTGAAGATGAAACTCTGGTGTGAAAAGCCAATCCTGCCAAGATCGCCGCTTTAGCGGCGGCGTCATGTCCCTCGATATCTGCAGTGGGATCAGCTTCCGCAAAACCAAGTGATTGTGCCTCTTTTAATACATCGGAAAAGGCTGAACCCTCTTCATCCATCTTGGTAAGAATGTAATTGGTGGTTCCATTAACAATTCCCATAACGCGATGAACATGGTCGCCGACTATCGACTCTCTCATCGGGCGCAAAATTGGAATTGCCCCTCCAACCGCTGCTTCGTAATAAAGATCCACTCCATTTTTGTCAGCAGCATCAAATAACTCTCCGCCATGGAGCGCAAGCAGCGCTTTGTTAGCGGTAATAATTGATTTTCCATTTTTGATTGCGGTCAGAATTAATTCACGCGCCGGTTCGATTCCGCCCATTACCTCAATAACAATTTGAATATTGGGATCGGAAACTACAGAGTTTGCATCAGTGGTTAAGATTTCATTTGGCACGAAATCCCTCTTAGCATTTATGTTCTTAACCGCTACCTTGCTAAGTTTTAAGTTGGCTCCGGAACGAGCGGCGAAATCCCCGGAATCTTCCTGAAGCAACCTTGCAACATTGGAGCCGACAACGCCGCAACCCAACATACCCACATGCAAAGTGGTAACCGCTGCGTTCATCATCAACTCCTTTTTCTTTTGGTCAAATTTCTCAACGCTTTTACTCTGAGATCCTTCGGGGGTGTTCCTCCACCTCTAAGGCTAGAAGGTCAGCGTAGTTTTCCCTTCTAATAATGGTTCGTGCCGTTTGATTCATGACTGAAATTACTGGCGGCCTAGTCATATGGTTGTAATTGTTAGCCATGCTGCGGCCATATGCGCCGGTAGCTGGGGTCGCTAGAAGATCGCCAGGCACAATATCTGATGGCAATTGCACATCATTAATAACAATATCCCCTGTTTCACAATGCTTTCCCACCACTCGAGCCAGTCTTAGCGGGGCAGAGCTGGAGCGGTTTACTAAATTAATTGAGTACTCCGCGTCATATAACGCGGTTCGTAAATTATCACTCATACCGCCATCGACCGATATGTACCAACGCTTTGAGCCATCCTCTAAAACAACTTCTTTTGTGGTGCCAACTTCGTAGAGTGTGATCATTGATGGACCAACAATGGCGCGTCCTGGTTCAATAGAAATCTTAGGAACTGACAGGTTATTTTTGCGGCACTCTTTAGCAACTGCTGCAGACAATTTCTCCAGAATTTGTTGGGCATCACTTGGATTGTCACTGTCGATATATGCGATGCCGTAGCCGCCGCCTAGATCTAACTCTGGCAGCTCTACACCAAACTGTGTTTTGAACTTTGACAACATATCAATCAATCTGCCAGCTGAGGTTTCAAATGCATCTGACACAAAAATCTGAGAGCCAATATGGGCATGAAATCCCCGCAAACTTAAAGACTCATGTTTTAAAGTTGCCAGTACCGCATCCCAAGCGGCACCTGATGCAATCGAAAACCCAAACTTCACATCTTCATGAGCGGTAGAGATTGCTTCATGGGTATGAGCATCAACCCCTGGGGTCAAGCGCAACAAAATCTTTTGCACAACACCTTTATTGTGTGCAATCTTCGCGACCCGTTCAATCTCTTGCAATGAGTCGACAACGATGGTGCCGACTCGATAATCAATTGCATCTGCAATTTCAACTTCAGATTTGTTATTGCCGTGTAGCTCCATGCGCTCGGCCGGAAACCTTGCCGCTTTTGCTACCGCTAACTCTCCTCCGGTACATACATCCAATCCCAATCCACTTTGCTCTACCCAGTGGACAATCTCCTTGGAAATAAAGGCTTTTGCTGCGTAATAGGCGGTTCCGGCATTTGTTCCAAAGTGTTTGTCTAAAGCGCTCTTCCACTCTTGGGCTCGTGATTTGAAATCCGCTTCATCCAAAATAAATGCTGGTGTTCCAAATTCGCGCGCTAAAGAAGTTAATGTGCAACCACCGACAGAGATCACGCCAGATTTCTCAGAGGTAGTTGAGGGCCAAATTTTTGGATTGAATTTAATTGTCATGGCTACATCCGCTCCGGAGCGCTTACGCCCAACATAGATAAACCATTGTTGATTACCTGTCTGGTTGCTTCACAAAGGACAACTCTGGTGCGATGTATATCTGAAATTGGCTCCTCGCCCATTGGAAGTACTCGACAATCGTTGTAAAAACCATGATACAAAGTTGCCAACTCTTCGATGTACCGTGCGATGCGATGAGGCTGGCGTAGTTCGGCGGCGCTGGCTACAACTCGTGGATACTCGGCAAGACCACCTAGTAACTCTCGCTCACGGTCATGTATCAAGAGCTCTGCTTTGAAGTCAGAGAGGTTTACCTGCAATCCTAAATCCTGCGCATTTCGAAGTACTGCGCAGATTCGAGCGTGCGCGTATTGCACGTAATAAACCGGATTGTCATTGGTGCGCTTCTTCAAAAGATCCACATCAAGCACCATCGGAGTGTCGACTGGATAACGAATTAAGGTGTAGCGGGCCGCGTCGACGCCGACTTTTTCCACTAACTCTTCTAACGTGATTATGGTGCCGGCACGCTTGGAAAGTTTTAACTCCTGGCCACCCTCCATAATCTTCACTAGCTGACCAATTAATACATGAATATTGAACTCTGGGTCATCGCCGGCGCATGCTGAAGTAGCTTTTAATCGTCCGACATAACCGTGGTGATCTGCACCCAGCATATAAATGCAGATATCAAAACCGCGGTTTCTTTTATCGATGTAATAAGCGGTATCTGAGGCAAAGTAGGTTAATTCGCCACCAGATTTAACCAAAACTCGATCCTTGTCATCCCCAAAATCCGTAGTGCGCAACCAAGTGGCACCCTCTGATTCAAAAACATGACCCTGCGCCTTTAAGGTTTCTAGAGCTTTTTCTAATGCTTTACCGGAATGAAGTGAACGCTCTGAAAACCAGACATCAAAATTGGTTCCAAAGTTCTTAAGTACATCTTTCTGTTGTTGTAATTGCAGGGCGTATCCCGCCTCACGAAATGCGATGATGCCATTTTCTAAATCTAAATCTTTGTACTCTGGATGCTGCGCCAAAATCATTTTTGCTAATTCATTTATGTACTCGCCTTGGTAACCATCCTCAGGTCGAGCTTCGCCACGCGCTGCGGCGCGCAGTGATTCACCAAACAAATCCATTTGGGTTCCGCGATCATTGATGTAAAACTCTCTAACAACCTCTGCGCCACCTGCCGATAAAACACTACCGAGTGCATCTCCCACGGCGGCCCAACGGGTGTGACCAAGATGAAGCGGTCCGGTGGGATTAGCGCTAATGAATTCAAGATTAATTTTCTTGCCTGCTAAAACTTTTACCTGACCAAATCTCTGTTTTTCATTCAAGATTGAAACAACAATCGCGCCCTGACTGGATTTTGCTAGCGTTAAATTAATAAATCCCGGGCCAGCTATCTCTACCCTTTCAATATTTGAGTTCCCCTTTAAGCCAGCTGCGATGAGCTCTGCAATTGCTCGCGGTTGTTTTGAAGCAGGCTTCGCCAAGGCTAAAGCGATTGAAGTGGCGTAATCCCCATGTTCTCGGTTCTTTGGTCTCTCTAAGACAATATTCTTAACTGCATCCATCTCAAGTACAGAGTCTGGTAAATCCCCCGATGAAACTAGCTGATGGATTAGAGCGTTGAGACTCTGGCTCAGGGCCAGATAGGGGTCCAGATCAGATTGGCCGGAGAGGGCCGAGAGGGCCGGGCCGGAACTGGAAGCTGATTTCGCGCTCACCTAGGCAAGGTTACCGACCCAAGCCTGCTTCTCGCGCAAACCCCGTTACTCAATTGTTATGAGACGGCTGCCCAAATAATGGGATTTTCTCTTTTCTTAAAATGGGCTGAAAAGTAGCGTTCTCGGTGTTGAACCGCCCTCGCGGCTCAATTACTACCGAAGTTCGTTGAACACTTTCGAAAGGTAATTAACTAAATGAAAAAGCGCCGTCTCGCGATATCTGCACTAGTTGCAGCATTCGCACTTATTCTCACCGGTTGCTCAAACTCATCAGATGAAGGTTCAGCTGATGGCTTTGTTGGTGTAATCCTTCCAGATGCTGCTTCATCAGCTCGTTGGGAAACCGCTGACCGCGGATTCCTACAAGCTGCATTTGATGCTGCTGGAGTGAAGGCTGACATCCAAAATGCAAATGGTGACAAGGAAGCATTCCAGACCATCGCAGATCAAATGTTGTCTGCTGGTGCGAAGGTTCTAATCTTGGTAAATCTTGACTCTGATTCTGCAAAGGCTGTTCAAGACAAAGCTGCTGCACAGGGTGTTCCAACAATTGACTACGACCGTCTAACACTCAACGGTTCAGCTTCCTACTACGTTTCATTTGATAACGAAGCAGTGGGAAGATTGCAAGGAGAAGGCATCAAGGCTTGCCTTGATGGTGCCGGAAAGTCAAAGGCACGTCTCGTTTATCTAAACGGATCTCCTACCGATAACAACGCCACCTTGTTCAAGGCTGGTTATGACTCAGTTCTACGCCCATCAATTGATTCCGGTGATTACACCCTCGTTGATGATCAAGCTGTTCCAGATTGGGACAACGTAAAGGGTGGAACAATTTTCGAGCAGCAACTTGCTAAGGCAGGCGGCAAGCTTGACGCGGTCGTTTCCGCTAACGAAGGTCTTGGTCTTGCAGCTGTCGCTGTATTGAAGAAGAACGGACTAAACGGAAAGGTTTGCGTATCCGGACAGGATGCAACCGTTGATGGTCTCCGTGCAATTTTGACCGGCGATCTATCAAACACCGTTTACAAGGCGATCAAAGCTGAGGCAGAAGCTGCCGCAGAACTTGCTATCGCTCTTCTAAAGGGCGAAGAGGCAACAACAGCAACAGGCTCCGTTAACAACGGCGTCTCTGATGTTCCTTCAGTTCTTCTAGTGCCAGTGTCAATCACTAAGGCAAATGTGAAGGATGTTATTGCAGATGGCTTCCAGACCCGTGAAGCGGTTTGCGAAGGTATCGAAGATCTCTGCACAGCAAACGGAATCTAATTTCGTAGCTGCGTAAAGCTCTAAAAGCAAAAAGGAAGTAAAGCTCAGCCCGAGTAAGTAAATACTCGGGCTGAGCCCTTAAAAACCAAAAAATTCAGTTCCTAGAATGCAATCAACAAATATCACTCACGGTGCCTAACAGAGAGGAAATGTGATGGCAGAGCCAATCCTCTCCCTCCGCAATCTGAATAAATCCTTCGGGCCAGTTCATGTTTTGAAGGATGTTAATTTCAACGCCTATGCCGGACAGGTAACCGCATTAGTTGGCGACAATGGTGCGGGTAAGAGCACTTTAATTAAATGTATTGCCGGTATTTACACACCAGAGTCTGGTGATTTTATATTTGAAGGAAAACCGGTTCAGATAAGTGGACCTCGTGATGCAACAGCACTTGGAATTGAAATCGTTTATCAGGATCTAGCGCTCTGCGATAACTTAGATATTGTCCATAACATGTTCTTGGGCCGCGAAGAAAAAAGTGGTCTGACGCTAAATGAATCAGCAATGGAGTCGCTGGCAAAGAAAACGCTAGATGGCTTAAGTGTTAGAACGGTTAAATCAATCCGGCAGAAAGTGGCTTCCTTAAGTGGTGGTCAGCGCCAGACTGTTGCTATCGCGCGCGCCGTATTGTGGAATAGCAAGGT
>VERG01000021.1 GCA_018882885.1 Candidatus Nanopelagicaceae bacterium | reverse complement strand
GTAGCTCAATGGTAGAGCCCTAGCCTTCCAAGCTAGTTACGCGGTTTCGATTACCGTCGCCCGCTCCATTCTTTCTATTAACTGGAGATGCTTCCAACAAGAGTTATGTAGGCGTTACCGGTAATCGTCATACCGCTACTAGTGGAACCTCTCCCATCAATTAAGTTAACTGCCAAAGAAGATCCCGAGGCAGAAACTGTCATAGTTCCGACCACTAGGAATTGATTCCCTGACCAAAATGCACCACCGTTGTATTCATCGACGGCAGATGTGATGTAGTTATAACTTGGAGTATTTCCAGCTCCACTCGCTAGAAGAGTTAAACCGATGTTTGAAAAATATCGATCTGCTTTGGCTCTGACTACTATTTCGAATTTATAAGAGGCACCAGCTGCTAGAGATCCAAAATAAAGGCTCATACTCGAAGTTCCAGCTGTCGATGTTTGCAAAGTAAAACTAGGAATCGAAACGACTTGAACATTGGATGGACCAGTTGCTCCAGTTGCTCCAGTTGCTCCCGTTGCACCAGTTGCACCAGTGGCTCCGGTTGCACCCTGCGAACCAGTAGTTCCGGTATCACCTTTTAATCCCTGCAAACCTTGTGGGCCCGTCGCACCTGTATCTCCTTTGTCGCCTTTCGCACCAGTTGCACCTGTTGCGCCAGTTGCGCCTGTTAATCCAGTAGGACCAGTTAATCCAGTAGGACCAGTTAAGCCAGTAGGACCAGTTAAACCTGTATCGCCTTTATCGCCCTTGTCGCCTTTCAAACCTTGTGCGCCAACCAAACCTTGTGAACCTGTTGCACCAGTTAAACCAGTGTCACCTTTTTCTCCCTTTGCTCCAGTTTCACCTTTGTCTCCTTTTTCTCCCTTCTCGCCTTGATCACCCTTTTCTCCTTTCTCTCCTTTTTCACCTTTAGATCCAGTTGCGTTATTTCCTGTTGAACCTCGCTCGCCAGGTTTGCCATCACTGCCTGCTGGTCCTTTTAAGTTTGTTGGCGACGGCCAACGATTATTGTTTTTTGGTCCATAAATATTGAAAGTATTTACATCAATATAAAAGTCGCCATCTATTCCAACTTTTGAAGTAGGAGCACCCTTGCCATTGAGTACTGTGTTTGCAATTGATTTATTTGTTCTTCCAGCAGAGTTTGCAGGCATAAAAGAATTACTTGTAATCAACGCAAAAGTGGCTAGCATTGACACTATTCTCATTTGACTGGTCATGTTGCACTGTCCTTCGAATTTGAACCTCGCTCTTTTCGAGGCATTTGAATATGAATAGTCAATGAGCTGGATTGCAATTAACAGGACGGTTTTTCTCTGGGAATTCTCAGATTTTGAGCGTATAACGTTTTGTGAGTGCTCAGAACTCTGATGTGTCTCTCATGAAAAATGTCTATTGCATTCAAGCTTTGGGAGTTTTATTCAGACATCGAATACGAGGGTGTTCGAGGAAAGTACTCAATAAAGAAATCAAGTAAGGAGTATGAATGAAGAAGAGACTAATCGCAGCTACAGCGGTTGCTGGTTTAACACTAGCTCTAGGTACTGCTGGAGTTGCTTCGGCTCATGACAACAAAATGGGTCGAGGAGATAAAGCTGCGGCTGTTCTTGGTGACCTTGTAACAAAGGGAACTCTGACACAAGCTCAAGTTGATGCGATAAAGAAAGCTATGACAGATGCGCGTGATGCAGATAGAGCAGCTCATGATGCAATGCATGCTGAGCGCACCAAGGTCATTACCGACACTCTCGGTATTGATGAAGCCACTTTGAAGGCAAAACTTCAAGCTGGCGAGTCACTTGCAACAATTGCAGGGGCGAAGAAAGAGGCCTTGATCAACGCTCTAGTTGCATACGAAACTAAACAAATCGATGCAGCTGTCACAGCAGGAAAATTGACCGCTGAAAAAGCCACAGCTCTAAAGGCCGAACTCAAGACCCGCATCACTTCACATGTTGAGGAGACAAAGGGAATGGGTAAAGGTCCTGGTAAGGGACATGGCAAGGGCAAAGGACATGGTCGCGGCGGTCGCTAATCGCTGAGCTACACCACTTTCGTTAATTTAACGAACCTCCTAGGACAGAAACCGCTGGCAGAAATGCCAGCGGTTTTCTAGTTTCTTTGAGAAAGTAAGACGGTGAAAATACACATTGGTAGCGATCACGCTGGCTTGGAGTTCAAAAACAAGATCGTTGAACACTTAAAGGCTCAGGGACATGTAGTTGAAGATCACGGGCCGCATGTTTATGACGCCCTCGATGACTACCCCGTATTTTGCATACCTGCAGCCGAAGCCACAGCTAAAGAAGCTGGTTCTTTTGGAATTGTTCTCGGTGGCTCAGGAAATGGTGAACAGATGGCGGCCAATAAGGTCAAAGGTGTTAGGGCCGCGTTGGTGTGGAGTATCGAGACCGCAAAGTTGGCTCGCGAACACAATGATGCCAATGTGATTGCTATCGGTGGTCGAATGCATGATGAAGGGTTTTGTTTAAAGCTGGTAGACACCTTTTTGGCAACTCCATTTAGTGGAGATGAAAGACATGTTAGAAGAATTGGTCTGATGTCTAAATACGAAAGAGATGGCAAACTCTAAGACTTTAGGTAATACTCAAAATCTGTAACTACATGCTCCTTATTTATACCTTTGCTTTCAAATTTAGTTAAAGGACGCCATTGTGGTCTAGGAATTACTCCTCCTGTGAAATTGGTGTTGGCGGCAAAGTTCTTTTCAATCTCCTGTGCGTATGGATACCAATCAGTTGCGATATTTATGCGTCCTCCAGGTTTCAATTTCTTGGCAAGAATCTCAATGAAAGTTGGTTGTAGCAATCTGCGCTTGTGTTGTTTTCTCTTTGGCCAAGGATCAGGGAAAAAGATGTGGAATGCATCAATAGAATGATCATTGATGTGCTTAGTTAGAATTTCAAAAATGTCAGCATTAATAATTTTTAGATTTCTTACTCCGAGATTTTCGGCACGAATAATCAGAGCTCCAATGCCGGGCTTATGAACTTCTACCGCAACATAACCAGTCTCTGGATTGTTGGCAGCAATCTGTGAAGTTGCCTCTCCCATTCCACTTCCGATTTCGAATACCACCTCTTTTGGTTTCAAAGATGGGAACAGTTCTCTGGGATTGATGATTCCTTGTAAAGGTATTTCAAACTTGTTCCAGTGGTCATAAAGGGCCTCTGATTGCGCCTTTGTCATGCGCTCACCCCGTAGACGGAAGCTACGTAGACGGAACTGACCCTCTGTGACTTGCTCCATAGTGGCAAAGAGTGCCATCTCTGCTTGGATACGCGCATGCCTGGAATCAATATCTCGCGTGCTGAAGCCGCAGAACGTTCATCACACCTATCTATTAAGCACTATGACGTGACCTTAGATGTCACAACCGGTGAGGAAACCTTCATCGCCAAGACAGTCGTTACCTTCAACTGTAATAAGCCGGGTTACGACACATTTATTGATGCGGTGGGCAAGAGAGTTATCTCTGCAACCCTAAATGGCGCTCCAGTTGATGTATCAAATTACGATGGAGAGAGTGTATTTCTAAAGAATCTGCAGTTAGAAAATGAACTAGTACTTGAGGTTGAAGCAATCTATTCAAAGAGTGGCGAAGGATTGCAGCGTTCGGTTGATCCCGTTGATAACGAGGTTTACTTATATTCACAAGGCGAGACCGCTTTCATTAGAAATATGTACCCTTGCTTTGATCAACCAGATTTAAAAGCTACCTTCGCATTCACAGCGACTGTTCCCGCACATTGGCAGGTTATTTCGAACAATCCGGTAAAGAACGTAATTGAAAATGGTGGAAAGAAAACCTGGTCCTTCACCACGACCCCGGTTATGTCTTCCTACATAACCGCCTTGGTTGCCGGCCCATACTCCTTCGTTTCAGATGAATACAAAGGCAAGAAGACTATTCCTATGAGCATCTACTGCCGCAAATCCTTATTTGAACATTTGGATGCGGATGAAATCTTCTTGATTACCAAACAAGGCTTTGCCTATTTTGAAGAGGTTTTTGGATTGGCATACCCATTTGAAAAGTACGATCAAATCGCGGTGGTTGATTTCAACTGGGGTGCTATGGAAAATGCTGGCGCCGTAACTTTCCGTGAAGATTTGTTGGTATTCCGCTCCAAAGTAACTGAACGTATGTACAACGCACGGGCTAACACCATTTTGCATGAAATGGCACACATGTGGTTCGGAAATATGGTCACAATGAAATGGTGGGATGACCTTTGGCTGAATGAGTCATTCGCTGAATGGTCCTCATATCTTGCACTTGTAGAGGCCACCAAGTTTAAAAACTCATGGGCTGGATTTAACGCAGAGCGTAAGAACTGGGCTTATCGACAAGACCAGCTTTCCTCTACTCACCCAATTGCTGCGGACATGATTGATATAGATACCGTAAAGGCAAACTTTGATGGCATTACTTATGCCAAGGGTGCTTCGGTATTGCATCAGTTAGTGGCGCATGTAGGACGACAAAACTTCATCACTGGCTTGCAGAAGTACTTTGCAAAGCATGCATTCAAGAACACGACATTGCAGGATCTTCTTTCAGAGCTTGAAGCAACTAGTGGCCGCGACCTAAAGCCTTGGGTTTCAACCTGGTTACAAACCGCTGGTGTAAACACCCTTCGTCCTGTTGTCGAAATCAATGGCGATACCTACAGCTCAATCTCAGTTCAACAAGAACCACCTTTGATTCCAGCTGGTTCTACAGAGTTACGTCCACATCGCATGGCGGTGGGTCTTTATGACCTAAAGGATGGAGTTCTCTCCCGTCGTAAATCAGTGGAGCTAGATGTTTCTGGAAAAATAACGAAGGTAGAAGCTTTGTCTGGAGAGAAAGTTGCCGACCTACTTCTAATCAATGATCATGATTTGTCTTACGGAAAAATCCGATTTGATGAACGCTCCATCGCGACGTTAAAGGCGCATCTGGGCAAGTTGAATGATGGATTATCCAGGGCACTTTGCTGGTCTGCTGCGTGGGACATGCTTCGCGATGCTGAGATTTCTGCGACTGACTTCATAGATATCGCAATTGCCGGCCTGCCTGGTGAAGATGACATAACAACAGTAACCGCACTGGGAAGTCAATTGACCACTGCTGTTGAAATCTTTGCTGCCGACAAGAATCGCGATACGTTGCGAGAGAAAATCGCCGGCATACTCTCCACCTTGTTAGATAAAGCTGCACCTGGAAGTGGACACCAACTTCAATTCGCCCGCACCTTTGCTTCACTTGCTCACACGCCAGCTCAAACCGCTCGCATTCGTGAGTTGTTAGATGGAAAGCTAAATGGATTAGTGGTCGATGCCGATCTTCGTTGGCACTTCATACTTTGCCTAGTGGAGCGTGATGCTTCCTCTAGAGAAGAGATTGATGCTGAACTCAAAAGAGATAACACTCTCACTGGACAACTAGCGCACGAGCGCTGTATCGCAGCGTTTCCAAATATGGAGGCTAAGGAGGCCGCGTTCAAGCGCGCTACTGAAGATGACTCCATTACCAACTGGTCTCGTTTATCCGCCATTCAGGGATTTGCTCGACCTTTGCATCGCAAATTCCATGAGTCCTTTATTGATCGCTACTTCGCATTGATTTTGGATACCTATAACAACAAGTCCTACGAGGTTTCGACCAGCATTATCGATCTGCTCTACCCCACTTGTGTGATTACACAATCCACACTCGATAAGACAAATGCTTGGCTAAATGGAGTTGGAAAAGATGGACATCCAACCTTGCGACGTCATGTACTTGAGGCTAAGGATTCTTTGGAAAGAGCTTTAAGGGTTCGCGCTAAAGATCTTTAATTACTCGTTGATGCGGGTAATTACATCTTGCTTTGAATGACCTTGTCCGCCGCGGTTTTGTCTAGCGCGCTTTAGGTTTTCTTGCGCGACTACCGCTACCCAAATAAAAAGTGAGATTCCCACTGGAACAACCACAAACCAAATAAACCCTTCGAGAAATCCCAAAGGTTCTCCTGGCAGTGAGCCATCTTCATTTCGGGCTAATTGGAGTGTTGAGGCCAGTTGAATAAACATGGCGGAAGTTTAGGCAGATGCGCTAACAACGCCAAATGGAGCGAGATAAGGAACCCATCTCTCTTCGGCGCGACCGGTTCCAAGAATTCTCCATGCCGCACCAACCGGCTCACGTGGAATGGAACGTAATCTCCAACCCAACTCCTTAAGTGTCTTGTCGGCTTTCACATGGTTGCAACGGTGGCAGGCGCTCACCACGTTGTCCCAACTGTGATCGCCGCCTCTACTTCTAGGCATTACATGATCAATTGAAGTTGCGGTGGCTGAGCAATAAACACAACGTCCACCATCGCGAGCGAATATAGCTCTGCGGGAAAGAGGAACCGTATGGCGATAAGGAATCTTTACAAATTTATGCAATCTGATAACCGCAGGAAGTTCTAAAGAACCTGATGTGTAATGTAATTGAATTCCAGATTCTTCAATCATGGTTGCGCGATTGTTCAAAACTAAAATAAGCGCGCGTCTATCAGAAACGACACCCAGCGGCTCATAGGTGGCGTTTAGAACCAGCGTCCTTCTTGACGAAGTCGTCACAGTCTCAAATCCCCTTTGGTCCGACGCGTGGCTCGCGCCGTGGGGGAAATCCTGCCCGAATGGGCGCGGTTTTGTGGGGATATTTGATTAAGTTCTTATAAAGTCTTGCTCAAATGAAGCTGAATGTGAGCCTGCAAGAGGCGTTGGATTGGTTTTTAGGTGCCCCCCTTCGCGTTGTCGTCATTCTCATTTTGGCGGTAATTCTCCAGAAAGTCGCGACCAGGGCCATCACAAAAGCTTTAGCAAAAGTCGCCGAAGCTGATTTTATTCCGGGTGAGAAAAGTTCAGTTACGAGACAACGTGAACGTGCCCGCACTGCGGCATCAGTTCTAAATAGTTCATCGAAGGCTGTTATAGGACTAATAGCAGGTGCCATGATTCTCGGAGAGCTCGGAGTTGATCTTGGTCCATTAGTGGCCTCCGCTGGAGTTGTTGGATTTGCAGTTGGTTTAGGTGCCCAAACTATTGTGAGAGATGTGTTCTCCGGAATCATTATGTTGGTTGAAGATCAATACGGTGTCGGTGATCAAGTCGATGTTTTGGATGTTAAAGGAACGGTTGAGACGGTTGGACTTCGCATCACAACTATTCGTGATCGACAAGGAACACTCTGGTATTTAAGAAATGGCGAAATTCTTAAAGTTGGAAATAAGTCTCAAAAGCCTCGCGGTTGATTTACCATTGAATTCGCAGCCATAACCAAATAATTCCAAAGTTGTTCCTTTAGATCTGGTTTCATTTCTAAATCATTTACCGCTGATTGCATATGCTTTAACCAAATATCACGCTCTAACTCACTAATGTGAAAAGGCGTATGTCTCATACGCAATCTTGGGTGTCCTCTTTGTTCGCTATAAGTGGTCGGACCGCCCCAGTATTGCTCCAAAAACATTAGTAATCTGTCAGCGGCAGCTTTTAAATCATCCTCTGGGTACATCGGCCTTAAAACTGGATCGACAGACACCAAGGCATAAAAGTGAGAGACAAGTTGCTCAAAGGTGGCTCTCCCACCCATTTCCTCATATAAATTCATGTTTTAGTAATTATGGTTTAAATACTCGACGGGACCAAATGCCCAGAACAGTCACGGGAATCGCTGCAAATGCGCAGAGCCAGCCATATGAGAGTGTTCCAATGATTACTCCAGCAAGCGCGCCGCCTCCCGCGCCGGAGAGATTCATGACTAAATCACTGGCGCCCTGAGAAGAAGTCTTCATCTCAGGATCGACCGACTCAGTTAACAAAGCCGAGCCTGCAATTAGAGTGCATGACCAACCCAGTCCTAATAAGAACAATCCAACTCCCAACATAACCGCATCATCTGCTGCTGCAAATCCAGAGATTAGTGTTGAGAGCAAAAGAGTTACTACTCCAATTTGAATAACCTTGATTCGACCTAATCGATCACTTAATGATCCAACAATTGGAGAAAATGCGTACATACCTAAGACATGAATACTGATAACGAGTCCGATGATTGTCAGAGTGACATCGACATGAGCCATATGAACTGGAGTCATGACCATTACTGAAACCATTGCGATATGACCAATTGCGATTGACGAGATCGCAAAGGCAGCTTTGGGATTTGCTTTGATATGTTTCAGAGCGGTCTTAGTTGCTGCCTTTGGTTTGGCATTGATTCCTAATTGTTTCTGAGCGGTTAGATATGGATCTGGCCGTAGAAAAAGTTGGATAACAAGAATTGCAAGGCTGAGAGTAATTGCGGAAATTATGTATGGACCAACCAACCGGGGCAGATTTAATGACTCGGCTAAATTGCCGGCAGGCTCCATTAAGTTCGGTCCGGCTACAGCTCCAATTGTTGAACCCCAAACCACAAAAGAGAGTTGTCTTGCCCTGGTTTCATTGGTCGCTAAATCAACAGCTGCAAAACGGGCTTGATATCCAGCTGCTGAGGCAGCACCTACAAGAAAAGTGCCCATCAACATCAAAAAAATGTTTTTTTGTTGCCCACCAAGAATGGCAAAAATAGAACCTAGTACACCTGATAAAAATCCGACAGATAACGCTAAACGTCGCCCGCCTTTTGCTGTTAGACGCGCTAATGGCAAGGCCAAAGCAGCTGCACCAAGAACCGAAGATGTTTGAGCCAAACCGGCCAGGGTTTCAGAATCAGTAATTGAAGCAACTAATAGAGATCCCGCAGCTACTGTGCCGGCTACCCCAACTCCATTTAAAACCTGTGCAGTAGCGAGAACCTTTACGGTTTTCTCTTGTGTTGCGGTATTAGGCATTTATTTGATGCGCACCCAAACCGCTGTGTCGGTAGGTAGTACCTTATTTTTCAGCGGTCCGCTGGCTACTAGAACTTCACAATCCTTTGGCAATTCAAAATCTGCGCCAAAGTTTATGTAGCAAGCAAAGTTTCCGGGACGAGAGAATGCAACAACATCTTTGCGAGTATCAATCCATTCCATCGGACCATCACCGAGGCCAGGCTCTTTCTTTCGAACCGCTAATGCCTGACGATAAATATTTAGAGTTGAGTTTGAATCATTCTCTTGGGATTCAGCAGAGTAAGCGCCCCACCAAGAACTGGCAGGCAACCACGCCTCTTCAGGGTTTAATGAATCTTTAGCAGAGAATCCAAATGCACCATTTGGTGAACTCTTCCAAGGAATCGGTACACGGCATCCATCACGACCGCGATCCTTGTAACCGCTCATCTTCCAACGCGGATCAGTCAAGCGATTCTCTGGAATATCCCGTACCTCAGGAAGAGTTAACTCTTCACCTTGATATAGGTAAGTACCGCCAGGAAGCGCTAACGCCATCAATGTTGCACTGCGAGCGCGCAAAGTTCCCCGAGCAATATTTAACTTGGAAGGGTCTCCCTGTCGCGACAAAGTTGTATCTCCGTGATTAGTTAGACCTAAGTCCAGACGATCTACAGAACGGACAACATCGTGATTATTGAAAACCCAAGAGGTTGGGGCACCAACCTCAGCAAGCGCTGAGATGGAGTTATTGATTTTCTTTCGAATTTCCTCTGGTTTCCAGAGGGAGGTCAACATCTCGAAATTAAAGGAGTTTTGTAGCTCATCAGAGCGTACATATCGAGCAATCCTTGAGGATGGACTAACCCAAGCCTCGGCTACCGCCATGCGATCGCCCTCATAAGAATCAAGAATTTTGCGCCAACGTCGATAAATATCATGCACACCCTCTTGATCCCAGAATGGTTTGTGCTCTGGACTTAGCATTCTGGTGAAGTTGCTATTTCCAAACAACTTTGAAAGTTTGCTCTGGCGAATATCTGGAAGACCTGCTTCTTTGAACATTCCATGCGCCACATCGATCCGGAAACCATCAACGCCGCGATCCAGCCAAAACTTCAAAACAACATCAAAATGTTCAACAACCTCAGGGTTTTCCCAATTTAGATCTGGTTGCTCCACCGCAAATAGATGCAGATACCACTGCCCCAATGTTCCATCTGGTTCAGTCACGCGGTGCCAAGCGGGACCACCAAAAACCGCCTGCCAATTGTTTGGTGGCAAATCTCCGTTTGGCCCTTTGCCATCACGGAAGATGTAGCGATTGCGTTCTGGCGAACCCGGTTTTGCCTTTAGAGCAGCTTGAAACCAGGCATGTTGATCTGAAGTGTGATTGGGAACGATATCGATAATAATTTTGATGCCATGATCATGTGCTTCTCGAATTAATCGTTCTGCATCTTGCAATGTTCCATAATCTGGCTCGATGTTCATGTAATCAGAGACATCGTAGCCATGATCATTTTGTGGTGATGGATACCAAGGGGTAATCCAAATTGCATCTACTCCAAGTTTTTGTAGGTAGCCAAGTTTTGATCTAATGCCCTCAACATCACCGATGCCATCGCCATTTGAATCGGCGAAGGAGCGAATGTAAATCTGATAGGTAACCGCATCTCGCCACCAAGGGCGTACTCCGCGTGGGGCCAACTTTGTACTCACTTGCTCTCCTCTAGATATTGCTGCAAAAAGCCACGCTCCTCATCATTGAGGGAACGGGACTTTGCAATACTCTCATCGACCGCAACCTGCACTGTTCTGATGCGAGCGAATAAGACATCCTCACCTTTTACCTCGTAAATCATGGTGAATGAAGAGTTTCCTATTGACTCAACCCAGAGCACTACATCGACATAGGTCCCACCCTGAAAAATAGCGTTTTTAAAATCAACCTCTGCTCGGGCCACAACCATACGTAGAAATGTATTGTCAGATGCGGCAATCGGATTTTTAGCAAAGGACCATTCAAAGCGGGCCTCTTGGGCAAAGGTCAGATATCGAGCATTATTGACATGGCCCATCGCATCTAAATCATCCCAACGAACAAAGGCTTTGTGATGGTATTTCATCGCGTTAACTTTCTATATGTAACGCGATGAGGGCGTGCCGCTTCTGGTCCCAATCTTTCAATTTTGTTCTTTTCGTATGACTCGAAGTTTCCTTCGAACCAGAACCATTGGGAGTCACCTTCGTAAGCCAAGATATGTGTAGCGACACGATCCAGGAACCAACGATCGTGAGAGATAACTACCGCACAACCTGGGAAATCCAATAAAGCATTTTCTAATGAACCAAGGGTTTCAACATCGAGATCATTTGTTGGCTCATCGAGAAGTAACAAGTTGCCGCCCATTTTCAAGGTAAGTGCAAGATTTAGACGGTTACGTTCTCCACCCGACAAAACTCCAGCTGGTTTTTGTTGATCCGGTCCCTTGAAGCCGAAAGCTGAAACATAAGCTCTGCTTGGCATTTCAACTGCTCCAACTTTTATAAAATCCAAACCATCAGAGACAACCTCCCAAAGTGGTTTCTTAGGATCAATGCCGCCTCTTGACTGATCGACATAAGAAGTTTTTACCGTCTCTCCGACTTTTATGGTGCCAGAATCAGGTTGTTCTAATCCAAGAATCATTTTGAATAGAGTGGTTTTGCCGGCGCCGTTTGGGCCAATTACACCGACAATTCCATTGCGCGGCAGTGAAAATGAAAGATTGTCTATAAGCAGACGCTCCCCGAATCCTTTTGAAAGATTTTCTACTTCTACGACAACATTTCCAAGTCTTGGTCCCATCGGAATCTGAATCTCTTCAAAATCTAACTTACGGGCTTTCTCTGCCTCTGCAGCCATCTCTTCATAGCGAGCCAAGCGCGCCTTTGATTTTGCTTGGCGACCCTTGGCGTTTTGCCGCACCCAATCCAACTCTTCAGCCAATCGCTTTGCGCGCTTGGCATCTTTCTGTCCTTCAATCTTTAAGCGTGCCGCTTTAGTCTCTAAGTAAGTGGAGTAATTGCCTTCATATGGATAAGCCCGTCCCCGATCAAGTTCGAGAATCCATTGCGCAACGTTGTCCAAGAAGTACCTATCGTGAGTAATAGCGACAACCGTGCCTTCATATTTAGAAAGGAATTGCTCTAGCCAAAGAACTGATTCAGCATCCAGGTGGTTGGTTGGCTCATCTAGTAATAACAAATCTGGCTTTTGCAGCAACAATTTGCAGAGTGCAACTCGGCGGCGCTCTCCTCCAGATAAGACCTTGACATCAGCATCAGCTGGAGGGCAACGCAACGCATCCATCGCCTGCTCTAACTGTGAATCTAAATCCCAAGCATTTAAGTGATCCAGTTTTTCTTGCAGCGATCCCATCTCTGCCAACAACTTGTCATAGTCAGCGTCAGGATTAGCCATCTCCTCTGAGACTTGATTAAAGCGGGCCAGTAGAGCCATTGTTTCGGCGACGCCCTCTTGAACATTTTCCAAAACATTTTTCTCTTCATTTAGCGGTGGCTCTTGTAAGAGAATGCCAACACTGTAACCAGGTGATAAATATGCCTCACCATTGGAAGGCTGTTGGAGACCAGCCATGATTTGCAGAACCGTAGATTTTCCAGCACCGTTTGGGCCAACCACACCAATCTTGGCGCCTGGAATAAACATCAATGTGACATCATCAAGGATTACTTTGTCACCATGCGCTTTACGCGCCTTCTTCATCGTGTAAATGAACTCTGCCACGAGGCGAAACCTTATCGTTTAAGCGGTACTCAAACGTACTCTGTAGACTTGCGCCGTATCAGCGCCCGTAGCTCAGTCGGATAGAGCACCCGCCTTCTAAGCGGGTTGTCGCAGGTTCGATTCCTGCCGGGCGCGCTTTTTTTTCAGAAAAAATCTCCACAAAAAGAAATTTCCCGGGCGCCCCTCGTGCGCCCGGGAAAATCTATTTACTTATTTACTAGCCGATCTTGTTGACCTGCGCCTGAGCGACGGTCTTCAACTTTCCATCAAGAACTACATATCCCAATGCAGCGTTTGATCCACCTGTGCAATCCTCGCTCATCAGGTAGTTAGCCAACTGCTTGACCGCATCTGCTTTGGACTTGTTGTCATATTTGGTATCAACCAACATGTAGGAAACGATGCCAAGTGTGTAAGCACCTGGCTCCTTGGTCATGTAATCAAAGGTAAAGAATCCCTTTGTTGCATCAACATTTGCATTACCTAAGAAGGCAGATACTGCAGTCGATGTTGGCAGAGTGAAGTTGCCAGAGGCATTTCCAAGTGCGGCAATCTTCAAGCGATTAGCATCAGCAAAGCTCTTCTCAGCGTAAGTGATTGAGTACTTGGTCTTTGCCGCTAGTGAGGCAACTCCTTGTGAGCCGCTTGCGCTAACGATGCGGCCGATATTGTCCTTGGCATTGATATCACCTGGGAAAGCTGTTGAGAACACGTTGTTACCAGATTTGGTCCAGACATCCTTGGCAACACCATTTAGGAAAGTGGTGAAGTTATTTGAGGTACCGGATGAGTCAGAGCGATAAACCACAGTAATGGGTTGGTTTGGCAATGTATAGGAAATATTCTTCTTCGCGGTTCGAAGAATCTGTGGCTTGCCATTCTTATCAAGTTTGGCATTGCCATTTGAATCCTTCTTGTAGATAACCTCAGTTACCGAGCGATTATTGTCTTTGACAATTGCTGGGTCATTCCAACGCTTGATTGTTCCGGCAAAGATTCCAGCAACAGTTTCAGGACTTAAGTACAGCTGACGTGATGAAGGAAGGTTGTGCATAACAGCGATAGGCGCTGCTACAACCGGTGCGTGGATAATTGAGGTTCGAGTTCCAGCGCGATATGCAGAGTCAGAGAACCAAAAATCTCCAACACCAGCATCGGAGTTCTTTTGACCAGTTCCTGAGCCGCCGCCTCCATATGTGTAGCTGTGTTCTGTAGATTTTGCGAAACCAGCTTTGCAAGCCTCTAGAAGTGGAGCAACAAATGTTGCACCAGATCCGGTTAAATCAATGGCGTGTGCTGGAGCTGTTGAAAAAACTAATCCTGCAGCTGCAATTACCGCTGCCAACTTTGATCGAGTTCTTACCTTCATGATTCCCTTCCGAGATTCGTCTTGGTCCTTAGTGGACGAGGCGAACCTATGTTCGGAAGGTAAATAGAGCGCTAAATGCCGTTAACCTGACTTAAATTGCAGATGAACAGTTGTTTAACCAAATCGACCGGTTACGTAATTTTCAGTGCGCTGATCTCGTGGTTGAGAGAAGATCTGGCTCGTTGCGGCGGTCTCAATCATCTCTCCTGGTCCACCATCAGCAAGGAAGAAAGCGGTGAAATCAGAGACACGGGCTGCTTGCTGCATGTTGTGAGTAACAATCACAATAGTCATAGTTTCGGAGAGCTCTTTAATGGTCTCCTCGATCCTCAACGTTGACCCTGGATCTAGCGCGGAACAAGGTTCATCCATCAAGAGCACCTGCGGATTTACCGCCAGAGCACGGGCGATGCAAAGTCTTTGCTGCTGACCACCGGAAAGTGAACCGCCGTGAGCGTTCAGGCGATCTTTAACCTCGTTCCAAAGTCCAGCTCTTACTAAACACTCTTCCATCAAATCATCTTTGTTGGCGTTTTTGAGTTGGGCTAGTTTCAATCCAGAGAGAACATTTTCGCCGATTGTCATAGATGGAAATGGATTTGGCTTCTGGAAAACCATGCCAATTTTCAAGCGAATCTTGGTTACATCGGTTCCTGGTTCATAAATATCTTTGCCATCCAAAAGTACTTCCCCTGCCATCGCGGCACCAGGGATGAATTCATGCATACGATTCAATGTGCGAATGAAAGTTGATTTTCCGCAACCAGATGGGCCGATCAAAGCTGTCACTGTGCCCGCTGGAAAATCAAGAGAAACATTGGCTAACGCGTGGTGTTTACCGAACCAGGCATGAACACTGCGGGCCTCGAGACCAATACCTAATGCATTAGTGCCTAATGTATTGGTGCCCGGCTTTCGCGCATTTGCAGCGACGCTGGCTAGAGATGATGGGGTTGCCATTGCTTTCTCCTTATTTTCATTTTTGCTCTGAAAACTCATTTTGTTCTCCTGGAACCTAAGAAACGTGCCAATAAAAAGAGGGAAAGCACCAGGACCAGCAGAACCAACAGACCTGCCCAACCGCGAGTGATTGACTCCTCGGTACCTAGTAAGAATGATTTCCAAATATAGAAAGGTAGAGAGCCCATTGCGCCCTGTGCTGGATTGAAATTAACAGCATCTCCACCGCCAGTTAAGAGCAGAATTGGTGCGGTTTCACCAACAATACGGGCTACACCAAGAATCAATGCGGTAATCAATCCGCTGCGCGCCGCCGGAATAACCCCCATGGCCACTGTGCGCCATTGTGTTCCGCCCAGAGCAACACCCGCTTCTCTTAAATCATTTGGAATTAAGTTCAGTACCTCTTCTGCGGTACGCGCAATGGTTGGAATCATCAAAATCGTTAATGCCAATGATCCAACTAGACCGGAGTAAGACTTAGTAACTGTATAAACGACTGAGGACAAGATAAATAATCCAGCAACAATTGAAGGTACACCGCTCATCGCCTGAACTAAGAATCTGATGGGACGGGTAAAGCGACCTTTAATTTCAGTTAGATATAAAGCGGTCAAAATTCCAATTGGCAAGCTGACCAATAACGCCACCGCAACCAATAAGAAAGTTCCAACGATGGCGTGTAGAAGACCACCACTTGTAATCGGATCTGAAGGGGTTGCCAAAGACATGTCGTTGGTCAACAGACCGGCATGTAATCCTCTTCGACCTCTGTCAAAAACTGTGTAAAGAATGCTTGCGGTAGGAAGAATTACAATTGTCATTCCCAGCAACATAATTACGCTGGAGAATTGATCTCGGCCATTCATCCAATCTTTCGTGATTACTCCGCGAATCAAATTAAATATTGCTAGCGCGGCAAAGAAAACAAAGAAGTAGGCCAGCTTTCCCTTCATCTCAGTTACGGCAACTAATGTGTAAGCCGAAAATACCGATGCCACAATTAGGCTGATATTTATCGCCTTTTCTCGAGGTGAAGGGCGCCAGGGTCGGCTGGGCTTTGGGGTCACGTAACTCTGTGTCATCGGCCCTTACTTCCTGACTTGGCAACAATCTGATCAGCTATGAAGTTAACAAACAAGGTTAAAAGGAAGAGCACCAAACCAGCGGCCATTAACGCTTTTATTTCATAAGGTTGGGCCTCACCAAATTTAAGCAAGATTAATGAAGCAACATTGCCACCGGCGCCAAATAGAACCTGCCAGTTAATCTGATAAACAATATTCAAAACTGTGTACACCGCAACGGTCTCTCCCATTGCTCGACCCAAGCCCAACATTGAGCCACCAACAATTCCGCCACGTGCATAAGGCAATGCCACTGTTCGAATAACATTCCAACGAGTCGCACCAAGTGCATAAGCGGCCTGGATTCGATCAAGTGGCGTTTGGGAAAACACCTCTCGTGAAATTGAGGTGACAATAGGAATAATCATGATGGCCAGAACAACACCAGCGATAAAGGGTGATCTAGTGAAAATTGGTGGGTCGACTTCAAAGATGGGAATAAAACCTAAATATCTATTAATTAATTTTGCCCAGTACTCAGCACTTGGCATCAAAACAAATAATCCCCAGAATCCAAAAAGGATCGAAGGGAAAGCTGCCATCAAGTCAATAATGGAAACCAAAACCCTTTTAAGTGAGGCTGGCGCATAAAAACTTAGGAAGATCGCAGCCGCAACTGAAACCGGCACTGCAATCAAAACCGCAATAAATGCACAAAGAATTGTTCCAACCAACATGGCGGCCAA
The DNA here is from genome assembly GCA_018882885.1 of Candidatus Nanopelagicaceae bacterium. GTDB lineage: Bacteria > Actinomycetota > Actinomycetes > Nanopelagicales > Nanopelagicaceae > MAG-120802. The sequence continues at coordinate 2,875 of VERG01000021.1, read as the reverse complement.
ACCGAAGGTGGTGTTGGTAATGGTTCCAAAGGAATCTACCTCCACCGTCCACTCAGAGGTAGTGATGAATGAGATTCCCTCTTTGGCAAGAATTTCAAAACCTTGATAACCAAGAAATACCGCGATCAATCCGAGAATTACTAGTGAGGAGAGACCACCAGTTGTAACGATCGCTCTGAAGAGTTTGTCGGAAAAGCGAGGCTCGGTAGTGATCTCTCTGGGAGAAGGGATAGCTGCCGGCCCTTTGTTTTCCAACATGGTCACGCGGCGGATACTGCTAGGAATCCAATCCAGAAGGGTTGAGTGTTAGTTAACGGAAGGTGAACGAGTGGTGAAATGTCATTCGGGCAATAGGCTCTACCCCCATGGCAAGCGAAAATCCACCACTCATCTGGATTGATTGTGAGATGACGGGTTTATCCCTGGAAAATGATGCTCTGGTCGAGATCGCGGTTTTAGTCACTGATGAGAAATTAAATATCTTGGGCGATGGTGTGGATCTAGTTATCGCTACCTCCCCCGAGAAGTTGGCTGGCATGAGGGATGAAGTGCGCACAATGCATACTGAATCGGGATTAATTAATGAGATTCCAAAAGGGGTTTCGATTTCTCAAGCTGAGGAAGCGGTTTTAAATTATTTGTCGGCTCATACTCAAGCAGGAAAATCCCCACTGGCTGGTAACTCTGTTGGAATGGATCGAAACTTTATCGCCCGAGACATGCCTAATCTAAATGAATACTTACATTACCGAACTGTTGATGTTTCATCCATTAAGGAATTGGCTCGACGTTGGTATCCAAAAGTATATTTCAACGCTCCTAAGAAAACCGGAAATCATCGCGCGCTTGGTGATATAAAAGACTCCATTGAAGAGCTGCGGTATTACCAATCTCAAATCTTCATTCCACAAACCTAAACTCCCAAACGTTTTAGTGCGGAAGAGATTTCCTCACCTTTTTCTAACTCCACTGCTGCAAAAGCCAGATCCGCATTGATTTTATTCTCCAAGCGGAAAATCAACTGCTTTGCACCCAACAAATCCCCTATCAAGTGAAGCACAAATATCTTTTCGCTCATTCTTGCCAGCAAGTCGCCACCGCGTAGCTCCACATTTAAATCTGAGGCGCATTTGATGATTTGTGCATCATTCAATTCACCTAATTGAATTGAGATCAAAGCGGTTTGCCGACCAGTCCGCTCCGCCCATGAAATTAGCCGCTGCGAACTCTCATAAAAGTAGAGGGGTGCCAACAACCCGGTGAGTGGGTCATAAATTCCCTCATCAAAAAAGGCCATAAGAGAAGTTATTGCCTTTATGCAAGGCCGGAAAACCCTTTTCTCATCCCCTATTCTTTGCATCATGCGCCTGATTCCTAAAAAAGTTCACGCCATTGCCGCTTTGTTAGTAAGCATTGAAGGGGTATTTCTTTTGGCATTGGGCCTCTATTTGCTGGTTCGCACCCTAACCTCTCAGGTGGAAGAACTTGATGCCGTTATCGCGGAGATTGTTTTCTTAGTGCTGGGCGGGGCCGGTCTTTTGTTTGCTGGTCGCGGTTTTCGTCAGCATAGAAATTATGGACGCGGCCCAACAGTGATGGCGAATTTAATTGCGATCGGTGTTTCTTATTACATGATTGATGGTGATCGAGTTTTGATGGGAATAATTTTAGGTTTTTTTGCACTTATTACTTTAATGTCAGCGTTAGCGGCGATTCCAAAAGCAAATCACCAGGGAACTACGTCTTGATCCTCCCAAAGTACGCCAGTTAAATCCCCTTGTTTGAAATCTCGTACCGCTAACCAAACCGCTGTCGCAGCCCCCTCTTGAGCACTACGTGGTGCATCGGCTCCGCCCATATCGGTGCGGCTGTGATTTGGACAGATGGCATCAACTAAGAAACCCCTTGCGCCATGTCCGGTCTCATGTGCCAAATTTCTGACTAGAGCATTTACACCTGCTTTTGAAATTCTGTAAGGAGCTAGCCCGCCAGCGTTTCCCGGACCAGACATTCTTCCTAAACACGCCGAGAAGATAATGACTCGACCGTTGCGCGCCTCTGCCATTGGCGCACCAATAGCGTTCACTAAGGTAAAGACAGAGTTGAGATTTATATCCATAACGCGCGACCACTCATCATCATTGGTGCGTAATGTCTTCGCCATCTTTTCACTCATGACACCATGAGCTAAAACCAAAATCTCCGGAACTCCATATTTACTCAGGAGATGTTCTGCCATGTGACGGGTAGCGGTAATGTCTTGTAGATCTACCAACTCAAAAGGGATGCCTAACTCAGAGGCGGCGCTCTGAGCGTTTTGCCGATCTTTGCCGATACCTATTACTTGGTGGCCCTTTTCAACCAGGGCCCGAGCAACCTCTCGGCCTAACCCCCGACTGGCGCCGGTCACAAAAACTAAACCCATGGGGCGAGGGTGCCCTAGACACAGCAATCACGCAGGTTGAAACTGTGGCCAATCACGCTTTGGTCGGGTGGAGCGCGCTCCACCGACGCAGATAGGCTTTCGTTCTGTGGCGGGCATGACTCCAGATAACAAATTCGGCGGCTCATTTGGATCAAATGAGTGGCTAGTCGATGAAATGTATGAGCGTTATTTAGCCGATCCCAACTCAGTTGAAGATGATTGGAAAGAGTTTTTTGCCGGATACAAACCCGGTAATAACACAGCAACCGCAACAACTCCAGGTGTTCCACCGATTCCAAAAAGACAACAGCAGCCACAAGCGCCGGCAAATGTTGTTGCTACTCCAGAACCTGTTGTCGCTCCGACTCCTCAGCCAACTGTTAGGCCAACCACTCAGCCAACTCCAACACCTGCTCAAGCTGTAACAAGACCTGCACCACAAGTTTCAAC
>VERG01000005.1 GCA_018882885.1 Candidatus Nanopelagicaceae bacterium | reverse complement strand
CCAAAAACCAATCCGAATTGATCTAAACGGGAACGCGTTGGCGATCTTGATAAGTTCGGCGCTGTTCTATCAATTAGTCGAAGCAGAGGAAGAGTTAGAGGATTTGAAGGCATATGACGAATCGATTCAGGAGAACGGCTTAAATATTCCGTGGGATGAAGTAAATAAAGACTTGGGGCTCACGTAGTTGGAATTCAAATAGATTTGTCATTGGATGCTGTGGAGTTGATTGAGTGACATTTTGCGGGTTTTACCCGTTTACGCGGTTGAAGTTGCCGCACGGTAAATCGGTGCGGTCGTATTCGGCCCAGTTAAAGAGAATTTAATTTCTTTATTGCTTTGATTACCGACCAAGCCCAATAGAAAAGTCCGAATTGCAGAGGAAGGCGGGCGTAAGCAATTAACGGATCGGGCATGGGGCGGGAGCTCCAGTCGAGGGCCATTTTGATGTTGGCGGGATACACCGCGATGAAAAGTGCGAGTGCTGCGTAGGCGGCTATGAGGCGGATTGGGGTGTCGGCGAATTTTGCGGTGAGTGGAGTTAGTAACGCGATGCCGATTGCGATTTCGGCTATGCCGCTTAGGTAAGTCCAGAGTCGTGGATCACCGGGCAGGATTTCGGGGACGATGGCGTCGAGGCCTTTGGGAAATACGAAGTGGCCGATGCCGGCGATGATGAGGAAGATGCCGAGGGAGCGACCGACGCTGGTTTGTGTCATTGGGTAAATGTATTGGGTTTGATGAAACTACTCCGAGTAATTCGTCTTTTCACTAACATTCTGGTCTCTGCGTTAAAGAGGCGCTCTATCCGTTGAGCTATCGAGGCAGGTCGGGAAGTTAGTTTTTTAGGTGCTTGGAAAACCAAGAAACTTTGATTTTGTGGATTGATAACCGATGTTGATATGTCCGTATTAATTACAAGATTTTGTCAGTGGGGCCAAGTACTTTTCTGGGATGAGCGAATCTTCGAATCGGTTTGTAGCGTTTTTGGCGATTATTGCGACTCCCCTGGCGGCGGGTGCTTTTTTGATGTCATGGGGTCCGGGCAATCACTGGTTTGATTTTGCGCCGGCTAATGATGGATATGTTGCGCCGCGAGATATCTCTTCAATGGTGGATCGGGTTCAAGAATCGACGGTGACTGTTTTTTGCGATGTTGGAAAACGCGGTGGCGGTATAGGTACTGGATGGGCGATTGATCCGGATCTTTTACTTGTGAAAAGTACCCGGACCACGATCGCTACAAACCATCATGTGGTTGAGGATTGCTTGGATGGTAAGGGTTCGGTGACAGTTGCTTTGCCTTTTGAGAAGCAAAGACTGGCTTACATATTGGTTGTCGATAAGAAAAATGATTTAGCTTTATTAGAAACTGAGTTGAAATTGCCGCCATTAGAACTCTCTGAGTGGCCGCCAATGCCGGGGTATTGGGTTATGGCTTTGGGTAGCGCCAGCGCATATGAGGGTTCGGTGGCATTTGGAAATGTATTGAATTACTCCGATAAGGAGGTGTTCATTACCAACAACATCTCTGGTGGCAATAGTGGTGGCGCGTTAATCGACAATGAAGGCAAGGTGGTCGGAATGGTCACTTGGGGTATGGATTACAGTATTGATCAATACAACGGGGCCAAACTCTTGGATGTCTTCTGCTACAAGATTTTGAAGTGTAAATATGAATGGAAGGGCGAGCCGACCTGGATTGATTACGAAGAGTAGGGGTTAGGCAAGGAAAATTGACCAGTACAAAATCTATTTATCTGAGAGTTTCGGAGTTAAACTCTTTTGGTGCGACGAAGAGTTCTCACTGTCCTAATATTGATAATCTCACTCTCTACCTTTCCGATTCAGTCAGTAAATTCAGCATCACCAAAAATCGGAGCTTCTTGCGCTAAGGTTGGTAAAAAGGCGGTTGTATCTGGCAAATCTTTAATTTGTGTAAAGTCAGGCAAAAAACTGATTTGGCGTAAAGTAGTTCAGAAACCAGATCCCAACATATCGGCGACTCCTCAACCAACACCGTCTTCATCCTCAACTCCCGTACCTAGTCCATCATCTTCAATTAACAACACCTCCTTTACTCCGTGGAGCACCGATATAACAGAGAAGGAGTTAAATGACGCAGCCCAATCTGAATTCAGAAAGTGGGCTGCTGCCAAAACGAGTCCCGGTGGAAAACATGAATTAGTGATTCAGGCTGAGCTATCAGGCCAGCGAAAAGATATTTTTCGAAAAGTTGATGCGTTGCAAGCGAGATTGTTTAGTAGTTATTTTGAACCTCGTTCAGTAACAGTAATTGGAAAAGATGAAGCTTGGGTTATCAAACAACTTGGCGACCGCGGCTGGGTGACCAACAGATGTAATGAACCATATGCGCAAGGCATTGAGATCTGTGTTTATCACGATGGCGGAATGCATGGATATGTAATCAAATCTGATGCTGCATATGATCCCGTCTATCCTGGCGCTGATGGTGGTGCTTTGCTCGCACATGAATACTTCCATTTAGTGCAGTGGGCTGCCTCAGGAACTCAAAACAAGAACAAGAGCAAGAATGGTGATCCTGCTTCAATCAATGCTTTCCCTTCATGGATGATTGAAGGTTCCGCTGATTTTGTTGGTTTTTCGGTTGCCGCCCTTGCTATGAACTCTACATATTGGGTGGGACGTCCCGTAATGCTTACCTATTCGCCTCCCGGTTATCCCGTCAATGCTTATGCGATAGCCGATTATGAAATTAGGTTTGGGAAACAAGGAGATCCGGTTTGGATTTATCCCTATCACATTGGACGTGTGGCGACTGAATACATTGTTGCTTCAATAGGTTTCGAAAAGTTCATGCAGATTTGGCAGGATTACAAGACAACATCAAATTTCGAGATTAGTTTCGAGAAATTTGCTGGAATTTCTAAAGAGGAGTTTTACAAGCGTTTTGAAATTATAAGAAGCAAAGTTGGCTTGCCTGCTGCCACTTTGGCAATTTTTAATGAAAAGAGCTATCCAATCGGATCAAAACCATCTCCCAGCCCTGAACCTTCAGTAGTGCCGAGCCCTACTCCAACATCTAAGCCACTTACTTTTGCTGAGAAATTGTGGTCAAGACAGGACAAAGGCTCCTTTCCAATTCAAAGTGAAAGTTTTGAAGTTTCTTCTCTGCGTCCAACCAACTGGCAGGATATTTACGAAAAGCGATTAGGAATACCGCATTCAGCTTGGTCTCAAACTGCCAACAACATAAATAGCTCTTCTAGCAAAGTTGGAAATGTCGAGGTATTTGTTGGGCCAAATACCATACTCAGCTATCCCGAATATCGAACAAACATGGATTTGGTTTCAAAGGCGTTTCCCTCAGCCCGGAATGTGAAAACCTTGAAACTCTTTATCTTTAACTTTAAGGACTCTGGTTGGGCCGATAGCACTTTCAAGAGAGTCTTTTCCTATGAAACCCAGGCCTTCAAAAACCGACACGCACAAGCAGTTAGTGAAATCTGTCCGGAGAAACGTGAAGTTTGCTTTGCTCAAGCTTTCATTGATTCCAATTCTGATGGAGTCATTATGTATGGAATTACAGATAAAGGTTCAAAAGAACAATTAGCGCAGACTTATTCCGAATATGCGCGAGATAGTTTGGGTTATGTAATAGGGCACGAGTACATGCACACTATTCAAAGAGTGATTCTCGGTGATCGTTGGTACCAGAGAGATTTCACACCACCAAGCTGGTTTAATGAGGGCTCAGCTGTATTCATTGAAAACGCAGCTCCTAATTACAAATCTTTTGATAATTACATGAGATTCAGAGCGGTGGATTCAAAGCTCTTGTACTCAGATTGCCCATGGGATTCCTGCGTAAAACTCGATGAAAAGCTCATCTTTGATTATTTGTCTCTTACCCACTACGAGAAAAATTGGGACAATTTTGCGTATGCAATGAAATACGAGATGAGCGCCAGAACAGTTGAAATCCTGGTTGCCCTAAAGGGACCAGATTCTTTGGTCCGAATGGTTGAAGTTATGGCTAGCGGCAAGAAGTTTGATGAAGCTTTTCAGATTGTTTATGAGATTAATTATGATCAGGCTCGGTCAATAATTGCGCGAATAATTGCTGATCAGTTTGCGAATGGTCGATAGTTCTAAAGCTTGATTTGATCTCCATGCAGTAATTGCTGCTTTGGAGCGCCTTGAAGAATATGCACCTGAGCTTCGCCTTGGACGAACCATTCATGTTGGTTAGTTCTTTTTACTAATGCGGTTAATTCATCGATACCGATAAGTGTGGTGCCTTCAGGTGCGCTGAGTAAAACTTTTGCGGCAGAGTCAGGGATCCAGCGAAAGAACTTGTCGAAGTGTGGGATTACCCGAAGATTTGGCAATAAGTTGAATCCTGGAGTTGGTGGACTTTTTGTGAATCTAAAGTTTGGGATTTCACCGCACATTGCCATGGCACCTGCGCTGCAGCCGGCGAGTGATGCGCCGGTAATCCAGTTTTCTTGAATGGCTTGCCAAACCGGGGTATCAATTAATGTGTTAGCTAAATAGTGTGGATCGCCGCCGGACATATACATAAGTGCACTGTTTTTGATTTTGTTTACGAACTCTGGGTTGTGTGCATCCTCTTTTGTGTAAATGGGCAAGAAATGTGGTTCGACATTGAGGATTTCAGCTTGGGATTTGCCGAGGTTTTCCCAGTATTTGAGGCGGTCTTCAGATTCTTGTCCGGCTGCGGTTGGGATTTGAATGTAGGTAGGTGCTTTGTTGTTCTTCACACCATCGTCGATTAATGATTTTTCAAACTCGCTCATTATTGGCAGAAATTCGCCGGATCCAACGAGCGCGATTGAACCTGACATAGTCGAAGTGTATGTGTAGAGATACGTTGATAAGATTTCGAAATGGCACATTTATTTGATCCGCTGACTTTGCGTGGGGTTACATTTCAAAACCGGGTATGGGTCTCCCCTATGTGCCAGTACAGCGCGCAGGATGGATTAATCGGTGCGTGGCACCGTGGACATTTGATGTCTTTTGCTACGGGTGCGCCGGGATTGATTATGGCTGAGGCATCTGGTGTAGTGCCTGAAGGAAGAATTTCCTTGGGCTGTCCTTCAATGGAAACCGATGCAAAGGTAAATGCTTTTCGCGAGATAAATGATTTTGCGCATTCTTTGGGTGTGAAAATGGGAATTCAGTTGGCGCATGCGGGACGAAAGGCTTCATGTATGAGGCCATGGGATGATCATCGAATCGCATCTATTGAAGAGGGTGGATGGGAGACGGTTTCTGCATCTGCTGAGGCGTATCACGGCATGCCAGCGCCACGTGCATTAACCGTGGCGGAGATAAAGGATTTAGTGGCTTCTTTTGTTGCGGCGGCGAAGCGATCAGTGGCTGCGGGATTTGATGTTGTGGAGATACATGCGGCACATGGATATTTATTTCACCAGTTTTATTCGCCCTTAAGTAATAAGCGCAGTGATGAGTACGGTGGATCTTTTCAGAATCGGGTGCGGTTTCTATTAGAGACTGTAAAAGCTGTGCGGGCTGCGATTCCTGATTCGATGCCATTGTTTGTGCGCATTAGTGCCAGTGATTGGGTTCCAGAGGGTTGGAGTATTGAGGAATCAATTGAGTTGTCCAAGTTGATGAAGGATTTGGGTGTTGATTTAGTAGATGTTTCTAGTGGTGGCAATCTGCATAATGCGCCGATTAAGGCGGTACCGGGTTTTCAGGTTCCGTTTGCGGAGGCGATTCGTGCGGGAGCTGGCGTTCCAACATCTGCGGTTGGTTTGATTACTGAAGCTGCGCAGGCTGAAGAGACTATTACTTCAGGTAAAGCCGATGCAATTTTCTTAGCGCGCGCCATGATTAGAAATCCACGTTGGGCGATGGCAGCTGCGGAAGAGTTGGGTGTAAAGATTGATTGGGCACCGCAGTTTGATCGCGGTCGCACACTCAATTAATTAACCGCGTTTGCAGCGCTCTGAGCAGTATTTGACTTGGGCCCAATCACGGGCCCATTTCTTGCGCCATTCAAACTCAAGTCCGCAGCGTTGGCAGATCTTGGGCGGAAAGCCGTTCTTGGTTTTTGCTTTCATTTTAATCAGAATAGATCTCTGTATCTTTGTGCCCAACGCAGATGTGCAGCATCAACCATCTTTCCCTCATCATCTACCGCTGCCCCGCCTGATGATTTTTCTAATGCATTAATAATGATCTCCGCTTTGCTCTTCAATTTTTCATCAGGGGTAAATATTGAATTTGCGATATCTACTTGAGCTGGATGTATGCATGCTCTACCCCAATATCCCATCTCTAAGAATTCTTTCGTTTCGCTTTCGAATTTTCTTAAATCTTTGAAATTGCTGCTAACTGGAGCAACAGGTGGTTGAAGTTTATAAGCGGCCGAAGCAATAACAATTCGGCTTCTGGCATAAGACTTCAAACTCTCATGTACAACGTCAGAAAGCGAAATTTCAGCAAGGAAATCTGCCTCACCGATTCCAAGAGATTGGACATTCTCCATGCAGGCGATTTCAGATAACTTCTCTAGCCCTATTGAGGATTCGATAATTGCGTGGATTGGTTTCTTGGCAGAGTTTTGCTCATTTAAAGCATCTACCGCTTGTTTTGAATCTGCCTTTGGAAGGTAAATCTTAGAGATCTTCGGGTGATTAATTAGGTCTAAGACATTCACTATTCGTGATGGCTCAACTCTTAGGATTAGATTATTGAGACTTGTGCTTTTCAAAAACTCACGCAAAGTGTTTTCGGCGATTTCTTTGGAATCAAATTTAACGCTGTCTTCTAAATCCAAAATTATGGCATCTGCATTTGATGATTCGACCTTGTCCAGAAACTTTTGATTGTCACCGGGCACATAAAGAAAGCTACGCATTAGCATCAAATACCACCCCCGCTTTGTGAAGCTCAATAATCTCATCTGGCGATAGGGATGCAAATTTCTCGAGAATTTCACGGGTATCGGCGCCTTTTGGTCTCCCGGTGAAGTTTATTTGTCCGGGCGTTTTAGACATTTGGTAAATGACATTTTGCATCGCAACTTCACCTAAGAGTGGGTCATTAACTCGTGTTATCGTTTCACGGGCTTGAATCTGCGGATCTATGAGTAGATCTTCGATGTCGTAAATTGGAGCAACTGCAGCCTCTGCCTCTGTGAATGCAGCAATGACTTCAACGCTATCGCGTTGGCTAATCCACTGATTGATATATGTATCGAGCTGATCTGCGTGTGCCACACGTGATCTTGCTTCTTGAAACCAAGGTTCATTAATTACCTCGGGGTGGCCTACCAATGTCATTACTCTTGCCGCAATGGATGGTGCAGATGTGGATATTGCAAGCCACTTTCCATCCTTAGCCTTGTAGGTATTTCTTGGGGCGTTATTCTCTGTTCGATTTCCAGTGCGTTTTTGTTTAATTCCTAACTGATCAAAAATAAGTGACTGTGGACCGAGAGTAGACATTATTGGTTCAAGCAGTGAAGTGTCTATTACTTGGCCTTTTCCAAAGGCTTCAGAATTGGAATTGTTTAATGCGAAAAGCGCAGTCATAACGGCTTGCGCTGTAGTGATTCCTGCAATCGCGTCCGCTAAACCAAACGCCGGCAATGTTGGCGGTCCATCAGGAGTTCCAGTTAAGTTTGCAAATCCGCTCATAGCTTCTGCAAGGGTTCCAAAACCAGGCCGGCGACTGTAAGGGCCGGCTTGTCCAAATCCTGTAACTCTTGCAATTATTAAGCGAGGATTAACTTTGTGAAGTTCTTCGGGAGCCAGACCCCATTTCTCAAGCGTTCCAGGACGAAAGTTCTCGATTAAGACATCGGTGTTTTCAATTAATTTTCTGAATACTTCTGCCCCTTTTGAATTACCAAGATTTAATGCAAGCGTTTTCTTATTCCTTGAAATATAGGTCCACCAGAGTGATTGATCATTCTTCTTGTAGCCGTGATTTCGAACCGGATCGCCAGACTCAGGGTGTTCAATTTTTATGACTTCTGCACCAAAATCACCCAGCAATAATGATGCGGTTGGTCCAGCAAAAAGGGTTGCACAATCAATTACACGCAATCCGGCGAGAGCTGACACTCTAGTTGTGTGACTCTATAATTGCATTGGCAAGTTGAAGAAGCTTTGTACCTTTTAGATCTGGAATGCAGACACCAGCAAGTGAAATTGACTCGTTCAAAGAGGTTTCTGGCAACCATTCCGTTCCATACAGTACTCCTGCAAGTGCCCCTGCAAGCGGTGGAAGTGAATCAAGCTTTCGTTTGTGCAAAAGAGTAGAATTAATCAATCCCTCTGCAGTCTCCGTATTAGATAGATGTGCCAATAAAAGTCCGAGAGTTTCTGGTGCAGAGATTGGATACGCATAGATATTCTCGATGAACTGCTCCTCCAAGATCAGAGCTCGGGTAAAGGTATTTGAAGTTTGTCCTACTTTATTCATGGCATCAGCCACCAGATATGATGACCAAGATTCTCCTGGAAGAAATTGTAATGCGTTATTTATCGCTTGGGATTTGCCTTCACCTCTCAAGATTGAAGCGAATAAAACTGCGATAGATTGAGAACAATAAAGACCATCTTCACTATGAGTAAAAGTAATGTCCTCTTGTACTTTGGCAAGCATTTCATGCTGGTTTGTGAAATAGATTGAAGCTACCGCAACTGCCCTTATGAGTGCTATATCGTCAAAATAGTGAGGATTGTCGTGCCCTGAATGGGGTGGAAGTAATCCGTTTGCAAGGTTTTTTAGTGCAATTTTGGTACCAGTCCTAGCTCTCACCTGATCTTTATGCGCTGCAAGCTGTACCCATGCCGCTTCACTACTTTGCCCATTCAAAAGATAGGTGGCTACAAACCCGAACCATTCTGAGTCATCTGAGGGTGAAGGATTGAGCATTATTCCTGGTTGTGCATGCGTGTATGGAACAGGTCGCGTGGTATGCAAATTTTCGTCAGCAAACTCAGATAGTGATCGCATTCTCATAATTCGCTTGGGTGCAAGAATACTTAAACGGTTAGTGGCGGAAGGAGCGGCTAGCCCATCTCCAAATGCCATTCCGAAAATTAATCCCTTGATTTGATTTGTAAGTTCAATCTTCATTAACGCCCCACACCAATCAATTGTTCTGCAACTGTATAAGGATTCAATCCCTTAGCAAATTGCAAACAAGTTCCACCGACAGAAATTACTGCCCGCTTCCAGTTATCAGGAATCGCTTCATATCCTGACATCGCACCCACTACTGCGCCTGCCATAGCTGCGATCGTGTCCGCATCCCGACCCAAATTAACTGCAAAAAGTAGGGTTTCCACGTAGTCTCCCGCTCCGTACAGAACCGCCGCCATTGCGAGCGAAACGGCTTCGGGAGCAAGATCTGCGTAGAAATAATCTTCTACAGCTACCTTTTTTAGTAACAGGTCGGCAATTTCACTCTTTGGAAGATTCCTATTAGCCAGAACTATTTCTTTTACACTCATCATTGAGCGATGTGTCCAAGTGTCTTTGGATATCGCTTTGCATGAGTCATCAAATATTGTGTCTGCATCAAGCCCATTCATTGCCGCAGCTATCGCTACGGCAATGACAACACCGGAGTGAATTCCTTCACCTGCATGACTAACCATTCCATCAGCAATTGCAATTCGCTTTGCCACTTCGTAATCTCCAGCCGCAACAATTCCGACCGGGGCAACCCTCATTGCCAATCCATCACTCCAAGCATGATTATGCTGACCTGAGCGTGGCGGCCTTAATCCATTCTTTAAATTGGCAATTGCATTCATCTCACTAAAACCTGCCCCTGCAAAGGCTTGGTTTTGCGGACAAACTTTTTCTATCCAAAAATCAGCAAAGTTGTCTGCGGTTATTTCTCTCCCGTATTTCAAAATTGCACTTGCTGTCAATAGTGCGTATTCCGTGTCATCACTTCCACCCGGGGTCATATTTACAAAGTCAGAGACCGAGCCATACTTCTCTCGGATTTCTTGGGCCGACATACCTTCTACTGGCCGACCCAGTGCATCGCCCACCGCCAATCCCGCCAGACATCCCCGTGCCCTATCAATCAAATTCACTACCATCATAAACCAAACATTTCGTTTTGTATTTTACTGACGAGTTCTTGATGCGACTTATCTTTCGTTTGTATTTCTATGGCAATATCGGTTAGTAGTGCTGAAGATTTAGCAAAATCGCGACGACTTTCTTTTTCCACTTTGGAAAGCCACTCACTCGGAATTCCCGAAACACCATTTAGGGCACCGGAAATTGCTCCGGTCATGGTCGCAATTGAGTCGGAATCGCGACCATAATTCACACCGCCGAGAACACCTTCTCTATAGGAACCCTTACTAACAACTAACATTCCAAGTGCGATTGGAAGCTCCTCTATGGCCAATAATCTACTTGGTTTACGAGCATCGTCGCCTTGTTGTCTATATTCATCTTCTAAAGTGTCATAAGGCTTGAAAGCTTCTCTTAGCGGATTTATTGCGGACTTCCAGTCAGAAAGAGTCTTTGCCTTTTGATATACAGCTTGAATGGCTTTCTTTGTTCCATCATTAGCAAGTTCTATTGCCATCTCAACAATTTCATTCACCGTCACTTTAGGCGTAAATGCGTGGGCGACGCACGCTGCAAAAACACCCGCCGCTTCTCTGCCAAAGCTAGATTGATGAGTAGCAGCTATTTCGATTCCTTCTTTATACGCTTCCCAGGGATTACCGGCGTTAACTACACCTACTGGAGCTAGGTACATGGCAGCGCCACAATTAACCATATTTCCAACACCGGCTTCACGTGGATCAACATGCCCAAAGTGAAGTCTTTGAACCAACCATTTTTCTGCAAAAAAAACGCGGTGAATCAATAGGGTTTCCTTATGTAATTCTGGAATAAATCTTTTTTTCTCAATGAGTTCGGGGATAATCAATTTGGCAAAATCAAAAGCGTCCAGGTGATCTCGAACCTGTTCATAAATCGAAATCAGGGATTCTGTCATCAAAGTGTCATCTGTTATGTGTCCGTCCCCTTTGTGAAAAGGTGAGATTGGACGAGCGTTCTCATAATCCGGATGAAAAGGACCCTCTATGCCCTCAACAAATCCTCCGTACCTATCCTGTATTTGCTGTGGGCTAAATCCTTCAGTTGTACCTCCTAGCGCATCTCCAACCGCAGCTCCTGCTATTGCGCCGTGAACTTTTGCTTCAAACACTTTTTTCTCCAAATCTCATTTGGTAGTACAGAGACAGAACTTATTAGTTCTGTCTCTGTACTAAATTAATCGGGCTCCGTAACTAAGGTTTAACGGAGACCGTTCCAACCCGTGGTGATTGCTTTCTTGTATTCAGCAAGGGTTATTTTGCCGGTATACAACAATCGTGCTTGCGGATTCTGGAAAGAACCCTTCCAAGCTTCCCACTGAGGAACGAAGAGGAAAGGAGCTGTAGTTAAGTTCTCGCCTTGGCTCATGATTTGCTGCCAGTTAGCGTCACCCTTCTTTATCTCCTTAACTCTATTTTGAGCACTTGAAGTGCCTGGTAATCCACCACCGATGGCGATGGCAGTCCTTGCTAAGTTATCTGATTCCATTAAGTACTTAACGAAACGAATTGATTCCTTGGCTTGCTTGGTACGGCCATTTACAGCATAAATTCCTGCAGTCGGCGCTTGAGCGCTACCCGCAGGTCCTGAGATCATCGGTAGATACTGATAATTCAAACTCTTAGCCGTATCAAAGGTGCCTGCTAGTGAGTTCTTTGTAAAGATTAATGGCAAGGTGCCTGCCATGAACTCAGTCTGAGGATTCGAGCTAACGTAGCGAGCATCGATGCTTTTATCGATTTGAATCATGTCTGCGAAATTCTTCACAATAGCTAATTCAGCATCACCCTGAACAAGTTTTGCTTTAGAACCTGCAGTAATTCCCACGAAGTATTTAGCCCCGTATGTTGGTCCTAAAACCATTGTTAGTTTTGCCGCTTGGCTTAGACCAACACCTAAACCTGGGGTTGTTGTTGTGCTTACTTTTTTGGCAAGTGCGCGCAAATCTTCCCACGTAAATTTGTCAGTTGGCTTTGGCAATGTTCCGCCAAGCTTCTTAACTAGATCTACGTTTGCAGCGACTAGATATTGCTCAATGAAGTAAGGAACTCCGAAGAGTTTCGCTTGAGAACTGGCAGTCTTCCAAATGCCAGGATTAATTTCCTTTTGAATATATCGGAATGATGGGGTCAGATTGTAAAGATAACCTTTTTGGGCATACTGCAAGGCTGCAGCAGCTTCGGTATCAATAACATCTGGAGCTGTTCCAGCGAGGAATCCGGTGGAAAGAGCTGTGTACATTCCCTCTTCATCAACTAACTCAAACTTCACTTGAGTATTTGGATTCTTCTTATTCCAATCAGCAACAAGCTCCTTCAAGAGTTTGATGTGTGGTTCTTGCCATGCCCAAGACATGAAGCGGATTTCCTGTGCTGCACTAGCTGATTGGCTTGGGACCAGTCCTGCAGTCAGCGCCACTACAAGCGATCCGATAAAGAATCTTGAGATTCTTCCGAATCGCTTTCCTTTCATTGTGCTCATTTTTTTTCCTTTTCTCCTGTAGTTATCCCAATTAACCTTTTACGGAACCCGATATCAAGTTAGTTGAGAATTTTCGTTGCAGTATGGCAAATAAAATTAACGATGGGGTTATTGCCAATACTGTCGCTGCTGCCAATGGGCCAAGCAAGCCTTGACCCTCTGTTCCTATGAATCGTGCCATCTGAGTCGTGAGAGTCTGTTTTTCATTACCTTGAAGGAAAACAACCGCGATTAAAAAGTTGTTCCAGCAATTAATAAATGTATAAATCATTACAACTATAGAACCCGGTAAAAGAAGCGGAAATACTATTGTTCTCAACAATGTCACACCTGACGCGCCATCTATTCTTCCTGCTTCAATAATTTCACCAGGAATGTTCCTAATAAATCCACGCTGAATCCAAAGAGCAAAAGGCAGATTAAAGATCACATAAAGAATAATGGCTCCGATGTAATTGTCGTACAGGCCAATTTTCACGTAAATGAGAAATAGTGGGATAACAGTTAATAGTGAGGGAAAAACTTGAGAACTCAAGATCCAACCTGTTGTTGCCTTCGCTAAAAGTCCTTTTGATTGTGCGACAAGATATGCGGCGGGAGCGGTGACTAAGGTGGTTATTAGAGCAGAAACAGCTGAAAGCCAGAAGCTATTGAAAGCAGAACGTCCTATCCCGCTTCGTGTTACAGCAACTTCGTAATTATTCCAAGATGGATTGTCGGGGAAAATAATCAAGTCTCGACTACCAATCTGTATCTCACTCTTGATTGAGGTCAACAATAACCAAACAATGGGGATTGCAAAAAATAGGGTGTAGAAAATAGTTGCAATGACTCTAATTACTTTCATTGCTCGCTCATCGCCTTAAATTGCTTTCTCAAAATTGCCATAACCAGAAGAATTTCAGCAACTGCAATTGCCACTCCCAAAGCGCTGGCATAGCCAAACTCTCCATATTTAAAGGCCTGACGGAATGCAAAAACGATTGGAATCTCCGAATTGGGCGGGGGGAAACTTCCAACAATCACATATATCAAATCAAATGCACCAAAATTCCATATCAAATTGAGCGCCACGAGTGGCACGAGAATTGGCTTTATGTGAGGCAGAATTAAATATCTAAATTTCCTAAAAGCATTTGCACCATCTACTTCCATAGACTCTTCTAATTCTTTCGGAATTGTCTTTAGGGCCGCTAAAACTGCAAGAGTAATCATTGGCATTAGGGCCCATGCGCCTATGATTATCAAGGTTGGAAAGAAAAGTGTTGGATCTTCTAAAAAGCCGATATCGCCGCCCGGTAGATTAAAAGTTCTCAGAAATTGATTAACTGGTCCACTGTTTGGATTCATTAAAGTTGTCCAGATTACGGCGATCGCCGGCGGAGACATAGCCCACGGAGAAAGCGCTATAACTTTCAGAGGAATCATGTACCTCTTCTCTTGATTTAGTAAAAGAGATAAACCAACCCCCATGGCAGTGGTTAGTGACGTTACAAGCAAAGTCCAAATTAATCCCAATTTGAAAGAAGCGAAGAATTGAGTATCTGTGAGCATGTATCGGAAATTTTCCAGACCGATGAAGTTTATTGGCACATCAATTCCAGCTGACCAATCTGTAAATGCCGCAAATACCGATAAAAGTAGCGGGAGAGTGCTCAATAGAATTATTGTTAAAAGTAGTGGCAACATCATCAATTTGATGGTTCTATCCTGAGCTTCAATACTGGTCGGCTTACCTCGCTTTAGTGAACTCTTCATGCGGAATCACGCTCTACCAATCTTGGTTGTACTTCAATTCTCTTCACTGGTGCAGATGGATTCTGAATTCTGTCCACTAAGAATTTTGCGGCAAGCTTTCCGCGCTCTATTGCGTTGTAATCAATAGTTGTCAAAGATGGGCTCAAAATGGTAGCAAGATCCGTGTTGTCAATCCCCATTACAGCCACATCTTCGGGAACTCTGATTTTATTAGAAGAAAAGTAGCGCAAGGCGCCAGCTGCAATTACGTCATTTGCACACATCACAGATTTATAAGAATTCAGATTTGCTAAGGAAGTTAGAGCTTCTACTGCGCCTTCTACACTAAAAGTTTTAGACTCGACAGATTTGCAGGTTTTCTCGATTCCAAGATTCTTAATGGCGCGCTCAAACCCAGCCCCACGAATCTTGCCTGGAATGGTTTCTTTTGGGCCGTTGACGAAAAGTATTCTGCTTCCATATTTTCGGTTCAGGTATTCAACGGCAATATCTAGAGCATTAGGCGCCACCTTCAAGCTGTCAGTTTCTCTATTAATGTCCACGTTTCCAATAGTGACTATTGGGATATCTAGTTTTTCAACCGCCTTTTTAATACGGGTATCATCAACAAGAGACAAAAGGATTAAGCCATCTGCATAATTACTATTTAAAGAATTTATCTGTCTCAATACATCTTCAGCACTTGAAACTTGAGGTGCCAGCATCATTCTGTAATTCGTACCCTCTAAACCCAACTGCACGCCCTTGGTAATAGATTGATAAACTGGATTGGAGATATCCGGAACACTGAGGCAGATTTGCTCAGTACGTCGCGCGCGTAGAGCACGCCCCGCGGAGTTGGCTTGGTAGTTCAGCTTTTCGATCGCATCTTGAATTCGCCCCTCAAGACTGGGTCTGACCGTCTGGCCATTAACCATTCGCGAAACAGAGGCAATCGAAACCCCGGCCTTGCGAGCGACATCATGCAACGTTGCTCGGCCGTGAGTCTTATCCATTCCGGACCACATCCCCTCAGAACTGTAAACGTTTACAGTTCTGCTACGCAAAATTACTCCCTTTCAGGCACAAGTCAATACCTCTCAAACGATTTTCTTAAACCAATTTCGTAACGAATTGCGAGATTGATCGGCCCATGCCGCTTCAGTATGTCCAGCGCCGGGGTACAAACGGAAAGTGACATCCTGCCCAAGCACATATCCCTTGTCTTCTAGTAACTCATGGGCGTATTTCTGAAATGGCTCGTATTCTGAATCGAAGCCTTCTGTTCCATGGGACATCCAAATTGTGTGTACTCCAGGGTTTGGAAGATTTTCAATTGTTAACTTAACGAGGGGATTTCTGCCAATGGGCCAATGGGTTGAGTGGGCTAAGGCTGTGTGGAATTTTTCTGGATATTTATTTAGTGCATAGAGGGTGGATAGCGCACCTCGGCTAGCTCCAATCATTGCAGTAGTTTCAGGAGTCGCGTAGGTACTTGTTGCATTCAATATGGATGGGATGTAGATTTCAAAGATCTCTCTAAGATATTTATTTCCCTCTATGGCATCGACATCAAATGGGCCATTTTTTGGAAATAATTCAATTCCAGATTTGAAATAATCCTCTGGCGATAGATCGCGACCACGAGAAACGGAATCTCCGACTGCGCCTTGATGCCATATTGCGACAATTAAGGGGGTTGGAGCGTTGAACTCACTGGCTAACTCTGAGATATTTTCGGCGAGCCGCCAAGTTGTATTTTCTTTCGCGGTACGCCAATCAAAAATACATTGTCCATCATGAGCTATGAGAAGCCCCCTAGAATTTGGGCCTCCTCCCCAATACTCAACGATGCGATCTCCAAATCTGACTCGATTTACTAAGCCCTCAACTTTGGAGATTTCGTAGTGGGATACCAGATTCATCATCAAAAAGTATCATCCTGAATGATTGTGGCTACATTTCTCGGTTCTCGAATTTCAATAGTTATACTGCACCCATGAGCGAACAGACCCCAGAAATCATCGATCTCGAACCGCAACAACTAGCTTCTGTTCAGGCCCGGCTTGGAGCCTTTCTTTTGGATGTTGGGTTGTTGATTGTGACGCTGTTTTTAGGTTGGGTAATTTGGAATTTGTTTACTTGGAAAACTGGTCAGACCCCGGCAAAGCGCATCTTGAAGCAGGTTGTTGTTGATGCAAAGACCGGCGAAGTTTTCTCTTGGTCGCGGATGGCGCTGCGCGAGTTTGCGGTTAAGGGTGCAGCCGGAAACATCGCATCAGGTGCATCAAATGGAATTACCTTTGTGATTGATTCACTTTTTGTATTCCGCGAAGACCGCAGAACCGTGCACGATCTAATCGTGGGCTCTAAGGTAATTCAGCTTTAGTTACGCGGTAGGCGCTTCGGCGAGATCTTCTGGAGTATCCGGAAGAGCTTCGCGTGGTGTGCCTTTGAATGTGAAGGTTTCCTTGCCTTCTTCACCTTCAACATCAATCAAAATGATGTGTCCGCTCTTAACCTCACCGAAGAGAATCTTCTCTGAAAGAACATCCTCGATTTCGCGCTGAATTGTGCGACGTAGTGGACGTGCACCAAGAACAGGATCGTAACCACGGTGGGCAAGAACTGATTTTGCCTTAGAGGTTAATTCGATTCCCATATCTTTTGCCTTCAAGCGGCTTTCAAGGTTGGCAACCATGAGATCAACAATCTGAATAATCTCGTTTTCAGATAGCTGGTGGAAGACCACAACATCATCGATACGGTTTAAGAACTCTGGGCGGAAGTGCTGCTTTAGCTCATCCTGCACCTTGTTCTTCATGCGCTCGTAATTGCCGAGTGCATCGTTGATGTTGGTGAAACCAAGTGAAAGTGATTTGGAGATATCACGGGTACCAAGGTTGGTGGTCATGATGATCACGGTGTTCTTGAAATCAACCTGACGTCCTTGTGAATCGGTTAAGCGACCCTCTTCAAGTACCTGTAGCAGTGAGTTGAAGATATCTGGGTGTGCTTTTTCGATCTCATCGAAAAGAACAACAGAGAATGGTCTACGACGTACTTTTTCCGTCAGCTGTCCGCCCTCGTCGTAACCGACGTATCCGGGAGGTGCGCCAAAGAGACGTGAAGCGGTGTGTTTCTCGGAGTACTCCGACATATCTAGTTGGATCAACGCATCCTCATCACCAAATAGGAACTGTGCGAGGGTGCGGGAAAGTTCGGTTTTACCAACACCAGATGGACCAGCGAAGATAAATGAACCACCAGGACGCTTTGGATCTTTAAGACCTGCGCGGGTACGACGGATTGCTTGTGACAAAGCCTTGATCGCTTGCTCTTGTCCGATGATGCGCTTGTGGAGTTCATCTTCCATACGAAGTAGACGTGAGGTTTCGGCTTCAGTTAATTTGAATACTGGAATACCGGTCGCGGTGGAGAGAACCTCTGCGATTAACTCCTCATCAACCTCGGCAACAACATCAAGATCTCCTGCCTTCCAGGATTTCTCGCGCTCTGATTTTTCAGCCATGAGCTGCTTTTCTTTGTCGCGTAGTGATGCGGCTTTTTCAAAATCCTGACCATCGATAGCTGATTCTTTTTCTTTGCGGACATCAGCGATCTTGTCATCAAATGCGCGAAGCTCTGGTGGAGCGGTCATGCGACGGATGCGCAGACGTGAACCGGCTTCATCAAGTAAATCGATTGCTTTATCTGGCAAGAAACGATCTGAGATATAGCGATCTGCCAAGGTTGCGGCGGCAACAATCGCATCATCGTTGATGGAAACTTTGTGGTGTGATTCGTAGCGATCACGTAGACCTTTAAGAATCTCAATGGTGTGAGTAACTGAAGGCTCGGCAACCTGAATTGGTTGGAAACGACGCTCTAGCGCAGCATCTTTTTCTAGATGTTTGCGGTACTCATCAAGTGTTGTGGCACCAATTGTCTGGAGCTCACCACGTGCCAACATCGGCTTGAGGATGCTTGCTGCATCAATCGCACCTTCTGCTGCACCGGCACCGACGAGGGTATGGATTTCATCGATGAAAAGAATGATGTCGCCGCGGGTGCGGATCTCCTTTAATACCTTCTTCAAACGCTCTTCAAAATCACCGCGGTAACGTGAACCTGCGACTAGTGCGCCAAGATCAAGTGAGTAAAGCTGCTTGTCTTTAAGGGTTTCTGGAACATCGCCTTTAACAATGGCTTGTCCAAGTCCCTCGACAACTGCGGTCTTACCAACACCTGGTTCACCAATTAGAACTGGGTTGTTCTTGGTGCGACGCGAAAGAATCTGCATAACGCGCTCGATCTCTTTTTCGCGGCCGATAACTGGATCAAGTTTTCCTTCGCGGGCGGCTTGAGTGAGGTTGCGACCAAATTGATCAAGAACAAGTGAGGTAGATGGTGTTCCCTCTGCTGGACCGGTGGCTGGTTCTTTGCCTTGGTAACCAGAGAGCAATTGAATAACTTGTTGGCGAACTCGATTTAAATCCGCGCCAAGTTTTACTAATACCTGTGCTGCGACGCCTTCTCCTTCACGGATTAATCCAAGAAGAATGTGTTCGGTGCCGATGTAGTTGTGGCCAAGTTGTAGCGCTTCACGTAGTGAAAGTTCGAGAACTTTTTTGGCGCGTGGTGTAAATGGAATGTGTCCGGAAGGTGCTTGCTGACCTTGACCGATGATCTCTTCAACCTGTGAGCGAACCGCTTCGAGTGAGATACCAAGTGATTCCATCGCCTTTGCAGCGACGCCTTCACCTTCATGAATCAATCCAAGAAGAATGTGTTCGGTGCCGATGTAGTTGTGATTGAGCATGCGAGCCTCTTCCTGCGCGAGGACAACAACGCGACGGGCTCGGTCGGTAAAGCGCTCAAACATCGATCTGACTCCTTTTAAGAGGTTGACCCAACAACTTGGGGCTAGCGTATAAGAGGTGGCCATTTGGGGCGACCCTTATATTTCAAGCTGGATAAAGCCTCAAGATATGGGAATAACTGGCGGGTATAACCGCAATATTTGGGATTTTATGCCCGGTGGGGCTTAAAGAATCTTGAGCATTCTGGTGTTGCCCAGGGTGTTGGGCTTCACACTCTCGAGGTCCAAGAACTCGGCGATACCTTCATCATAAGAACGCAGAAGTTGTTGGTAAACATCGGATTCCACTGGTGCACCTTGAATCTCTGTAAAACCATGTTTGCCAAAAAACTCTGTTTCAAATGTTAAACAAAATAATCTCTTTAATCCGAGGGTTTTCGCACGTTCAATTATTTGGGTGAGAATTTGGTGGCCGATTTTTTGCCCGCGGAATGCCTCATTTACCGCAACTGTGCGCACTTCCCCCAAATCTTCCCAAAGCACATGCAATGCGCCGCAGCCGATAATCTCATTATCTTTTTCGGCGACAAAAAACTCTTGGACAGATTCATACAACATAACGGTTTCTTTAGAGAGCAAACGACGTTGTAGAGAATAGGTATCGATAATTTTGCGAATCGCTTTGATATCGCTGGTGCGTGCCGGGCGGATTGCGACTGACATCTCTACTGCTCTTCTGGTTTAACCAACGGGAAGAGAATGGTTTCGCGAATTCCCAAACCGGTAAGTGCCATCAACAAACGGTCGATGCCCATACCAACACCACCCATTGGTGGCATGCCATGCTCCATAGCGCGCAAGAAATCCTCATCAACCTGCATCGCCTCTAAATCACCTTTGGCACCAAGTTGTGCTTGTTCTACTAAACGATCTCTTTGAATTACTGGGTCAATCAATTCGGAGTACCCGGTGGCTAACTCAAAACCATCAATATAGAGATCCCATTTCTCAACGATGCCGGGGGTATCGCGGTGTTCGCGGACAAGTGGCGAGGTATCAACTGGATATCCCATAACAAAGGTCGGGGTTTGCAATTTATCCTTGTAGACATGCTCGAAAATTTCTTCAGCTAACTTGCCGTGAATCCATTTTGGATCGATCTTGAGCCCGATTTTGTGAGCGATTTTCTTTAGATCTTCAAAGGAGGTTTGTGGAGTTACGACCTCGCCGACGCTTTCGGAGATGGCGTCGTAGAAATTAACCTCTTTCCATTGCCCGCCCAGATCACTTACACGTCCATCATGATGTGTAACTTTGTGTGAGCCGGCCACCGCCATTGCTGCGTTTTGAATCAACTCCTGGGTCAGCGCCTTCATATCCCGCCAATCGGCATAAGCCCAATACATCTCGAGCATCGCGAACTCTGGAGAGTGGCTGGAATCAGCACCTTCATTGCGGAAATTGCGGTTGATTTCAAATACTTTTTCTAGCCCACCAACTACACAGCGCTTTAAGAAAAGCTCTGGAGCGATACGTAAAAATAAATCTATGTCGTAGGCGTTGCTAAAGGTTTTGAAAGGCCGGGCAGCAGCGCCGCCATGCATGACCTGCAACATCGGGGTTTCGACTTCGATGAAATCATATTGATCAAAGGTGTTGCGTAGAGATTTCAAAACTTTTGGTCTAACCCGTGCAGTGTCGCGGGCTTCGGGACGAACAATCAAATCCACATAACGCATACGTACTCGCGTTTCCTCATTAAGTGGGTTGTGTTCATTAGGAAGTGGGCGCAGAGCTTTAGCGGCGATTTCAAAACTGTTGGCCAAAATGGAAAGCTCGCCACGCTTTGAGGTGATTACCTCACCAGTGACAGAAACAATGTCACCAAGATCAATATCGGTTTTCCAATTTTCTAGTAAAGCTTCACCAACCTTGTCTAGAGAGAACATGGCCTGAAGTTCGGTGCCATCGCCTTCGCGCAAGGTTGCAAAGCAGAGTTTGCCGGTATCACGTTTGAAGATGATGCGACCGGTAACGCTCTCTGTAACGCCCGATGATTTGTCGATTTCTAAATCTTTGAAACGCTCACGTATCTCTTTTAAGGATGCGGTGCGCGGTACTCGAACTGGATATGGTGCGACGCCGCGATCTAACAGCGCGTTGCGCTTCTCGCGTCTAATCCGTAATTGTTCTGGGAGGTCGTTTTCCACCATAGTGGCGGCAGTCTATCCATTCCGTTCATGCACTAGACGCAGGCCAATAAGTGTGAGATCTGGTTCGTGATAATCAATAGTCTCTGAAATTCCTAGTACCAGCGGTGCTAATCCGCCGGTAGCGATTACAGAGATTTTGTCATTGTCGGGATAGAGCGCATCCAACTCATCGCTGATGCGATTTACCAAGCCATCAACCTGGCCGGCAAAACCATAAATAGTGCCGGATTGCAGGGCTTCTACCGTGTTTTTTCCAATTACCGATTTTGGTTTTACTAACTCAACTTTACGCAGCTGTGCCGCACGTGATGCCAATGCTTCAACTGAAATTTCAATTCCTGGTGCAAGTGCACCACCGAGGAACTCACCTTTTGGTGAAACCACATCAAGGTTTGTGGAGGTACCAAAATCCACCACGATGCAGGCACCTTCGCCATACAAGTGATGTGCCGCCAAAGTATTTACGATGCGATCTGCGCCAATCTCTTTGGGGTTATCTACTAGTAATGGCACGCCGGTTTTTACACCAGGTTCGATGATGGTGGTGCGAATGTCTTTGAAGTATCTACCCATCATTGTGCGGGCTTCGCGAAGCACTGAAGGCACAGTAGAACAAAGCGCTAATCCAGTTATGGTGTAGCCGGTAATCAATGAGCGGTACTGCAACAACAACTCATCTGCGGTATCCCGTGCATCGGTCTTAACTCGCCAGGAGTCAATCATCTCCTCACCATCAAAGATGCCGAGTACGGTGTTGGTGTTACCGATATCAATAGTGAGCAGCATTAGAAGTCCAATCCGATATCTAAAACGGGCGCTGAGTGGGTCAGCGCACCGACAGCTAAGTAATCCACGCCAGTTGCGGCATAGGCGGCGGCGTTTTCAATCTTCAAACCGCCGGATGATTCCAATTTGGTTTTATGTCCTTTGGTAATTTCAACCGCCGCTTTAGTTTGCTCAATACTCATGTTGTCTAACAAAACAATATCGACCCCGGTTTGCAGCGCTTCCTTTAATTGTTCGAGGTTGTCTACCTCCACCTCAATCTCAACACCCGGAAACTCCTTTTTAACATTGTTAATTGCAGCGGTTACTGATCCTGCGGCTGCGATGTGATTGTCTTTGATTAGCGCGCCATCACTTAAAGTCATGCGGTGATTTGTGCCGCCGCCCATACGGACCGCGTACTTCTCTAATTCCCGCAGCCCAGGTGTGGTTTTGCGGGTATCTCTAACTTTTGTATTACCGCCTTCAACTTCTTTTACCCATTGTGCGGTCAAGGTGGCGATACCAGAGAGATGCGATAGGAAATTCAACGCAGTGCGCTCTGCCAAGAGAATTGCTCTTGTGTTGCCCTCTACTTTTATTAACTCGGTACCTGCGTTAATTGCTTGTCCATCTTTTACAAGTAATTGGTAGTTCTTTAAACCGCATTGTTCTAAGACAACGGCGGCAATCAGAGTTCCAGCCACTACCCCACTTTTACGAGCTGTGAAGGCAGCTTTACTAGTTTGCTCTGCGGTAATCGTGGCTTTACTGGTGACATCACCATCGTGCGCATCCTCAGCCAATGCTTGGGCGACCCTTTGCTCAATTAGATCAATCTTCAATCCCGCAGCCTCAATCTCATTAACGAGCGATGGAGAGATCATTGAACACCTCCTCGGTAGTTGAGCTCCAAATGCCATCACTGGCTAAGGTTTGGTGAATCCGTTTAATCCATTGCTCTGATTCTTGCGGATAATCACCGCGGAAATGTGAGCCACGGGATTCGGTACGTTCTAATGCTGATTTAACAATTGCGGTAGCTAAAAGATAAAGATTGGTAGTTTCCCAAGCATCTAAATTGGCAAAAATCGTTGTAGCGTTTTTTAACTTATCAAGGGTCGCCAAGGTTTCCTGCAAGCTTTCTTTGGTACGCATTACCGCAGCACCTTTAGACATGGCGCGCTGCAACTCTCCGCGAATAGATGGTGAAAGTAAGAACTCATTGGCATCTTGTGGCGCTGGGTTCTCGAAATCAGCAAGGTTTGCCGCGATATCTTCAGCGATGCGCGCACCAAAAACCAAACCTTCTAGCAAAGAGTTGGAGGCCAAACGATTGGCACCATGCGCACCCGTGCAGGCGGTCTCTCCCACTGCGTAAAGCCCCGCAACCGAGGAATGGCCATTTAAATCAGTACGTACGCCACCAGATGCGTAGTGAGAGGCTGGGGCTACCGGAATTAAATCTTGAGCTGGATCAATATCAATCTCTTGGCATGATGCATAAATATTTGGAAACCGTTCGGCAAAATCAGCAATACCGCGGGCATCTAACCAAACATGCTGAGCACCACTGAGCTTCATCTGTCGTGAAATTTCCTTAGCCACAATGTCACGTGGCGCCAGATCTGCCAGTGGATGCACCGCTTGCATAAATCTTTCACCTTTGTCATTAACTAAGAATGCGCCTTCGCCACGTACCGCCTCTGAAATTAAAGGTTGTTGTCCTTTAGAACCTTCGCCCATATATAAAACAGTGGGATGAAATTGAATGAATTCAACATCAGCTACCGCAGCCCCTGCACGCAGCGCTAAAGCAACACCATCACCGGTTGAAACCGATGGATTAGTAGTTTGGGAATAAACCTGACCCAAACCTCCAGTTGCTAAAACAACCGCACGTGCCAACACCTGACCAACACCATCTCTGCGACCTTCACCGATGACATGCAGCGTAACTCCGCAAACTCGACCAGATCTGGTCTTGAGTGCATCAAGAACCAATGCATGTTCAACAACTTCAATTCCTGGATCATTAGAAACCGCAGCCAACAAGGCCCGGGATACTTCAGCACCAGTTGCATCGCCACCGGCATGCAAAATTCGGTTTCGTAAATGTCCACCTTCGCGGGTTAAAGCAATTTCACCGGTTTCAGATTTATCAAAGACCGCACCACGGGCAATTAATTTTCTAACCGCCTCTGGTCCCTCACTTACTAATACTTTAACTGCGGGCAGATCACATAAACCAGCTCCTGCAACCAAAGTATCTTTTTCATGTTGCTCAGGTGAATCACCAGGCCCTAAAGCTGCGGCGATTCCACCCTGCGCCCATTTGGTAGAACCAGCGTCAATAAATGATTTTGTGACAAGTAAAACTGAAAGGTTATGGGCGCGGATTTGTAGTGCCGTGGTTAATCCCGCGACGCCAGAGCCGATTACAACGACATCGGCCTTTGCGGTCCAACCGGGGGTAGGTGCTAGCAATCTCATACTCGCACCAACGCCTGCTTCATTGCCATATTGTCAATCAAACGCACACCATTTATCCAGCCCGCGACAATTGCTCGAGCTCGCTGCGTCTCATTATTTGCTAATTCAAAGCTGCTTTCATCAATAATCTCTGCGTAATCCAATTTAAAATCTAAGTTATTCTCTAGTGCGGCAAGTTGTTTTCTGGCTTGATCTACAGACTCACATTCCGTTGCTGTCCGCAAGACCTTGCTAATTACATCAGCAGCGATGCGAGCATCTTTATCAAGTCGCACATTGCGTGATGACATGGCTAGTCCGCTAGTTTCGCGCACAGTGGGTGCGGCGATGATTTCAATCTCTGGATGAAGTTGGGCCGCCATCTTGATAATTAAAAACAATTGCTGAAAATCTTTCTCCCCAAAGATTGCGTATTTAGGTTTTACTAATTCAAATAAGCGATGCACCACAGTTAGAACACCATCAAAATGTCCAGGGCGATGCACCCCTTCAAACTTTTCACCTAATTCACCGGCCGACAACTTTTTGATTTCGGCCGGATAAATATCCTCATAACTAGGTGTCCAAAGAACTGTTGCCCCAGCAGCGGCCGCCATCTCCGCATCCTTTTCTGGTGTGCGAGGATACTTTTTCAGATCTTCTTTATCTTCAAACTGCAATGGGTTAACAAAAACCGAGACCACAACCTCATCACAAAGTTCGCGGGCTTGGGCAATTAGTGATTGATGACCGGCATGCAACGCACCCATCGTGGGTACAAAAGCGCAGGGCTTTTCTATCTCCGTAAGGAGTTGCATTAACTTCACTTATAAAGCTCCAGTCCTTTGGTGGTACCAGGCGTTACAAAGTTTATCCCGCTACGGCAGAGCGGCCAAAAGCTCCTTTATTGGGCCATGTTCTCGCAACACCGCATCGGGTTCGATCTCGGCCCAAGGCTCCAAAACAAAGCGGCGTTCATGGGCCCTGGGGTGGGGCAGGGTTAACTCATCACTTTCTAGAAAGAAACCTTCATAATCAATTATGTCGATATCGATAGTGCGGGCCGCGTTTTGAAAAGATCGCTCTCTACCAAGTTGGGATTCGATATCAAGTAATTTATGAATTAACTCTTTGGGTTGTAGCTCAGTATCACCAATCAAAACAGCGTTTATGTAATTAGGTTGTTTATCTCTAACCTGAAAAGGCGCGGTTTCGTAAAGTGATGAAATCTTTGCGATCTTTACAACATCACCGATTTTGGCGATTGCATCTGCGATTTGTTGTTTTGGATTACCCAAGTTTGCACCAAGTGCAAGTACTACCTTCATCGCTCCCTTTTGATGGTGATGGATACATCACCGAAGGGAACCGAGATTGGAGCGCGGGGTTTGTGGACGGTTACTTCAATCTCCTCTATTGGTGAGTAGGCTGCAAAAATCTTCTGACAGATCTTTTCTGCCATTGTCTCCAGGAGCTTCATCGGCGGGCCAACAATCTCGTTGTAGATCAACTGCGCAATATCGTTGTAATCAACGGTGTATTGGATTTCATCAGTCTTGCCGGCTTTTTCTAAATCTAATTTAAGAACTACATCTACAACAAAGGGTTGGCCGATTTCGCGCTCGGTGTCATATAGACCGTGGTAGCCGAGTCCTTCAATACCGGTAACTTTAATCTTGTCGCTCACGCCGCCACTCTACCCCGCTCTATTTTTTGCAAAAGCATTTACCGTCGCAATTGCGTCACGATGTGGTTTTACTGAATGGGTGCGCACCGCCCAGATGTTTTGCTTTGCCATCATGGCGGTCACAGCAATAGATGCAGATTCCCGTTCATCAGGGTTAGTGGCGCCTGTGAGCTCGCCGAGAAATCTTTTTCGGGAGGCACCGACCAAGACCGGATAACCCAAAAGCGCTACTCGGTCAATGTTTTTTAGTAGCTCCCAGTTGTGCTCTGGCAGTTTAGAAAATCCTAAACCTGGGTCAATGATTATTTGCTCGGGATTCACACCAGATTCAATAGCGGAGTCGATACGAGCCTCTAACTCCTCCTTTACCTCTTTGACTACATCTTTGTAAGTGGCAAGCTCCTGCATATTTTTAGAG
Source organism: Candidatus Nanopelagicaceae bacterium (assembly GCA_018882885.1). Classification (GTDB taxonomy): domain Bacteria; phylum Actinomycetota; class Actinomycetes; order Nanopelagicales; family Nanopelagicaceae; genus MAG-120802. Next base: position 41,705 of record VERG01000005.1, on the reverse strand, counting down.
TGGGCCCGCCAGTGCATGATTATGTACTGCACCTGCGGATTATCGGCAATCACTTTATACATCTTGGGATCTGCTAATCCGCCACTTACATCATTCACATAATGAACTCCGAGCTTTATTGCTTGAGAGGCAACATTAGATCTAGTTGTATCAATTGATATCTGCACTTCTTTTTTTACTAACTCTGTAATAACTGGAATTACTCGATCTAGCTCTTCCTGTTCACTTACCCGCTCTGCTCCAGGTTTAGTTGATTCACCACCGACATCGATTATGTCTACGCCTTCGGCAATCATCTCATCTGCGCGCTCTAAAGCTTTCTCTAAGGAGAAATGTCTGCCGCCATCTGCAAAGGAGTCTGGGGTAACATTTAAAATCCCCATTACCAAAGTTGTCATAAAACTACTTGGTTGTGATTAGAGACATCGCTTCGGCACGGGTTGCTGGATCTCTCAACATTCCGCGCACCGCACTTGTGATGGTGCGAGCTTCAGATTTACGCACTCCACGCATCGACATACAGAGATGTTCGCAATCGATAATTACGATAACACCACCAGGTTGTAGAACCTCCACCATTGCATCGGCGATCTGCGAGGTCAATCTTTCCTGCACCTGAGGACGTCTGGCATATAAATCAACTAACCGTGCCAACTTTGATAAACCGGTTACTTTTCCGGAAGGACCTGGGATATAACCAATGTGGGCGACGCCATGAAACGGGGTTAAGTGGTGCTCGCAATGGGAGAAAACCTCTATATCCCGCACAATAATCAGCTCTTCATGGCCTATATCAAAGGTTGTGGTTAAAACATCTTTTGGCTCTTGATACAAGCCTTGAAAGTTCTCTTGCAACGCGCGAGCTACGCGCTTTGGTGTATCACGCAATCCATCACGGGATGGATCCTCGCCAAGGGCAAGCAGAAGTTCTGTTACCGCCTTTTCGGCGCGCTGTGCATCAAACTGCTTACTCATCCTTGGTGGCAGATTTCTTTTTGCGCTTTGGTTTTTCCTCAGGGGTTGTGCCGTTGTTCCGTGGCTTCAACGCTACTGGTGGAATGCGAGATGGTTGCCGTTGTGATGATCCAGTCCAAGCAGGTCGCTTTGGACGCAGCGCAACATTTTTGAAGATTACTTCAATCTCTTCTTTGTGCAGAGTTTCTTTTTCTAGCAACTCTTCTACCAAAGCATCAAGAATGGAGCGGTTCTCGACCAAGATCTCGTAAGCCTCTTGATGGGCACCTTCGATAAAGGTTTTTATCTCTTCATCAACCGCAGAAGCAATATCCTCTGAATAATCACGTTGATGTCCGTAATCTCTTCCTAAGAATGGTGCTGCATCACTGGTGCCAAGTTTTATCGCACCTAGTTTTTCAGTCATGCCGTATTGAGTAACCATAGCGCGGGCCAAAGTTGTGGCTTTTTCAATGTCATTTGAGGCACCAGTGGTTGGATCATGGAACACCAGCTCCTCTGCTGCACGTCCACCCATTGTGTAAGCCAATTGATCCAACATCTGATTGCGGGTTGTTGAGTACTTATCCTCATCAGGCAAAACCATTGTGTAACCCAAGGCGTGACCACGAGGCATGATGGTGATTTTGTGAACTGGATCGGTATGTGGCAATGCGTGGGCTACAAGAGCGTGACCACCTTCGTGATACGCGGTGACACGACGCTCCTCTTCGCTCATAAGCCTTGATTTACGCTGCGGACCAGCCATTACCCGATCAATCGCCTCATCAACATCATCTCGAGAAACAATCTTGCGGTTTTCTCTTGCGGTCAATAACGCCGCTTCATTCAAAACATTTGCTAAATCCGCTCCAGTAAATCCTGGGGTGCGGCGGGCAATACCAAGCAAATCCAAATCTTTTTCCAAAGGCTTATTTTTAGCATGCACTTTTAGAATCGCTTCGCGACCCTTTACATCAGGACGATCAATGCCAATCTGGCGATCAAATCTTCCTGGACGTAGTAACGCTGGATCAAGAATGTCAGGGCGGTTGGTAGCTGCTATCAAAATAACTTGATCATGTGGCTCGAAGCCATCCATCTCAACCAACAATTGATTAAGGGTTTGCTCGCGTTCATCATGTCCGCCACCCATACCGGCACCGCGATGGCGCCCCACAGCATCAATCTCATCTACGAAAATAATTGATGGCGCATTTGCTTTGGCTTGATTGAAAAGATCACGCACACGTGCGGCACCAACTCCAACAAACATCTCAACGAAATCAGAGCCAGAGATCGAATAGAAAGGGACTTTGGCTTCACCAGCAACGGCGCGGGCCAACAAAGTTTTACCGGTACCTGGAGGGCCAAAGAGCAGAACACCCTTTGGAATTTTGGCACCAATCTCTTGATACTTCTTTGGATCAGCTAGGAAATCTTTGATTTCGCGGAACTCTTCAATGGCTTCATCAGCACCGGCAACATCAGCAAAGGTAACTTGTGGAACTTCATTGTTATGAAGTTTGGCGCGTGATCTACCAAAGGAAAATACCCGCGATCCACCTTGCGCCTGTCCCATAAGGAAGAAGAGCAGGAAGGCCAACAAAATAATCGGGCCAAGTGTGAAGAGAATTGAAACAAAGATATTGGTCTGTGGAACGGTGACATCCCACTCTTTTGGCGGCTGATTTGCGGTTAATAGATCAACTAATACCGGTTCTTGACCTGTGACATATGAGGCCTCAACCTTGGTTGAGCCATTAATCGCCTGGCCAGGTTTTAAAACTAATTGAATCTTTTGATCACGATCGACGATATTTGCCGATTCAACCTCGCCGCGGGTGATGGCGGCCATCGCCTGGGAGGTTTCGATCTTGGTGAATTGATTTCCGCTCGATGAGATCTGACCAAAAATCGTGACGGCAATAATCGCAACAAAAATCCAGAAGAGAGGCTTTCGGGTAAGTTTTTGCTTCTGTGGACCTTTACCGGATTGCTGTGGCATCCGAGGCTTTTTGATTTTTTGTTTTTCTGCCATGGTTACTCGTACATGTGCTTTGCTAGAACTGCAATGAAGGGCAGGTTGCGGTACTTCTCATTAAAATCAAGTCCATAACCGATTACAAAATCCTTTGGAATATCAAAGCCAACATACTTCACATCAACCTTTACCAAAGCTGATTCTGGTTTACGAAGCACCGTCATAATCTCAACTGATTTTGCACCGCGCGAGTTCAAGTTGGTTTTCAACCAATCCAAAGTTAAACCTGTGTCAACAATATCTTCAACAATTAAAACATTACGACCGGTAATGTCCTTATCCAAATCTTTTAAGATTCGAACTACTCCGGATGATTTAGTGCCGGAGCCATAAGATGAAACCGCCATCCAATCCATTTCAACATGGCGATTGATATGACGTGATAGATCGGCCATCACCATAACCGCACCTTTTAATACCCCAAGCAGCAAAAGGTCTTGGTCTTTGTAATCAGCTTCAATTTGAACTGCGATCTCTTTCAAACGGCTCTGCAACTGTTCTTCAGTAACAATTACTCGTTCAATTTCACTCTGGACTGATGCGAGATCCACAATCAACCTTTCAGGTAAATAAACCGCGGTTTAAGAGAGCGAAAGTCTGCCCGAAATTCGCTCGATGGTCACACCGCCGGGGAGGGATACCGGGCCCTGACCCTTCCAGGCTGTGACCAGAGCCTCAACCGGCTCGATATGTTCGGAAGAAAGTGAGCCTGATGGGGCGCCGGCGAGATAAATCGCCTTTCTTAAGACTCGGGTGCGAATCGCACGCGGCAAAGATTCCAATGTCGAGATTTCCAGCGCGGTGGGATCGAGTTCATCAAAGATCTCATCAGCCCATTGATCGAGTGCATCCGCATCATCTCTTAACAACTTTGCCGAGCGCACCAAAGCATCAGCCACTCCGGGTCCAATCTCTTTTTCCATTAAAGGTAAAACATTTTCCCGCACACGCACTCTGGTGTACTCCATTGATTGATTATGTGGATCGCGCCAAAATTTTAATCCGAGCTCTTCACATGCCGCCTCGGTTTGCTCACGAGAAATAGACAACATGGGGCGCCGGTAATTATCGATGCGCTGTGCCATTCCAGAAAGTGATCTTGTGCCAGAGCCCCTGGCTAATCCCAACAAAACTGTTTCGGCTTGATCATCTTTAGTGTGGCCTAAGAAGATTGCGGCGGCGTTATGAAGTTTTGCCACTTCATTAATCGCGGCGTATCTGGCACGACGGGCTGATGCCTCTAAACCATCGGTTACTTCAACTTTGATTTTACGAATCTCAACATTTTCATAACCAATTTTTACCAACTCTTTTTTTGCTTCATGTGCAACATCGGCAGAATTTTTCTGCAAGCCATGATCGACAATTAAAGCGATAACCCGCAGCGCTAAAGTTTTGCACTCAGGTAGCAATGCAGCGGCAAGGGCTAATGAGTCAGCACCACCAGAAGCAGCAACAATTACAGTGTCGCCAGCGGTTAAATCCTCTAACTCACGGCGCACCGCAAGGCGGATTTGATAAAGCGGAGTAGCGGCGGCCATAGGCCAAATACTAGACGCGGCCTCCGTATGGCATAAGTCCCTTAATGCTGTAGATGTTTGAGTACAGCAAGCCTTTACCCTTTGAATTGGCCTCCCACATCATGCCGTTGCCAGCATAAATTGTGATGTGGTGAATTGTGTTGACAGTTCCTTTGTAGGAGTAGAACAACAAATCACCGGGCTCTAATTGACTTATTGGTACATGTTTTGTGTAGCTAAAGTACAAAGAGGAGTTGAGACGATCCCAGTTTGGCCAACCCAATCCAGCTGCGCGATAAGCAGCGTAAACCAAGCCAGAACAATCAAATGAGTTTGGTCCCTCGCTGCCCCAGATATATGGCTTACGGGCTTGTACTTGTTTCTTCGCGAACTCCACAGCTTTGGCGCGCATCTCAGGTGTTGAACGTGAGGTAGAGCGACCTTTGAAACCAATATCTGGCCATACCTTGGTGTAGATCGCGGTGTTATTTGCGATCTGAGAATTAGTTTCTTCCAATAAAGCAAGTTGTCTTTGTTGCTCAAGTGTCACGCGGGTTTTGCGCGCTGCATTCAATTCCTTGAGTACTTGATCTTGAATCTTTTGTAACTTATCAACCTCTTTTTGCTGCGCGTTACGGGCCGCATCTGCTTCTATTTTGGCGGCTTCTACCTTCTTGGTCGCGACCTCTTGCGCAACTTTGGCAGCATCGGCAGCTTTCTTAGCTTTTTGTGCAGCTGCTTCAGCAGCTTTGAATCGAAATAGTGCTTGAGTATTTTGCGCACCAAGAGAATCAAGGGTTGAAAGTCGATCCATCAAATCTTGTGGACCATCAGAGTGTAGAAGTGAATCTAAATCGGTAAAGCCTCCGCCCATGATGTACGCATTGGTTGCTAATCTGCCAATCGCATCATGCGCCGCTTTAACCTCAGAAACCGCAACGTTATAGGCAGCTGTCGCGGCCTGTGCTTCCTTAACCGCTATCGCTAACTCACGTTTAGCCGCTTCGTATTTGATACGAGCCGCGTTTGCTACCGCTGCTAATTGGCGCAGGGTTAAGTTGGCTTTATTTAATTTTGCCGTAGCGGCATCTACTAACTTCTTTTTCTCTGCTTCAGCTTTTTTGGCGGCTTCAATCTGTGCCAATGTTGGTTTTGGTTTAGCAGCAATTGCCGGAGTTGCAGAAAACAGTAATAAAGAGGAAAGGCTCAGCGCTAATACGCGAGCTCGCTTTGATCTCATTCCTAGGCTCCCTGGGGAAATGGGGGTCAGTTACTGATGAAAAGGATAAAGGGGCACCCTGAAAATCCCGTTGAAATTCAATCAGGTGTCGCTGGAGAAGATGTGATTTTCAACCAAGCCTTAGCCATCTCATCAAGAAATTCCAGGTTTTAAGGTAACTACAATTTGTAAGTGGGCGGTGTGATGCTGATTAGAAATATAGAAATATGGGGCACGGTAATCAGCCTTCAAGTGCCGGATGTTTCGACGACTGAAGCCCGCTTCAAGACCGCCAGTGATTCCGCACAACAATTTTATGAATTGATCAATAGAAGTTTTTCTACCTATCTAATTGACTCAGAGGTAGCACGTTTACGACGTAATGAGTTAGCAATCACAGATGCCTCGTCAAATGTGAAAATGGTCTGGAATAAATGCCTTGAATTGCGTGAGCTAACTCAGCGAGCCTTTGATCCCTGGGCGGTTCCAGGTGGCTTTGATCCATCTGGATTTGTAAAAGGTTGGGCGGCTCAAGAGTCTCTGCGTTTCTTCACTGAACAAGGAATCGAACATATTCAAATTAACGCTGGTGGCGATGTTGTGGTGCGAGGTGGTGTTGATTCAACAACACCTTGGTTAGTTGGAGTTCAGCATCCTGATTTCAGAGACCAGATAGCCAAAACCTACGAGTTATTTGATGGCGCAATCGCTTCAAGCGGTACATATGAACGTGGTGCACACATAATCGATCCGCGAGTTGGAGTTCCCGCGGTAGGTGCCAGGGCGGCCACAGTGGTCGGTCCAGATGCTGGGGTTGCTGATGCACTTGCAACAGCGCTCGTTGTAGATGGTAGAGACTCCGTGAATTGGATGGGAGATGAAGCCTTTAGAAATTACAGCTTCTGGGCGGTAGATAAGAGTGGAGATGGTGCGTGGTCTTACCAGCAGCAATAATCGGATGTGACGCTCAGTGGTCTCTCAGCCTTCACACATATATAAATGTCAGAGTTCCGAAGTGAAGGCGATTCGTAAAAAGTTGATTGGCGATCAAGCCTTTCTCTTCACCGGTTTAGGTCTTGGTTTTACCTTCACAGTTCAAATAACAACTTTAACTTCGGGAGATTTCGCCGATCTCTACGCCATTATCACCACGATTTCTCGATTTTTCGCTTTAACCGGCTCATATCTTTCGATAATTGGATTACTTTTAATCGCACGAATTCCCTGGATTGAAAATGCTCTTGGTCATGATCGCTTAGTGGTCTGGCATAGAAAAGCTATGCCGTATGCGCTCTACATGATCACTTTTCATGTATTGCTAGTTGGTTTGGGGTATGCGGGCGCTGAAGGTGAAGTAATTGGTTATGAACTTTGGTTGATGACCACAACTTACCCTTGGATGCTTCCGGCGGCGGTCGGTTTTCTACTTTTGATCTTGGCCGGCATCACCTCTTACAAAAATGTAAGAAACTCGATTAAGTATGAAACTTGGTGGGTTATTCATCTTTACACCTACCTTGGTGTGGCACTCTCCTTTATGCATCAGATTCTTACCGGTGGAATGTTCATTGGACATCCACTAAATCGCGCTTACTGGATTGGTCTTTATCTCTCAGTCGTATTTTCAATTGTTACTTGGCGCATCATTATTCCGGTAGCTCGCTCCATCAGACACCAACTTGTTATTTCAAAGGTTGAGGTCGAAGGGCCTGGTGTTGTTTCCATCTATGTATCAGGTAAAAACATCTCCAAACTAAATGCTCAAGGTGGACAGTTCTTTAACTGGCGCTTCCTTAGTAAAGACCGTTGGCATGAATCACATCCTTTCTCGCTCAGTGCCGCTCCAACCAATAACGAACTACGTTTCACAGTTAAAGCTTTGGGTGATTCCTCAAAAGATTTCGTAAATATAAAGATTGGCACTCGAGTTGTAATTGAAGGACCATATGGAATTTTCACCCGGGATATGGCACGCCAATTCAAACATGCCACTTTAATTGGCGGTGGCGTTGGAATCACACCGTTAAGAGCCATCATCGATGAAATTCCAGATTCCACAAGTATTGATGTCGTTTATCGGGCGCGAAACCATGATGACCTAGTTTTGAAAGCAGAGTTAGATGAATTGACGCAGCGACGAAATGTGAAGATTCACTACTTGGTTGGAAGCAGAGTTGAGCACCCAATCAATGAGTTTTCTTTGAAGAAATATGTACCTAGGTTTGCCGATTCCGATGTCTACGTATGTGGTCCGCAAGGACTCATCGATGATGTTGTCTCAGCATGTAAATCAGCAGGGATACCAAAAGATCGTGTACACCACGAGGCCTTTTTGTATCACGCACAGTAGGGAGAGGTCAGTTGATACGTAAAACCGCGTTTCTAATCACCGGCACAGTTGCTGGAGTGGTCGGAGTTTTAAGCTACAACCCACCGCAACTCAACAGCTCGATAGCTTCCAGCAACACAGAACCGCTTCCAGAGGCCACTCCTGCAAATTCACCTTCTGCACAACAAGTAACTCCCGATAATTCACCCTCTCCCGTAAATTCCAAAGTCAAAAATGCTTCCAAGCCCAGCACCGACAAGGCAATTACATCAAAGCCTGCGGCTGAGGCGACCACCCAACCAACTCCGGCTGCGAGCAAAACTGAAACTTCAAAGACCACTGCTTCGTCTAGCGGAACCTTTGCTGGAGAAACCGCCGTTACTCGTTGGGGTCCAGTACAGGTTCAAGTCACTATTGCAGATGGAAAAATTACCGATGTAACTACATTGCAGTATCCAAATGGCGATAGAAAATCTCTCAAGATCTCTAATCAAGTTATTCCCTGGCTGCAGCAAGAGGTGCTTAAGGTTCAATCCGCCAACATCTCTGGAATTAGCGGTGCCACATACACCTCTATGGGATTTAGAAACTCACTAGCATCAGCCCTGCAGAAGGCGGGTTTATAAATGAAAAACAAATTGGTATTTATAGTTCCATCTCTACTCTTAATTGGTTTTCTTGCGATAAAGCCGCCCGCAATTGGTAAAGAGCAGGGAGAGGTTGTTGTCACCCCTGAAGCTACATATACCCCTGTCGCTAAGCCCCACATTAGAGATTTCGATGATGAAGGCAATGAACCTGCTCACTTTGATGAGCATGAGGGCCGCGAACATCACGATGATTATGAAGATGGCGAGCATGAAGGGCGTGATCATCATGAAGACCATGATGATGAGCATGAATCAGATGAAGATGGCGAGGACTAACAGCACAGAATAAAGGCTCAAATATGTAATAGAGCCGTGGAATATCTTTCCAGCACTCTTGTCGATACTTCCTTTATTTAAACCCATCACCTGGTAAACAAATAGGCCTGCGATTAATGCGTTTGCTAACCACACCCAGCTAGGTAAGTCAGCACTATAAATAGTTAAGAATGATGTGATAACCATGAGGATTGTGTGGAACCACATCTGCTGAGAAACCTTTGCCATAGGAGCAACCACGGGCAACATCGGAATTCCTGCTGCTTCATAATCATCACGGTATTTGATGGCTAAAGCCCAAAAATGTGGTGGCGTCCAGAAGAAGATCACCATGAAGAACCAAAATGCGGTCCAAGATAATGAATTAGTTACTGCAGCCCAGCCAATCAAAACTGGGAGACATCCTGCGATTCCGCCCCAAACAATGTTTTGTGAAGTGCGACGTTTTAATCCAACTGTGTAGCCAAAGACATAAAAGGCGATTGCGCCTACTGTTAATCCGGTTGCCAATGGATTAGTAAAAAACCAAAAAATAACCAGGGAGATAATTGTTATAGCGGTAGCAAATCCAAGGGCTTGGTTCTCAGAGATTTGATTGTTAACGATAGGTCGCTTGGATGTGCGATTCATTAGTTGATCAATATCGCTTTCAATCACCATGTTAAATGCATTTGCAGCACCTGCCGCTAAAGTTCCGCCGATTAGAGTTGCCAGTGTTATATCAAGCGGTGGCACTCCATCTGCGGCCAAAAAAAGTGCTGGCAAAGTTGTGACCAATAACAGCTCTACAACACGCAATTTCATAAGTGCGATGTAGGGCGAAATCATGAGCGCGAGAATACCTGTAGATTGGGCGCATGCGTATTTCGGTGAGATGGGCCATAGTTTTTGCCCTGTTAATTCAACCTTTCTCTGCTGGCGCCTCAGAGGTTAGCTCCGCTGAAACAAAGTTAAAGTTAGAAAAAACGATTACCGGCAATATCTCACCTAAATCAGTGCGGGCTTCAAAAACTGGTTATGTATCAGCTCACAACATGATGTATCGGCACTCAGTCACTGTCTATGACGCTAAATCTCTAGATTTAATCAAGAATATTTCTGACCAAGTTGACTTAAATAAACTGGGTCAAAAGGGTTACGTAGGTTTACATCGCGGCGCCCCCGTTGAGGGAGCTTTTTCGCCTGATGGTGATTATTTGTATGTAACGAATTATGCAATGTATGGAAAAGGTTTTAATCGAGAGGGAACAGATAAGTGTTCTCCGGCCGATAAGTATGACCGCTCTTTTGTTTATCGCATTAGCACCACAACTTGGGAGATTGATGCCGCATATCGAGTAGGCGTGGTGCCAAAAGTTGTAGATGTAACTCCAGACAATAAATACGTCTTGGTAACCAATTGGTGTTCTTATGATTTATCAATAATCTCGATCGCCAGCCAAAAGGTCGTCAAGACTTTAAAGATCGGGGCCTATCCTCGAGGCATTACTGTTTCTAAGGATTCTAAATTTGCCTATGTTGTTCAGATGGGCGGAGCAGTAATTCACAAAATCAACCTGGAAACCTTTGAGCGAGAACTACTTAATGTTGGCTCAAATCCAAGAGCTGTTGTGCTCTCCCCTGATGAGAGCACAATTTATGTGACTTTGAATAGCTCTGGCCGAGTTGTAGCGATGGATTTAGCTACTAAGAAAGTGGTCAGATCTGTGCGCACAGGTAGCGCATCAAGAAGTTTGGATATCTCTGCAGATGGCACCGCACTTTATGTTGTTAACTACACCAGCGATACGGTCTCTAAAGTGCGCACCAGCGATTTCAAAGTTATGCAAAAGATAAATGTCTGTAATGAGCCAATTGGAATTACCTACGAACCGCTACACAAACGGGTGTGGGTCGCTTGTTATGGCGGAGCCATCAAAGTATTTAGTGATTCCCCTTCACAATAGCTCCGATTAAACGATCCATAGCTGCGCGTGCCTTGTTTCGCGCAGTAAAAGATGGAGTGATTCCATCTGCCAATATCGCAAAGGCGTACTCGGTTTCACCATTTTGTACATATCCTGCCAAGGTGACACTGTTATTTACCCATCCAGTTTTAGCATGCACTTTCCCGACCGCTTCTGGTGCGGTTTCTAAAAATCTTTTCTGTAGTGTGCCGGTTTCGCCGCCGATCGGTAGACCTTCATAGATCGAGGCAAAGGTAGGGTTATTTCTAATCGCGATTAATAGATTTACGATTGTTGTGGCAGAAACCCGATTCTCTTTTGATAGACCGCTGCCATCCTTTACAACTAAACCGGTGTGGTCCACGCCTAGCGCATCCAGCGCCAATTTAAAGGTCGTGGTTAAGCCTTTGGCATTGGTTTCATATCCAATTTCTCGTACCGCGTCTTTTGCCAAACGATCTGCCAATCGATTGTCGCTCCAAAGTGTTGCGAACTTAACCATCTCGCTTACCGAAACCGAGGTCACACTCGCCAGCTCCTCAATTCCAAGTGCTTCGGCCTCATTGGGGGCAATCTTCTGAAAACTTACTTTTATGCCTTTGTATTTTAAGTTTGCGGCTAACTCGGTGGTATCTTTCTCAAACAAACCGGAGTAAACAACTTTAATTTTCTTTAGATTTTCAGTGTTGGCTTTACTTACTAGGCCAGGTAGAAATCTCTGTTTATTCTTTTTGGCAAAACTTAAGTTGCTTGTTAACCAAGGATCAAGAGTGCCTTTGATGTAAAAGACATCCGGCTGATTCGTCTTATAAATCTTGGTTAAATATTGTTTGTCTGGACCAATGAAATAGAGTGCAGTGGTGGTCGACAACAACTTCAACACAGATGCCGGGATGCGCGGCGTATCTGATTTGTTTTGAGCCAACACAGAGCGATCTGTCGAATTAACTACTAGCAATCCCGGTGAGGCAAGTTGTTTTGCACTCACATACTTTTCTAAAGTATGCAGCGCCTGAGCTGGCGTAAAAGTTAGAGTGGTCGCTAGAAGAACTAAAAACAGCCTCTTAAACATTGCGGAAGAGTACTAATCGATTCTGTGAAATCGCGGCACCCAAAAGCACAATTACTCCCCCAACTGGCTCATTCCAAGTTAGAGGTTCACCTAGGAAAATTAACCCCATGATCACCGCTACGACTGGGGTTATATAGGTAACGGTAGATGCGATGACGCTTCCGGCGCTCTTGATGATCTGGAAGTTCCATATGTATGCAAATCCACTACCAAATATCCCCAATGCCAACATGGAAATTATCGGAACTAAACCAGCGTTTTCATTTCTTATGCCATCAAACAAATAAAAGGGTAGCAAAGTTAATGAAGCCATTAGAAGTTGAGTTGCGGCTAATACCTCTACTGGTAATTGAAGAGGCATAATGTTTCTCTTTGAATAAGGAAAAGATATTCCGTAGCAGAAAACTGCCCCCAGCAACATCAGAACAGCCCACAGTGGATTTTCACCCAATCCATTCCAAACTCCAAAAACCGTCAAGATTCCCAATGCGCCAATAAAAAGCCCAAAGATTTGATTTCGCGAGATTTTCTCCTCTCGGAAAATTAGAAGCATGACTAATAGGGTCATCAATGGTGTAGTGGCGTTAATGATTCCAGCCAAGATGGATGTGACCTCAGTCTGCGCCTTTGCAAAAAGCACTCCTGGAATCGAATTAAGAAGAAGTGAAACAATCCAAAGTTTTAACCAAATTCTAGGATTGGTGGGAAGGTTGAGTTTTCTCATCTTAAGAAAAATAAACAATGTGAATGCGCCTAGAGCACATCTTCCGAATGCCACGCCAAATGGGGTTAAAAAGCTCAACCCCTGTTTAATGAACAAAAATGAGCAACCCCATACAAATCCCAATGCCAGGTAGGCAGGTAACCAACTTGCCTTTAGGCTTTGCCCCATGCGCACGGGATATGTTTATCACGAGATATTTGGCTGGCATGACACCGGCAGCTTTGTCGGCGATATGCCCTCAGATCCTGGCGCGGGACTGCAGCCATATATGAATTATGAAAACGCAGAGACCAAAAAACGGATTCATGAATTGATTGTGGTTTCCGGGTTAATTGATCACCTAACTCGAGTACCGGCGCGCAAAGCTAGTGAGGCGGAGTTAGAGACCACTCACACCAAAGAGCACATAGCTCGCATCAAGGCTGAATCAGCTACTCGACTTGGTGGTGATGGTGGGGATTTATCTACGCCATTTGCGCGTGGTGGATATGAGATTGCGGCTATGGCTGCAGGTGGTGCTATCGAACTTTTTGATGCGGTATTGAATGGTCAGGTTGATAATGGTTACGCGTTAATCAGGCCGCCGGGACATCATGCGGTTAGAGAAACCGGAATGGGCTACTGCATTTTTTCTAATTTGGCTGTGGCGATTAATGCTGCGAAGAAAACTCATGGAAGTGATCTACGCGTTGTTGTCGTGGATTGGGATGTACATCATGGCAATGGGACTGAAGCTATATTTATCGATGACCCTAATGTTCTGACTATTTCTCTTCATCAGAACCGTTTGTACCCCCACGAAACTGGTGATGTTGACGTCGTAGGTGTTGGTACCAATATAAATGTTCCGCTTCCACCGGGTACCGGTCATGGCGGTTACTACTACGCCTTTGATGAGGTTGTGATTCCTGCGATTAGGAAATTCAATCCCGATATTGTCTGTGTCGCGTCAGGTTTTGATTCCTCTGTATTTGACCCACTAGGTCGCATGCTAATTACCGCAGAGGGCTACAAAACTTTAACCCGTAAGTTAATGGATGTTGCCAATGAGGTTTGCGGTGGAAAATTAATGATGACCCATGAAGGTGGATACAACGCTACCTACGCACCATTTTGCGGATTATTTGTTTTGCAGGAGTTGTCTGGGGTAACAAAACTTCCTGATCCATTTGCACATGGCAATGAGTATCCAGGCCATGAGTTAAAAGCACACGAGGCTGCAATCATCGATGAAGCTAAGAAGTTGGTTGCAAATTTATGAATCAGCCACCAGCTGAAATCGGTCCAGGTGAGTTTTACCCCGTAGTTGGAGTTGGGCCACATCCAAAGCCTTGGCCGGTTGGCGAGCAATACGATCCAGAGCTGCTCGAAAATGGTGATCGCCGTAATGTGCTGGATAAATACCGGTATTGGAGCGTATCGGCGATAGTTGCAGATCTAAATACCAAGCGCCACGCACTGCGTATTGCAATTGAAAATTGGCAACATGATTTGAATATTGGCTCAATTGTGCGCACCGCAAACGCTTTTAATGTTTCGAGCGTCCATATTGTTGGCAAAAGGGATTGGAACCGTCGTGGTGCGATGGTGACCGATAAATATTTAACGGTTATTCATCATCCTACTGTCGCAGATTTCAAAACCTGGTGCGATGAAAATCAGGTAGCGATTATTGGTATTGATAATGTCGAGGTCTCTACTCCAATCGAGTCAGCCAAATTTCCAAAGAACTGCGTTTTATTCTTGGGCCAAGAGGGCGCTGGAATGTCTGATGAAGCGGTAGCGGTTTGCGAACAGGTACTAGCGATTACTCAATATGGATCAACTAGATCCATGAACGCTTCTGCTGCGGGTGCAATCTCAATGTATGCCTGGGCTATGCAACACTTACATAAGTAATTGCTTAATTAATCCATCTGTTGCTTTCTCCACCATTCCTAAAACCTCTTCAAAAGCAGAGTCTGGCAGAGAATAAGGATCTGGTACTTCTATTGAATCTGGCTGGGTCAGATCAAACTCTCTCAAGAAAAAAACTTTTTGTTCCTCTTCATCACTGGTCACATAGCGCATGACCTCTTCATGATTGTGACGATCCATTACCAAAACTAAATCTGCGCTCACCAACCTTGAGTAATTAAATTGAGAGGCGATGTGATCATATTTATAACCGGCTTTCTCCCAGGTTCTCATTGAAGGTGGGTTTGGCCCTTGTCCTGAATGCCAATTTGAAGTTCCAGCTGAATCAACAAATATCTTGGGTTTATCAATCTTGGCAACTTTGTTATGGAGCACGGCGGCGGCCATTGGTGAACGGCAGATATTTCCCAAACACACCATTGTGATGATTAGAGTGTCACGCTCTTTTAAGAATGATAGGTCTGGCTGGCCCACTAATTAATCTTCTAATATCTCAGCGATTGCGGTTATGCGACGCTCGATTTCGGTGGCCTCTTCAGAGCGGCCCTGGGTATGCAGAATCTCAGCAATGCGACGCTCGATGGCCATTATGAACTCAAAATCCTTGGGATCTGATTCAGCTGCAATATCTAGCACCCGTTCGAGGGTATTCAAACCCTCATCAACCTCACCCGATAAAACCTGTGCCTTACCAAGTTCAAATGAAGCGTAGGTCAATCTGCGGTGATCGTGCGCGGTGGTGAAGACATCAACCGCTTTCTGTGCTGCTGCCAGAGCCGATTCGGCATCACCTAACTCTGTGTAGCAATGTGCAATCTTTTGATCGCAACGGGCGACATGTATGACTTCACGGGCGGCTTTGAAGTATTTGCGCGCTTCATAAAAAGCTTCCAGCGCTTCTTTGTATTTTTTTAACTCTCTATAAGCGCAACCAATTAAATGAAAATCAGTCGCTGCACCGAGTTCATTACCATCGATGAGGTGCTCGCGGGCACACTCCTCCATGCAATCGATAGTGTTTTGATACTCCTTAGAACTAAACCACCATTCACCTAAGGTGCAAGCCAATTCGAGAGCAATTGGTGATTTGTTTTCTCGAAGTAACTCAACCGCCTTACTCATCGCGGTTGCCGCCTCTGGCATTCGCTTTAATTGATTTAAGTTGTAACCAATTGCAGAGTATGCCTGCGCTAATCCTTCTGTTGGTGCTGCAGAACCTAATTCGGAGTAAATATCACGTGCGGTTTCTGCAAGTGCTAGAGCCTCGTCATATTGACCACGCGCATAAATTCTGGCGCTTAATTCGTAGTAAGTGCTGGCACGTTCGATTCCTTGAGTTTCCGGAATTCGCTCCCACAACATCTCTTCGGTGATGATGTCATCGTTTAGTTCATCATCGTTGTGTTCGTCGGCCAATGCATCTCCTCCTTCAAACTTGGCTCTAAACCTAGCAGGTGCTAGCACTCAAACCTGGTCGCAAACCGTGATTTTTGAGCGTAAAAAAATGTGTCGTGAGGGAGCGCACAGCCAAAACGGACTAAACGAAGTTTTGTCAGGCGCAGAATTGGAAGGTGCAAAAAGGAGAGTGCATATGAGTTCATTAGATCTTGCGCGTTGGCAATTTGCCATCACAACTGTTTATCACTTCATATTCGTACCTATAACAATTGGAATGGGTTTTCTAGTCGCAGGCCTACAAACCGCTTGGTACCGCACTGGAAACACTAAGTACTTAAAAGCCACAAAGTTTTTCGGAAAACTCTTTCTGATTAATTTCGCAATGGGTGTAGTCACGGGGATTGTGCAGGAGTTCCAGTTCGGAATGAACTGGTCTTCATATAGCCGTTTCGTCGGTGACATATTTGGTGCACCACTTGCCATGGAAGGTTTGTTGGCATTCTTCTTGGAGTCCACTTTCCTTGGTATGTGGATCTTTGGTTGGGATCGCCTACCCAAGAAGATTCATTTGGCCTCTATTTGGGCAGCTGCGATGGGTACGGTTTTCTCGGCTTACTTCATCTTGGCAGCTAACGCCTGGATGCAGCACCCTGTTGGCTACACCGTTAATGAAGCTCGCGGTCGTGCCGAACTAAACGACATTTTTGCCGTGCTATTTCAAAATACAGCAGTCTCCGCTTTTGCTCACACCATTTCCTTTGCCTTCTTCACAGCTGGCTCCTTCCTTGTTGGAGTTTCCGCTTGGTTACTAGTTAAAAATCGTGAAAAAGCGATGGCAACCTCTACTCTCAAATTAGGTCTCGTAACGGTAATGATTACTTTTGTGATGATTGCCGTAACAGGTGACTGGACAGCTCGCATCATGACTGAACAACAACCTATGAAGATGGCTGCGGCTGAGGCGCTTTATGAAACCACTGAAGGTGCACCGTTCTCACTGCTAACCATCGGCACCTTGGATCAAAGTCGTCCGGTATTCCAGATTGATATCCCTGGCGTGCTTTCCTTCATGTCTACCGGTGATGTGAATGGTGTTGTTGAAGGAATTAATGATTTACAGGCTCAATATGAGAAGCAGTATGGACCCGGTGATTACACACCAAATATTCCTCTTGCTTATTGGGGCTTCCGTTTAATGATTGGTTTCGGTGCTTTAGCAACTCTCTTTGCACTGATTACCTTGTGGCGCCTACGTAAGAATGAACTACCTAAGGGTCGTTGGTTCTTGCCAGCCATGATTTCAATGCCTTTCCTCCCAATCCTTGCTAACTCCTTCGGTTGGATTTTCACCGAAACAGCACGCCAGCCGTGGGCCGTGTTTGGTTTATTCAAAACTGAAGATGGGGTAAGCCCAACCGTTGGAGCAGCAAGTGTTGCTTTCACAATGATCGTCTTCACGCTTCTTTACGGAGTGCTAGCGGTAATTGAATTCAAGTTGATGATTAGAGCCATTCAAATTGGACCAGAGGTTATCGACACCTCTGAGCTCCATGAAGAGGTTGAACTTGGTGGAGACTCCACCAAGAAATTGACGATGGCTTACTAGGAGAGAATCATGGAATTAACAACATTCTGGTTTGTCATAATCGCCGTTCTTTGGATTGGCTACTTTGTACTTGAAGGTTTTGATTTTGGAGTCGGTGTGTTACTAAAGACTGTTGCCAAATCTCAAGCTGAAAGAAGAGCTGTGCTCACAACGCTGGGACCGTTGTGGGATGGAAATGAGGTTTGGTTACTAGTTGCCGGAGGTGCGACATTCGCAGCTTTTCCAGAGTGGTACGCCACTTTGTTTAGCGGCTTTTACCTTCCGCTTTTTCTAATTCTGATGGCACTAATCGTGCGTGGTGTCGCTATGGAGTATCGCAGCAAATACGGCGATGAAAAATGGCGTGGTCGTTGGGATAACGCCATTGTGATCTCAAGCTTTGTACCTGCACTGCTCTGGGGTGTGGCTTTTGCCAACATCGTGCGAGGCGTTCCTCTCGAGGTACAAAACAATGTAATTGAGTACACCGGAGGATTCTTCAATCTGCTCAACCCATATGGGTTATTGGGCGGTTTGGTGACACTTTCGGTTTTTATGACACATGGCGCAATCTTTTTGGCGTTAAAAACTGATGGCGCTATCCGCGAAAGAGCACGTGTTATTGCGACCAAGATTGGTTTGTTTGCTGCTGTCGTAACAGTTGCATTCTTGGCAATTACAGTTACCGCATACAACGACAAGCTTGAGGTGTATGGACTGGCAGCCATCGTTGCAGTTGCTTGGCTGGCGGCTTTGAGTGCAAATCTGCGCGGCCGCGAAGGCTACGCATTTTTGTACTCTTCCATAGCTCTGACTTTTGCCGTCATAACCCTTTTCTCAGCTTTGTATCCAAATGTGATGCCGAGTTCTTTGTTGGAGACCGCTTCTTTAAATATCAATAATGCATCTTCAACTCCATACACCTTGAAGGTGATGACATATGTCGCCGTGGTTCTAACCCCGATAGTTCTACTCTACCAAGGTTGGACTTACTGGGTATTTAGAAAACGTATCAGCGCAGCACAGATTCCATCACCAGAATCAGGTGTATTGGACTTTAGTAAACTGCCTAAGTGAAGTTCTTAGATCCGCGGCTATTTCGTATCTCGCGAAGTAGCCGCGGTCTTATTTTGATTGCTGTCTTATCTGCAATCTTGATTACAGTTGCAACAATCGCCCAAGCTTTTTTGTTGGCCGAGTTAATTACCGGAGCTTTTCAGCGAGAGCTGAAATTTTCAGCGTTGCAAAACACTTTAAATTTTTTGATTTTAGTCTTTGCAGTTCGAGTGATACTCACCTATGTCGGGGAGCAATTCACCAACCAGATTTCACATCGTATAAGAGTTGATTTACGTCGAGCTCTATTCAATAAAATCCTTACAAATGGCGCTGAACTAAATGTGCGCTTTGGCCCGGGCCGTATTTCGCTAATCTCCACCAAAGCGATAGCTAATCTAGAGCCTTATTTCACTCGCTTTGTGCCTCAGATTTTTATAGCGGCATCTGTCCCTCTTTTCGTGGGCGCAACTATCACTTACCTGGATTTAACTAGCGGTTTGATCGTGCTGTTCACTGTTCCCCTGATTCCGCTCTTCGGTGTTTTGATTGGCAAATACACTTCAGAGGCGATGCGCAAGAGATGGCGCACCCTAGGAATTCTCTCTGGATACGTGTTAGACCTACTTTCTGGCCTCACCACTTTAAAACTATTCGGACGCGACCAAGCTCAGGGCAAACAGGTTGAAGAGGTTGGTAATCGCTACCGAGTAGAAACCATGAGAGTCCTAAAGATTTCCTTCTTAACCTCTTTGGCGCTTGAAATTATTGCTACTCTCTCTGTAGCTTTGATTGCAGTTGCAATTGGTCTACGCCTGGTTGATGGTGAAATTGAATTGTGGCGTGGTTTGGTGATTTTGATTTTGGCACCCGAGGTCTATTGGCCAATAAGGAATCTATCTGCCCAGTTCCACGCCTCTGCTGATGGAATGCAATCAGCTAAAGATATTTTTGAGATTATTGATTTTGCCACTCCAAAACATGTGGGTACTACCAAATTGAACAAAATCGAGAGAATTTCTTGGAGTAAATTACTGATTAATTATCCAAATCGAGATCAACTTTGGTTGCCAGATGGTGAATTCGAGATCGGAAAGTTAAATTTAATTACTGGTCCATCTGGAGCCGGCAAGACAACTTTAGTAAATGTCTTAATGGGTTTGCTTCAGTCAGATATCGGAGCTATTCAAATCACCGATTCCAAAGGTGTACATGATTATGATGCAATCGATATAAATAGTTGGTTGGAGAACATTTCCTGGGTGCCTCAAGATCCCCATTTCCCTTCCGGCTCTATCCAACAATTCATCCAATTAAGCTCACCCAAGGCTACGAATTCCGAGATAAATGAGGTTTTACAGCGGGTTGGATTGCAGGGAATTTCCCTTAACCAACCGGTTAATTTGTCAGTAGGTCAAAAACGTCGCCTCGCGATAGCCCGAGCATTGTTACATCCCCATGAAGTTTTAATTATGGATGAACCCAGTGCCGCCCTAGATCCAGAGTCAGAAGCTCTAATTATTGAGTTACTAAGAGCGCAAGTTGTAGCTGGCAAATTAGTTATTGTTATTTCTCATAGAGCTGAATTGAAATCTAAAGCTGACAAGGTGTTCTCAGTAGAGAAGGTTCTTTCATGAGAATAGTGCCTAGGTTTTTTGTAGCAGCTCTATTGGGCGGAATTTCACTTTCTATGGCAGTAGGTTTATTAGCAGCAAGCGCCTGGTTGATTTCTATGGCATCTACTCAACCACCAATACTTACACTGCAAGTTGCAGTTGTTTCAGTTAGGTTCTTTGGTTTAGGAAGAGGCGTATTCAGATATGCCGAGCGAATCTATGGACATGACGCGATTTTGCGTGCCGCCACCGCCTTGCAAATTCGAATTTACGGAGCCTTATTACGTCGCGAACCTATGAGCTCCCAAGCGATGCGGCAAGGTAAGTTATTACAGCAACTCACCGCCGACATCGAACTTGTACAAGATCGCTGGATACGAATATTTATCCCCGGCATCAGCGCAGCAATTGCTGCTTGGGCTGGTGTCGGTGTAATTTTCTGGTTAGCACCTGATATCTCTTTCATTGTTCTTGCAATTTATTTAATTACCGCGATTCTGATTGTTTTATTAAGTGCGGGGGTGTCCAAACAACACAGTAGAGAGATTTTTGAAAATGAGTCAGCGTTAGCGGATTTAATTTCTGATACAACACGTGGGCATTTGGAGGCAAAAATCTACGGGTATCAGGATGCGCTGCGCGCCAGCTTGGGTAGCGGTGAAGCCGCAATAATCAGAGGTGAAAAGCGTTTAATTTCCAACGCAGGAGGTAGCGCCTCAATACTGCAATCCGGTATGTATGGAGCAATTCTGGTCTCGTTTTTGATGGCTTTGCCTAAATTAGAAAATGGCTTAGCGGGCATCAATCTTGCGGTTGTAACTCTCTTACCACTTGCAATCTTCGATGGCTTAGCGGTCTTGATCGCGCCATTAGCCAATTACGGCAAAATCGTGACGGCTCAGAAGAGTATTGATGACGTGATCAAATCAGCAACTGCGACAAAGGCTTATGCGACGCTAGAGCCTGGAACGGTGATGTTGAAAGCGGTATCAGCTAGAGGTGTATGGAAATCTAAATCCTTAAGCCACAATCCCGTTAGCTTAAATATTAGGGCTGGAGAAAGTTTATTACTTCAAGGTGAATCCGGAATTGGTAAGTCTTCATTGGCACTTGCCATTTCGGGGTTAATTAACTATGAGGGTTCAATTCGAATAAACGGCATTGAGGTGCGGGACATTAGAAACGAGAACCTACGAAACGCGATGACTGTATCTTTGCAAGAAGATCACCTATTTGCCAGCTCGATTTTCGAAAACATGAAGCTAGCCAATCCTGACGCCAGTGATGGAGATATTGCTGCTGCACTTAAAGCCGTCGAGTTGGATGAATTGATTAACAGCATTCCTGAAAAGATGGATACCCATATTGGTGCTTTTGGCAAAAACTTTTCGGGAGGCGAACTACAACGTATGAGATTGGCAAGGGTTTTCTTGCGGAAAACACCTCTATATATTTTGGATGAGCCTTTGGAACATTTAGATAAGCAACTTGCAGAACGCATTTTCCAAAGGTTACAAAAACACATGGCTGGCGCCACAGTGATAGTGATTAGTCATGAAAAAATCGCTGGGATTGAGAATCGACTCCTCGTTACCCCAGCGATTTAATCAATTAATTTAGAGTGAATCAGCCTTTCCAAGTACCACTGTGAAGGTGCGGCTTCCACCGGATGGCATATCAACGGTGATTTTCACGCTATCGCCAGGGGCATAGGAGCGGATACGGACAATTGCAGAGATTAAATCATTGATCTTTCGGCCATCGATTTCTTTGATAATCGCACCTGCCGGAATTCCCGCCTTTGCAGCAGCTTCACCATCAACTACGCGCAAAATCTTGGCTCCGGTTCCGGTGTAGGCGGTGTCAAAGTTAATTCCTAGGAATGGCCTAGAGGATTTGCCGGTAGCGATGATTTCATCAACTACACGTTTAGCTTGGTTGATAGGAATTGAGAAACCAAGTCCAATAGAACCATTACCGCCATTACCTAATGTCGCAATCGCTGAGTTAATTCCCACTAATGCACCAGTGGCATCAACCAAGGGGCCGCCGGAGTTGCCGGGATTAATTGCTGCATCGGTTTGAATCGCATCAATGAAAGATTCTGATCCGGTATTGCCAGCTGTTACTGGACGGTTGAGCGCGGAAACAATTCCGCTGGTCACAGTTCCTGATAATCCAAGTGGTGAACCAAAAGCTACAACCGGTTCGCCGATAATTAATTTGTTTGAGTTGCCGACTGTGATTGGCTTTAAGTTTCCACGTTCAATTTTTAATACCGCGATGTCGTAGGTACCATCTTTGCCAACAATGGTTGCTTTCTCGATGTCACCATTGTTCAACTCAACTCTAACTGTGCCATTTTGTAGAGCTGATTCAATTACATGCTCGTTGGTAATTATGAAAGATGATGTTGCACTGGAGCGATAAACAACACCAGAGCCAGTTCCACTTCCCGCAGGAGAAGAAACCGCAATTGAAACAACTGATGGTGAGACCGCAGAAGCAATGGTCTGGACATCTACTGAGCTGCCGACCACTGTCATCAAGGTTCGGGTCTTAGAGCAGCTGCCATCTGTGGCGGCATAGAGCGCTTTGGTGCGGTTATCTACACATACTTTGGTGGGTGGAACATCGGGGGTAACCGCGACCGCTACTCCTCCCGCCACTACCGCGCCCATAACAAAACCGATCATTACCTTGCTAAATGTAGAGACTGTTTGCATACCCGCACCTCATCATTTTTTTCTGAAAAAAACCTTAATAACTATTGAACCTCTGCTGGGTAGACTTAGCAAATTATGGAAACTTCTCTTCGTCGCGCTCGCCTCGCAGTAACCATTACCTTCATTATTAATGGCTTTACCGCTGGAACCTTCGTGGCACGTATCCCGGATTTCAAACGGATATTAGATGTTTCTAACGGCACCCTTGGTCTCTCACTTCTCTTTGTCTCTATCGGTGTATTTGTCGCTTTAAAACCAGCAGGACGTAATGCTGCAAAATTCGGTAGCCAACCGGTAATTTTCTGGTCAACTCTGGCGCTTGCAATCAGCTGTATTTTGGTCGGCTTACTTTTGAATCTGCAATGGTTTTGGTTTTCATTATTTATTTTTGGTTTTGCACTTGCCACTCAAGATGTCTCAATGAATGCTCATGCGGTAGTTGTTGAACAACGTGCACAAAGACGTTTGATGAGTGTATTTCACGGCATGTTCTCCGTCGGAACTTTAATTGGTGGAGTGCTAGGTGGATTGTTTTCGCAGTGGGAGATCACACCAATGCAACAAGCAGCAACTCTGGCTGGTATTTATGTAGTTGCAGCTATTTTGATTAAGCCACTCTTCCTGCCTGCAGAGGTTGATAAACATGACTTCTCAACTGGGCCACGTGCCAAACATCCATTTATCTTTTGGATCTTTGGATTATTTGGTTTGTTTGCCGCGATGAGTGAGGGTGCAGCAGGAGATTGGGGCGGTGTCTTGGCCCGCGATGCATTTGATGCCACGCCGTTTATATCAACACTGCCTTATATAGTTTTCTGCACCGCCATGATTATCGGCCGGTTCTCTGGTGATTATTTGGCGCATCGTTTTGGCGCTTCAATAATAATTGCAACCGGTGGATTAATTTCCGGTACTGGTCTAGCCGCTGGATTATTTATTGGTGGAGTTCCTGCGATTATGGTCGCCTGGTTCTTGTTAGGTCTGGGGTTGTCTGTTGTAATCCCATTGATGTTCAGTGCAGCTGGAACCCTCGCATCCACAAAATACGCAGGAGTTATTGCACCTTCCGAAGCGGTCGCAAAGGTGTCTGGTGTCTCCTACTTTGGCTTTGTAATTGGACCACCATTAATCGGCTTCATCGCAGATGCGATTGAGCTGCGTTGGACCTTGTTGTTGATTGCAGCGCTTTCTTACCTTTTAATCTTTGCATCAAAGTATGCAAAGAGTGCTTAATTACTTGCCCCAGGATTGATGTAGCGGGCGACCTTCTGCATAACCGGCTGCAGATTGGATTCCGACCACTGCTTTCTCTGCAAACTCTGTAAGTGATTTCGCGCCAGCATAAGTACAAGAGGATCTAACTCCAGCGATGATTTCATCAATCAAATCCTCAACCCCAGGACGGGCGGGATCTAGATACATGCGAGAGGTAGAGATACCTTCCTCATAAATCGCTTTGCGGGCCCGATCAAAGGCATCTTCACTAGAGGTACGGGCAGCAACAGCGCGGGCTGATGCCATTCCAAAAGATTCTTTGTATAGACGACCGTTGGAATCAACCCGTAAATCACTCGGTGATTCATAGGTGCCTGCAAACCAAGAACCAATCATTACCGCGGATGCGCCAGCGGCAAGAGCCAGTGCAACATCACGTGGATGACGCACTCCGCCATCGGCCCAAATATGTTTTCCTAATTTCTTTGCTTCGGCTGCACACTCAAGAACCGCGGAGAATTGTGGGCGTCCAACACCGGTCTGCATACGGGTGGTGCACATTGCGCCTGGTCCAACTCCAACCTTAATTATGTCTGCGCCAGCGGCAACTAAATCTCTTACGCCCTCTGCGGTTACAACATTTCCGGCAACGATTGGAATTTTGGGATCTAAAGCTTTAGTTAATTTGAGAACTTCAATCATTTTCTCTTGATGACCATGTGCAGTGTCAATTACTAAGACATCTACTCCAGCATCGATTAAACCTTGTACTTTGGCTTTGACATCACCATTTACACCCACTGCCGCAGCAATTCGCAGCTTGTTATTTGCATCTAGTGCAGGCTGATACAAAGTGGCCCGCAGCGCTCCGGTCTTGGTAATAATGCCAACTAGATTTCCTGATGCATCTACTACTGGAGCCAGGCGACGATTTTTCTCATTTAGTAAATCAAATGCTTCCCGTGCATTAACGGTATTTGGAATTACCATCAAATCTTTGGACATGATGCGATGAACTTGGGTAAAGCGATCAACACCTTCCCAATCCTCTTCCATCACGATTCCGAGCGGTTTGTTTTTTTCGACAACCACAATCGCACCATGAGCCCGCTTATGAATTAGCGACGCCGCATCCGCAACGGTTTGGTGTGGTTCTAAAGTAATTGGAGTATCAAAAAGAATATGGCGTGATTTCATCCAGGAAATTACTTCGGTGACGACCGGTAGCGGAATATCCTGCGGAATCACAGTGAGTCCACCACGTCTAGCCACAGTTTCTGCCATGCGGCGCCCGGAGATTGCGGTCATATTTGCCACTACCAATGGGATTGTGGCTCCAGTGTTGTCGGTAGTTGATAAATCAACTTCCATTCGGCTCGTAATATTGGAGCGCGACGGAATCATAAAAACATCGTCGTAGGTGAGATCGTGATTTGGCTGATGTAATAACCGCACGTAGTGGAACTATAGACCTCTCTGAGGGGATAAGATAAATCAATGCCTGAATCGCTAATTAGCGCGCGTGGATTGACCAAGAAGTACGGGGATTTCACCGCAGTAGATGCCATTGATTTTGATGTAGCCAAGGGTGAGTCCTTTGGTTTGCTGGGACCCAACGGGGCCGGCAAATCCACCACGATGCGAATCATCGCCGCTACCTCACAACGCAGCTCTGGAACTATCTCAATTCTCGGTCGCGATCCTGAAGAACATGGCCCACAAATTCGTGCTCATCTTGGTGTTGTCCCACAGCAAGATAACCTGGATGGCGAATTAACCGTATCTGAAAACCTTTTTATTTATGGACGTTACTTTGGATTAAGCAAGAAATTTATCCAAAACAAAATTGAAGAGTTGTTGGATTTTGCCCAGTTGCAAGACAAGCGTGATGCAAAGGTTGAGGCGCTTAGTGGCGGCATGAAACGTCGTTTAACCATTGCTCGCGCATTGGTCAGCGAGCCAGATATTTTGATGTTGGATGAACCAACCACCGGTTTAGATCCGCAGGCCCGTCATATTTTGTGGGATCGCCTTTTCCGTTTGAAGGAAACCGGCGTGACACTAGTTATTACTACCCACTTTATGGATGAGGCAGAGCAGCTCTGTGATCGATTAGTTGTTATGGATAAGGGCAAAATCATGGCGGAAGGCTCTCCGCTCGAATTAATTAAGCAGTACTCCACAAAAGAAGTACTTGAGGTTCGCTTTGGCTCTGATCGCAATAAAGAGGTAGCTCCAATCTTGCGCGAGATGTGCTCCAGAATTGAGGAGTTACCGGATCGCATCTTGATGTATGTCGAAGATGGCGAAGCATTGCTTGAAGCAATCACGGCAAAGAAATTACATCCCACAACATCTTTGGTTCGGCGCAGCTCTCTTGAAGATGTTTTCCTACGGTTAACGGGAAGATCTTTGATCGAATGAACCAAGGTATTGATGTAGCAAAGATTCGCTCGCGCGGTGCTACCTATGTAGCTGAGGCGCGAATCGCCCAAATGATGAAGTGGAAGGGCATTATCGCCATCGTTGCGATTGGCAATCCACTCTTTTATTTGGTGGCGATTGGTATTGGAATTGGGGTTTTGGTTAATGAAAACTCTGGAACCTCCGGAACCGGCGGTGTTGAGTACATAACCTTTATCGCACCAGCTCTTCTAGCCAGTGCAGCTTTAACCGGCGCGCTTGATGAGGCGATGTTCCCAGTTATGGAAGGTTTTAAGTGGCGCAAACTTTTCTACGCAATTAATGCAACACCAATTAATCCCGGACAGATTGTTTTGGGGGTATTTATTGGCGCGATTGCACGTGTTGTATTTACCGTGGTTTGTTATTGGGCCTTACTCATCGCATTTGGAGTAGTAACTATTGGACAATCCTGGGATGTAATTCCTGTGACCATATTTGCAGCGGGTGCTTTTGCCGCTGTAATTATGGGAATCACCGCCAGCGTAAAAAATGAGGACTACTTCATGACGGTTTTAAACCGTTTGATCATTATGCCTATGTTTCTTTTCTCAGGCACATTTTTTCCTCTAAACACCATGCCGGTTTTCTTGCAGCCTATTGGTTGGATTTCACCACTTTGGCACGCTACTGAATTGGGTCGTTACTTCTCCTACGGTTATTCAATCTCCGGGACCATGCTGTTAGTTCACTTCAGTTACTTGATTGTCATGATGGTGGCCGGTTTTAAATTAGCCAATCGAAAGTTCGCCGAAAGGTTGGCAAAGTGAAAACCGCGGTTGAGATTGCAGAGGAGAGAGCAGATCGTTGGGGTCACCAGCTTTATGCCGGTAGAGCTCGTGCGATATTAGAGCGCGCTTTTATAGCGCTGCGCTCCTCTACCTGGGTGCCAATCGTTACCGGCTTCATCGAACCGGTTCTTTATCTACTGGCCTTTGGTTACGGCATGGGTGAGTTAATTGGTGATGTTGATAGCGGTCGCGGCACAGTTGATTACGCGGTTTTTATCGCTCCCGGTCTACTCGCCACCAGCGCTATGAATGGCGCAATTTATGACTCAACTTGGAATGTATTTTTTAAGTTAAATGAAAGCAAGCTGTATAAAGGAATGTTGGCTACTCCGCTTGGCCCACTTGATGTTGCGCTTGGTGAAATCACTTGGGCGTTGTTGCGTGGACTTTCCTACGCTATTGCTTTCTTAGCAATCACCGCACCTTTAGGATTAGTGCCTGGTGTTTCTGCAATCTTGGCGATTCCAGCAGCCGTCTTTATCGCATTTGGTTTTGCATCATTTGGAATGGCAATTACCTCTTACTTTAAGACTTACCAACAAATGGGAATGATTAACATTGTTTTGTTGCCGATGTTTTTATTCTCTGGCTCTTTGTACCCCATCTCTGTATATCCAGATTGGTTAGAGTTTTTGATTCAACTATTTCCCTCTTGGCATGGAATTGAATTAGTCCGTGATCTTTGGTTTGGTTATTGGGACTCTGGAACCTTGCTGCATTTGGGTTATTTCTGTGTGATGATTGTGACCGGTTTGTATTTCACAACCCGTCGTTTACGCAATCTTTTTATGCGGTAAACACGCATAAACCCCCTATCTCTTGACGGTCTTTGATACCCAGGAGTAACCTCACCCCTAGCAAGTAAGCGATATTTCGAACAGGAGTGTGGTACCAACAAATCGGATCTTCTGATCCGTATTTGGGAAGTCCCGAAACTCCCATGTTTAACAAAACAAATCATTCGCAGACCTATAGGTCGACACCAAACCGTGTTAAACCGGTTTCTCCAGCACGCATTCAAGAGTTACTTGAAATCGAGCGGAATAAATTCAATAAATTAGCTCCACAATCCGGAGTTGAAAATCAGCGCGCAGCTCAGGTCACCCCTCTTGGCGTTGCCTCCAGCTTCCAACACTGGGATCCGTATCCCATCTCCATCGTTTCAGCTAAAGGCGCTTGGATGAAGGATGTTGATGGCCGAGAAATGCTTGATTTATCAATGGGATTTGGCGCGCTCTTGGTTGGTCATCTCAATGAAGAGGTAATCAAAGAAGCGCATGCCACATTAGATGTCGGGACTTTATTCGCTACTCCATCACCGATCACCCGCGATGGTGCAGAGATTATTTGCCGTCGCTTCGGGTTAGACATGGTGCGCTTTGCCAACTCAGGTACCGAAGCCACGATGTACGCGCTACGCACCGCACGTGCTGCGACCGGAAAATTAGGCGTTGTGAAAATTGAAGGCGGCTATCACGGTTCATATGACCCACTGATGGTTTCTGCAAAACCAGATCTAGAAAAAGCGGGAGATCCGAACTCTCCAAACACCGTTCCACTAAATGCAACCGTGCCTGGTGATGTTTGGGTAGTTCCTTACAACGATGCTGATGCCATCGAAAAAGTTTTCCAAGCCTATGCTGAAAAGATCGCCTGTCTATTTATGGAACCGGTTCTGGAAAATATCGGAATTGTTCTACCTGATATGGGCTATCTCGAAAGAGTTCGTGAGCTCTGCGATCAGTACGGCGTACTTTTGGTATTTGATGAGGTAAAAACTGGTTTAACTGCAGGACCACAAGGTGCTGCGCAAAGACTTGGTGTTAAGCCTGATTTGATTTCACTAGCTAAATCAATTGGTGGCGGAATTCCTGTTGCTGCATTTGGTGGCAAGCGCGAGTACATGGAAGTTGTAGTAAATGGCAAGCATTCACATCTTGGTACCTTTAATGGTCATTACCTAGCGATGGCCGGTATCCGCGCAGTTGATCGCCTCTGCACCCCAGAAGCACTACAGCGCAGCGAGGATTTAAATCGTCAAGCTTTAACCAAGATCTCCGAGATTATTAATGAGTACGAGATTCCAGCACACACCGTTGGTTTTGGCGTAAAAGGCTGTATTACCTGGTCAGCGGATCCGGTACGCAACTACCGCGATTACAAAGCCACAGATTTCGATATCGCCGAGCTTTCTTTCTTCTGGTCCCTAAATAGAAATGTAATGACCCCTCCAGGGTTAGATGAGCAGTGGTTGATCTCCTTGGCACATGGCCAAAAAGAGATCGACATTATTGTTGGAGACTTCTTAGAGTTCGCTAAAGCACTACGCGCTTAAGCGCGATAGTAATGTTCTAAATTCCAAGCTCTGACGCCACCGGCAACACCTGCGGTATTTGGCACAATCACAACATCATCACCCATACGCTCTAAGTCAATTGGTCTAATGCAGCGCGCATTTCCGCCACCGATATACAAGCGATCCCATTTAAAAACTGGGCGTAACTCTTCTACTAACTGTCTAATACGACGGGACCAGAAAACATTTCCTAATCTCTTGCGCTCGGGCTCGCCAATCCAGGTGTCATAAGTGGTTCCTCTTCGAACAGTGGCATGAGAGAACTCGAAGTGCGGAGTTAATTTCCCGCCATAAAAAATCGCAAAACCTAATCCGGTTCCCAAAGTAATTACAACCTCATAGCCAGAGCCGGTGATAATTCCTGCGCCATGAACCTCTGCATCATTTAAAACCAAGGCAGGAATTCCTAATTTGTCTGATACCGCTTTTTGAACATCAAAATCACTCCACTGCTCCTGCAGCTCTGGATCAATTCTGGTGCGAGGACCGCGAGTGGTTATGTAATGCGGAGTTGCTACAACAACACCGTTTCGAATCATTCCCGGCATTCCAATTGTTGCGCGATACGCCTTGGGTAGCGCTGATGAAATCTCATTAATGGTGTTCACAAACCGTTCTGGAGAGAGCGGATAGGGTGTCTCTATTCGTCCTGGTTTTGAATGCATAGTGCCGGATTCATCAAGGACGCAGCTCTTTAAAAACAAGCCGCCACAATCTACTGAGAGGGTTAAACGCTCATCCATTGCGCGAGGGTAGCAAAATCCGTCTAGCTCTCTTCGGTCTATCAGTAATAACCGCGTAAACACCTTTCTTCTTCAGCCACCGCAAATCCTCTCTAGAGTTCACAGTCCATACATAAGTGCGATTGGAAGAGTTGCGTGTAATTAATCCCGGGTGATTCCTTAAGAGCTCGACGGCTACGGCAATATCTTTCGTAGGACGGATTAGAAATCCGAGTGAATACTTGATTACCTTCATTGTTGGATAGGAGCTCTTCTTCATTCTACGAACCGCTAAACGTGAAAAGGACATGAGTCTAATTTCTATCTTCGCTTCCTTAATTTCCTTTGTTTTGCTATCTAGCAGTTTTATAACCGCTTTTTCAATTGCACCACCTGATAACACTGGATGCTTAGTCTCTATGAGTAAATCAATGCCATTGGCGATTGCAATATCTAATAATTCATTTAAAGATATGGCAGAAACCTTCTCTTGCATCTCTGTCAAAGTTGTACGGGAGACCGCTTTTTTCAGATTACCAACTCTTCGCAAATTTCTATCGTGAAAGCAAACCACTTTTTTATCTTTAGTTAGCCTGACATCACACTCAAAGCCATCTGCTCCGACCTCAAGAGCTTTCTCATACGCCAACCGGGTTGCCTCGGGATATCGGTGGCTAAAGCCGCGATGGGCGAATATTTTCACTTGCCAATTATGAATCGAATACCGTTACGTAAGCCAACCGATGTTTTTCGTGACTTTACTAAAAACATAGCCCGTGCAATTGGCGCAAAGGGGCCAAATACCCGAGAGAAAACCGCAGCTCTGGCGGTTAGATCCCGCCTAGTTCCCCAACCACTTCCCGAACTCTCCTTGGGGTGGATGGCAACTGGAATTGGAAGAAAAACACCCTGCAAACCCGCCTTAAGAGCATCGGTAATGAAAATGTACTCATCCCCTAAGTACTTTTCTGCACCTGCGCCAAAGCTTTCATCAAATCTGATTTTCTTTTCTCTAATGGGCGCGACTCTGATCATCATCTCGTAGGTCGCAGCTTTAGCAGAGTTAAACCTGGTTAGTTTGTGAGCCTGCCTCGGATAGTGCTTCCGAAGTGAGCCGGTTTCATCAACCGCCTGCGCCATGATGATGTCACATTGGGGATGGGATCTAAAATATGAAATTAGCTCTTTAATCCCCGACTCATTAAAAACGATGTCATCATCGCCAAAAATCAAGAACTCTCCAGATGCCTTGTCCAGTACTGCATTTCGACTCTTGGCAACACCTCTATTGGTCAATTCAAAAACTTTGGCTTGTCCTTGTTCTACCTTCAAATTTGCTTGATCTGGGTTTTGAACTACAACAAGTAGCTCGCGATTTGATTCTTGCTTTGGAAATCTAATCTGCTTTACTCTCTCTGAAAGAGTTGAATAGCCAATTGTTAATTCGATGTCATTCGATGTCATCATCAACAACAGTTCTAGAGTTTGATTTGGCATAGCGCATCAAAGATCTGGAAGCATTAGAAATAACGGAGTTCTGCAACCTGGCACCGAGGAATATCACCAAAGTATTGGCTGGAGTAATTTGACCATCAATACTCAAAAATAGTAGCAGCCCTAAAAGAAATAATGTGCCGGCTCCAGAGCTCAATGCCCCGGTTTCAGCCGCTTTGATTCGAACCGCATATCGCTTATCTGGCTTTACCTTCTTATTTCCACCTAAAGCGGTTAGCTCTGCCTGTATGGCTATCTGCTTGCGGAATAAATTACCGACCACCTGCAATACCAGTAGTAAAACAATTGTGTTCACTAGAGCGAACAAAGGGTTTAAAAATAGGAAAAAGAGCAGAATTGCAGCTAATTGAGTGCCGAGGCTAAGGACGTTGGTGAGCTCAAAAGCCATTGCCCACTCACGGTTTTCCTCTTTCATGGTGCGATCTTTCTTAGCAGCACGGAAGGAGCGGGCAAATGCTTTAACTCGATAATTTCTTTGGTAGAACTGACTCACCCTGGTCACAACGAAGAAGACAAAAAAGCCAATCACCGCCCAGAGCAATGCCTGTGATTCAAGTTCATCTTCGTGAAGAACAAGAGTGGCAAACAATTTCATGACCAATAGCTCTGAAACTGAAATCGTCGCAGCAATTAAAGATAAGAAGATTAAGACAAATCTAAATCTGCCCCGTGGGAAGAGGTGTCTGAAGCCAGAAATCATTTCGTGACAGATAAATAGCATCTCTTAACCCCTATCTAGCTTTCGCGAGCCAAGTATTGAAAGTAAATGTCCCGCTGTTACAAATATCGCCAGGTAAATACCCCAGTTAAGCAATTTCTCGCTGCCATTAAATATCACGATGATGATGGACATTTCAACGGAATGAAATAGGCGTTGTACCGCAAAAATTCGGAAAGGGGCTTTGGCAATACGAAGCCAATTCTTGGTTGGGGTTCCAACAGATTTAGCATCTGCCAATTTCTCTAATCCGGCAAAAGCACGAGAGACGTGGACTATGTCATTAAAGGCTTTGTTCCAAAGAATCATGATTCCAATCAGTGCACCGATAAAAGGTGGTTTCCAATCAGTAACTTGATTCTCTGGCCAACCTGAAAGTCGCAATCCCAGTGCGACTGGAATTAGAGACTCGGTTAAGTAATGCCCTAATCGATCTAGAAATACACCTTTAGGTGATTGAGTTTGTCGCCAGCGTGCAATCTCTCCATCGCAGCAATCCCAAAGCATTTGAAGCTGGGATAAGAACAAAGCTAGAAGTATGCCAATGTATCCGGGGATTAAAAGTGCTGCACTGATTGAAATACCGGTAGCGATCATTAAATAAGTTATGCCATTAGCGGATATTGGGGTTTTTAAAAGCAATCTCGTTAGATATGGAGAAATCTTTCGAAGATATAAATCAGCCACCCAATGTTCGGCGTTGGATCTTCCGGTTACAGATACCGGTTGAGAGATTTCTCGAATCTGCGCAATCGTTGGCTTTAGTGGCCTAGATGTCATTACCCAATCTTATTGGCTCGATGGCTTAAAACCCATTGCACCGAGGACACTACAAGGAATAAAGCGCTGAAATACCATGCCAAGTAATTCATATCCCAACCTTGCAGCGCCGCAACACCTAACAACAAGATTCGGCCGCCGACAAACAAACCTAAACCAGAGAGCCAGCCTGGTTTCTTTTCTCCCTGCAGTGCGCGATAGAGATTATCGTAATGATTGAAAACGATAGCGAAGATAATCATGAAGGTTGCGGTGTTGATCTCATCAACGCTAGCAAAAACCCAAAGCAGGAATACGCCTTCGATAAGACGAAGTAATGATGGTTCTATCCAATCAAATCGCTTAAAGATACTGCGCTTAACTCCAAATAAATCTGATTGATCAGTGATAAATGAACTTTTGATCGACTCTTTAGGAATATTAGAAATTGTTCTGACGACTCTTCCTCGATAGACAACAACTACAGAGATAAAGGCCAAGATCGGCATGATTGTGAAAGTAAATGCTGCGCCACCGATAACTGCGCTGGCGCTAATTGCCAACCAGCGCTCGCCAATAGGGAATTGAATTATCTTGCCTAACCAATAACGTAGACGCCCTTTAGGCTCGCGTTCTGTAGGGACAATTCCATCAAAATCAGCCATGTAATCAACGGGAACTAAAAACTTATCTTCAGCGCGAATGCGGACTACTCGGGCGTAGTTGTAATCAGATAGGTGTCTAAAGGTTTGAATCAACATCATGGCAATTGCCGGAATCCAAAGATCTTTACCGTTTTTCTCAGCTCCGATAGCAAGTCCTAAAAAGACCATGTACTCCTTGACGCGATCAGTTACGGCATCCAACCATGCGCCTAATTTGGAAAACTTTCTGGTGTAGCGAGCTAACTCGCCATCTACACAATCAACAATAATGCTTAATTGCAAAAGAGCTGCTCCAAGAAAAATCCACCAAAAACTACCTTGCGCAAAACTGTATGCAGAGTAAAGTCCAATCGCAAATGAAATTAAGGTGACTTGATTTGGAGTTGCGTTAACTCTTACCGCAAGCCAGGTAAGCAACTTTGAGAATTTTCTTAGGAAAAATACCGAAAAAAAGCCATCGTTGGCACGATTGGCCATTCTTAGCCGTACTCGGCCCATATTCAGATTAGCTATTGAATCTTTGGTTTCCTGGCGAATTGCAGCCTCGCTAGTTCTGGTAAATGGTGCGGCCCAAGCCTCAGCCGCATCAACTTTTATCATGGCGCGGGTTAGGGCCACCAAAGTTAAATCAATCGCATTGCCCTTAGCTTTGTGTTGAACCGCATTTTCTAGAGCGGCAATAATCTCTACACTTTGATTCTTAGAAAGTCTAATTACACCCAGAAATTTTCTATTTCCGATGGTTACTTTATGAGTTGCCGATGTGGCACTAGCGATGCGGTTTTGTCTTACTAATGTGTCTCCGTTTTTCTCTACCGCAACAAGTGCTGCAGAAGCACTACGTGGATAATCGGTTAATAACTCCATATGAGGATCTGCGATTACTGAGTTTTCATCAATCAAAAGTAGATCGGATGAAGAATTCACGAAGCTTTGTAAGACCTCTTCGATTTTTGTCGCGGGAGTAACCACCAACGATGAAAGGGATTGATTCATTTCCTGTAGTATAAATCTATGGCCCTTCAAGTTGTGATTCTTGCTGCTGGAATGGGCACCCGTCTCGGAAAACCATGGCCCAAACCACTAACTCCGCTCGCTGATGGACGTTCCATCATGCAACAACAATTAGAGAATGTTGAGAAAATCTTCAGAGATGAAGTCCGCACCACGATTGTGGTCGGCTTCAAAATGGAGATGATTATGGAAGCTCATCCCAACGCGACTTTCGTCTACAACGAGATTTATGATCAAACTAATACCTCAAAAAGCTTATTGAAAGCCCTTCGCGCCTCCCATGAAGGTGGAGTGCTCTGGTTAAATGGCGATGTCGTTTTTGATTCTCGAGTTCTAGAGCGAGTAGCTGATCGCATGCGCAATGAAAGCTCATTTGTCTGCGTAAATACCTCAGCCACTGCCGAAGAAGAGGTCAAATACACCGTCGATGCAAAGGGCCATATCAACGCTCTTTCTAAGCAAGTCCAAAACGCTTTAGGTGAAGCGGTTGGAATCAACTTCATCTCAAAACATCACAAAGCTTCTACTATCAAATATCTAGAAGAGTGCGCAGACAACGATTATTTCGAACGCGGTCTTGAGTTGGCCATTGAAAAAGATGGAATAGAAATCGAACCGGTAGATATCTCTGATTTATTTGCGGTCGAAGTTGATTTCCAAGCCGATTTAGATCGCGCAAATCTAAACTTTAATTAGAGTTTTTTTCTCACTTTATTAATTTCAATTTTAATCTTTCTTCTATATCTATTAAAAATGTTGCTCTGAACCCAATCTAACGGGAAACGTTTAACTAAATGCTTATCAAACCCAATCATCGCTTCAGCGATTAGAGCGATTGATATCTTCTCTGGATATACCGGCTCGCCCTCAAGAACCTGGGCAGAATCCAAAGAATCAATATCGCCAATGATCTTGGCGCCGGTTGCTATTAACTCAGCTTTGTTTTGGGCGCCCACTTCATTTCCTTTTTGAATCGCCCAAGCAGGTGTAGGTAATTTTCCAGAGTCGGCAGATGGCTTTATGTGATCTGTTAATCGCCTTACATATCCATCGCGGATGAATACTTCGTACTCATCCCATTCTCTATCCTTCGGAAAACGCTTATTTATCTCTATCAATAAAGCAATCTCCTCCATAGTTAGAGATCGATTGCTTCCGGTTTCCTGTGCTTTGAGGAAACTCTTCGGTAAACCCAGATATGCATTCACTGAATCAAAGAGAAATTCGGGGTTTGATTCATCAACAATTATAACGGAGACATTTTGTGGGCCAACGACGTCGACCCAGCGCGCAACAACTTTGCCATGAAAATGACGCATCCAAAATGTCGGATTTATCTTGGATTCGCCAGGGTTATCCAAAACGGAATGAAGCCAGGTTGTGTAATCTGCTTTGATTCCATACTTTAAATATTGTTGGTATGAAGAGCCTAATAACTTCACGAGCGGACGCACTGTGAACAAAACTTGAATCTTACGATT
Organism: Candidatus Nanopelagicaceae bacterium; assembly: GCA_018882885.1. Lineage (GTDB taxonomy): Bacteria > Actinomycetota > Actinomycetes > Nanopelagicales > Nanopelagicaceae > MAG-120802. The sequence goes on along the minus strand of VERG01000005.1, from coordinate 4,974 downwards.
TCTAATCTCATTTGAAATTGTTCGGATTGCATCGCCATCTAGCTCTGAGAAGAATTCACTTGAAATTACAATAGTTTCGGCATTGCTTGAGTTAACTGATTTCGCTAAGTCAGTCCAGTATTTTCGAGAAGTTCTCTCACCACCACGTTTGCTCCAGCCCCAAGTTCTTTGTGTTAAAGCCCACGCAACTCTGTGATGTGCCTTTCGACCGATATTGGGATAAATCACCCCATGTTCTTTTAACTCTTCACTTTGAGCATCAAATGATTCTTGAAGCGCGGTAGTGCCAGATTTATGAAATCCGGCGTGAATTACCAGTCGGCGCTCGCTCATCAGATAATTATCTCGGTTTGAATGGGTTTAGTCCCAACCTAATGGATTCATTTAGGTCAGAGAGTGCTGAGAATTGCAGTTTTTGCCCCGACTAACATCTGATCCAGCGACATGGTGGGCTGATTCGGAAACTCCTCGCTCTGCTCCGAAACAAGTGGCAGATGAATAAACCCAGATTTGATGTCCTGGCCCAATAATGCGTGTTGCATCCGATAAAAGATGTGATTACACACAAATGAACCAGCGGACAGGGAAAGAGATGATGGCACCCCCTGCTCGTTTATCTCCGACACTATTTTCTCCACCGGAAGTGTCGAAAAATATCCATCCGCTCCGTCTTCTAGAATCCGCTTTTGTTTACGGGCATCTCCTGAATTGTCTGCAATCCGTGCATCATCCAGATTTATCGCGATTTTTTCCGGTGTAAAAGCGCTGCGGCCCTCTGCCTGTCCAAAAGAGATCACTACTTTCGGAGAAAGATTTTTGATCTTGGAAATCAGAATTTCAGCTGCTCGATCAAACTCGACCGGCAAAATCACTGTTGATAAATCAACGCCCGGTAATTTTTCCTCAGCCAACTTTTCAACAAGAAGTTGAGAGGGATTTAGAGTTGCTCCGCCGAATGGTTCAAAACCACTAATTAGAACTCGGGTATTAGACATCTACTAACAACTAGACGCCAAGAAATGCTGCAGCTACCAACAAGGTTGCCCACAGCGCATGAAAAGGAACCAGCCACTTTTTCACAGTGTCGATTGCAATAATTGCATCTTCATCTTCAATAGATTGTTTCTTTAACTCAACTAACTCCCTTAATAGCACTGAGAGCACTAGAAGTGTTGCTACCCAGGCCACCATGCAATACGGGCAGAGAGCTCCGATTACAAAGGTTGTTTGGTAAGCCAGCCAATGACAAAAAATCACTGCTAGTGAAGTTCCAAATGTCGCTAGTTGTAGAAATAATTTAGGGAAAGAGAATCCAAAAAAGAGCAATACTGCAATGGTCAGCATTATCGAAAAAGCACCGATACCGATTATGGAGTTTGGAAAACCAAATACCTCTGCCTGTTTAGAAAGCATCACGCTCTTACAGTTAAGGGTGGCGTTGATATTGCAAGAGGGGGTGTAACCAGCATCTTTCAGTACTTTGAACTTATCGATAGTCAAAATAAACGAGGCCAATAATCCTGAAATGCTGGCCAAGAGCATTACCCAAGCGGATTGACTCTTATTGATTCTCATAAAGACAGTATAGAGAGGTGTCGGAAAACTAGTCGGTGATGAGATTTAATTCTCACATGAGATTCCTATTATCCGTAGTTGATACTCAGGTCCGCTCCCCACACTCACCCGAGGAGATCGCGGCAATAGATGCTTTTAATGAAAAACTTGTGGCCGCTAACCAACGCCGGTTAGCAATTGGCTTAGAGTCTCCAAAAGATGCGGTTGTTGTTGATGCTAGAGGAGGTCAAATCTCCAGCAAACCCGGTCCATTGGTTGATTCAAATGAGTTCGCCGCCGGTATCTGGATTATCGAAGTTGATAGCAAAGAACAAGCCCTAGAGCTAGCAGTTGAAGGCTCTAAGGCTTGTAATCGAAAGATTGAACTTCGCCCAATTATCGGATAGTTAGAGCGCTAAGACTCCTCCGAATATCTGCCAGGCCAACGCCGACTTAGCAACAAAGGACAGGGTTATGTAGGCCCTCTCTCCAACTAAATAATCAGCGAACTTTCCAATCTGCTTGTACTGCAGCCATTGGATGATGGCGAATGAGTTGAAAAGTAGGAATAGAGAGAAGACGATTCCGTAAACAAACCCGGGTGCTTCATTCTGACTTCCTGGCGAGAACAACAACCAAAACATTGCTATCCAAGGCACGATTCCAGCTATACAGCCAAACCAGAACGGTAACAGCGAACCTTTGCCAGGCTCTTCATACTTTTCTTGTAGCCAACCAAAAAGAATCATCGCAATATTCGCACCAGCAATCGCGATCAAAGCGACAATATCCCAGACCGCGTTAATGAGAGAAATCAGAATGATCATCAAGGTTGATGAGATTGCATACTCAACCCAACGAGCAATATTGCGCTTATTGCTCAAATCATTGGCATAACTCTTAAAGCCTGGTCCAACAAGCCAAAGGTGTGCAACCGCACTCAATAAAGAAAATAGCGCGACGCCGACTGCTATAGGGAAATTAAATAGCGCAACATCTTCAAATTTCGCTCCTGGTATGGGTGCCTCAAGGAGATAACTGACTGAGACCGGTAACGCAAAATCATTTGCAAGAATTACGATTGCAATCGCTTGAACTAGGTGAAATACGCCGGCAATCGCGTTATAGCGCCGTAGACCATTTAATCTCTCGGCCGGGATTTGAAGCGGTGTCGATGAAGCCATGATTCCTCCTATTGGCATCCAGAGAAAACTCTGAACTATGGTAAAAAGATACTAGGAGCGGTGCTCCTTATTAGAGTCATGACTGGCCTCAATAATCTCTTTTGCAGCATCAGCATTCATGAGAAAGATCAAGATCCCGACAACTAAATCAGGCCAAATCGATGGGTTCCTTACCGTCAGAAAACCAGCTCCAATAATCAAGATGTTCGCCACGGCGTCATTTCGGGCCGAGTAATAAGCAGCCATAGCAAGCCCCCCTTTTTCTCGCCTGTGTTTTGCAATGAGAAATGCACAGAACACATTAACCGCAAGGGCCCCGAGTGCCACAAAACTCATTCCTTGTCCTTCAGGAACCTTTGGCGATGAGATCTGATGAATTGCATTCCAGATAAATGCAATCCCGGGAGCAAGCAAGAGCATCGCCAAGGCATAACTAGTTTGCTTTCTTCGCTTTAAGCTCCAACCAATCGCAAATGCAATAAGTAGATTAACTGATGCATCCTCGAGAAAGTCAATGCTGTCACTTATAAGCGATAGAGATCCATATATCCGCCCAAAAGAGAATTCGACTACGAAATAGATAAAGTTTAGAGTGGCGACCAACAACACTGTTTTCCGTAGATTCATATGTAAAGGCTACTCGCTCAACTAGAATGCTCTCGTGATTGCATCAGGCTCAAATCTCGGTGATCAGAATTATGTTGTTGGTGCCTATCCTGCTTCGCCGGCACATAAAGTTTGGGATCCAGCAAAAGAAATGCAGTTATTTGACCTTCTTTCCTCTGATGAAAGGGTGGCTGCACTCGAAATTCCATGGCTCGGCTCAATTCATCCCCATGACAATTCCTGGTTAATCGATAATTTTCCCCGCAACCTTCAAGCGATTATTACCTCTATTCCTTATGTGATGTCCAAGGTTGGCAAGGATTCGAATTATGGTCTGGCCTCAGCAAATGAACTAGGACGGGCAGAGGCTTTGGAAGATGTGCGAAACATTTTTAGGGCAATTGATAACTTTAATAATACTGCTGGTCAATCAATGGTCTCAGCCGTAGAAATACATACTGCACCAAGACAATTCGGAGATGAGAATGCTTTAGCCAAATCTCTGAAAGATATAGCCTCATGGAATTGGGGGAATACCAAGATAGTAATTGAGCACTGTGATGCTTGGGTTGAAGGGCAATCTCCAGAAAAAGGTTTTCTAACTCTCGAAAAAGAGTTGACGGCAATTGATTTATCCGCAGCTCCAATAGGTATTTTCATTAACTGGGGAAGGTCTGCAATCGAACTACGCGATGCACATAGAGTTGCCGAACACATTGTTCAAGCGAAATCCTTAGGTCTTTTATCAGGAGTAATTTTCTCTGGAGTTGCCGATGTGGAGAGCGATTTTGGCTATCCCTGGATTGATGCCCATTTGCCTTTCCACAAATCCGATACTTTTGCCTTCGGAGATTCTCATTCGCTATTAACAACCAAATCCGTTAATGATGCTTTAGATGCAGCTGGAAAGGTTGAATTTCTAGGAATCAAGATGGGGTGGTCGCCAAAATTAGAAGGAGATGTAAACCAGAGGTATCAAATGATTTCTCAGGCTTTAGATATATTGAATAGTTGCAACAGATGACAATCTACGCAGAGGTCCAAGGTGAAACTCTCGCAGCTAATCTATATGGACCTGTTGGCGCACCTAAGGCAGATGTTGTATTGGTTCATGGTTTTACTGGAAGTAAAGAAGATTTCTCAGAACTCGCTCCATTGCTGACAAAGGTTGGTTTTCGAGTATTGACCTTCGATAATCGAGGTCAGCATGAGTCTGCGCATACCAAGAGAGCTGATGGATACTCAATGGCATCTCTTGGGAGAGATGTAATCGAAATTGCTAAGTTTTTTGAACTCAAGCAACCCCATTTATTGGGTCACTCTTTTGGAGGCTTAATCGCACAACAAGCCACAAAGCAAACTCCCGAGTTTTGGTCCTCTGTCACATTTATGTGTTCTGGACCAGGAGGACGCAAAAATTGGTTTGATGATCCCCAGTTCAAGAATTTAAATAATGAAACTAAAGCTGAAATTTGGGAAAGTATTTTGAAGATCAAGAGGTTAGGCGATCCCAAATTTGATTTAAGAAGAGATCTTTTGTTTGTGCATTACCCTCGCAAATAGATATTCTTTTGAGAATTTTAGTGTATATTTGTTCTTGCTCTCGCAGATAAGGGGAAAGGGTATTGCC
>VERG01000020.1 GCA_018882885.1 Candidatus Nanopelagicaceae bacterium | reverse complement strand
CCGTTACTGAGCTTCATCAAGGTGCTCCAGGCTTAGCTCACGGTGGTTTGCTCTCTTGCGCCTTTGATGAGGCGCTAGGAAAGTTAATGTGGTTAGTTAGACAACCTGCTGTTACCGGCAAATTGGAAACATTATTTGTGGCGCCTGTTCCGGTGGGAACCACACTTTTCATTAACGCTGAGATTGTGGGACAAGAGGGACGAAAAATTTACTGCAAAGCAGAAGGTCGCTTGGGCTCCAACACTGGCGCGGTAGCGGTCGAAGCAGCAGCAATATTTATTGTCGTACCAATGGAGCATTTTATTAATAACGCCCCGGAAGGATTTAGAGAGGTCCTCACCGGAAGAACAGATTTATCAATTGATAATGAGTTTGAGATAAATCCATGAGAGTTTTAATTACAAAACTAGATGCGGAGCTTCCGACTCCTTCCTATGCAAAGCCAGGTGATGCCGGCGCTGATGTCTATTCAAGAATTGATTGTGAGATTAAGCCAGGGGAGCGGGCTTTGATCCCTACCGGAATTGCAATTGCAATGCCAAATGGTTACGCAGCATTTGCCCATCCCAGATCAGGTTTAGCAATTAAATATGGTGTCGGGATTGTGAATGCGCCCGGAACTATCGATGCTGGTTACCGGGGTGAGTTACAGATGATTTTAATCAACCATGATCCAGAGGAAAGTATCTTGATAAAACGTGGCGATCGCATCGCACAGTTGGTATTTCAAAAAGTCGAGCAAGCTGAGTTTATTGAAGTTGTCGATCTTCCTGGCTCTAATCGAGGTATTGGTGGTTTTGGATCCACGGGGAAATCATGACCGAAGCGCATGATCACGAGGCTGATAAAGCCAAGATAGTTAATGCCCTGGGTGGAAAAAAAGGTTTAATTGATTCCGGTTTACCGGCATTAGTTTTTTTGGTCGCCTTTAATTTAACAAAGGATGTAAAGCAGGCTTCATACGCTGCACTTGGACTCTCCTTGATATTGACCTTAATCCGCTTGGTAAAAAGGGAAACCATTCAACATGCGATATCGGGCGTTATAGGAGTTGTCGTCTGTTTTTGGTTAGCTAACCGCTCTGGAAATGCAGAGGATTTTTATCTTCCAGGGTTATGGACCAATGCAATTTATGGAGTTGCTTATGTTGTCTCCATATTGGTGAGATGGCCTGTCATTGGTTTAATTGTCGGACCGCTTCTTGAAGAAAATTTACGTTGGCGCAAAGATCCAGCCCGCACCAAGGTGTACATCAAGGCAACCTGGCTGTGGGTGGGAATGTTTGCGATTCGACTTCTAGTGCAATACCCGCTTTATCTAGCGGAAAATGTAAATGCACTTGGAACTGCTCGCTTAATTATGGGATATCCGTTATTTATCGCAACCGCTTGGGCGACCTGGTTAGTGATTAAAAGTGGACCAAAGCTAAGGGAAGACCTAAGGGTTAACCCTTAATAATAAAACAACCTTTTAGTAGCTCTTCGGCAGCAGCGGAGGCGACAAATATCAATTCATCGCCAGCAGAAAATACATCATGTGCAGAAGGCGCGATTACATGACCATCGCGAATGATTGCAGCCAGCGAGGCATCATCAGGGAGCTGAATCTCCTCAACGCTTTTTCCAATACAAGAAGAGTCATCAGGCAGAGTTAGTTCAACCAGGTTTGCTTCGCCGGCCTTTAATGAGAAGAGGCGAACTACATCTCCAACGGAAACCGCTTCCTCAACTAGGGCAGCAATGATGCGCGGGGTTGATACAGCAACATCTACTCCCCATGAAGAGTCAAACATCCATTCATTTTTTGGATGATTTACCCGGGCAACAACTCTAGGAACTCCATACTCAGTCTTTGCCAAAAGTGATGAAACTAGATTTACCTTGTCATCGCCGGTGGCTGCAACCATGACCTGGCAGGTATCCAACTTTGCCTTATCAAGGGAGCTAATCTCGCAAGCATCGGCCAATAACCATTCGGCGGAGGGAACACTTTCCATCTTTAGCGATTTTGGATTTTTATCAATCAACAAAACTTGATGGCCATTTGCAATAAGTTCTCGGGCAATGGCGCGTCCTGCATTACCGGCTCCGGCGATGGCGATTCTCATTACTCACCACCAGGGGATTGGCTCAAAGATTTTTCAGTGGCGGAAAGATTTGTGTCTTCAACCATTACATGAACAACATCGCCTTCCTGTAAGACTGTATGTTCATTTGGAATTATGCCTTCGCCCAACCTGGTAATGAAAGCAACTCGACAAGAGGTGTGCTGCTCAATTAGAGAGGCAGGTTTGCCGAACCATTCTCTATGTAATGGCATTTCAGCAAGTTGCACCTTTCCTGATGCATCCTGCCACTCTGATCTGGAACCCTGCGGCAAAATCCGTCGCATGATCTGATCAGTGGTCCACAAAACTGTCGCTACAGTAGGAATTCCTAGACGTTGATAAATCTCAGCACGGGCCGGATCGTAAATACGGGCTACAACACTGGCAACACCATAAGTTTCACGCGCAACACGTGCGGCAAGAATATTTGAATTATCACCATTGGAAACCGCCGCAAAGGCATCTGCTCTTTCAATTCCGGCCTCTAACAAGGTATCTCTATCAAAGCCAACACCAGCAACGGTAAGTCCATTGAAATCCGCACCAAGTCTTCGGAAAGCTTCGCGATCTTGATCAATTACAGCAACTGAGTGTCCGAGAGCTTGAAAATCTTTAGCCAAGGTAGAGCCGACTCGTCCGCATCCCATGATGACGATATGCACAAAAGGAGAATCTACACCTTTAGGCTAGTTACCTGGAAATCTGCGCCATTTGTCGCGGTTAATTGCGAGGGAGAAGCTGTGGAAGTTGGCGACCAAGTTGAGGTCGAAGTTAACTCAATAGCTCATGGCGGTCATTGTGTGGCTCGATATAACGGTCAAGTTATTTTTGTAAGACATGCAATTCCTGGTGAGAAAGTAATCGTTGAAATTACCGACATGAATAAGAACTTTGCACGCGGAAATTGCGTAAGGGTGATAGAGGCATCTTCTCATCGAATTAACCCGGCATGTAATTACGCACATCCAGGAGGATGTGGCGGTTGCGATTTTCAACATATCCAGCTGGGCTATCAAAGAATTTTGAAGGCAGAGATTATTCGAGAGCAGTTTTCTCGCTTGGCGAAATTAGAAATTGAGGTTGAAGTAGAGGAGGTCAAACCAACCACAAATTGGCGCAGTCGAATGGAGTTCACGGTATCGCAGAATCGCAAATTAGCTTTGCATGCTGCCCGCAGTAAGGAACTAATTGAGGTTGATCAATGCAGAATTGCCCATCCAGATGTAGAGATCTCAGAGATTAATAACCGTCGCCTTCCAGTTGGAAAGAAAGTTGATGTGATTATCTCTTCAGCAGGAAATAGAGAAATAGTTGTGGAAGGCAGAGAGAATTTAGCGCTGATAAAAGAGAGCTCATCTGGTTTTGATTTTTCACTAAATCCGATCACATTCTGGCAAAGCCATGTTAGTGCGCCACAGATTTTGACTGAGGCGGTAAAAAAGTACTCTGAGTTGAAACAGGGCGATCACCTCTTTGATTTGTACGGCGGAGCCGGGCTCTTTACCGGGGCTTTAATAAATGAAGTGGGGGCGGGCGGGAGAATTACCTTGATCGAATCTGACGAGAACGCCATTATTGATGCGAGAAGAAACTTTGCAACTATGGAAAATGTCGAGATAGTGCAGGCGCGGGTAGAAAAAGCGTTAAAGAATTATCGCGCTGCTAATGTTGTGGTTCTAGATCCGCCAAGAGCCGGCGCTGGTGCTGCGGTTATCTCAGCAATCATCAAACTTAATCCACGCAATATTGTTTATGTTGCCTGTGATCCTGCTGCCTTGGCCCGGGATACCGCGTATCTGCGAGATGCAGGTTTCGAATTAAAGGCCTTGAGGGCTTTTGACCTCTTCCCGATGACGGCACACATGGAGTGTGTGGCGCGTTTCATGCCAGCCTAGAGTGGGCTCGCCAGTTAGAACACCTTTTAGAACTTAAGCGAGAAATCATGGCAAGTTAGTATTCGGCCATGAGCAAAAACTCCTTTGATGCACAAAGCACCCTTGAAGTTGCCGGCAAGAGTTATCAGATTTTTGATATCACTAAACTTCCAGCCGCAGCTGATCTGCCGTTCTCGCTGAAGATCCTGCTGGAAAACCTGCTTCGCACAGAGGATGGAGCCAATATCACCGCCAAGCAGATTGAGGCTTTGGCATCTTGGAACCCAGACTCGCAACCTGATACTGAAATTCAATTCACGCCAGCTCGCGTCATTATGCAGGACTTTACTGGGGTGCCCTGTGTTGTAGATCTAGCAACCATGCGTGAAGCGATTGCAGATTTAGGTGGAGATCCTGCTCGAGTTAATCCACTTGCACCAGCTGAGTTAGTTATTGATCACTCAGTTATTGCAGATACATACGGAAGCAAAGATTCATTTGCGCAGAATGTGGAGATTGAGTACCAAAGAAATACTGAACGTTATCGATTCCTGCGCTGGGGTCAAAGTGCCTTTGATGAGTTCAAGGTTGTTCCTCCTGGAACCGGCATTGTCCACCAGGTAAATATTGAGTACCTGGCTCGAGTAGTAATGACAAGAAATGTTGGGGGAGTTGAGCGGGCCTATCCCGACACCGTTGTTGGTACCGACTCACACACAACAATGGTTAATGGACTTGGTGTTTTGGGTTGGGGTGTAGGAGGAATTGAGGCTGAGGCTGCATTATTAGGTCAACCAGTTTCCATGTTGATTCCACGGGTAGTTGGTTTCAAGTTGAGTGGCTCACTTCCAGTTGGAACTACCGCAACTGATTTAGTTTTGACCATCACAGAGATGTTGCGAAAGCATGGAGTAGTTGGCAAATTTGTTGAATTTTATGGACCGGGAGTAAGTGCTTTGCCAATGGCTAACCGCGCCACCATTGGAAATATGTCTCCCGAATATGGTTCTACAGTTGCTATCTTCCCAATAGACGAAGAAACAATTAAGTATTTGCAACTCACCGGTCGCACGTCAGAGCAACTAGAGTTGGTTGAAAAGTATGCGAAGCGAATGGGTATTTGGCATGATCCAAATGCCACACCGAGGTACTCTGAACATCTCGAGCTCAATTTGGCTCAGGTGGTCCCTTCAATCGCAGGTCCAAAGCGACCACAGGATCGAGTTTCCTTGAGTGATGCTAAGGATGCTTTTGCAAAAGCGGTCCCAACTTACCTCTCAGAGAAATCGGCCAAACAACCGGTTCCAGTTACCGTCAACTCAAAATCTGGAGCGGTAACAAATGGCTCAGTTGTAATCGCTTCGATTACCTCTTGTACCAACACCTCTAATCCCAGCGTAATGATTGGTGCCGGATTGCTCGCCAAGAAAGCGGTAGAAAAAGGATTAGTTAGCAAACCTTGGGTAAAAACTACTTTGGCACCTGGTTCAAAAGTTGTTACCAATTATTATGAGAAATCTGGTCTAACTCCATATCTTGAGAAGTTGGGATTCAACTTGGTTGGCTATGGCTGCGTTACCTGTATTGGAAACTCAGGACCACTCCCAGCTGAGGTAAGTAAAGCGGTAAATGAAAATGATCTTGCGGTAGCTGCGGTTCTCTCCGGTAACCGCAACTTTGAAGGTCGTATTAGCCCCGATGTGAAGATGAATTACTTGGCTTCACCACCTTTGGTAGTGGCTTATTCAATTGCTGGCAGCATGGATCATGATTTTGACCGAGATCCACTAGGCAAAGACTCAAACGGTAATGATGTTTTCCTAAAAGATATCTGGCCGTCAACTGCAGAGATCCAGGCTGTAATTGATGAAGTGGTTTCCTCTGAAATGTTTAAGAAGGATTACTCAAGTGTTTTCGCCGGCGATGCACATTGGACATCTTTAGATACGCCAACCGGCAAGGTATTTGAATGGGATTCCAACTCAACCTATGTTCGCAAACCTCCCTACTTTGAAGGAATGCCACGCCAACCAAAGCCGGTCACCGATATCAAGTCGGCGCGGGTGTTAGCAAAACTAGGTGATTCAGTAACAACCGATCACATATCTCCAGCTGGTTCTATAAAAGTAGATTCTCCAGCAGGTAAATATTTAGCGGAACACGGAGTTGCAAAAGCTGATTTCAACTCTTATGGATCACGACGTGGCAACCATGAGGTAATGATTCGCGGTACCTTTGCAAATATTCGATTGAAAAATCTGTTGCTAAACGGCGTAGAAGGTGGATACACCAGAAACTTTTTAGCAAATGGAGAACAGAGCACAATTTATGATGCATCGATGGCTTATCAAGCAGCAGGTGTGCCATTAGTAATCTTGGCTGGTAAGGAGTATGGCTCTGGATCTTCTAGAGATTGGGCGGCAAAGGGAACTGCTTTGCTAGGAGTTAAAGCGGTTATTGCTGAATCATTTGAGCGTATTCATCGTTCCAACTTAATTGGTATGGGGGTTCTTCCGCTGCAGTTTATGGATGGCCAAAATGCAGAGAGCCTCGGCTTAACTGGAGAAGAGGTTTTCTCTATCGAGGGAGTGACAGCACTTAATGATGGATCAATTCCGAGCACTGTGAAGGTCAGCGCTGGAGACAAGAGTTTTACCGCAAAGGTGAGAATCGATACCCCAGGTGAGGCGGATTACTACCGCCATGGCGGAATCATGCAGTACGTGCTGCGCTCGCTCTTAGCGTAAATCTCGTTACCATTGCATTATGAGGTTTCTGCCCCGGATTAAATCTCCTGGCGACTTGGCGCGTTTTGAGGTCAATGAGCTAAATGAGTTAGCTACGGAAATTCGTAGCTTTCTTGTAGAGAAAGTTTCAAAATCTGGTGGTCATCTAGGACCCAATTTAGGAATCGTTGAGCTCACAATTGCATTACATCGCGTCTTTGAATCACCTAGAGATGTAATGGTTTTTGATACTGGTCATCAAACCTATGTACACAAAATACTCACTGGAAGAGCAACTGGCTTTGACAAGTTAAGACAGCGTGGTGGGCTTGCTGGGTATCCCAATCGCTCCGAAAGTGAACATGATGTCATTGAAAACTCTCATGCCTCCACCGCACTTTCTTGGGCTGATGGGATTGCACGAGGTTTCATGATCAAAGGCGAGAAAGAGCGCACAGTAGTTGCGGTTGTGGGTGATGGCTCCTTGACCGGCGGTATGGCTTGGGAGGCTCTAAACAATATTGCTGCTGCAGAGGATCTGCGCTTGGTAATTGTGGTTAATGACAATGAACGCTCTTACTCTCCAACCATTGGTGGCGTAGCAACTTATTTATCAACGCTGCGGGCAACAAAAGGATACGAAAAGTTTTTAGAGTGGGGTAAAGGTGTTTTGGAGCGCACCCCAGTTGTTGGTCACCCAATCTACGAAACTCTGCACGGTATGAAAAAGGGATTGAAGGATATTGTTGCTCCACAAGGCATGTTCGAAGATTTAGGTTTGAAGTACATCGGCCCGGTCGATGGCCATGACATAACCGCACTAGAAAAAGCTTTACAGCAAGCCAAGAAGTTTGAGGGACCGGTATTGGTTCACGCCATAACCGAAAAGGGCAGGGGACATGCGCCTGCGATACAGGATGAGGCGGAGAAGTTTCATGCTGTTGGCGTAGTAGACCCTGAAACCGGAGAGCCACTAAACAAAGCCGGCGCGTCATGGACCGGTGTCTTTGCCAACTCTTTAGTTGAGTATGGCAAAAAACGCTCTGATTTAGTTGCAATTACTGCGGCGATGTTGGGTCCCACTGGATTGGATAAGTTCCAAAAAGAGTTTCCAGAACGTACCTTTGATGTTGGTATTGCTGAACAGCATGCGACAACATCAGCTGCAGGCATGGCATATACCGGGCTACATCCAGTTGTTGCGGTTTACTCAACATTTTTAAATAGAGCTTTTGATCAACTTTTGTTAGATGTGGCTTTACATAAAGCTGGTGTCACTTTTGTTTTGGATCGAGCCGGAATCACCGGTGATGATGGTCCATCACATCACGGAATATGGGATTTAGCGCTAACAGGAATAGTGCCAACTGCACATGTTGCAGCGCCACGGGATGGGAATCTTCTAAATGAATTGCTTGGTGAGTGTTTAGATATAAATGACGCACCATCAATAATCCGTTTTCCAAAAGGAGCAGTGGCAAAAGATATTCCTGCCTTTGAAAGAAGAGAAGGTTTAGATATCTTGTATCGCGGCGAAAGCGCTGATGTATTGCTAGTAAGCATTGGCGCAATGGCGTCAATCGCAGTTGAGGCGGCGGCTCAGGCCTATCGAGAGGGTGTCGGAGTAACCGTTATAGATCCCCGTTGGGTTAAACCTTTACCTGCTCAGGCCCTTATCTCTATGGCGCGGAGATACACCAGAGTTGTGGTGCTTGAGGATGGGATTAAGCATGGTGGCATCGCAAGCACATTGTCTGAAATCTTCCGGGAAAACTCTGTCGGCACACCAATTCATTCGATTGGAGTACCGCTTGAGTTCATCGAACACTCTAAGCGCAATGAAATCATGGAAGATCTAGGAATTACTGCGCAAAATGTTGCCCGCCAATTAGTTGGCTGGGCTTCAATTAGGCAGGAAGCGATGCAACTCCATGCGGATGAAAACGTTGACCGCAAACCGCTTCACTAATTCCTTCTCTATCTAGATAAGGAAGAATTCCACCTAAGTGCATTGGCCATCCTGCGCCGAGCAACATACATAGATCGATTTCAGCTGGAGTTGAGACAACGCCCTCATCCAGCATCATGCGAGCCTCCTCTGCCAACGCCTTAAGTGCACGCATGCGAACCTCTTCAGAGGTTGAGGCTGAGCTGCCTTTCTCTACCAAAGCTAAGGCTTCGGGGTTTGGGGCCAACTTTCCATTTTCATCTTTAATGTAGAAGCTCTTTACCCCGTTATCAACTAGACGTTGAACAGTTGGTGAGATGCGATAACGCGGACCTAGGTTGTTGTGCAGAGTCTTTGAGACATGTAGTGCAACACCGGGGCCAACCAAGCCAAATAGTTCGAAAGGTGACATTGGGAAGCCGAGAGGCCGCAGAGCGTTGTCCGCAACATCTGCTGGAGTTCCCTCATCAACCGCATCAGTAACCTCGCCCATAAATCTAGTTAGTAGACGATTAACCACAAAACCTGGTGCATCCTGGCAGATGATCATAGTTTTCTTTAACTCTTTACCAACATTGATAGCGGTAGCGGTGGTTGCATCATCTGTCTTTGAGGTGCGGGCAACCTCAAGTAATGGCATAACCGCAACTGGATTGAAGAAGTGGAATCCAACAACCCGCTCTGGATGTGTTAAACCTTCACCCATCTTCTCAACTGAAAGGGAAGAGGTATTGGTTGCCAATACGCACTCTGGCGAAATGATCGCTTCAAGATCTTTAAAGAGTTTTTGCTTGATAGCTAACTCCTCAAAAACCGCTTCGATAATGAAATCTGCTGATGCGAAAACTTTTTGATCGACGGAGCCAGAAACCAGAAGGGACAGTCGGCGTCCAGCCTCTTCGCTTAATCTCTTCTTCTCAACCAACTTTGTGATTTCGGCGCGAACCCATTCAACACCTTTATCAACTCTGGCTTGATCAAGATCTGTCATAACAACTGGGACTTTGAGGTTTCTAACCAGTAACAAAGCGAGTTGAGATGCCATCAATCCGGCACCAACTACACCAACTTTGGTGACCTTGCGTGCCAGAGCTGGCTTTGGCGCACCCTCAACTTTTTTGCGCTTCTTCTGAATCAAATTGAAGGCGTATAGAGATGCGCGAAGTGGATTTCCCATAACTAAATTGGCAAGGATTTCATCCTCGGCATCAAAGCCTTGATCTAAGGTGTTGGTGCGGGCCGCCGAGATTAACTCCAACGCGCGCAATGGAGCTGCGATCTCTGCGCCACCATATTTCTTGGCGACCGCGGCTTTGCCGGTAGCAAGTGCGTTATCCCATGCAGCGCTATCAGATGAGTGATCTTTACGCTCAATCTTTTGTTTGCCGGAGATTACCGCTGCTGCAAAAGCGACTGACTTTTCAAGAAAATCCGCGGGTTCAAATACCGCATCAACAACCCCAAGGCTAAAGGCATCCTTAGCTTTCATCATTGTGTTGTTGTTTAGTGCGTTAAGAATAATGACCTGAACCGCTTTTTCTGGTCCAATGAGTTTTGGTAACAATGTCGCTCCACCCCAACCCGGAACAATGCCCAAGAAACATTCAGGAAGAGCGGTGAAAGCGGTGGAGGCCAATGTTCGGTAATGGCAATGCAGGCCAACTTCAAGACCGCCACCCAAAGCCAAACCATTGATAAAAGCAAAGGTAGGTTTCTTGCTGCGTCCTAATCTCTTGAATACATCATGGCCATACTTTCCAATGCTTAACGCTTGACCCTTTTCTGAAACAAATGGCAGAGCTGATAAATCTGCGCCGGCGGCAAAGATGAATGGTTTGCCGGTGATGGCTATTGCGTTAGACGAGGAGTTCTCAGCGGCTGTTATTGCGTTATCCAACTCCTGTAAAGATTTTGGACCTAAGGTGTTGGGCCGAGTGTGATCCATGCCGTTATCAATTGTTATTAGAGAAAGGGTTCCTGATGCACCAAAAGCAGCGAGATCGATCTCGCGCACAAACGCTTTTGTGACTACCTCTTCAGGGGCGCCAGCTGGAGTTGTCATTTCACTCATGGTTAAGCCGCCTTACCATTGTAATTAGGGTTTTCCCAGATAACGGTGCCACCCATGCCAAGTCCAATACACATTGTTGTGATTCCATAACGTACATCGGGACGCTCTTTAAACCCTTCTGCCAGGTTTAACATCAAACGGATTCCCGAAGATGCCAATGGGTGACCAACCGCAATTGCACCACCATAGATATTGACTCGAGGATCATCATCGGCAATACCGAAGTAATCTAGGAAAGAAAGTACCTGGATTGCAAAAGCCTCGTTTATCTCAAATAAACCAATATCTTCAATCTTTAAACCGGCTTTAGCTAAAGCTTTCAAAGTTGATGGCACAGGTCCATAACCCATAATTTCCGGCTCGACGCCTGCAAAGGCAAAGGTCACTAACTTTGCTTTTGGAGTTAATCCCAGCTCTTTTGCTTTTGCTTCGCTGGCCAGCAATGCAGCGGTTGCGCCATCATTTAATCCGGCAGCATTTCCAGCGGTAACCCTTCCAGCAGCACGGAATGGAGTTTTCAGCGCCGCTAATCCTTCAAGTGTGGTTCCCGGGCGTGGTGGTTCATCAACAGTGGCCACACCCCAACCTAGCTCTGCATTTCGCACCGCAACAGGAATTAGATTTGGTTGAATCTTTCCAGAGTTGTAAGCGGCTGCGGTTTTTAACTGTGAATCAAGTGCGTACTTATCTGCTCGTTCCTTTGTTAAATGCGGGAATTTGTCATGCAATCTCTCTGCTGTGTTTCCCATCGAAAGAGCATCTGTATCCACTAATTTTTCTGCCAAGTAGCGAGGGTTTGGATCCATACCTTCACCCATCGGATGATTTCCCATGTGCTCAACTCCACCTGCAATTGCAAGATCATAAGCACCCATGTTGATCGATCCTGCCAAAGTTGTAACAGAGGTCATTGCACCCGCACACCAGCGATCAATTGAATAACCAGGCACAGTATTTGGCAGCCCAGCGAGTAATGATGCGCTTCTACCTATATTCATCCCTTGATCACCAAACTGTGTTGCCGCAGCAATCGCTACATCATCAATGTCAGATGGTTTTACCTGCGGATTTCTCTCAAGCAAACCGCGGATGCATCTCACGACGATGTCATCGGCACGTGTGCCGGCGTAGAGGCTGCCAGCTTTTCCAAAAGGAGAGCGGACCGCATCAACAAGAACTACATTTGTGGAGGTAGTGGCAGTATTCATGCCGCTAGGTTACTGGTGAGTAGCCTTTCTTGGCACCCAACGCAGTGGACCTTGAAGTTCGGCGTAGACCGCCTGGCCCAATCTGAAATCAATGTTGCCAGTGACCCGGGCTCGAAGGGGCAGCTCCCAGCCCTCGAGTTTGAGCTCAATCAGAGCGTCATGACCGTAGTAATTGATCTTGGAGATAGCGGCCTTAACCTGATTCTTACCTGCAGGCTGGCTGACAGCGGATATATGAATCTCCTCTGGCCTAATTAATAATTCTCCATTTGGATCAAAATTGGAGCTTGAAGAGTGAAGCGGAGAATAAATCCTCTGGTCGGCTGACATGTATGCAGGAAGGGTGACTATATCTCCAGTGCTTTGTGCAACCTCTGCGGAGATTGGGGCGGAGTAGACCTGGGTGGGTGCGCCGGATTGAACAACCTGTCCAGAGCGCATCAAAGCAATTAAGTCTGCCGATACCAGTGCATCTTCACGGTCATGGGTAACCATAATTGTCGTGGTCTTGGTTGCTTTAAGGAGAGCAACAACCTCTTCACTTATCTCAGTGCGCAACGTTTGGTCCAAGGCTGCAAAAGGTTCATCTAGCAAGACCATGGCGGGTTTCATCGCAAGGGCACGGGCTAATGCGACTCGAGTTTGTTGTCCTCCACTAAGTTGGTGTGGGCGGCGCGAATTGAAACCTTCGAGTCCAACTAATTTGAGCATCTCATCAACAATTGAACTCTTCTCTTCTTTGTCTAAATCGCGACTGAGTGCAAATCCAACATTATCGCCAACTGTGAGATGAGGAAATAATCCACCTTCTTGTGGAACATAGCCAATATTCCTCTTGTGAGGTGGCAAAACAAGTGATGAAACGCTAACTAATTGTTTGCCAAATCTGATAGTTCCTGATGCTGGAGTTATCAACCCCGCAATGCTGCGTAATAAAGTGGTTTTGCCACAACCAGATGGTCCAAGAATTGCGGCATATGAACCAGATGAAACATTTAAGTTAAGTCCAGAGAGGATCTCTTTACCTGAAAAAACCACTCCAAGATCGCGAATCTCAAGTGATGTCATGAGGACTCCCTAGCGTTTTCAGAGCGATCTGGACGGTTGATTAGAAAAGTTGGAATGGCAGCCACCAGAACCAAGGTTAATGCGTACGGCGCAGCCTCGCTAAATCTGGATATTGAGGTGTAGTTCCAAATCTCAGTTGCTAAAGTTTCAAATCCAGTTGGTCGCAACATCAATGTCGCAGGAAGCTCCTTCATCGCAGCTAAGAAAATTAGAAGGGTACCTGAAAGGATTCCAGGAGCGGCCAGCGGTATGGCCACCCTCCTGATGGTTTGCACTTTATTTTGTCCAAGCGTTGTCGATATTTCTAAGAGATTCGTGGGAACTTTTGCCAGCGCGGTTCTGACTGAGCCAACACCTTTTGCCATAAACAACAGGGCATATGAAAAGGCCAGCAATCCCAGGGTTTGATACAGCCATCCGACTTGAGAGCCCAATGCAACCAAGGCCAGACCCATCACAATGCCAGGAAGTGAGTGAACAACGAGAACTGAAGCATCAGCCAATTTGGCTAACCGCGATCCTTGTTGAAGTAAGACTCCGACAGGAAGAGCTATAGAAACCGCGATAACTGCACCAATTGCTGCAGCGCTGACGGTATTAAAAGTTGCCGAAGTCAACCCGGCAAAATCTAGTTCGACCTGATTAGAAATAAACCGGCTCATTAAAAGCATCAAAGGTAGAGCAAGGCTTAAGGAAACATAAGTTGCAAGAAACAGGTAAGAAACCAGACGCAATTTGGCAGAGTGGAATGGCTTTATCTCTGCAACAATTTTCGTGGAAGCACGCCTGGCCTCTGAATCACTTCGAACTCTACTTTCCAAGGAGATTATTACCGCAGAGATAGCAACCAAAAGTAGAGAAAGCACCGCAGCTGTACTACGGTCAAAACTACCTCGATATAGATTAGAGATGGCGCGGGTAAAGGTATCGACCCCCAAGAGAGCAACTGCGCCAAAATCACTTAAGACATATAGCGCAACTAGCAAAGCTCCTGCAGCTACTTGATTTCGAATCTGTGGAACTGTAATTTTGAAAAAAGTTTTTAATGGATTTAATCCAAGTGTTTGTGCCACTTCATACTGTGACCAATCGACCCGGCGTAGTGCGGCCAAGGTCGCCAAAGTTACAAAGGGTGCGGTCGACAAAATCAAAACTAAAGTGGCCGCCCAAAATCCTCTAAGTCCCGGGTTAAGCGTCATCCAGCAATAGGTAAAAACATAACTTGGGATAGCAATGGGAATTACGGTGGCCGCTCTCCAAGCTGTCATATTTCTAATAGAGACATGATTGAGTATCCAAGCCAAAACAACCCCAACCAAAACCGCACCCAAGGTGACGACGGCGGTGAGAGTTAAAGTGGTGACCAAGACATTGATTGATTTGGCACGCAACAGTACGGTGCTAATTGAATCGGCATCGCTTGAAGTCGCGCGATTAAGCAAATAAGCCAAAGGCAAGGCGGCACATAACACCGCTAAAAGGCTGGCTAAATAGAGAAAATACTGCAGCGTCCCTATTTTGCGGAGGGCTGCGGTATTACGCTCTAGAAGCTCTTGTGGCATTTTTTCAGCGCTAGATCAATCCAACTTTGATTAAAAGATTCTGAGTTCTCTTAAGATCGGAAAGTGAGGTGAGATCAACTGCAGGGGATTTGATCTCCAAGAATGCAGGTACTCCGCTCGGGGTTAAATCTGGAAATACCAGGGAGTATTCATGGGTCTTATTAACAACCTCTTTTTGAATTCCATCACTGAGCAAAAATTCGATGAATCTTTGCGCCAGATCAGTCTTGCTAGAACTCTTTAAAATACCGGCTCCAGAAACATTTACCATATTTCCGATATCACCCGGGGCAAAGAAATCAATCTTGGCCTTTATGGAGCGCCCGAGCTCTTCGGAGACCTCCCAAACGTAGTAGTGATTTACTAATCCGAGATCCAACTGTCCGGCATCAATCGCTTCTACGATTTGGCTATTCTTCTCGTATAGTTTTGGATTGTTTTGTTGAATTCCTTTTAACCACTGTTCAGTAGCAGATTCACCTCGGTTTAAAATCATTGCGGTAACAAAAGCTTGGAATGAACCATTGGTTGGCGCAATACCAATTCGGCCCTTCCATTCAGAGTTAGTTAAGTCATCGACACTCTTCGGCAAATTACTTACTCGCTCAGGAGAGTATGCAAAAACTCGGACTCGACCAGTAACCCCAATCCAATCCTGCTTTGAGGATTGATACTTTGCATCAACTTTGGTTAACAAATCTGATGGCAGTTTTTGTAGTAAATCAAAATCGCTGACCGCTCCCAGAGATCCAGCATCTTGAGATAGGAATAGATCGGCGGGGGAGTTTTCTCCCTCCTCTAACAACTGTGCTGCTAATGCAGCCGAATCCCCATATCTGATATCTAGTTTGATCCCCGTCTCAGCGCTGAACTGTTGGAGAAAAGGAGCGATGTACTCTTCGGCTCGACCGGAATAAATGGTCAGGCTTTCCTCAGCCGAGGGGCTTGAACTGCACCCGGAAATTAGGGCAGCTGAGGCAAGGATCAGGGTGGAAAGTCCTACTAAGCGGGCTTTTAGCTTCATGCCCCAACCCTAGGTGGCATCGCGCATTTACGCAACATTTATGTTGCGTAATTCAACTCACTCCTTGGAATTCGGGTTTTCGACCGGCTCTGATTGATCTACTTCTTGCACAGTGGGTAAGGCTTCACTCTCCGCCAAGGCTGCACTCAATATTGTTGCGCACTTTTCAATCTGCCACTCTCTCGCCCCATTTAAGCGCAGTTGAGTTTGTGTTGCGGCAATAAGTTTTGCATTTAACTCCTGTAACCGCTCCTTGCCATCATCAAAACAGATCTTGCGAACTAACTCAGGGGTAAGAAGATTTTCCAATGGCATTGCCAATTCACTAGCAAGTGCCGCCAAATTATGTTTGGCGTGCGACAAGTGCGCATGCGCCAAAGGGAATCTAACCTTCCAAATTTTGGCAGGGGGCAAGGAATCAGATTTACCTCGTTGCTGTGGCCAATCTGGCTCCTTCAAATCGCTTGCCGCCAGATAAATCTCTAGCCAGGTATCAATGTAACTCTTTTGTATTTCATTACGCACTCTTGCTTTTACCTCTGGCAGTTTCAAGAACTCGGCTCTAGATTTGATCTTTGATTTTGCCAGCGCGACAATTACGTAATCAGAAAGCAGTCTTCCAGGAGCTAAGTCAATCTCGGCAGCAATTTGATCTCGCTTAATCCAAAGCTCACGAATTATTGCTAGTTGATATCTAGATTTAATCTCATGCACGCCAGAGGTTCGACGCCAAGGTTCATTTCTGGGTTTTGGTGGTGGCGCCTTTAGTATCGCAGCAAAATCCTGCATCGCCCAATGCAATTTCCCTTGGCTTTCAAGTAATTTTGCAATTTCATCTTTTAAATCTAGAAGGACTGCGACATCTAAAGCGGCATAATCAAGCCATTCTTTTTCAAGTGGTCTTGATGACCAATCAACAGCAGAGTGCTCTTTGGCCAGTGAAATTTCCAAAAGTGATTCACAAAGCGCTCCTAAACCAACTCTTTCGCACCCCGCTATACGTGCGCCAAGCTCAGTGTCAAAAAGCAAGTTGGGATGAATGCCAAACTCTCGAAGACAAGGTAGGTCTTGGGTGCTGGCATGAATTACCGTTTCGCATCCACCCAAAACCTCATTTAACTGTGCAATTAGGGGAGAATCCTTAAGCGGTATCGGATCGATTAAATGCAACCCTCCGCCTCGTCTGAATAGTTGAATCAAGTAAGCGCGTGAGCTGTAGCGAAAACCTGAGGCGCGTTCGGCATCTACAGCAATAGCGCCCTTACCTGAGGCAAGTTGCGTGATGCAGTCTAGAAATTGAGATTCGGTAGTGATTAATTCAGGGGTACCCTGTTCGGGGGTTAGTAAAGCACGCACAATATAACTGCTTAGCGTTTAGCTGGCAGAGTTGCTACACCTTCGGGAACCGGTGGTAGGCCAGCAGCGCTAGCCATTAACTCAAGCCATGCATTGACATGATTTACTAAATTCTTGGGATCTGCAGGGGTCCAAGAAGCTCGAATCTCGATCTCAGATGATTCATCTTGTGGTGAGAGTTGGCCATATGAAGCGCTCATCACGCGAGTTACTGTTCCACTAGGCGCTAGATAGTTTGCGGAAAGATTACTCAGAGCATCAATAAACCATGACCAACCAACATCTGGAAGAAGTGGATCAGACTCCATCTCGGTTTCAAGAGCCGATCT
Source organism: Candidatus Nanopelagicaceae bacterium (assembly GCA_018882885.1). Lineage (GTDB taxonomy): Bacteria > Actinomycetota > Actinomycetes > Nanopelagicales > Nanopelagicaceae > MAG-120802. The sequence goes on along the minus strand of VERG01000020.1, from coordinate 3,911 downwards.
AACAAAGGTGACGCAACGAAATTTTCCTTCCCAGGCCTCTTGTCCATCAGGATCATGCAATAAGACAAAACGCCCAGTAGCAACATCAATATCACCATCTACTAAATCAGCGGAGATGGCATACGCAAAAGGAGCCAGACGTTGAGGCGCTGGAATTTCAGAGATGGAAATTTGCGCCCTTGTCTTGAGTTGCTTAATTTCTTCAATAACAGCATGAAAGAAATCAGTTTCACTCCTCATTAGTCAAGGGTAGCCAGTATCCTTTGCAAATGGGTTCATTGCTTGCGCTTTTTTCCAGTGTTTTGTGGGGTACCGCTGATTACTTGGCTGGGAATCTATCCAAACGTTACAAAGCTATTGCGGTGACCGGGGTTTCCCAGTTTTTCGGATTGATATTTGGCGTATCTACGATTCTTCTATTTAGTGAGTTCATTGAACCCAACCTTTCATGGAACGGCTATTTTCTTCCCGGAGTTGTCGCTGGAATTGCAGGATTTATTGGACTTATCTCCTTCTATACCGGGTTAGCGACAGGTCGCATGGGCGTCGTTTCCCCGATTAGCTCTCTATCTGTTGTCATTCCATTGGCATTTGCTTTGGCGAAGGGAGAGCGTCCCTCAATCCTGCAAACTGTTGGAATCATTATTGCTATTGCCGGCGCATTTATGGCCAGCGGACCTGAGATCAAAAATGGTTTACCAATTAAGCCCATACTTTTTGCAGTGGTTGCGGCAATCGGATTTGGAACGGCGCTAACCTTTATAGCAATTGGATCTGAGACTGACTCACTTCACACTATGACCGCAATGCGTGTTGCATCAGTAACGGTTTGCGTTTTTCTGGCTATCAAATTTAAAACTATTGGTGGATTTGTCAAGAGCAATATTCCGCTCCTCATTTTTATTGGAGTTGCAGATTTTCTTGCTAATTTTCTACTAGGAGTTGCCACGACCAAAGGATTAGTTTCTATCGCAATGGTTTTTGGATCACTGTTTCCCATCGTAACGATTCTTTTGGCCTTCAAATTTCTACATGAGAGATTAATGAAGGTCCAGTATGTTGGTATTGCTTTTGCTCTTGGCGGCGTGATTTTGATCGCTGCTTCTTAAGAGTTTTTAAGGTTTGGGACTCCAGATCTCAAATTTGCTTTCTGAGGCATTTTCATCACTAATTAATTCATAATTTCTTCTAAGCAATTCATCATCCCAAAAATCTGCATCTCCAGAGATTGGAGTTCTAGTAATTAGAAGCGCATCAATTACTCTATCTTCGATTAAAGGGTGGAGAAAATTGATACCACCTTCGATTAACACTGGAGCACCTACTTTCTCTAGCGCTAATGCAATCAACTCTTTTGGCGATAGGTTGGCGACAAAATGTTTTTCATCTTGAATTGGAGTTAATCTGGAACTGGCGACAAAAACTGGTAGGGGGGCTTTCTTATAGGGCTCATTGCGCAAGGTATTACCGCCAATAATTATTGCCTTAGCCAAAGCTCGGACTTGGTGAAATCTGATGCCATCTTCTGGAGTGCGAAGTGGCGCTGACCGACCTGCCGAGCTGGTTGCCCGATTTGAGCCCACCAGGATGTTGGCCAGAACTTTGGCCCGAGCCGGAATTTGCGGCTGCCTAAGACTCATACGACGAAGGTACCGAATGTCAGTGGTCGGATTTAACTTATCGCCATGATTATTGATTGCGAAAGCTGCGTAATGAGGGAGATCGCCTGTAAAGATTGTGTTGTCTCGGTCTTGATCGCCGCACCAGCCCCAGCCGTTAAGGTTGATGCAGAGGAGGCACGGGTTATCGATTTACTCGCATCTCGCGGGATGGTTCCACCCTTGCGTTACGCTCAAAATGGAAAAATAGATGGGAATTCACAGGATTCAAAGGCGCTCTCAGGTTGAGTTAAGAGTGATTCCGCAGTTAGCCTAAACCGATGATTTTGCGGTATCGGCAGGACAGGTGGCGGGTAGCCCTTTTCTGTATTTCTGCCAGCTTGATCGCAACCCTAGCCCCTACAGCTTCTGCGGCTCCATCCGCCGATCTACGCGCAGTCCGGGCAGAAGTGGAGCGGCTGCAGGAGGATGCGGCCGAGGCGGGAGAGAATGCGCAGGCCGCCAAAATTCAATTGGGAAAACTTAAAAAACAATTGGAGTCGGTACAGCAACAGGCAGATGTACAAAAACAAAGCGTCCAATCAATAGAAAAATCTTTAGCCGCCATCGCTGTTGCTCGATATAAGTCAACAGGACTTGGCGAAGGCCTCGAACTTCTCTTCTCCGCAGATCCATCTTTATACCTATCTGCTGCAGGCTCTCTGGAAAATGTCACTAGAAAACAGGCGATCGAGTTAAGAAAGTACGCCACAGCAAAGCAAAGACTTGATGCCGCATCCCTGACCGTTGGGGACAAGTTGCGTTTAGTGCAGCAAGCAGAGGCAAGGTATCGCGCACAGGCTTCACAGGTTGAGGCCAAGTTAGCCCAGGCGGAAAAACTGCTCGCAAAACTTGAGAAAGCCGACCGCGAGAGAATCTTAAAACTCCAAGCTATGGATGAAGAAGAGCGTCGCAAATACTCAATTGAGCAAGCCAAGTTAGCTAATGCCGTTTCTGGTCGCGCTGGTACCGCTTTACGTTATGCCGTAAAGCAGATTGGTGATAGTTATGTTTGGGGTGCAGCAGGCCCAATCAAATGGGATTGCTCTGGATTAACGATGCGCTCCTTCCAACAGGCCGGAGTTAGGTTGCCGCACTCATCCCGTGCGCAATTTGGTTATGGAAGATCAATTTCTCGCAGTAATTTGCAGCCGGGTGATCTAGTCTTCTTTGGTTCTCCAATCTCTCACGTAGGAATTTATATAGGCAAGAACAAGATGGTTCACGCACCGCGTCCTGGTGCCAGGGTGCAGATTGCAGAGTTCGGCAATTACTTTGGCCGCAAGAAATATGTGGGCGCGCGCCGTCTCTAATGGCCTCGATACTTTTAGTAACAAATGATTTCGGTCCTAGAGCAGGCGGTATAGAAAGCTTTGTAATTGGTCTACTCGAGAGAATTCCGGCCGGCGAAGTCATTGTTTACACATCTTTTCAACCCGATCACGAAAGTTACGACCAGATCTGGTTCTCGGATTATCAGGTTCGAGTAATTCGCGATAAGTCAAAGGTTTTGCTGCCTACCCCTCGAGTGATAAGAAACCTCCAAGCACTCATTAGAGAAAACTCAATATCGAAGGTTTGGTTTGGCGCAGCGGCGCCGCTTGGCATTTCAGCTCGATGGCTTCGAAAGGCAGGAGCAGATCGAATTGTGGCTTTAACCCATGGACATGAAGTTTGGTGGTCAAAGATCTGGCCCTTTTCCTGGGCTATCTCTGAGATTGGTAAACAGGTTGATTATTTAACTTACCTAGGTGAATTCACTAAATCAGCCATGGCCTCTCGGATAAAAGACTCCAGAAAATTAATCAGAGTTGCTCCTGGAATTGATACCGATCATTTTTCACCCAGCGATGCCACAAATTTAAGAACTAGATATGGAGTTGATAGTCGTCCAACAATAATTAGTGTTGGAAGATTGGTTCACCGCAAAGGACAGGACCGCCTAATTGAGGCGCTGCCTAAAGTTTTGGAATCTATTCCTGATGCAGCGTTAGTCTTTGTGGGCGAAGGTCCTTATCGCCAGCACTTAAATGATTTAGTAGAAAAATATAATTTAAGTAATCATGTTTTCTTCATCGGAAGAATTCATTTTGCAGAGCTACCAAATTACATTTGCATGGGTGATGTATTTGCGATGCCCTCTCGATCACGGTTGTTGGGCCTAGAGGTTGAGGGATTAGGAATTGTTTACTTGGAGGCTAGCTCCTGTGGTTTGCCGGTAATCGGTGGAGCTTCTGGCGGTGCACCTGATGC
>VERG01000019.1 GCA_018882885.1 Candidatus Nanopelagicaceae bacterium | reverse complement strand
CTCCTATGATGATTTAGCGGTATCCGCGCTCAAGTACATCGCAGCCAACAGTGGAGAACATTTAGTTACTGGGTTTGCCAAACATCGCGCCGAAGAGATTATTAAACGTTCCCTGCCAAAGGTCACTAAGGCTAAAAACCCAATTGATGGTCTCGCAGAGTTTTTAAGTGATGAGGGGTATGCAGCTAACACACATGCCCATGGCATCGGTGTTGAGTTATGCCAACATCATTGTCCGATTGCTCACGTAGCTGCTGAATTCCCACAGCTTTGCGAAGAGGAAACAAATGCATTTTCAAAAATTCTCGGCACGCATGTACAAAGGTTGGCAACAATCGCACATGGTGACGGAGTTTGTACCACCTTCATTCCCCAAATAGGTAATAAGAAAACATCCGACAAGAAACCGATAAGCAAGAGAAAGCTGAGTACGCGATGAGTCAAACCGCCCATCCAGAACTTGAAGGCATTGGCAAATATGAATACGGCTGGTCCGACAAGGATGTAGCTGGCGCCAATGTAAAGCGTGGCCTTAACGAGGATGTTGTTAGAGATATCTCGGGCAAGAAGAATGAGCCACAGTGGATGTTGGATCTTCGATTGAAGGGTTTATCGCTCTTTGACAAGAAGCCTTTGCCGAACTGGGGATCGGATCTCTCAGATATAAAGTTCGACACCATCAAGTACTTTGTTCGTTCTACAGAGAAGCAGGCCACCTCTTGGGAAGAGTTGCCGGAAGATATTAAAAATACCTATGACCGTCTCGGTATTCCTGAGGCGGAAAAGCAGCGTCTAGTCGCAGGAGTTGCTGCTCAATATGAATCTGAGGTGGTTTACCACTCTATTCGTGAAGATTTAGAAAAACAGGGCGTGATTTTTCTTGATACCGATACCGGCCTGCGTGAGCATGAGGATATTTTCAAAGAGTATTTTGGTTCGGTAATTCCAGTTGGTGACAATAAATTCGCTGCCCTTAATACCGCCGTATGGTCAGGTGGCTCATTTGTATATGTACCAAAAGGTGTTCATGTAGAGATTCCGCTACAGGCTTACTTCCGAATCAACACGGAGAATATGGGACAGTTTGAAAGAACATTAATCATTGCCGATGAAGGCTCGTATGTTCATTATGTCGAGGGATGTACTGCGCCGATTTACTCATCGGACTCACTTCACTCAGCCGTGGTTGAAATTATTGTTCGCAAGAATGCTCGCGTTCGGTACACCACCATTCAAAATTGGTCCAACAACGTTTACAACCTGGTTACTAAGCGCGCAACATGTGCCGAGGGAGCAACCATGGAGTGGATCGATGGAAACATCGGCTCTAAGGTAACTATGAAGTACCCAGCTGTTTTCATGATGGGACCTCACGCAAAAGGTGAAACGTTGTCGATTGCATTTGCTGGTGAGGGACAACATCAAGATGCAGGAGCAAAAATGGTTCATGCTGCTCCATACACTTCTTCAACCATCATCTCTAAATCTGTGGCACGTGGTGGCGGCCGCACCTCTTACCGTGGCTTAGTTCAAGTGCAAGAGGGAGCTCATCATTCAAAGAGCACCGTTAAGTGCGACGCGCTTTTGGTGGACACGATTTCAAGATCTGACACCTATCCATATGTGGATGTCCGCGAAGATGATGTCTCAATGGGCCACGAAGCAACTGTTTCAAAGATTAGTGATGATCAACTCTTCTATTTGATGTCTCGTGGACTTTCCGAGGATGAGGCGATGGCGATGATTGTCCGTGGTTTTATTGAACCAATTGCCCGTGAGTTGCCAATGGAGTACGCCTTGGAGTTAAACCGCCTCATCGAGCTACAAATGGAAGGAGCGGTGGGTTAATGTCAGTTTTGCCTACCAATTACCTAACCCCTTCTGGAAGAGAAGAGGCTTGGCGATTTACTCCCTTGAAACGCATCGCAGGGTTGCATGATCCTTCGACCACTGTTGCAGATCGCATCTCAATTGAGTTGATTGGAAATGCGCGACCTGGATTTTCAATAAGCAAAGTCAAAGCTGCAGATTTGCCTGCCAAGTCTTCTACCGATGATGCGGTCATACAAAGAGTTCGCGCCGGAGTTGCCGAAGTCACTCATCTACAGATTTCTCAAGAAGCGGTTGTTACCGAACCGATTGTTCTGGCCCGTAAAGCTGGCAATGGTGGAGAGTTTTCCAGAACAGTAATTACCGCGGGAGCACACTCCAAAGCAACTGTCATAGTTGAAAATGCTGGTGAGGCAACTATTGGTGAAGAGATCGAACTTCGCTTAGAGGCAGGTTCAAACTTAACCTTCATCTCCCTACAAGAGTGGAGCGCAAACTCAGTTCACCTTGGTCGCCATCACGCGATTGTTGGTCGAGATGCAACTTTTAACTCCATTACCGTCACAATTGGTGGTTCATTGGTTCGTTTGTTACCGACAGTTGAATACTCTGATCAAGGTGGCAGCGCGGAGTTACTAGGACTCTATTTTGCAACCGATGGACAGCATCTTGAGCATAGGGTTCACGTAGATCACGGCATTCCTAATGCCAAGTCACGGGTTACTTATAAAGGTGTATTAGCGGGAGATCAAGCCCGAACCGTTTGGATCGGCGATGTATTTATCCGCGGCAATGCTGAAGGCACTGATACCTATGAATTAAACAAGAATCTTCTTCTGACAGATGGAGCCCGAGCTGATTCAGTTCCGAATTTGGAGATTGAAACCGGTGAGATTGTTGGGGCGGGCCATGCCAGCACAACTGGCCGTTTTGATGATGAACAGCTGTTCTATCTAATGTCTCGCGGCATACCGATGGCTGATGCTAGAAGACTTGTAATTCGCGGATTCTTTACCGAGATTATTAACAAGATCGGCAACGAAGTGATTGAAGAGCGTTTGATGTCTCGCATTGACGCCCAACTTGAGAAGGTGGGTGCTTAATTGAGCAATATCCAACTTAGTTTTGCCTCACTTCCAGAGGGCAAACCACAAAAGGTTGCGTTGGGAGACAAGGATGTTTGCGTAGCGCGTATAGGCGATGAGGTATTTGCTGTAGCAGATATGTGCACGCACTCGGAGGCATCGCTCTCAGAAGGGGATATTTCGAATTACAAAATTGAATGCTGGCTCCATGGAGCCGAGTTTGATCTTCGTTCCGGAGAAGCAAAAACTCCGCCAGCGGTTGAATCACTAGAAACATTTGCAGTTAGTCGTGATGGAGATACCGTCACGATTTCATCGAAGTAAAGGTCGGGAGCGAAAACATGTCACAGCTTGTAATCAAGAATCTACAGGTCGGGGTTGAAACTGAATCCGGTATGACGGAAATTCTTCGCGGCGTTGACCTAACTATCAACTCCGGTGAAGTGCATGCCATCATGGGACCAAACGGTTCAGGTAAATCAACTTTGGCGTATTCGATTGCTGGTCATCCTAAATACACAATCACAGGCGGTTCAGTCACTTTGGATGGAGCCGATGTCCTAGAGATGAGCGTTGATGAAAGAGCAAAGGCGGGCATCTTCCTTGCCATGCAGTATCCAGTAGAGGTTCCTGGAGTTTCAGTTGCCAACTTCCTTCGCACCGCTGCGACCGCATTGCGCGGCGAGGCACCTAAGGTTCGCACCTGGGTTTCTGAGGTTAAGGAAGCAATGTCAAAGTTGGCTATGGATCCTGCCTTCTCTGAGCGCAGTGTTAATGAAGGTTTCTCCGGCGGCGAAAAGAAGCGTCACGAGATTCTGCAGATGGAGTTGCTCAAGCCAAAGATTGCCGTGCTTGATGAAACCGATTCTGGTCTCGATGTTGATGCGCTTCGTATCGTCTCTGAAGGCGTAAATCGAGTTAAATCAGAGCAGAACCTGGGAATTATGTTGATTACCCACTACACAAGGATTCTGCGCTACATCAAGCCTGACTTTGTACATGTCTTTGCTGGAGGAAAGATTGTTGAAGAAGGTGGCCCAGAGTTGGCGGAGAGATTAGAGGAGAAGGGTTACGCAGAGTACGTTAAAGCGTAATCTCAAAAAATAGTGAACTACTTCGATGTTTCTGCGGTACAGGCGGATTTCCCTATCCTGGGGCGTCAAATCCGCGGAAACAATCGATTGGTTTATTTAGATAGCGGTGCAACCTCTCAGAAACCAAATTCAGTTCTAGATGCTGAACGAGATTTCTATACCCAACACAACGCTGCTGCACATAGAGGAGCGCATCAATTAGCAGAGGAAGCCACCGAACTATTTGAATCGGCTCGGGAAAGGGTAGCTGCCTTTATTGGCTCAAAGGTTGATGAGGTTGTTTTTACAAAATCTGCAACGGAAAGCATCAACTTAGTTGCTTACTCATTTGGTAATGCAGAGCAAGGCTCCAGATTCCACATTGAGGCGGGGGATCGGATCGTGGTTTCGGAGATGGAGCATCATGCCAATCTAATTCCTTGGCAGGAGTTAGCTAGGCGAACCGGTGCTGAGTTAGTGTGGCTATCCGTTTCTGATGATGGCAGATTAGATCTAACTAATGCAGAGAGCATTATTAACTCAAAGACCAAGGTGGTCGCTCTTACTCACCAATCAAATGTCCTTGGAACAATTAATCCCGTTAATGAGATTTCTAAATTTGCCAGAAGAGTTGGGGCGTTCTTTGTACTTGATGCCTGCCAGTCAGTTCCACATTACGCAGTCAATGTGAAGGAATTAGATGTAGATTTCATCGCATTTTCAGGGCACAAAATGCTTGGCCCTACCGGAGTCGGAGTGCTGTGGGGTCGCCAAGAGCTTCTTGATGAAATGCCACCGTTTTTAACTGGTGGTTCAATGATTGAAACTGTGACAATGCAGAGCGCTACATATCTTCCAGCCCCAAAGAGATTTGAAGCTGGAGTACCAAACATGGCGCAAGCGGTCGGCCTAGGTGCCGCAATCGATTATCTAAACAGGATTGGATTGGAAAAAATTCACCAACATGAGGTTCAGCTGACCAAAGCTTGTCTCGAGCGGTTATCTCAAATTCCACAGCTCAAAATTGTTGGCCCAAGCGATATGGAATTACGAGGTGGAGTGGTCTCTTTCACGCTCGATGGAGTGCATCCGCACGATCTCGGACAAGCGTTGGATCAATATGGAATTGCGGTGCGAACCGGTCACCATTGCGCTTGGCCTTTGATGAAGAGATTCAAGGTGGTTGCCACCACTCGCGCTTCCTTCTATCTTTACAATGATTTAGCAGATGTAGATGCATTAGTTAGCGGCGTAGAACGCGCCAGAGATTATTTTCTGGGGCGCTGATGGAGTTAGATTCCTTATATCAAGAGGTAATCCTCGAACATTACAAACGTCCGCAAAACAAGGGATTGTTACCAAATCAAACTGTTCAAGTTCATCACGTGAATACCTCTTGCGGTGATGAGATTACATTGAATCTTAAATTGACCAATGGTGTCATCTCCGAAATCTCCTGGGATGGAGTGGGCTGTTCTATTTCTCAAGCCAGCACCTCTGTTGTGTCGGAGTTATTGAAGGGCAAAAGTTCTGATGCGGCACTATCAGTTATCGAAACTTTTCAGGCCATGTTGCAAAGCAAAGGCAGCGATCGGGGAGATGAATCGATACTTGAAGATGGAGTGGCCTTTGCGGGCGTGGCAAAGTTCCCCGCCCGTGTAAAATGCGCGTTATTAGGATGGATGGCCACGAAGGATGCGATTTCTCAGTCTCTAGCTTTAACTGGGAATAACGCAAAAAAGGAGCAAAAATGAGTACATCACTAGCAGATGTAACCGAAGCGATGAAGGATGTAATTGATCCGGAGTTAGGTATCAATGTTGTTGACCTCGGGCTCATTTACGACATCTCAATAGATGACACTAATGTCGCAGTTCTTGATATGACACTTACCTCCGCCGCTTGTCCGTTACAGGATGTAATTGAGGATCAAACCCGTTCTGTTCTCCAAGATTTGGTCTCTGATGTAAAAATTAATTGGGTATGGATGCCACCATGGGGTCCTGACAAGATTACCGATGATGGGCGCGAGCAACTAAGGGCTATCGGTTTCACTGTCTAGTTTGCGCTAGGGTGATTACATGTCCCAACATGCGCTGTGGATGTCTTTTCGGTCTTTGACACAAGATCAATCGGTAAAGGACCAAAAACTAAAACCCGGCACGGTAAGACGAATTGCTTCCTACGCTCTTCCATACAAAAACAACCTTTTACTCTTTCTAATCACGGTAATAATTGATGCCCTTTTAGTTGTAACTACGCCTTTGCTTTTGAAGCGTTTAATTGATGAGGGAGTGGTGCCGGGGGATTCTAATTTAGTCACATCCTTAGCCTTGCTGGTTGGTGCAATCGCAATTGCTGATGCCCTTATTAGCATGGTGGGCAGATGGTTTTCTGCACGTATCGGTGAGGGTTTAATTTATGATCTTCGTACCCAGGTCTTTCAGCACATTCAACGACAATCCATCGCCTTCTTTACGAGGACCCAAACCGGTGCGTTGATCTCGAGAATTAACTCCGATGTGATTGGCGCGCAACAAGCCTTCACTACAACATTGTCGGGATTAGTCAGCAATATTCTGACATTAACTCTGGTAGTTGCGACGATGCTTTTTCTTTCTTGGCAGATCACAGTAGTTTCCTTGTTGTTATTGCCACTTTTCTTGATTCCTACCAAATGGGTGGGTCGCAGACTGCAAAAGCTAACTCGTGATTCTTTTAACCTAAATGCCGAGATGTCTGCGACCATGACCGAGCGGTTCAATGTATCGGGTGCACTATTGGTATCTCTGTACGGTGACCCCAAGGCAGAAAACCAATATTTCTCAAGTCGAGCACGTCGAGTGGCAGATATTGGCATAACTATCGCTTTACTAAACCGTTTGTTCTTCATTGCTTTGACCTCAATTGCAGCGGTAGCCACTGCATTTGCCTACGGAGTAGGGGGTCATTTAGCCATCAATCAGAGCATCTCGCTTGGAACGCTTCTGGCCATAACCGCCTTGTTGGCCCGCCTATACGGTCCATTAACCGCACTTTCAAATGTCCGTGTCGATGTCATGACGGCTTTGGTTTCATTTGAAAGAGTATTTGAGGTTTTGGACCTAATTCCGATGGTGAGAGATAAAGAGGATGCAAAGTCATTACCTAGCACACCGTTGGATATTGAATTTCGCGAAGTAAAGTTTTCCTATCCTCGAGCTGAGGAGATTTCACTAGCTTCTCTAGAGGCGGTAGCAAAACCTGAGTTAGTGCAAAGCGGCGAAATACTGCGCGGGATCTCTTTTGCTGCACCGGCTGGAAGCATGACCGCTTTAGTTGGCTCATCAGGTGCAGGCAAAACCACAATAACCGCATTATTGGCTCGACTTTATGATGTTACTGACGGGGCGATAAGAATAAATGGAATTGATGTAAGGGATTTACAACTCCAATCTTTGCGTGACTCCATCGGGGTTGTGACCCAGGATGCGCACATGTTCCATGATTCAATTGCAGCAAATCTCAGATACGCAAAGCCCGACGCAACCGAAGCTGAGATGCAAAGCGCATGTGAAGCGGCGCAGATTTGGGATCTGGTTAACTCATTACCAAATCGCTTTGACACTGTAGTTGGGGAGCGTGGTCATCGACTTTCAGGTGGAGAGAAACAACGATTAGCTATTGCTCGTCTACTGTTAAAAGCTCCTCGTATTGTGGTCTTGGATGAAGCAACTGCTCATTTGGATTCTGAGAATGAAGCACTCGTACAACAAGCCCTGGCAACCGCTTTAAAGGGTCGAACCAGCATCGTGATTGCGCACAGACTCTCAACGGTTAGAGCAGCGGATCAAATCTTGGTTATTGATGATGGGCTAATTAAAGAGCGTGGGCGACATGACGAATTGATTGCCAAAAATGGAATTTACTTTGATCTTCATCAGCGTCAAAGCTTCTCTCTTTGAGCCTTTCTCTCCTCTCGGATAACTAGAAAAAGAGCGACCGCCACGAGTAGAGCGAAAATTAACCACTGAAAAGAGTAGGCCAAATGAGGTCCATCAGAGATCTCTGGTAAGGGGGATGGGACATCCGGGTCTAGTTTCGGATCTGAAGTTGAAATTAAGTCTAGGTAAAGATCCTGAGTTGTTACTGACCCAGTTTGATTCCATTTCTCTAGTTGCTTACTATCTTTACCATTAGGAACGGCGAAAACACTTCCCGCGATTTGATTCTCAATATTTTCCACTCGAACGCGGGCCAATAATTCAATTTTATTTTCAGTTACGGGTTTGGTAATTGGTGGAGTCAAGGCGTCCTTTCCAGCGACAACCCATCCACGGTCAACCCAATAAAACCTGCCTTGTTCGGATTTGAACAGAGTAATAACACCAAATCCATACTTTCCTTCATGATATCTATTTCGGACGAGAATCTCTTTGGTGGAGATAAAGTTGCCTGTTAGCTGAGCTTCGCGCCAAGCTCTTTTTGAATCACTGAAGTTGTTTAGTTCAGTCTCGCTGATTGCCGGCTTGCTTACATTTGCCATAATCAAAGAGTTGTTGGCATGCCTAACTTGATAGCGGTCAAACTGCCACATGGCTCCTTGAATACATCCAAAGACCAGCACTATCGCCAGAGCTGTTGCAGTAACAATTTTGCGCACTGGGTAAAGTTATTGAATTTCTCGCTTGGAATTTAGCAACTTAGCCTGGCCGCGAATGGTTTCTCTACCACCGTTAGCAACAATCACTGAAATGTATGGCAAGACAACCGCTCCAACCAGAAAAAACCAACGGTAAGGGCTAGGTGTAAAAACCGCTAAAAGGAAGCAAGCGGTACGAACCATCATTGAGATGAAATAACGTTTTTGTCGACCTGGCAGGTCCTCGGATAGGGCTGAGCTGGCTTGAGTAATGCTTTGAAACTCCTGCTCATCTTTGCCCCGTTTCATGGCTCAAGAGTAGGTGTCATGCTTAATGGCCGCATATCGACTACCTTGATTTTGAAGGGAGATGAAGGCTCTGTACTATCTGGGCATTGGTCTACAGACCAACATGAAGTGGAGCTCGCCGCTCCCACCTACCTCGCGTCTTAGCGAGCTGGTCAAGAGAAAAACCCCAATGGGGTGCTTTTGTGCGGCTGACTTCCTTTATGACCGTTTTAGATGTCTGTCCGACGTTGAAAGGAATACTTATCAGCACTGCAGAACCACGTATCAATGATCGAATTCGCGTTGCAGAGATTCGCTTGATTGGTGCATCTGGAGAACAAGTGGGCGTTGTATCTATTGATGAAGCGCTACGCATGGCCGATGAATATGGGTTAGATCTCGTAGAAATTGCGCCCGAGGCAAACCCTCCAGTTTGCAAAATCATGGATTTCGGAAAGTACAAGTACGAAATCGCGCAAAAGGCACGCGAGGCTAGGCAGAACCAGACCCACATAGTGGTGAAGGAAATCCGCATGGGCCTAAAGATTGAGAATCATGATTACGAAACCAAGAGAAACCATATTGAAAAGTTTTTACTTGGCGGCGACAAGGTGAAGGTAACTGTTCAATTTAAAGGTCGCGAACAGACTAGACCAGAGATGGGATTCAAGTTATTGCAACGCCTAGCAGAGGATGTTGCAGCAACCGGATTCGTTGAATTCGCTCCGAAACGCGAAGGCCGCAGCATGACGATGGTGCTGGGTCCAGTAAAGAAGAAGAGCGAAGCATTGGCAGAGGCAAAGCGCGCCCGCGCTGCTAAGGCCAAACCAGAAGAGAATTAAAAGTAGAAATAACGGAGGAAGATAATGCCAAAGATGAAAACACATAGTGGAGCGAAAAAAACCTTTCGCGTCACCGGAAGCGGAAAGATCGTGCATGAGCGCGCTGGCAAGCGTCACCTCCTAGAGCGCAAATCTTCACGCCTAACTCGCCGTCTATCTAAAGATCAGACCGCAAATGATCGCAACGCTTTCTCAGCAAAGCGCTTGCTTGGAATGAAGTAGGGGGATAGAAAATGGCTAGAGTAAAACGTGGTGTTCACGCAGCGAAGAAGCGTCGCACAACCCTAGAGCGGGCCAGCGGTTATCGCGGTCAACGTTCCCGCCTTTTCACAAAGGCTAAGGAGCAGGTAACTCACTCACTTGTTTATGCGTTTAATGATCGCAAAGACAAGAAGGGCGATTTCCGCCAGCTTTGGATCACACGCATCAACGCAGCAAGCAGAGCCAATGGAATGACCTACAACCGTTTCATCCAGGGCCTCAAGGCTGCCGGTGTCGAGGTTGATCGTCGCGTACTTTCCGATCTTGCAACAAATGACCCAGCTGCATTCACTGCATTAGTTGAGGTTGCGCGCAAGAACGTAAAAGTTTCTTAAATAGCAATACATAAGTCCAAAGCTAAAAAATGATTACGAGCCTTCATTCGTCTCATGTCGAGACGGTGGAGGCTCTTTTGGGCTCTAGGGGAGTCAAAGCAAGAAAAGAAACCGGTACTTATGTCATAGAGAGCTTGCAAAACATCGAGTCAGTTTTAACTAACGCAGCTGAGCAGGTGCAAACTCTTTATTACACAGCAGAAGGCCTAAGTCGCCTCACCGGTAGGCAACTTCATAACATAGAGATGTTAGAGGTATCTCCCGAGGTTATGAAGGCAATGACCGATACAGTGACTCCGCAAGGTTTACTAGCCATCGCACGCATTCCGAATAGGAAATTGGAAACCTTCCAATTCACTAACAAAAAGGTTTTGAAAATCGCCTACTTCTGGCAGATTCAAGATCCTGGCAATGCTGGCACTGTGGTTAGAGCCGCCGATGCCTTTGGTTTTGATGCGGTGTGTTTTTCGCCAGAAAGTGTTGATGTTTACTCGCCAAAGGTTGTTAGATCTACAGCGGGATCACTTTGGCAGCTTCCGGTATTTGAAGAGGTTTCAACTGCGCAGATTCAGAGTTTTGCAAATCAAAACAACTGTCACTTGTTCGCGGCCGATGGACAAGGCGATATTGAGTTGAAGCAGGCGGTTAAAGGAACAAAAGATATGAACTCAATTTGGATATTCGGAAATGAGGCTCGTGGCTTGCCAAATTCCCTAATAGCTGAGGTTGGGGCCAAGGCCGTTCGAATCCCGATTTCCGAGCGGGTCGAGAGCCTAAATCTGGCAACCGCAGCTGCTGTAGTTATGTATGCCGCCAGCGATGCCGAAAAATAGCCACGATTTCAGCTCTATTATTAGTAAGATTTCGAAGTGTCTTCTATGAATCAAGAAATTGAAGCGATAAAAAACCAGGCTCTGAGCGCTATAGATCAGGCAACTTCTCTAGATGAACTAAAAGAGGTAAAGATTGCTCATGTTGGCGATCGCTCTCCAATCGCCCGGGCTAATCAAGGTTTGGCGCAGGCGCCAACTGATCAGAGGGCTGAACTAGGCAAATTAATTGGAACTGCAAGATCTACTATTAATCAAAGGTTTGAGGCTAGAGAGCGGTTTCTAATTGCAGAGCGAGATTCGCGGGTGCTGCAAGAAGAGAAGGTAGATGTAACACTGCCGACAGCACGCAAGCCGAAGGGCGCGCTTCATCCACTTACGATTCTTAGTAATGAGATCTCTGATCTCTTTGTTGGTTTGGGTTATACGGTGCAAGAAGGTCCTGAGCTGGAGGCTTCTTGGTTGAACTTTGATGCGTTGAATATTCCAGCTGACCATCCAGCACGCACGATGCAAGACACCTTTTTTATTGAGCCAGTTGATTCGGGATTGGTAATGCGCACACATACCTCTCCGGTTCAAGCCCGTACCATGTTAGAAAACGAGCCACCTATCTATGTTATTTGCCCGGGACGTACATATAGAGCAGATGAATTGGATGCAACGCACACCCCGGTTTTTAACCAGGTAGAGGGATTGGTGGTAGATAAAGGAATTACGATGGCGCATCTAAAGGGAACTTTAGATCATTTTGCTGCCAAAATTTTCGGACCAGATGTAACCACTCGAATTCGACCATCATTTTTCCCTTTCACTGAACCCAGCGCTGAAGTTGATTTTTTCTATAACGGTAGATGGATTGAATGGGGCGGTTGTGGAATGGTCAATCCAAAGGTGCTTCAGGCTTGTGGAATTGATTCGAAGATTTACTCCGGGTTTGCATTTGGCATGGGGCTAGAGCGAACTTTGATGGTTCGACATGGAATTTCCGATATGCATGACATTGTCGAGGGAGATGTCCGCTTCTCTAGGCAGTTTGGTTTAGGTGCACGATGAAACTCCCACTTTCTTGGCTCTCTGAGTTCATCGCTTTTCCTAAAAAGATAACCATTGACCAAATTGTGGAAGGTTTCGTCAAAGTAGGTTTCGAGGTTGAAGGTGTAGAGAACCCTGCCAAAGATATACAAGGGCCTTTAGTCATAGGCCAAGTTATTTCAATTGAGGAATTGACTGAGTTTAAGAAACCTATTCGTTATGTGGCTTTGAATTGTGGCGAAAAGAGCCTGCGATACGTTGTTTGTGGCGCAACCAATTTCAAGGAAAATGATTTTGTAATTGTTGCGATGCCAGGAGCGGTTTTACCAGGCGGTTTTGCTATCGCGGTGAGAGAAACCTACGGTAAAACAAGTAATGGAATGATCTGTTCCGCCCGAGAGCTTGGGCTAGGCGATGATCACAGTGGGATCATGGTGTTGGAGGCAAAGAAGGCCAAACCAGGCGTGGATGCGAAGGTATTTCTTGGAATTAATGACCCGGTAATTGATATTGCGGTTAATCCAGATCGAGGCTACGCCATGAGTATCCGTGGTGCAGCCCGCGAGTTAGCTATGTCTTTGGATCTGGAGTTTAAGGATGTAAACAGTAAAGCTCTTATAAGTTCGCTTGAGAAGAAAAAGAAGAGTGGAAAAAAAGTATCCGCTTTGATTACAGACCCATCAGGAGCGTCGAGGATTTATCTTCAATCTCTCATTGATGTTGATCCACTTAAGCCAACTCCGGATTGGATGGCTCGTCGTTTAACACAATGTGGAATGCGCTCCATTTCATTAGCGGTCGATATTACAAATTACGTAATGCTAGAGCTCGGTCAGCCGCTTCACGCCTTTGATACTGCAAAGATTCAAGGATCGTTGCGGGTACAAAGAGCTGGAAAATACAAAGATTTTGTCACCTTAGATAATGTCAAGCGAAAACTAAGCACTGAGGATTTAGTTATCGCCGATGACAAGAAGGTTCTCGCTTTGGCAGGAACCATGGGAGGTCTCGAATCCGAGGTTTCGGAGTTCACTGCGAGTATCGCTCTAGAGGCAGCGCATTTCACTCCTATGGCGGTAGCGCAAAACTCTCGACGTCATGTCTTGAGCTCGGAGGCATCCAGGAGATTTGAACGGGGCGTTGATCCAGAGCTTGCTGAAATTGCCTCGGCACGAGCAGCGCTGTTGTTAATCGAGCTATCGGGCGCGAAATACGTGGGCAGTTCAAAGAAGATAACTCCAATAAAGCTACGTACCGCAACCTTTTCCTCGTCGGAGATTTCAGAGCTAATTGGTTGTGCTTACTCAGATAAAGAGGTTCAACTTGCCCTTACCAAGATCGGTTGCAAGCTAAGAAAATCAGGAAAGAAATGGATTGTTTCAATACCGAGTTGGCGTCCAGATTTGAACAATATGCCGGATTTTGCGGAAGAGGTCGCGCGATACTTTGGCTATCAGCGAATTCCATCGATTTTGCCAAATGTAAAACCAGCGAAAAGTGGCGCAAGCGGCTTAACTTCAATTCAACAGCGTAAGCGGGGAATGGCTCTGCAATTGGCAGCGCGCGGTTTGGTAGAGGTACACAACTATCCTTTTGTAAGCGCTAAGCAAATGGAGCTATTTAACTTCACAGGAGATCGGGCCAAGACCTTCAAAATAGCCAATCCGATGTCGGAGGAGATGCCGTTCCTGCGCACACATTTGACTCCGGGACTTCTTGCCACCGCAGCGCGTAATTTGGCCCGTGGCGAAAAATCAGTCGCATTATTTGAGACCGGTTTAGTTTTTCGTAATACTGAAAAATTGATACCGGCAGGCAATGTTCCTACCTCTAAGAGGCCGACCGCAGCGCAAATCAAAAAGATTTATGAAAGTGTTCCCAAACAAGCCTTACATGTCGCCGGTGTACTTGCAGGTGATTTTGAGCAAGCCGGCTGGTGGGGAAGTGGTCGAAGCGCAGAGTGGACGGATGCATTAGATTTGGTCGCGGAGTTGATCGCATCGACAGGCAACCAGTTCACCGTTCATAACGTCGAATTAGCGCCGTGGCATCCCGGTAGATGTGCAGAGTTTCAGGTAAATGGCAAAGCTGTGGCGCACGCGGGTGAAATTCATCCCCGAATAATTTCCGAACTGGCGCTGCCACCAAGAACTGTTGCCTTCGCCTTAATCATGGATGCGCTTCCGTTTGCAGAATCTGTTAAAGCCGCACCAGTGGTTACTATGCCAGCAGCGATTCAAGATATTTCACTCTTTGTGCCACAGGAGGTTTCAGCCCAACAGGTGAAAGAGGCGTTGATTCAAGGAGCCGGAGAATTATTGGAAAGTATTCAACTCTTTGATCGATATCAGAAACCGGGAGAGCAACAAGTCTCTCTCGCCTTCACCTTGGTGTTCCGAGCCTCCGATCGAACTCTTACCTCGGATGAGGTTTCGGCTCTTCGTACCGCAGCAGGGGAGCAGGCGGTTAAGTCTTGCAAGGCGGTACTTCGAAGCTAATGTATAAATATGCAAGGAATTGCATAAATATGCAGTAATTTGATACCCTTCACTCATGCGCGTGGGTGTAGTTGGAGCCAGTGGTTATGCTGGTGGTGAGCTTTTACGTTTGCTGGAATCTCATCCAATGTTGGATGTGGAATACATCGCAGCTGGGAGTAATGCGGGGGAGTTAATTACAGATGTACATTCTCATCTAATTGGGTATTCAAGGAAAAGGTTTTCCGAGACTAATATCAATGAGATCAATAAATGCGATGTAATCTTCTTAGCTTTGCCACATGGAGAATCCGCCAAGATAGTAGGGGAGATCTCGAGCTCAGCAAAAGTTGTGGATCTAGGTGCTGATTTCAGATTGAAAGATCCGGATTCCTGGAGAAAGTATTATCAGATTGAACACGCAGGAACTTGGGTCTACGGTCTGCCGGAGTTGCCCAATAAGAGAGAACAAATTTCTAACTCAAACCGAGTTGCAAACCCTGGTTGCTATGCCACCGCGATTGCACTAGCAGCCGCTCCTGCTGTGCAAAGCGGAGCGGTAATTGCCGAAGATATTGTGGTTGTCGCGGCAAGTGGAACAACCGGGGCAGGGAGATCCTCAAAGGTTAATCTAAGTGCAAGTGAGATTATGAATTCGATGAGCTCATACAAATTCGGAGGAGTTCATCAACATACCCCGGAAATTGAAGAGAGTCTACAAAGTTTAAGCTCAAGTAAAGTCAAACTCTCCTTTAATCCAATGCTGGCCCCAATGCCAAGAGGAATTTTAGCTACGGTCACAATGAAGACGAATTTGGGAGAAGGACAAGCCAGAGAGATATATTCAAGTTTTTATGCGCAGGAGCCCTTCGTGCATTTGCTGGATGAAAAAAGAATGCCCGAAACTTCCTCGCTTATTGGATCAAATGCTGTGCATCTACAGGTTGCGGTGGATTCACATACTTCAAGGCTTCTGATTTCGGCGGCTATTGATAATTTAGGCAAAGGCGCTGCGGGACAAGCATTGCAAAACGCCAATCTAATGTGTGGTTTTCAGGAAACGATTGGATTGACCAGCACAGGAATTGGACAATGAGCATAGAAGCCGGTGGATTACCAAATGGTTTTGTTGGTGCTGGAATAGCCGCAGGAATTAAATCCAATGGAGCCAAAGATTTGGCGTTAATCATAAATAAAGGACCTCAGAGGTTTGGCACTGCGGTGTTCACATCAAATCAGGTAGTTGCAGCGCCGGTAGTTTGGAGCCGTCAGGTAGTCAAGGATGGGGCAGTAAGTGCGGTAGTTCTAAATAGTGGCGGAGCCAATGCATGTACCGGCCCCGAAGGTTTTGCAGATACACACAAGACCGCAGAGTTGGTCGCCGAGCTTAATGGCATCTCAGCTAGCGACACTGTCGTATGTTCAACAGGATTAATCGGTGTTCGTCTGCCAATGGAAAAGATCTCCTTTGGGGTGCAAAAAGCTAGTAATGAGTTAACAGACTCAGCGTTGCAGTCGGTCGCGGAAGCGATCATGACAACTGATTCAAAACCTAAAATATCAACTTACGCTGCAGGTCAGGTGCAATTTGCCGGTATTGCCAAAGGGGCAGGGATGTTGGCGCCTGCCTTAGCAACCATGCTCTCTGTTGTTATGACTGATGCTGTAGTTAATGAGGTCGAAGCGAAAGCGTGTTTTGCAGAAGCGGTGGAGAAAACCTTCAATCGTATTGATTCTGATGGCTGCACCTCTACCAATGACACCGTGCTTTTCATGGCATCTGGCGCATCTGGCGTTAATTTAAGCAGGACTGAACTTTTGGATTCACTCATGCGCATAACTGGTGATTTGGCAAATCAATTAATCGCTGATGCTGAAGGACATTCCAAGATCATTTCAATCACAACCAAAAATGCCAAGTCGGAGAGAGATGCGGTTGAAATCGGCAGAGCCTGCGCTCGCAATAATCTCCTGAAATGTGCATTGCACGGAGAGGATCCAAACTGGGGCAGAGTGCTTGCTGCGTTAGGAACTACCAATGCAGTGATGGATCCATTGAATATTGATGTTTCTTTGAACGGTGTTCAAGTTTGCCGAGGAAGCGCACCTGGCGAAGACCGCACTCTTGTCGATTTATCTGCCGAGCTAATTGAGATAGAGATCGATTTACACATGGGCAATCAATCGGCAACTATTTGGACTAATGATCTTACTGCCGAGTATGTTCATGAGAATTCGGCATACGCAACATGATTGTTATCAAATTCGGCGGACATGCCATGGGTGATAATGCTTCGCAATGGATGAATGAGCTTGTTGAACGTTTTAAAGGTGGAGAACGTTTTGTAGTAGTTCACGGTGGTGGGCCTCAGATTGATAAAGAGCTCAAGTTGCGAAATATCCAGAAGAAAATGATTAATGGTTTTAGGTATACCGACCAGGAAACTATGCAGGTCGTTGAGATGGTCCTTACCGGTACCGTGCTCCGTTCGGTAGTCAGATCACTAATAAGAGTGGGTTTGCCGGCGGTCGGAATCACTGGCAGTGATTCAGGTTTATTGCAGGTGGATTACAAGGATAAAGAAACACTAGGGCTTGTTGGCGTAGTCAAGAAGGTTAACCCAAAGTTGCTACATGATCTTCTGGATATGGGCTACCTACCAGTCATTGCCCCAGTTGCAAATGATTTAGAAGGCACAGCGCTAAATGTAAATGCGGATTTGGCGGCTGGTGCGATCGCTGGCGCTTTACGTGCTACCCAGATGCTGTTTTTAACTGATGTTCCGGGTATATATGCAAATTGGCCCGAGCAAAGCTCCTTAATCGAATCCATTACAGTCCAAGAACTTAAAAGAATTGATTTTACGGAAGGAATGATTCCAAAGGTTGAAGCGGCAATAAATGCGATTGAGTCTGGCGCTCTTTCCAGCCGGGTAATTGATGGAAACTCTATTGAAAGTTTTGTTTCGGCTCTCAACGGAGAAGGTGGAACATGGGTGCACGCATAAAGACAAGCAAAACTAACTCAAGAGGCAATCTTCCAGCGCGCTGGAATCAATCCATGCAACTTAATTACGGGACTCCAACTCTTCAACTGGAACGTGGTAAAGGCATAGAGGTTTGGGATGTCGAAGGAAAGAAATATCTTGATTTTCTTGGCGGAATCGCTACAAACATAATGGGACATAACAACACCAAGGTAGCCAAAGCTATTTCAGAGCAGGCAAAAACACTCTCCCATATAAGCAATTTTTATGCGCATGCACCTGGCATGGAATTAGCTGAAGAGTTAATCCAAATGACCGGATCCAGTTCGGCAAGGGTTTTCTTTTGCAATTCTGGAGCTGAGGCAAATGAAGCGGCTTTGAAATTGTCCAGGTTGACTGGACGAAAAGGTGTAGTTGCTGCGAAAGGCGCTTTTCACGGAAGAACTATGGGGGCACTCTCCCTTACTGGTCAGCCCGCGAAAAGAAACCCATTTAAACCTTTACTTCGAAACATTAGACATGTCGATTACGGCGATATAAAAGCTCTTAAGCGAGCGGTTTCGAAGAGAACTGCAATGGTGATTTTGGAGCCGATAATGGGAGAAGCGGGAGTAGTAGTTCCGCCAACTGGGTATCTAAAAGCTGCACGTGAAATCTGTGACACAAAGGGCGCTCTTCTTGTAATTGATGCGGTTCAAACAGGAATGGGAAGGACCGGTTCTTGGTTTGGTTATGAGGATGAAGGAATTACCCCGGATGTAATAACTATCGCTAAGGGAATCGGAGGCGGGCTACCGCTAGGAGCGATGATTGCCCTAGGGAATTGCTCTCAACTTTTACAACCTGGGATGCATGGAACTACTTTTGGCGGCAATCCAATTAGTTGTTCAGCTGCCTTGGCAGTAATTGATCAAATAAATGACGGGAATCACTTGCAACTTAACAAAGTCAAAGGTGCGTTGATAAGAAACTTAATTTCTCCGATTATTGGAGTCAAAGAGGTGCGGGGAAGAGGCTTGTTGATTGGTATTGTGTTGCAATCCAATCAATCTAAAACGGTCTCTGAAAAACTACAACAAAGAGGATTCTTAACAAATCCAGCCGCCGATAATGTAATACGAATTGCCCCTGCCTTTATTGTTACGGAACCACAGATACTCAAATTTGTTTCTGCGTTCAATGAGGTTTGTGAGGAGGTTTTCCGTGGCTAAGCGAGCGGCAATTTCATCAAACGCTAGACGAGCTCTGGTTATCTCCTATGTGACAAAAGGCTTGGTTCACTCTCAAAGTGATTTAGTAGAACTGTTAGCAGATGAGGGTGTTGAAGTTACTCAAGCAACCGCTAGCAGAGATCTGGAGCTGGTTGGTGCAGTTAGAGGAAAAGATGATCAAGGCAGGATGCGTTATCTGATTTTGGATCCCGCTACTTCATCTCCAGGAGTTAGCGGAAGAGTTTCAGAAACCTTAATTTTGAATATCACAGCGAGCGGGAATTTGGTAGTTGTTAAAACTCCGCCCGGAGGAGCCCAACTTTTGGCTAGTTTGATTGATCGAGCTACATCTAATGGAGATCTTTCTTCAGCCATAGGGACAATTGCGGGAGATGACACCGTGTTGGTTGTTTCCAGATCAGCTACTGGCGGCAAGAATTTGATCTCCGATTTAAAGAAATTCCTGTCGGCAAGTGACAATCTAAAGAAAGCGAGACGGAGATGACTCTCTGGGGCGGCAGGTTTAACTCAGGCATTGATGATGCGGTTTTCAATCTCTCAAGGAGTATTCATTTTGATTGGCGCCTGGCGCAATACGATCTTCGTAGCTCACTAGCTCATATTGAAGTTTTGGAGCAGAACCAAATAATTTCTAGTGATGTTGCATTGCAATTGAGAAATGCAATAAAGCAACTGCAAAAGGAGGTTAAGGATGGGAGTTTCTTGCCTTTGCCTCAAGATGAGGATGTTCACTCTGCTTTAGAAAGAGGGCTTAAGGAGAAGATTGGGGATGTTGGAGGTGCCATCAGGGCGGGCAGATCAAGAAATGACCAAGTAGCTACAGATTTTCGTTTGTATCTGATTGATCACATGATTGAGTTATCGACGCTGCTCATAAAATTAGAGAAAGCGATTATTGAGTTAGCGCAAAACTATGTTGAAGATATCGCTCCCGGCTTTACCCATTTGCAGCATGCCCAACCCATTTCTTTTGCTCAGGAAATTGCTAAGCACGCACATGCTTTCGCCCGTGATATTTCTCGAATTAGGGATTGGTTAACTAGAAGTAGTTTTTCTCCACTTGGATCTGGGGCATTAGCGGGATCATCTCTCCCTTTAACTCCGGAACATTCTGCGAAGAATCTTGGATTTACTGGAGTGATCCCAAACAGCATCGATGCGGTTTCTGATCGAGATTTTGCTGCTGAAGCATTATTCATAATGGCCACAATTGGCATTCACCTTTCAAGGATTGGTGAAGAGTGGTGTTTGTTAAGCAGCACCGAGTTTGGCTGGGCGGAGATAGATGATGCTTTTGCCACAGGGTCCTCCATAATGCCGCAGAAGAAGAACCCAGATGTCGCTGAATTGGCCCGTGGAAAGGCTGGTCGATTCATTGGAAATTTGACCGGTTTGCTTACCGTTCTAAAGGGAATGCCCTTCGCCTACAACCGAGATTTACAAGAGGACAAAGAGTTTGTATTTGATTCCGTAGAAAATCTGCTGTTATTGATCCCACCAGTAACTGGAATGATTGCATCCACGGAATTTAATCGTGCAAAAATGAGAGCAGCGGCGCCACTTGGTTTTTCCTTAGCCACCGAAATTGCAGACTTTTTGGTTAAACAAGGTGTGCCATTTTCACAGGCACATGAGGCTGCTGGTTCTTGCGTAAAGATGTGTGAAGTTCGTGGTATCGCTTTGCATGAGTTGAGTGACCAGGAGTTATTAACTGCGCATCCGAAATTAAGCCCTGCAGTTCGCCAGGCGGTTGAGTTAGATGGGGCTGTGAATGGTCGTACCGCCTCAAACTCGGCTAGCCCTTCCCAGGTGAAGATTCAACTCTCCAATTTGGAGGATTCACTTAAGAAAGATCTAGCTTGGAGTTCCAACGAGCGGCAACGCTTTTCAGGCATGATGGCCCAATGACCAGAGCATTACTTGAAGATCTGCAATGGCGTAAATCTATTGCGCAGACAACAGACCAAGGAGAACTGGCCAATTACCTGGATGGCGGCTCGAGATCGCTCTACCTAGGTTTTGACCCAACCGCCCCCAGTCTGCACATCGGTAATTTGGTCGCATTAACGGTGCTGCGCCGCTTTCAATTAGCGGGTCATAAACCGATCGCATTGGTCGGCGGAGCCACTGGTTTGGTTGGAGACCCGAGCGGTCGCAACTCCGAACGTACATTAAATGAGATTGAAGTTGTAAATGAATGGGTAGGAAAGATTAGAAAGCAATTGGAGGGTTTTCTAGATTTTTCTGGTTCAAATCCAGCGATTATGGCTAATAATCTCGATTGGACCGCGCCGGTTTCAGCAATTCAATTCTTAAGAGATATCGGAAAACATTTTAGTGTTAATCAGATGCTGGCACGTGAGTCGGTTTCAGCACGGTTAGAAGCGGGTGGAATTTCATACACCGAGTTCTCATATCAAGTACTACAAGCATTTGATTTTCTAGAGCTAAATCGACGCAATGATTGTAATCTGCAAATCGGTGGCAGCGATCAATGGGGAAATATTGTCGCTGGCGTTGATTTGATTCGTCGCGTTGAGGGCAGATCTGCTCATGCATTAACAATTCCACTACTTGCAAAGGCTGATGGAACCAAGTTTGGTAAAACCGCCGACGGCTCCATTTGGCTTGATCCAAGCATGACCTCGCCTTACGCTTTCTTCCAGTTCTTTTTAAACTCTGATGACCGCGATGTCGAGCAATTACTGCGCACCTTCTCATTTAAATCACATGAAGAGTTAGAGAACTTATTTGAGTCTTTGCGCTCCAATCCCGGAGCAAGAGAAGCGCATCGTGCTTTGGCTCGCGAGGTAACTTCTCTAATCCATGGCGAGGAGCAAACCGCGAAAGTAGAAAATGCCGCGCGAGCACTATTTGGACAATCTGAAATTCGAGAGCTAGATGAAGCTACTTTAGAATCTGCATTGAAAGAGTTGCCGAGAACCTCTGTGCCTCGCGGTCAGGAGTTTCCATCTTGGGTTGATTTGCTTTGCGCTGCGGGAGTTGTTGATTCAAAGTCAGCTGCGAGACGAGTTGTAAAAGAGGGTGGCGCCTATTTAAACAATGAAAAGATCTCAGGAGAGGATTTCAAACCTCAACAAAATGATTTGTTGCACGGCAGGTTCCTCGTTTTGCGAAAAGGTAAGCGAGATTTAGCCGCGGTAGAGGTCATTTCATAGCTTTTTGCAGTTATCCCGGATTTGCCTGGCACTCTGACCAGGGCTATTCTTCGCGTTCTGGCTACGAAATCGGACTTCAACACCAGGCCGAGTAGTTAGAAAACTTCCCAAAAGAGGCTAAAAACCCTTATTTTTCAAGGTTTTTGAGCGCCTGCGTGCCTTCCGATAGGTGGCCGTGAGGGCGATTTGACCATGAGGAAAAAGGGGTCTAAGTTTCTCCTTCTGCCCGTAAGGGCAGACTGGTTGTGCCCTGCCAACGGCTGTAAGGCCCGGAATCGGAGCGCACCCGTACCTTGAGAACTCAACAGCGTGCCATAAGTCAATGCCAATTACCTCGATGAGGTATGGCTTTATTGCCATGCCCGTCGAATCCTTTGTAAAAAAATCAATTGGTCAAAGACAATAAATAAACGACAGTTGTTTATGTCTTTCGCCGGAATCAACGTCTCGTTGAATCAAAATTCAATGGAGAGTTTGATCCTGGCTCAGGACGAACGCTGGCGGCGTGC
>VERG01000035.1 GCA_018882885.1 Candidatus Nanopelagicaceae bacterium | reverse complement strand
GAGGTGAAGATTGAAAACCAACAAGCAGAGGCCAAAGGCGTAGCTCAGCCAACTCAAAATCAAGCTCTGCGTTACTCCGCTCCAAGTGAATCCGGTGAAGTTGCTACAGCAAGTGGAGCTGCAGGAGATGGTGGCACCTCTCGCAATGCACCGTGCCCTTGTGGCTCTGGCAAAAAGTACAAGCGTTGCCACGGCGCCTCATAAAAGCTCAAGCTCGGTACAAAGCCACTTCTTATCTACACCCTCAAACCTAGCGATGAGGGCGCGCACCCGATCTTTGAAGGACAAGATTGCGGTTACTTCAACAACACCTTCAATGGGTTGATTTCTGTGTATACGTTTTATCTTTGGTAAATCTGTAACCGATCCGATGTTTCGCAATAATGAGTTGTAGGTAAAGCGATGTGTGGAACGAGACAGTTGTTGTACTGGACGCCGTCCTGCCATTATCTCGATCGCGCTAACTACATAGGTTAAAGTCCAACGCTCCAGGTTGGGAAGCTCAGCAAGTGGTGAGGGGTTTGGAGCAAAATCAGGGTCATAGCTCTCCCCATGAGTTGTGGGAACAAGGTAAAGCTTGTTAGAGCTTTGATAATTATCTTCGCCACCTTTTGAATTAACAAAGAAATGTAGCGTTGGGTGCGGAATGAAATCATCTAAATCATTTTCTAGGTAGATGTCAGCGTTGTTCATCGGCCGAGCCTGGCTCAACTGGGTTTGAGTTACCTCATACTTAAGTATGAGATCCCACTTAATGCACAAATAATTCTGTGGATAACTTTTATCCCTATTTAATGGGAAGTGTATCTATCTGCCATGAAGCAAAAACTCAAAAATGACAAACCGGCAAATCAGATCAGATCACTTTCTCAGTTAAGAGTTAACTTCAATGTCAGACTCGTTTTCGGCATTTTGCTCATCTGTACATCATTTGTCTCAGCGTATCTGCTCTCCAGCTCAACAAATCGCATGATTACAGTTTGGAGCGCAACCAAGGATCTAGCCCCTGGTTCCGTTATTCGAATTGAGGATATTGAACAGACTCAGGTTTTAATGCCCAATAACGCTCAGTATTACTTGGGTGGAATGAATTCAATTCTTGGCAGTTATGTTCTAAGGCCCATTGGGGCGGCAGAGTTGATTCCGGCTTATGCGGTTACCACTGAGCAAATTACCGATTTGAGGGAGGTTCCAATATCAATTCCAGTAAACCGTTTGCCCTACCAAATCAAAACCGGTCAAATAGTTGATGTTTACGCGGTACCCAAAGAACAGATCTCTGTTGCTCAAGAAAACCTAAAATTAAAGGCGGATTTATTGCTCTCATCGGTAGGGATTTCCGGGATTGACTCAGAATCTGGAAAATTGGGCGGAGAGATAGCGGTTACATTATTGGTTCCCGAACAATTGGTTGCGGAGTTAATTACCGCAATGCCTAAAAATGATTTTGTCTTAGTTAAGACCCTATGAAAATTGAATTAATAACCGCTATTTCAAACTTTCAAGTTGAAGATTCAGTTATTGAGAGTTTGACCCAAAGAGAGTTCACTCTTCACTTTCGAGCCTTGACTTTTAGCGATCTAGAAGCCGTTTTGAAAAGTTGTCATGTTGAGCAGCGTTATTTGCTGGTTATGGATGAGGGGTTTGCTGCAAATTTCGGGGAGCTTAGAAAGTATCTCTCAGAGAGTATCTCTTACTTAATCTTGAGTGGGGAGAGCGCTCCGAAGCCGGAGTTATTGTTTGAGTTGGTATATGAAAAGCTGAGAAGGGTCCAGACAGTAAAGAGCAGCAGAATAATTAGAACGCTGGGAAATGCCATTGGAGTGACTGGAAGTTGGGCATCGCCTGGTATTACATCGGTGGCACTCAATCTGGCAGCTGAGTTGTCGCTATCTCGCGATGTCTCATTAAATGATGTTAATCCACAGCGCAGAGATTTGATGCATTTACTGGGCATGAAGAGAGATCAATATCAGGTCAAAATGAATGATCGTCTCTCTGTAGTTGACCATCGCCCCGATAGCTCAGATCAATTTCTACTGGAAGATCCAAATACTTTAAATATTCTTGATTTAGGAAGCGCTCCAGATCTTGAAGTTTCCTTAAGTGATAGAAGAGCTGCCGGGAGAAGCTTTGCTGAATTCATGCAAAGCTGCAGTGAGTTGGTCTTTGTAACCAGCCCCGAAAGTCATAGTTTGCAGCAGATGGAGGGGTTTTCAATGCAGCTAAATGAGATGGTCCCTAATATGAAGATTACCTTTGTCTTAAACAAGCTAGGTTCCTCCTCGAGACATCAGGGTGTTCGGAGAAGTTTTCAAAAAAAATTAAATGAAATTAACTCTGAAGGTAGAGGCTTTCTGATACCAGCTGATTACTCACTTATGGATCGGGCGCAAGGAAGATTCGCATCTGTTCTAGAGGTTTCTCCAAGAAGTGCCGTGCGGCGGGCCTACCAAGAGCTGGCGGTTTATCTGAACAAATAACTTTGAGTACGCTCTGCTCATGCCTTTTCGCCATCTAGTTGAGGGTTCAAACGCACTCTCTGCCGAGGATGTTTCTCGGTTGGGCGAGCTTGTAGCCGAGTGGCAGCTTTTGGCTGATATCTCCTTTGCTGATTTGGTGCTTTGGATACCGAAAAGAAGTGATGAGAAGAGTTGGCCTGAAGGACATAAAGCTATCGCGCAAATCAGGCCAATGACCGCCGCCACAGTCTTCGCCCATGATGTAATCGGTGAAGAAGTGGCATGGGGGATGAGACCAAACTTGGACCACTCACTGTCAACCGGTGAAATTGTTAGAGAGACTGAGCCACAACAATTTGGCGATTTGAAAATCAAGGAAGAAAACATTCCGGTCCTATTTCGAAAAAGAGTAATTGCGGTTATTTCTCGGCACCGCAACCTTGAGACGATGCGCACTCCTTCTCGTTTGGAGTTGAACTACCGCGAAATTGCAAATCATATTTATCGCATGATTGCAGAAGGCAACTTTCCTGTTAAAGATTCAGTTTATTTAGCTGAAGCCGCACCCCGAGTTGGTGATGGACTGGTTAGGTTAAATGTTGAAGGCTCAATTATTTTTGCCAGCCCAAATGCCCGCTCTGCATTTGCCAGAATTGGATGGGAGAGAGATCTTGAAGGCCACAAATTAGGTGAGGTACTTGATTCGTTGGCTTTAAAGAGTGAGGGTCTGCAACCCCGTGAAGAAAATTGGCAAGTAACTATGAGTGGTCGCTCTTTGCGACGTGCAGAATTTGAAAATTCAGGTGGAGTTATTGATCTACTTGCGATTCCACTGACCGAGGGTGAAAATCGCATCGGAGCCGTGGTGTTGGTACACAATGTCACAGAGCTACGCAGGAAAGATCGTGCTCTGATAAGCAAAGATGCGACGATTCGCGAGATTCATCACCGGGTAAAAAACAATCTACAGACCGTTTCGGCGCTTCTTAGATTGCAGGCCAGACGTATCGAGGATGGAGCTGCTAGCGCTGCTATTGAAGAGGCGGTACGGCGCGTAGCTTCAATCGCCCTCGTTCATGAAACGCTCTCGAATACCGCCCAAAATTCAGTGCAGTTTGATGAGGTAATAACCAAGATCTTGCAGAGCGCGGTCGAATTGAGTGCCAGACCAAACCAGATTTCAATTTCAAAAGTAGGGGATTTTGGTTTGGTGCCAGCTATTGTGGCAACGCCTTTAGCCTTGGTTGTTACTGAACTAGTTCACAACGCTCTAGAACATGGAGTATCTACGGAAGGTTCAAAGGTTGAGGTGCATGTCGTACGAGATGCTCAAATCATGCAGGTAGCAGTTATTGATGATGGGGTTGGCGTTCCAGAAGGTTTTACTTTAAATGAAGTGAATCTAGGTCTGCAGATTGTCCAGACCCTTACTCAAAATGAATTAGCAGGTGCTTTGGAGTTGATCAGGTTGGAAAAAGGTACCGAGTTTCGAATCAAGTTTCCCATTAATCGTTAATGGTTAAGGCTTTAATCGTTAAGTTGGTTCTCCATAAGACGGGCACGATTTCTTGCCGCACGTCGCTTCATGGCGCGTCTTTCATCCTCGGACAATCCACCCCAAACTCCAGAATCTTGACCACTTTCTAACGCCCATTGCAAACATGGTTCACGAACTTCACAGCGCACACAAACTTTTTTAGCTTCTTCAATTTGTGCGATCGCCGGCCCAGTATTTCCAACTGGGAAGAACAACTCCGGATCCTCATCACGGCATGCAGCGCGATGACGCCAATCCATTGTCATATGTCCTCTTTCATGAACAGCAGGCAGCAAGCTAACGAAATCAAACGTTTGAGCTTGATGCCCGAATGGGCTTAATTACTGGGCAATTCTCCCGTGCCAAAGTTTTTAACTCAAGGGATTGAGAGGGAAATTTGAGAAATTTAAGGGTGAATTACGCCATTGTTGAGTGCCCCCGACAGGATTCGAACCTGTGCACCCGCCTCCGGAGGGCGGTGCTCTATCCCCTGAGCTACGGGGGCGCTTTCGAGAAGATTATCAGTGTTTGTTCATGCGAAGATTCGCAAATGAAGCAGAAAGCCTATTTCGCCACCGGATGCTTCTGGGGCGCCGAGCGCAGATTCTGGAACTTACCAGGAGTGGTTTCAACCTCAGTTGGCTATATGGGGGGCAAAAGACCTTCACCTAGTTACGAACAGGTTTGCACTGGCACAACAAATCATGCTGAAACAGTCGAAGTACTCTTCGACTCTACGCAAATTTCTTATGAAAGATTGCTAGAAGAGTTTTGGACTATGCATGATCCAACCTCACTAAATAAGCAGGGCGGCGATATCGGAACTCAATATCGTAGTGCGATCTTCACAACTACTGAGGAGCAGATGATTGCGGCCGTAAACACCCGCGAGCTCTATAACGATGAACTAAAGAAGCTGGGTTACGGTGAAATTGTTACAGAGATTCAAGATGCTACACCCCATCCTTACTGGCCGGCAGAGGAGTACCACCAGAGATATTTGGAGAAAAATCCAAATGGATACGACTGCCACTCTTCAACCGGGGTGCCATTTCCCAAAGTAGCAAAATAAGGAGAAGAAATAAAAATGCAACCAGGTTCAGATTTGCCGAAAATCAATCCGTTGACCGGTAAGCCATTTCCAGTTCAGGTTGATGATGGAAAATTGCAGCAGGAGTTGGATCCACTTTCTTTTGAGGTTTTGCGCAAAGCAGGGACTGAGGTTGCCTTCACCGGTCAGTATTATGAAACTGAAACTATCGGTGTCTATAAATGTAAAGCTTGTAACGCTGAGTTGTTTAGAAGTGATGAAAAATTCCACTCCGGCTGCGGTTGGCCCTCTTTTTACGCGCCAACAAAGGATGATGCGGTAATCCTTCTAGAGGATCGCTCACTTGCGCCGCGGATTCGCACTGAGGTGCGTTGTGCCGCATGTGGCTCACATCTGGGTCATGTATTTGAAGGTGAGGGATATGC
>VERG01000018.1 GCA_018882885.1 Candidatus Nanopelagicaceae bacterium | reverse complement strand
CTTCCAACTGCCGCACCAGTTGCTGCAGCCAGTAAAACTCCATCACCGACAGCTTCACCGTCACAGAGCGCTGCTGGAATGGTGATGCCGACGCCATCCCCCACACCAACCCCGTCATCGAGTCCATTGGTTTCGGCCTCTCCCTCTTCATCTCCGACCCCAACTAGCTCTCAATCAGTAAAGGCAGTTTCCAGTAAAAAGAAAACTATTACTTGTGTTAAAAATGGAAAAACTATCAAAGTTACTGGCACTAATCCAAAGTGTCCTATTGGTTACAAGCTCAAGAAATAAGAATTCTGATTTCTCCATCAGTTTCGATAGTCCTATAACTCTTTAACGGCTCTACTGCTGGTCCACGAATCACTTGGCCACTTTCGGGATCGAAGATAGAACCATGAGCGGGACACTTTAAACTTCCGCCACTTAAAGCTGATGGCACGCCTGCATGTGTGCACCTAACATCAAAAGCCATGACTCCCCGGGTTGTGCGGGTGAGTGAATAACCGGTTGAAATTCCAAATGCATCCTTGAGAAAGAAGACTTTTGATTGGCGAAGCGCAAGTTCGGCGCTCTTCGCGATGAAGACACCTTCTAAGGATTTACTAGGAGATGGCTGCGTGCTTGGTGAAGTGTTTGCACTCTTTGTTGAGTTTGGAGAAGGGCTCGTACTGCTTGACTTAGTCGGTGCGGCCTTTTTCTTCTTTGGAGATGGAGTAGGCGTCGATTTCTTCGGGGTTGGTGAAGGCGATGGCTTTTTTGGAGTGGCACCTTCAGATTTCGTGGCAAGGACTCCTGGTATAAAAGACCCAATTAGAAGCAGTAACACTCTCCTTGAAATTTGAGTCACAGCTCAAATTATAGCCTTAGGGATTCAAAAGGGATTTTTTCTCTTTTAATAGCAGACAGCGTGAAGGATTGTTGCATCGATTACCAAGACAATAACTTTCGAAACAACCATTTCACAAAGTTTCGGTGTCACGTCGGTTTTGATCAGACGAAGAGTTAAGACGGGTCCTTCTGGTGGGCGCTGAGGGTTTTGAACCCCCGACCTACTCGGTGTAAACGAGCCGCTCTACCGCTGAGCTAAGCGCCCTTCAACTGCTGGCGAAGTCTATAACGAAGCCAGAGCAGTCTTGTAATCGGCAAGATTTCGCGCTTCAGCGGGGCTATTTACTACGCTCCAACGCACAATTCCGCTCTTGTCGATTACAAAGGTTCCGCGTAATGCCAGACCGCGATCTGAATTGAATACTCCGTATTTTTGTGCGACCGCTCCATGAGGCCAAAAATCAGATAGCAATGGGAAGTTATATCCCTCTTTTTCGGCGAAAACCTTTTGAGTGAACATGGCGTCGCATGAAATTGCAAGAAGTTCGACATTGTCATTTTTAAAGACGGACAAATCATCGCGAAGGGCGCATAGCTCTCCAGTGCATGTGCCAGTGAATGCAAATGGGAAGAAAACTACGACGACGTTTTTCTTACCTCGGAAAGAAGAAAGAGAAACCTTTTCGCCAAATTGATTTGGCAACTCGAAATCTGGTGCTTCTTGGCCAACTGCGATGCTCATTTATTTTCTTCCGCTCTTTCGGGCAACAAGTCGTGTTGCGGTCCAATCTTTTGATGCTGGAATAGTGGAGGTAAGACTTAATCCTGCGGTTTGCGCAGCATCTTGAATATCACTTGGTTCAACATGTCCGTCACGACCGACTTTTGGAGTAAACAACCAAATTGGCCCACTTTCAGAAAGATAAGTTAGGCAATCGACAAGTTCATCAGTCAGATCACCATCATCTTCGCGCCACCAAGAAATTACGAGATCAACAACTTCCTGAGAATCTTCATCTAATAATTCATTTCCAGTGGTCTGAGAAATCTCTTTACGAATGGCTTCATCACTGTCTTCACTAAAGCCACGCTCTAAAACGAGAAAGCCAGATTGGATTCCCATACGGGCTGCCAGCTGACCTGGCCCCACCGGGGTACTCAATGCCTTCTCCTGTTCACTAAATAAACTCACTCACGGCAAAGCAAGTAGGACAAGTCCACACGTCTGGGGCTTATTCCGCAACTCCGCGACCGGCTTTTTTGGGGCCATAGATTGGGCGGATTTCACACGTGCCGATTTCACACTGAGCGGCAAAGCGCGCCAAGATAGGCCCGTGAGCCCCAATCAAAACGAGATTAACTCCCTTCCGGACCTTCATATCGACCAGTTGGTGGATGCCAACCCTGAAGAAACCGCAGAATGGCATCAATCCTTTGATTCCCTAGCCAAGATCGGCGGTCCTACTAGAGCTCGTTACATGATGTTGTCGCTTTTGAAGCGCGCACATGAGGCCAATATTGATTTACCAAATCTTCGACTGACCGATTACATGAACACTATTCCACCAGAAAAAGAACCGAAGTTTCCTGGTGATGAATTTCTCGAACGTCGCATCCGCGCATACATCCGCTGGAACGCAGCGATTATGGTGCATCGTGCACAACGTCCCGGAGTTGGAGTCGGTGGACATATTTCAACCTTCGCATCTTCAGCCGCTTTATATGAAGTTGGCTTCAATCATTTCTTCAAAGGTAAGGAACATCCTGGCGGTGGCGATCAAATCTTTTTCCAAGGTCATGCATCACCTGGTATGTATGCCCGCGCATTCTTAGAAGGTCGTTTAACCGAACACCAACTAGATGGATTTAGACAAGAGCTTTCACATTCTGGTGGTGGACTTTCTTCTTATCCTCATCCCCGTTTGATGCCAGAGTTTTGGGAGTTCCCGACCGTTTCTATGGGTCTCGGTCCAATTAATTCCGTTTACCAAGCCAGATTCAATCGCTACCTACACAACCGTGGAATCAAAGACACTTCGCAGCAACATGTTTGGGCTTTCCTAGGTGATGGTGAGATGGATGAGCCAGAGAGCGTTTCAGCTTTAACACTCGCCGCAAGAGAAAACTTAGACAACTTAACTTTTGTAGTTAACTGCAACCTGCAACGTCTAGATGGTCCGGTGCGCGGTAATGGCAAAATTATTCAAGAGCTCGAAGCGTTGTTTACTGGTGCGGGCTGGAATGTAATCAAAGTTGTTTGGGGTCGTGAATGGGACTCTTTGTTTGCTCAAGATACTGAAGGCGCACTTGTTGATTTGATGAATAAGACTCCAGATGGAGATTTCCAAACCTACAAAGCGGAAAATGGAAAATTCGTGCGCGACAATTTCTTTGGTCGCGATCCACGCACCGCCGCCATGGTTGCCAACTGGAGCGATGATGACATTTGGAATCTAAAGCGTGGCGGGCATGATTATCAGAAGCTTTACGCGGCCTATCAATCAGCCATGAACCACAAGGGTCGCCCCACTGTGATCTTGGCAAAGACCATCAAGGGTTGGACTTTGGGTTCACATTTCGAAGGTCGCAATGCAACTCACCAAATGAAGAAGTTGAAGATGGATGATCTTCAAGCGCTACGTGATCGTTTGTATCTTGATATTCCAGATGAGAAGTTGGATGAGAAATTACCTCCTTATTTCCATCCTGGTAAAGAATCACCTGAGTATCAGTACATGATGGAACGTCGAAGTTCTTTGGGTGGCTCCGTACCAAAGCGTCGGGCGATTTCAAAGCCACTTCCGCAGCCAGATGAATCCCATTTTGAGGTAACCCGTCGTGGCTCCGGCCAACAAGAGGTAGCCACAACCATGGCTTTTGTTCGTTTGTTAAAGGATTTGACCAAGGTGGAAGGTTTGGGACATCGCATTGTTCCGATCATTCCTGATGAGGCACGTACCTTCGGTATGGATTCACTATTCCCAACCATGAAGATTTACTCTCCACATGGTCAGCAATACACCGCGGTTGATCGCGAATTGATGCTTTCCTATAAGGAATCAACCTCTGGTGTAATCCTGCATGAAGGAATTAATGAGGCTGGCTCGACCGCTTCCTTTACCGCAGTAGGCACTTCCTACTCCACACATGATGAACCGATGATTCCGGTTTACATCTTCTATTCAATGTTTGGATTCCAAAGAACTGGTGATGCTTTCTGGGCTGCGGCTGATCAGATGGCGCGTGGCTTTGTTATGGGCGCAACTGCTGGTCGTACTACTTTGAATGGTGAAGGTTTGCAGCATGAGGATGGTCACTCACAACTTTTGGCATCCACCAATCCTGCCGTTGTTTCCTACGATCCGGCTTACGCATTTGAGTTAGGACATATCGTTAAAGATGGCCTGCGCAGAATGTATGGTGAAAACAGCGAGAATATTTTCTATTACTTAACGGTTTACAACGAGCCATACGCTCAGCCTGAGGAACCGGCAAACCTTGATGTAGATGGGCTTTTGAAAGGTATTTACCTCTACTCCAAGAGCGCCAAATCTGGCCGCAAGAAACGTCGCGCAAATATTTTGGCCTCTGGCGTTGCACTCAACTGGGCCTTAAAGGCACAGAGGTTGTTGGCAGAAGATTGGAAGGTTCAGGCAAATGTCTGGAGCGTTACCTCTTGGAATGAGTTGCGCCGGGATGGCCTCGAGATTGATCGCCATAATTTGTTAAATCCACTTTCCAAAAAGAAGGCTTACTTAACTAAGAAGCTCGAGGCATACGACGGTAGCGTTGTCGCGGTTAGCGATTTCATGCGCACTGTTCAAGACCAAATTGCACCGTGGGTGCCTCAAGAGTTCTCTTCACTTGGAACTGATGGTTTTGGTTTATCAGATACCCGTGGGGCGCTTCGTCGTCATTTCAAAGTTGATGCAGAGTCAATTGCAGTTGGAGTACTTTCTCAATTAGCCAAAGAAGGAAAGATTTCTCCAAAGATTGTGAAGGCTGCTATTGAAAAGTATCAACTAGATAGCGTCACTGCTGCAGATCCTGGAAACACTGAAGGCACTGGATGATCGGTCGCTTTCCTATCCTAGACATATCCCCCGTTGTTGAATTCGGTGGAGAGTATGTTGGTGCGAAAGCGATAATTAATGAATCTCTAAAAATTAGTGCCACAATCATTCGAGAAGGACATGAAGGTTTTTCGGCATCTGTAATTCTCCTTGATCCAAAGGGTAAAGAGGTTTCCCGGGACGAGATGCGTGAAAACTGGCCCAAGAGCTCCCGCTTTGAAGCATCAATTAAGCCAACTTCACTTGGCCTTTTTCACTACTACATTGAGGTGACTGCAAATAATCCTGGTGAGTTTTCTAAGAGGTTAGTTTCACACAGCGAAAAGTTTCCAATCTATGTAGAGCGCGAGAGAGCTTTGGTTGGTAGTTGGTACGAGTTTTTTCCCCGCAGTGAAGGTGCCATAAAAAATGCTGATGGCTCGATAAAAAGCGGCACGTTTGCTACGGCAGCAAAGCGCATTCCCGCTGTGGCCGAGATGGGTTTTGATGTTCTTTATCTCCCACCAATCCACCCAATTGGTTATGCCCACCGCAAAGGAAAGAACAACTCACTTGAAGCGCTACCAAGTGATCCCGGAGTGCCATGGGGAATCGGCAACTCTGACGGTGGTCATGATGCAGTAAATCCTGAACTTGGAACGATGAAGGATTTTGAAGAGTTTTTGAAAGTGGCCAAGAAGCACAAAATTGAAGTGGCATTGGATTTAGCATTGCAATGCTCTCCTGATCATCCTTGGGTTAAAACAAACCCTGAGTGGTTCACAAAACGCCCCGATGGCAGTATCGCGTATGCAGAGAATCCACCAAAGAAGTATCAGGATATCTATCCAATTAACTTTGATAATGATTACCCAGGATTATTTGCAGAAATTTACCGGGTAGTTTGCTTTTGGATTGAAAAGGGTATTTCAATTTTCCGAGTAGATAACCCGCACACCAAGCCGGTTCATTTCTGGCA
Source organism: Candidatus Nanopelagicaceae bacterium (assembly GCA_018882885.1). Lineage (GTDB taxonomy): Bacteria > Actinomycetota > Actinomycetes > Nanopelagicales > Nanopelagicaceae > MAG-120802. Next base: position 17,489 of record VERG01000018.1, on the reverse strand, counting down.
GGAGCTAATCGCTAAGGTAAACGCTAAACATCCAGAGGTTGTCTTCTTATCTGAAGCTTTCACAATCCCAGCGATGATGCACTCTTTAGGTAAGGCTGGTTTCCAACAGTCCTACACCTATTTCACTTGGCGAACCACAAAACAAGAATTAATGGATTACGGAACTGAGGTTGCGCATCACACCAGCGCTTTCTTTCGTCCCAATTTTTGGGTTAATACCCCTGACATTTTGCCATTCCATCTGCAGAGCGGTAATCCAGCTATATTTGCGATGCGTGCGGTTTTGGCTGCAACAATGTCACCTTCCTGGGGTGTGTATGCAGGTTATGAACTTTACGAGCATGTACCAATCGCTGAGGGCAAAGAGGAGTATCGAGATAGCGAGAAGTATGAGATTAAGTTGCGGGATTGGGATGGCGCCAATAAGAAAGGTTTAACTTTGGCACCCTTTATCACCCTACTTAATGAGATTCGTCGCAAGAACCCAGCGCTGCAGAGATTGCGCAACATCCACTTTCATAACACCGACTCTGATCAAATTCTGGCTTACTCAAAGCGAGAGGGTGATAACTTAATTTTGGTTGTAGTAAATCTTGATGGCTTACACGCCCGTGAAACCATGATTCATTGGGATTTATGGGCTCTGGGTCTTGAGCAAGACTCCTTTGCTGTTAAAGATTTACTGGATGGCAGTGAGTACGCCTGGGCCAAAGACACCTATGTAAAGCTAGATCCGGCTCGGCCAAATGGCAAGGTTGCCCATATCGCTTCTGTGAAAATTAAGTAAAGTTCCGCTATGGGCGGGCTCTTTGCAAAGATATTTTCAAGCCTCTCCCCAAAACGTAAAACTTTTCAATCGCCTCCTGCAGGATATTTAAACCCTCATACAACTCTGGGTGAATTAGATCTTCACCTAATCTCTGAAGGCCGCCATGAGAATTTATGGCAAGTCCTGGGAGCCCATGTAAAGCGCACAAAAGAAGGCGAGTTGATTGGGACCGCGTTTTCAGTTTGGGCACCTAATGCCAGAAACGTCTCACTAATTTGTGACAACAATTTCTGGGATAAAAGCACCAATCCCATGATTCCACTTGGTCCAAGTGGAGTTTGGGAGATTTTTGTCCCCGATTTAGGCAATGGGGTTAAATATAAGTTTGCTATTCAGGGCCGAGATGGCAGATGGGTTGATCACGCCGATCCATTTGCCAGACAAACTGAAATTCCACCTCACACCGCTTCTATTGTTAATGAATCTAGCTTTGTTTGGAGTGATGAAAAATGGATGAATGCGCGTGCGCTGTATCAGCCTTGGCGTTCTCCGGTTTCGGTTTATGAGGTTCATCTGGGATCTTGGAAGAGTGAATTAAATTATCGCGAGTTAGCTCAAGAACTTGGTGACTACCTAAAGATTCATGGCTTTACCCATGTTGAATTTCTACCGGTTACCGAACATCCTTACGCTCCTTCTTGGGGCTACCAGGTCACTTCTTACTTTGCACCAACCGCAAGGTTTGGCTCTCCAGATGAGTTTCGATTCTTGGTAGATCACCTTCATGGAGTTGGTATTGGCGTAATTCTCGATTGGGTTCCTGCTCACTTTCCTAAAGATGAATGGGCGTTGGCACGATTTGATGGAACCGCACTCTATGAACATGAAGATCCAAGGCTCGGCGAACACCCTGATTGGGGCACCTACATCTTCAACTTCGGTCGTAATGAGGTTCGTAATTTCTTGGTGGCTAGTGCACTTTATTGGCTGGATGAGTTTCATATCGATGGATTACGTGTAGATGCGGTTGCCTCGATGCTTTATCTGGATTATTCCCGTAAAGATGGTGAATGGATTCCAAATGAGTTTGGCGGACGCGAGAATTTAGCAGCGGTGAAGTTGCTACAGGAAACTACCGCAACCGCTTATAAGAGATTCCCTGGAATCATGATGATTGCCGAAGAGTCCACAGCATGGAGTGGAGTTACAAAACCAACCTCAGCAAATGGTTTGGGCTTTGGATTTAAATGGAATATGGGTTGGATGCATGACACACTTCAATATCTATCTCATGAACCGGTGCATCGGGTTTATCACCACAATGAAATTACTTTCTCAATTCTTTATGCCTGGAGTGAAAACTTTTTATTGCCTCTTTCCCATGACGAGGTAGTTCATGGCAAGGGTGCTTTAGTAAATAAGTTTCCTGGAGATCGCTGGCAGAAATTGGCAACACTCAGAGCGCTGTATGGATTTATGTGGGCTCACCCTGGTAAGAAATTACTTTTTATGGGATGTGAGTTTGCTCAAAATGATGAGTGGAGTTCAGAACACTCACTTGATTGGCATCTAACTCAATATCAAGAACACAGTGGTGTTCAAAAGCTAATTGCCGATCTAAATGAACGGTACAAGAGTTCACCAGCGTTATGGCAACGAGATGTTAATCCCGAAGGATTTCAATGGCTGGTTGGCGATGATGCAGCGGGCAACACTTTAGCTTTTATTAGATGGTCTGAATCAGGTGAACCACTAGTATCAATAACCAACTTCTCCCCTATGCCTCATGAGAATTATCGAACCCCACTCCCAGTCGGTGGACCGTGGCAAGAAGTTTTAAATTCAGATAATCCGCTTTACGGTGGCTCCGGTGTTACAAACAATCAAATTGATGCGGTTGGTGAAGAGTGTCGAGGTTTTCCAAACTCTGCGTTAATTCGAGTTCCACCGCTGGGAACAATCTGGCTGGCGCCAAGAAACTCTTAAAGATTATTTAGTGGCGTGGCTTGCTGGCAGCAGCTACAAAAAAGGCCACAAATATCAACATAGCTCCCGGTATGGTCATGGCTAATGGGATTGATGTGGCACCAGCAACTACTGAAATCACCCCTCTGCCAATGAAAGTAAGGATCTGATTCAGCGCACCCAGCTCAGCAATCGCAACTCCACCAGGTTTATCAGAGCGAGCACTTGCGTAGCCAAAAAAGAGTGGCCCTATGAAGGATATTCCTATTCCACTTAAGAAAAAGCCTAAGCAAAATATCACATATGCCAACATCGAGTTGCTCTCTTTTAGCTGCATGCTTAGGCCCAGTGAAGCAAGGAATATGGTTCCCCCCATCACGGCAAAAGGTTGCACTAACTCTTTATCAGAACGCTCTCCTTTGAAACGTTGATAACTTAACCGACCCATAATCATCGCGCCCATAAAAAGAAAGTATGGAATAACCGCTAGCGACTTAGAAACCCCAAATTCCTGTCTCGCCATAATTGTGGCCCAGTCTCCAACGGAAATCTCGAGCATCAGAGCACATAAAAATCCCGTACTAACCACCCAATCAATACTTATCGATGAGATCATCTTTCTAAAGTTGACAACTTCGTCATCCTCTGTCAACTCACTTCCTTGCAGCAAAATTGGCTTTGATCTATTGATTGCTCTCATCTTTAAGGAGTAGACCAGCACTAACAATGGAATTATGTGCCAATTTAGAGAAACAAATGAGGAGATTAATAAGGCTATAAATGCGGTACTTACTGCTCCAGCACTCCAAAGACCATGGAGCATGGGAATTATTTGCACGCCCGTCTCAGATTGACGATGCAGAGCCTGCGCGTTTATTGCGATGTGATAGGAGGCCCAGGCAAAGCCAGAGATTATGTTTACGACAATATAAATAATCGGATTGTGGATTTCAATCATCATGACCATGGCAATGTAAGTAACGGTCGAGCCGTAAACCATGACCTTGTAAACACCTAATCTATGAACGATGTGGCCCATTGTTAGATGCGCAGTTAAGGCGCCAATTGAGCCTGAACTGACTATAAATCCAAAGTAAGTAGTGGAGACGTCAAGGTTGGCCTTTATATCCGGCAAGCGCGGGACCAAGCACATGATTCCCAGTCCAAAAAGGAAGAAAAAGGCTTGTAAATCACGCTTTTCCTGCCGCTCCATTGGTCTGTTCAAAACAAGGCGCTCGCTAACTGGGCTCGGGCGCGGATTAACTCCGGCTCTGATGGGTCAACTAGTTGGAACAACAATAATAGGTGTTCCTTCGCACGCTTGCGTTCATCACCACTTGAGTTCTTAACCACAGCAATCAATCTTTCAAAAGCGGATTTAACCTCACCTTGGGCGATCTCTACATCTGCGGCTATGACCTGTTTGTCTAGCGATTTTAAATCTGCGTTAGCTTGTGTGATCGCATTTTGTGGATCTACTTCAAATATTCGGAGCATCAACTCACATTGTGCCAAGCCAATTTTTGCCATCTGCTCATCAGGCTTGCGCTGTAACCAATTCCGGTAAGCCATTGCAGCTCCAGAGTAATCACCCTGTTCTAATGCACTTAAAGCTGCAACCTCCTCTGGCTCCATAGGGGCTTCTTGAACTTGTGGCACCTCAACTTGTAAGCCACGCTCTTTTGCCAAATCAAACAACTTTGCAATTACCATGGCAATCTGCTCTTTTGGATATGGGCGATCAAAAAGTGCCAGCGGTTGCTCTGCAATAAAGGCAATCGCATATGGAACAGATGGAATTTGAAGGGCTTGAGCCAATTGCGGCTGGGCATCTGCATTTATGGCACCAAAAATCCAACTCTCGTTATCACTCTTGGACATCTCAGCCATAAGATCTCGCAAGTCAATTGAGGCTTGACTACGTGGTGAATATGCCAAAAACACCACAGGTTTTTCGGCAGAGAGCGAAACAAAATCGTTCATGAAGTTTTCTACAGTTGCCTCTTTGGCCTGACCTTGCGATACCTCTTTATTTGTTGCTTTGGTCAGAGAACTTAAATCAAAGGCGCGACCAAAATTCTGTGGCAAGGGAGGCATACTCATTAGCGAATTATCTACCTGAGTCCATACGTGAAGGCAAAACCTGAGCGATGTAGTCAGTTGTAGCGAAATCTAGCCCTAAATCATGGCCCGCCTTCTCACCCAAGTACCAGCGATGCTCTAAAACCTCATGAAATAGTTGAGCATCTTCGACGCGACCTTTGAGGTTTGCAGGCACTGAGTTAACAACTTTGTAGAAGACCTCATCGAGCCATCTTTGTGCTGCATCCGATTTATCGGGAGTCTTATCCAGTTCTCTAGAGCGGAAACGATCAAATGAAGCCAAGATTCTTTTGGCCTGAAACTCCTCTGTCTCCAATCCCATCAGCTCTTTCAATCGCAATGAGTGATAGTTGGGCGCAACCAACTTTGGCGTAAAAGTTAAAGTTGATTGATCCCCTGCCAACCTAATATCTACCTCTTCAACTGCAAATCCAATATCCTGGAGTGAACGCATCGCCTTTTCAACAGCGTGGCGATCATTAGCGGGAAGAATCTGCGGCTCACTAAGCGCTTTCCAGATTCTCCGATATCTGGTTATTACAGATTCACTTGCTCTGATTGGATCCATTGCAGGAAATAAAACTCCCGCTAACTTCAAATCCTCAAGTTCGGCAGCAACATTAAATCTAGCTAAATCTAGATCATGCTCTCTCTGTCCATTACTTAAATGTTTTTGAAACTCACCCGTCTCAGCATCAACTAAGTAAGCTGCAAAACCATCTGCATCACGGCGGAAAAGAGTGTTTGATAATGAACAATCGCCCCACCAAAAACCGAGTAAATGTAGTCGAACCAGTAAATAAGCCAGAGCGTTAGCCATATTGGTAATTTCATGTTGTGTGATTGCACCACTCAAAACAACGCGATACGGCAAGGAGTACGGCAGGAATCGAGTAACAATGGCGCAAGGCAGTTCATTTCCTTCAGCATCTCTGCGTCCATCAACCACAGCAATTTGCGACACCGAAGGAGCACCGCGTAAACCCAGCTCTTTTAAGGCTTCATATTCGCGAACCGCGAACTCTTGTACCGTCTCTTTAACCGCGTAAATTTCACTATCTGGCTCTGGAGTTGATCTAACTAAACGCACAATGTGGCGGGAAATACCGCGCTGGGCGGTGAGAGTTGGGTCTTCGGGCCAATTCTCCAAGGGTTGATCCCATGGCAATCCAGCTAATGCAGCGATTTCCTCACCCACGCCAGTTATATGCAATTGAGATTTTTTCGTTACCACTGCCTCATTGTTTCAGGCTTTACACTAGTTACATGGCGCAGATTAAGCGAGTGTTGAGGAAAGTCACACCAAAATCACCCCAAGCAAAGCCGGTTGAGGATTTTGGCATTAAAGGTGCTCCACTTAACACCCAACATCCTTTCTATTTCGGCTTTCTTGCCGCTTCCGGAGCATTAGTTGCTATTACCGTTTTGCGCGCCCTGCAATCTGCCAGTCAGGTTTTTGTTCTCATTATTATCTCCTTATTTTTAGCGATGGGCCTTAATCCTGCGGTTGAAGCTCTGCAATCTCGGAAACTAAAACGTGCTTCTTCTGTTGCGATAGTGGTTATCTCAGCATTAGCAATGGTGGCTTTATTCGCCTTGATTGTTGTTCCGCCGGTTTTTAGTCAGGCCAACGATCTAATCGATAGTGCACCTCAATTAATAGATTCTCTGCGCAATAACAACACACTAAATCAGTTAAATCAGGAGTATGGCTTTATTGACTCTCTCGAGAAGAAATTTGAAACTTGGATCTCAGATGGCCAATTACTTACTGGAGCATTCGGCGGCGTACTTGGAGTAGGAAGGACGGTGCTGTCGGGCGCCTTTTCTGCTCTGACCATAATGGTTCTAACTCTCTACTTCTTGGCCTCTTTGCCCTCTGTAACAAAGATTTTTTACCGACTTGCACCTGCTTCACGTCGCGAGCGAGTATCCAGAATTGGTGATGCCATAATCTCAAGAGTTGGTGCTTTTGTCGGCAGTCAGGTTTTAATTGCCGCCCTTGCTGCAATTTTCGTATTTTTCCTATCCCTGGGCCTTGCGCTCCCGTACGCGGCTGCTTTAGGTATGGTCATATTGTTTGTAGCTTTAATACCTTTGATTGGTCACTTCATTGGTGCCAGCATTGTTACCTTGGTAGCTTTAACACAATCACCGACTAAGGCTCTTTTAGCTATTTTGATTTATACGCTTTATGTGCAAATTGAAAACTATGTAATTACACCGCGAATCATGAAACGATCTTTATCAATTCCTGGATTAGTCACCATAGTTGCAGCCCTTCTAGGCACATCTCTCTTGGGTTTGGTTGGAGGATTACTAGCAGTTCCCATTGCCGCTGCGGTGCTTTTAATAATGGATGAGATTGTCTTTCCAAAAGCTGATAATTCTTAGTAACTCAGAGTTAATACTCTGTGGGCAAAGGCAATCTGGTTGGGTTTAACTCCTTCACAATCTCACTCAAAACTCGATACACAAATGGTTCCCCGACCCAAAGATGTTTCGCATCTTCCACCGCAACAATCTCAATCTGCTTTAGAGGAGCAAATCTAAGCCGGGCTTCAGCTGGCTTCAGATAGTCATCAAACTCTGGCACAAGAGCCAATACTCGACGACCATCCTGGTTCCAAAATTGCAGATCCTCTTCGGTTGAAAAACGCAATGGTGGCGAAAGCAAAATCAATCCTTCAATTCTCGAATCTCGGGCGAATTTAAGAGCTAGATCAGTTCCAAATGACCAACCAACAACCCAAAGTGACTTAACGCCAACAAAATCAAAACAGTAATTGACTGCAGCTATGACATCTTCTTTCTCAGTCACCGCGTTGCCAAAACTTCCCTCGCTCTTACCCTGTTCGCTCTCTGTGCCGCGGGTATTGAAACGAATTACGGTAATACCTGCCATCTCTGGTAATCGATTGGCGGCTTTTTTTAAGATATGGCTATCCATCATTCCGCCATGAGTAGGAAGCGGATGTAAACACAACAAGCCTATGGAGAGATCACCATTTGATGGGCTGGCTACTTCCCCAATGAGCCTTAGGCCATCTGATGTGAGGAATGAGATGGGGGTGCGAATCGCGGGCAGAACGGTGCTGGGTCGAATCAATTCCGCCATGCCTGTAAGTTTAGTCATTGAATATGAAAACCTTTGAGTCTCTAAATCCAGCAACCGGTGAGGTTGTAGGTGAGTTTCCTGTTACCTCTACAAAAGAGGTTAATGAAGCGGTAGCCCGTGCCCAGGTTGCTTCCGATAAATGGTCGCAGTTGAGCTTTCGAAAGAGATTAGTGATTCTTAAGGACTGGGCCTCTCTTCTAACTCGTGAAATCAATACCGCCGCCGAGTTAATCCATCGCGAAACCGGAAAACCGGTAAGTGATGCAACCTTAGAAACTGCAATGGCCATCGAACATATCTCCTGGGCCGCAAAGTACGCGCCAAAAGTTCTTGGCTCACAAAATAGACCTTCCGGATTACTGATGTTTAATCTCTCAGCACAGGTACAACGAGTTCCATTCGGAGTCGTTGGCGTGATTGGTCCCTGGAACTATCCGATTTTCACACCTATGGGATCTATCGCATATGCATTGGCCGCAGGAAATGCTGTTGTTTTTAAACCAAGTGAATTCACACCTGCGATTGGTGTTTGGCTTGAGCAAACCTGGCAGCGAATTGCACCTTTTGCTGACATCTTTACCGTTGTTACCGGAACCGCAGAAACTGGCGTGGCCTTGACACAAAGTTCTGTTGGAAAAATCTCCTTTACCGGATCAACCAGAACTGCAAAAAAGGTTGCCGCTGCATGTGCCGAATTGATGACACCAGTCGTTTTGGAGTGCGGTGGAAAAGATCCCGTACTGGTTGATAAAGATGCTGACATAAAACGTGCTGCCGAAGTAACGCTATGGCATGCGATGTCTAATGCTGGGCAATCCTGTATTGGAGCAGAGCGAGTTTATGTCCATAAAGATGTAGCAGATTTATTTACCCGCACCATTGTTGAATTGGCAGAGAAAATTAAACCTGGGTATGAAGATGGCGCCAATTACGGCCCTGCCACTATGCCTTCTCAGTTAAAGGTTATTAAATCCCACATTGATGATGCGGTTAAACGTGGGGGCGAGTTCCTGGTCGGCGATAAAAATGCGGTTAAGGGCGGATACGTTCAGCCGGTGATTCTGCGGAATGTTCCGGAGGATTCCAAAGCGATGACTGAAGAAACCTTTGGTCCAACTTTGGTAATTAATACTGTGCGGAATATGGATGAAGCGGTAGATCTGGCCAACGCCACCTCCTACGGGTTAGGTGCTGCGGTGTGGTCCAAGCGAAACGGCAAGAAGATTGCATCTCTTTTGCAGTGCGGAATGGTTTCAATTAACTCAGCATTCTCCTTTGCAGCGATTGGTGCTGTTCCATTTGGTGGAGTAAAGGACAGTGGTTACGGAAGAATTCATGGTGCAGAAGGATTACTAGAGTTTACTTATCCAAGAACTGTTGTGAAAACCAAATTCAATATTCCACTACATTTCACTACATTTGCCCGCACCGGTTTTGCAGATAAAACCATCATTAGATTAATCAATATTCTGCACCGCCGGCGCCGTTAACTACTCGCCAATAACTTTCGAAATATCTAGTAACGAGGAGCGTTTCTCGTTCTTTCAATATTCGGTTTGCGTTTATCCCTATTGTTCCAACATGCTGTATGCCAGTGTCTACGGGATTCAACATCATGTTCGAGCCATGCAACAGTATGCGGTGTAGCCATAGGAATTAATTGATCACATCCGGGACAGCGGTATGGCTTTGTAGAGCTGGAGCCGGTAATACGCCGGACCATGTAAATACCCTCCAAATGCTCCTCAATGCTTTGGTGTGAAGCGGCGATCTCTCTCTCTGAGCCTTGGGCTGAGTTAGCCTTGCCACGTTTCTTGGGTTTATTTCTCCGCGGACTCACAGGGATATTCTCCATGAATTAAGGCAAGATTGCGCACATGAGATTGAAGTGGGTTTATGCATCAGTTTTGACCGCATTATGTGCGGTGCTGATTTTGTCGCTTCTAACGCCCGCTGCAATCTCTAGTGAAATAAAGGCAGTGGCGAAGAAAACCGCAAAGCCAATTCCCTCTCCCGCTCCGAAGTGGCCGCCAAAAGGTTTCACCGGTAAGGATGGCGTGTTTGCCAAGGTCCCAACCAGTAAAGAGCTCATTGGATTGCTTTCGGCAAAGAGAACTTTGCAAAACGTGGTTAAAACCTGTGAGGAGTTTGCTTGTGGCGCGGTGATCGCAGCTGCCGAAACCGGCTGCAAGTGGTGGGAGGTCAACTCTAAAGTTTTTCGTCTAAAAGCTGAAGACTTAACAAAAGAGAATATCGGGACACTTGTCACATACGCCAAAGGCAGTGAAAAGCGGGAACAAATCACGGTATTTTTGATTTCAACTGAGCCAGTGGCTCCTGGAGTTTCCATTAGTGGAATCAAAGTAACCTGCCACCGCGATAGCACCAATCAACCAAAGCCCGGCAACACTTACAAATCTTTATTACCACCGGCAAATTCGGAGAGTTAATTTGTTAGGCGGAATTGATAACTCGATGTTTTTCTCATCCTTTGCCGGCTTTGCCGTGCTTGGGGTGCTAATTCTTTTATTGCGCTGGACCTTCTCCCGAGGTTCTTCATTGATAGAAAAACCTGCTAAAACTGGTGAGGATCGTGAGTATGGATTACTTGCGGTGGTTGCCAAACCCAATAATCACATAGAAGGTGAGATGTTGAGGCAAAAACTCGCAGCGCATGGAATTAAGGCAACCTTAACCCAAACTAAATCCGGTCCAAGGTTGTTTGTCTTTCCAGAAGAGGAAAAAGCCGCTGCCGCTATCTTGCGCAGTTAGCGATTTTTGCCCGGAACCCAGAGTTGATCCCCCAACTCACGGTTTTCATAACGAGCCAAGACGAAAAGTAAATCTGAAAGTCTATTGAGATACTTTGCAGTTAACTTGTTGACGCCTTCCCCAAATGAATGAATTGCCTGCCATGTGCAACGCTCTGCTCTTCTGACAACTGTTCGGGCGACATGGAGGTGAGCAGATGCCGGTGTCCCAGAAGGCAATACAAATGATTTCAATGGTGCCAAGTCGGCGTTATAAACATCAATCTGTTCTTCTAAATAGGAAATCTGAGACTCTAGAACACGCAAAGGTTCATGTGCGGGAGCATCAACTACCGGGGTACAAAGATCTGCGCCAACATCAAATAGATCATTTTGAACTCTAACAAGTAATTTACGAATCTCTGCATTTAACTCTGGGATAGTAAGTACGACTCCGATGTATGAGTTGGCCTCATCAACGGTGGCGTAGGCCTCTAATCTGGGGTCATTTTTGGAGGTCCGACTCATATCTCCTAAAGAGGTTGTGCCATCATCGCCGGTTTTTGTATAAATTCGAGTCAGATTTACCATGGGGTGAGCCTATTCCAGTCGTTACTATGACACCACTCGGAGATTAGAGGTTGGGTCGGCTAGGACGTTGACCAAGATATATAGAGCTAGAGAGGGTGAATATTTAGATGCACTCTTATCCTCTTGATCGATTCCGCGTAGTTGGCGGTAGCTCATTAAAAGGTGATGTGAAAATTACCGGTGCTAAGAACTCGGTTTTGAAACTTATGGCGGTCACGTTATTAGCCAAAGGTCGTTGCACTATTCATAACGTCCCCGATATTGCAGATGTAGCCATGATGGCAGAGCTTCTCGAGCGACTTGGATGCACCGTTGTGCGGGATCTGCAAAAAAGCACAGTAAGTATTGATGTGCCAGAAACTCCAGGATATCGCGCAGAGTATGAACTGGTACGTAAATTGCGAGCCTCCATTAATGTACTCGGTCCTTTAGTTGCTCGACTTGGCAAAGCAGAGGTTGCGTTACCAGGTGGAGACGCGATTGGTTCTCGTGGATTAGATTTTCACACAAAAGGCTTAGTAGCTCTCGGTGCACAAGCACACAGCGAACATGGTTACATAATCGCTTCAGCCCCGAATGGATTAAAGGGCGCGGAGATAACTTTGGATTTTCCAAGCGTTGGAGCAACCGAAAATATTATGACCGCTGCGGTATTGGCAAAAGGTGTAACAGTTTTAGACAACGCAGCCCGCGAGCCAGACATAGTTGATATTGGAAACTTCTTGATTGCGATGGGCGCAGATATCGAGGGATTAGGAACTCCAACCATCACAATTCGAGGTGTTGATTCGCTTAGCGCTGCTGATCACACCGCAATCTCAGATCGAATCGTGACCGGAACCTGGGCATTTGCCGCCGCCATGACACAGGGTGATATCTCAATTCACGGAGCCCGGCCAGAACATCTTGAACTGCCATTAGAAAAACTAGTTTCAACGGGTGCGGTCATTACCTCAATTCCAGATGGAATCCGGGTCAAGATGGATCGCAGACCTTCAGCAATAGATGTCTCAACCCTTCCCTACCCTGGTTTTCCTACCGACCTCCAACCATTTGTCATTACATTGAACGCTATTGCAGAAGGTGATGCCTTGGTAACTGAAAATGTTTTTGAGGGCAGATTTATGTTTGTAAATGAGCTACTGCGTTTAGGGGCAAAGATCCGAGTCGATGGCCATCACGCAGCAATTACCGGAGTCAAACAGCTTTCCTCAGCGCCGGTTGTTGCTTCAGATATTCGTGCTGGTGCCGGGCTAGTGCTAGCAGGCTTGGTTTCAGATGGAATCACCTTTGTTGAGGGCGCCTACCATGTGGATCGCGGCTATCCTAACTTTGCAGAACAGCTATCTGAACTTGGTGCTGATGTAACTAGAGTTGATTAAGAAGAAATTTATTAAAGCTAAACAGATTCGCGTAGTTCGTGTCGACCTTCAACCCGCATCTTCTTGTAGATAATCATGGTTTCATGTCTTACTAATGATTCGCTGTAGCCAATCTCATTAGCGATGCTTTTATTGGTCATTCCCGCTCGCAATAACTCTAGGATTTTCTCTTGTCGCGCAGTCAGCGGCTGCAACTCGCTTGTGGCCAGCAAATCTCTCGAAGATGATAAGGTGCGAATCTCGAGGGAGCTTTCATAAACCATCAACAGTGATCTAATGGCCTCAAAGTAATTATCGATTCCTGCAATTTTCGTCATATCGGTTTTAAAACTAAAGGAATAAATCCGGCTTAATCCAACCGGAATTGCCAACATAGACTCCCATGCAGAGATAGAGTCGAAGTGATAAAAATCAGAGAACTCTTGATTAACAGTTTCGCGACGGGCCCAAACTATTTTTTGTGAGCGACAGGCCTGACTCATTGGTCGATTTTCCGAGATTTTAAGGGTGGTTTCTGTCATGTGCTGATGTTTGCTAAAACCATGAAGGTTTAAACACTTTATGCTGCCATCATCCTCTACAACTCCGCGATAAGAAACTGATAGTTCTTGATCCGGCGAAACATGCGCAGAGAGAAAATCTAAAGCTTGATCAGGATGTGGAGATTTGGCAAGAAACTCTGCAATTAATTGAATCTTCCCAAGAAAAAGTTCGTACAAGGAACCCCCCTCCCCGTCACTTTTGGACTCTAATCTTGGTCTCAACTCAGTTTATCCAAGATGGCTTAATCCTCTCAGAGCCGTATGACAATTTTGCGGTTTAGAGAGAGTTAAATTGGTTTGATGCTAAAACGCATCAAATATCTAACTGAAAACGGTTGCAGCGCGAATTATGTGGAGTTTAGGAGGCTGACTCACCCAGCACTGAGACTCGATTGTTAGCAACAGATAAAAATCCACCACTAACATTGAAATCTACATTGGTGCCATCTTCGCTCTTAATACTGACCTTACCGTCAACTAGTACACCAAGAAGCGGACTGTGATCAGGAAGAATTCCTAAATCACCTTCCAAGGTACGGGCCGAAACCATAGTGGCTTTGCCGGACCAGACCCGCTTCTCGGGGGTTACGAATTCGACGGTAAGTAATTTGTCAGACATTAGTTTTAGCTCTTCGCCAACTCTGCAGCTTTACGCTCGACATCATCAAGACCGCCGCACATAAAGAAAGCCTGCTCTGGAATATGGTCGTAATCGCCATTTGCCAAGGCATCAAAAGCTGCAATGGTCTCGCTTAGTGGAACAAAGGAGCCATCAATTCCGGTGAAGACCTTAGCAACGAAGGTGTTCTGTGAAAGGAAGCGCTGAATACGACGAGCACGTCCTACCAATATGCGATCCTCTTCAGAGAGTTCATCGATACCAAGAATCGCAATGATGTCCTGTAGATCCTTGTAACGCTGCAGAATCTGCTTGACACGGTTTGCAACACGGAAGTGATTCTCACCGATATAACGTGGATCAAGAATACGAGAGGTTGAATCCAGCGGATCCACAGCAGGATAAATACCCAACTCTGAGATCGGACGGGAGAGAACTGTGGTTGCATCCAAGTGGGTGAATGTAGTGTGCGGCGCTGGGTCGGTAATGTCATCAGCAGGAACATAAATCGCCTGCATTGATGTAATTGAGTGACCACGGGTTGAGGTGATGCGCTCTTGGAGCACACCCATCTCATCAGCCAAAGTTGGCTGGTAACCCACAGCGGAGGGCATACGGCCAAGAAGTGTTGATACCTCTGAACCGGCCTGGGTAAAGCGGAAGATGTTGTCAATGAAGAGCAAAACATCCTGCTTTTGCACATCGCGGAAATACTCCGCCATGGTTAGCGCAGAAAGTGCAACGCGCAAACGGGTTCCGGGTGGCTCATCCATCTGACCAAAGACCAAGGCGGTCTTATTAATAACACCGGTCTCTGTCATTTCTAGGAAAAGGTCGTTACCTTCACGGGTACGTTCACCAACACCGGCGAATACAGAAACACCGCCGAAGTTTTCAGCTACGCGGTAAATCATCTCCTGAATTAGAACGGTTTTACCAACACCTGCACCACCGAATAGACCGATCTTTCCACCCTTTACATATGGTGTTAGAAGATCGATAACTTTGATGCCGGTTTCAAACATCTCTGTCTTTGACTCAAGCTGATCGAAATCAGGTGCGGTACGGTGAATCGGCCAACGCTCCTTGACATCAAGTGATGATGTTGGAACATCTAGTGATTCGCCAAGTGCGTTAAATACATGTCCCTTAGTGACATCTCCGACTGGAACAGAGATCGCTGCACCTGTATCACGTACCTCAACGCCGCGGACCATACCGTCGGTTGGTTGCATAGAAATCGCGCGCACCAGGTTGTCACCAATGTGCTGAGCTACCTCGAGGGTTAACTCGCGTTGCTCACCACCAAGTGTTACATCGACCTTTAGCGCGTTGTAGATCGCAGGCATCGAATCCGATGGGAATTCGATATCAACGACCGGTCCAATCACGCGTGCTACGCGTCCGGTTGCTGTCTTAGTTGTCATCATTCGCTCCCTGCGCTTGCTGAGGCGAGCGCATCTGCGCCGCCCACGATTTCACTGATTTCTTGCGTAATTTCGGCTTGACGGGCCGCGTTGGCAAGTCTGGTCAACGACTTAATCAATTCATCAGCATTGTCAGTTGCTGATTTCATCGCACGACGACGCGCTGCATGCTCTGATGCTGCTGATTGCAGTAGCGCGTTGTAGACACGAGATTCGATATAACGTGGAAGAAGTGCGTTGAGAACTTCTCCAGCATTTGGTTCAAACTCATACATCGGCAATAAACCTGCAGGTGCTGGTCCATCAGATTCAACAACCTCTAATGGCAACATCCGCTTGTTCATTGCGATCTGAGTAATCATGGATTTGAACTCGGTATAGACAATATGAAGTTCATCTACTCCATCAATATCAACCTGCGCATCTTTGATAAAAGCCGCAATTAACTCATCTGAGATGGTCTTTGCATGCGCATAGGTTGGATTGTCAGAAAAACCGGTCCAAGAGTTCTTTATGGCACGGTTGCGGAACTTGAAGTAGTTAACCGCTTTGCGTCCGACCAAATAAGTATCAACCTCTAGGCCACGTTGCTTAAGGGTCACAATTAATCCATCCGCCTCTTTGATTGCGCTGGAGGAATAGGCACCTGCCATACCGCGATCTGATGTGATGATCAAAACCGCAGCACGTTTTGGATTTGTGGACTCTGTAGTAAGTGGATGATTGGTATTTGAAAATGTGGCAACTGCGCTCACCGCACGGGTTAATTCATTTGCGTACGGGGTCGATGCAGAGACTCGTTGTTGCGCCTTGACGATACGCGATGCGGAGATTAGCTCCATTGCACGCGTAATCTTCTTGGTCGCTTTAACCGAGCGTATGCGGCGACGATAGATGCGGAGTTGAGCGCCCATGGATTACTTCTTGTACTTCGTAATCTGCTCGGTGCCGTCACTGCCTTCAGCTTCAGCAGGTGCTTCATTTACCGCCTTGGCAAGCGATGAAACAAACTGTGATTTAAAGGAGTTAATGGCTGCGGTCATTTTCGCAACGGTGTCATCGCTTAACTCTTTGGATTCAGCGATCACATCAAAGATGCCCTTGTGTTCGCGGGCTACATAATCCAAGAACTCTGATTCAAAGCGTCGAATATCTTGAACCGCAACGGAATCAAGCTGGCCGGTGGTACCCGCCCAAATTGAAACTACCATGCGCTCTAAGGAGAACGGCGTGTACTGAGTCTGCTTTAGCAACTCAACTAAACGACCACCGCGCTCGAGCTGTGCCTTTGATGCAGCATCAAGATCAGAACCGAAAGCTGCGAAAGCCTCAAGCTCGCGGAACTGCGCCAAATCAAGACGTAGACGACCTGCGATCTTCTTCATCGCTTTGGTCTGTGCAGATCCACCAACACGGGAAACTGAGATACCCACGTTGATAGCAGGACGCACACCTGAGTTGAATAGATCAGTTTCAAGGAAGCACTGTCCATCGGTAATTGAAATTACGTTGGTAGGAATGAAGGCAGATACGTCATTACCTTTTGTTTCGATGATTGGCAGACCAGTCATAGAACCGCCGCCTAGTTCATCAGAAAGTTTTGCGCATCTCTCGAGCAAACGGGAGTGTAAATAAAACACATCGCCTGGATAAGCCTCACGTCCTGGTGGACGACGAAGCAACAAGGAAACTGAGCGATATGCCTCAGCCTGCTTGGAAAGATCATCAAAAACGATTAGTACATGGCCACCGTTGTACATCCAGTGCTGACCAATTGCAGAGCCGGTGTATGGGGCTAGGTACTTGAAACCTGCTGGATCAGAGGCTGGTGCGGCAACAATTGTTGTGTACTCCATTGCGCCAGCTTCTTCCAAAGCAGCTCTAACCGATGCGATGGTGGAACCTTTTTGACCAATCGCAACATAAATACATTTAACCTGCTTCTTCTTATCGCCACTCTTCCAGTTTTCGCGCTGGTTAATGATGGTGTCGATGGCAACCGCGGTTTTACCGGTCTGTCGATCGCCGATAATTAGCTGACGCTGTCCGCGGCCGATTGCGGTCATTGCGTCGATAGCTTTAATACCGGTTGCTAGTGGCTCCTTAACTGGCTGGCGTTGCACAACAGTTGGGGCCTGTAGCTCGAGAGCACGGCTTCCCTCTGCTTTGATTTCGCCTTTGCCATCAATTGGTCGTCCAAGTGGATCAACGACGCGACCAAGG
>VERG01000004.1 GCA_018882885.1 Candidatus Nanopelagicaceae bacterium | reverse complement strand
ATTGCGCGCAGGCCAATTCCCTCTTGTAGATAATCCATCTCATAGAGATGTTCACGCCATTTGCGATCTAGAACTGATAACAAAATCTTGCGCTCTAAATCTCTGGTTACTTCAGAGCCAAGCTCCTGTTCTCTCTTCTCATAAGCTGCGAATATGTCATCGATAATCCGCTGGGCGAGATACTCTGAATCCAAACCAGAACGTCCACCCGCCTCACTCTCTAACTCTTGATAGGAGAAGGAGATTGGATAAGTGGATTTGAGAACGGTCCAGAGTTGTTCAAGATCCCATTCCTCTGGGAAGCCCTCGCTGGTCGCCGCAGATACATATCCACGAATTGTGTCCTCAATAAATGTGGCTACCTGTTCTTTAATATCGGCACCTTCAAGCACTTCACGGCGTTCGCGATATATAACCTCACGTTGCCGGTTCATTACATCGTCATATTTCAAAACATTTTTACGCATCTCAAAGTTCTGTGCTTCTACTTGGGTCTGCGCAGATTTGATGGCGTTGGAGACCATCTTGGACTCGATTGGGGTGTCCTCCGGAATGCCTGCTGCGTTAAGAAAACGCTCTACTAATGCGGAGTTAAAGCGGCGCATTAACTCATCTTGCAGAGAGAGATAAAAACGAGATTCACCAGGATCGCCTTGGCGACCGGAACGACCTCTGAGCTGGTTATCAATACGACGTGACTCATGTCGTTCGGTTCCTAAAACATAGAGTCCCCCAAGGGCAACAACCTCATCATGTCCTTTAGCGACCGCGGCTTTTTGTTTTGCTAATTCAGTCGGCCAAAGAGATTCATACTGTTCTGGATTATCAACTGGTGACACACCTTGGCGTTGCAACTCAAAATCAGCCATGAACTCCGGGTTACCGCCCAACATAATGTCAGTTCCGCGACCAGCCATGTTCGTGGCAACAGTGACCGCCCCAGCCGTACCGGCTCTCGCAATAATCGCAGCTTCGCGTTCATGCTGTTTGGCATTTAGAACTTCGTGAGGGATTCCCTTGCGGCGCAAAGTTTGTGACAACAACTCAGATTTTTCCACGCTAACAGTTCCGACTAGAACCGGCTGACCTTTACGGTGGCGCTCAACAATGTCATTGGCAACCGCCTCAAACTTCGCAGCTTCAGATTTGTAGACTAAATCAGCCTGGTCTACACGTTGGCGACTCTTGTTGGTGGGTATTGGAATTACACCTAACTTGTAAATCTGCAGGAACTCCGCCGCCTCAGTCATAGCGGTACCCGTCATTCCTGCTAATTTTTCATATAAGCGGAAGTAGTTCTGCAAAGTAATAGTGGCAAGAGTTTGGTTTTCATCCTTTATGTCAACCCGTTCTTTTGCCTCTAAAGCTTGGTGTAAGCCCTCGCTATAACGTCTTCCTGATAAAACTCGACCCGTGTGTTCATCAACAATTAATAGCTCGCCATTCATAATCACATAGTCGCGATCTTTCTTGAACAGCTCTTTTGCTTTGAGGGCGTTATTTAGGTAGCCAATCATCGGCGTATTTACTGATTCGTATAGGTTTTCGATGCCTAGCATCTCCTCAACTTTGGTTACGCCAGCATCGAGAATTCCAGTATTTCGCTTCTTTTCATCAACCTCATAGTGCTCACCGCGCACCAAACGATCTGCCACCTTCGCAAACTCCACGTACCACTTAGTGGCTTTATCAGCCGGACCGCTAATAATCAGTGGAGTACGTGCCTCGTCAATCAAAATTGAATCTACTTCATCAACAATGGCAAAGTTGTGTTCGCGTTGCACGCAATCCGCCAAATTCCAAGCCATATTGTCGCGAAGATAATCAAAGCCAAACTCATTATTTGTTCCATAGGTAATGTCAGCGGAATATTGCATACGACGTTCTGCCGGAGACATTGCTGCCAAAATAACACCGACTTTTAAACCGAGAAAACGATGAATACGTCCCATCCACTCGCTATCACGTTCAGCTAGGTAATCATTTGTTGTAACAATATGAACACCAAGGCCAGACAATGCATTTAAATAAGATGGCAGCGTTGCAACCAGAGTCTTTCCCTCACCCGTGCCCATCTCGGCAATACTTCCGCGATGCAATGCGGCACCACCCATGATCTGAACATCGTAATGCCGTTGACCTAAGGTTCTCTTTGAAGCCTCTCTCACTACCGCAAAAGCTTCAGGAAGAATGTCATCCAAGTCCTCACCGTTATTAAGACGGTCTTTGAACTTATCGGTCATGGAGCGCAATTGGTCATCACTCATCGCAGCGAAGGTTGCTTCATGAGAATTTACTTCTACAACAATCTTCTCAAGCTGTTTCAAAGCTCGACCTTCGCCTGCGCGAAGAATCTTGTCCAGAATTGCGACCACTTGTCAGCCTTCCATGGGTTGTTTCAAGGTAGGTTCCTTAGGGGGCTATCGTATTAGTAGGTGATGGGCCGATGCACATGCGGTCGCTGCGCCCAAAACTGTCATTTTCCTCTCTCTGAGGGTGGATTCTGCGCTCAAAAGAGTGGCTCCAGATGTAACTACATCATCAATCAAGATTATCTTTTTATTGGTTATTGCCTTAATTTCTCGGTCATTTCTAATCATCTGGAAAGCATTATTTAAGTTGGACTTTCTTTGCTCAAAATTCAATTGGGATTGATCAAGTACCGATCTCCTGTGCTTTAAGAGCTCTTTCCACTCAATCGATCTGAACCCCCGGCGCTTAAGTTCGTTGGTGGAGATCTGCAGAATGGGGTGAAGAAAAGAGCCACCTCTTCTACGTATCGCTTTCTTGGAAGATGGAATCGGTACTAGAACACAAGATTTCAAATCAACACCTTCACCCCATGAGATTATGGATCTGGTTAAAGCATCAGCTAACAATTTTTGAGCAATCCGCAAACCATCTTCTTTTGCTTTTAACACTACGCCGGAAACCTCATTGCCGTACGGAACTGCGGCGTGAATCTGTAACGAGTTAATAGTGAATTTCTTAGGTGAAGATCGCCAAGGTGTGATGCACTGATCACAAACCTCTACATACTCCCTTTCGCAAACTATGCAAATTTCGGGGAATAACAAACTCTGTAAACCTTTTGCAACCTCTCTTAAACCATTTAAAAACATAGAGAGATCTAAACAAAGATTAACTTTGCGTTAAAACGTGAAACTTATTTTGTGGGAATCTCTGAAAGTGGAAATTCGGTAAAAACAGAGCCGCTGAACTTTGGCAGCGTCAAAACAAAATTAGCACCTTTACCCAATTCTCCCCACACCTTTATGACGCCGCCATGCAGCATGGCATCTTCCTTTGCAATCGCAAGACCAAGGCCGGTACCACCTCTTTCGCGCGAACGCGATGGATCGGCTCTCCAGAAGCGATCAAAAACCCGCTCTATCTGCGATTCAGTTAATCCAACTCCGTAATCACGAACTGAAATTGATACCGCAGCCCCATTTTCTTTAACAGTAAGGTGAATGGGCTTGCCCTCGGAGTGATCAATTGCATTGGCCAAAAGATTTCGCATGATTCGCTCGAGCCGTCTGGAGTCAGCCTCAATCAGTACCGGCTGCTCTGGGCAGCTGAGATGAAATTGGGTTGCTCTCTCCTTGGAAGCTATCTCTAAATCATCCACACAGCGCCTGACCAATGCAGAAGCATCGATTTGATCCAAGGAAAGTGTTGCTACTTGGGCATCGAATCTGCTCACCTCGAGTAGATCGGAAAGTAGATTTTCAAATCTATCAATTTGAGATATCAACAACTCCGCACTACGTGAGATGTTGGGATCAAATCCATCTTTTGCCGAATGAATAACATCTGAGGCCATTCTGATTGTTGTTAAAGGGGTTCGTAGTTCATGAGATACATCTGATACGAATCTCTGTTGCAAGCGTGAGAGATTTTCCAGTCTAGAGATTTGTTGTTCAAGCGTGTCGCCCATCTCATTAAACGCCTGTCCCAAACGGGCAACCTCATCCTCCCCTTTAACCTCCATTCGCTTTGACAAATCTCCTGATGTCAACTGTTCCGCAACTTCAGCTGCATATTTGACCGGCCGTATAACCTGTCGCAGAACTACAGATGCCACAATCATGATCAACGCAATGAGCAAGATTCCAGTTCCCCACATAGATCTACCTATTAAATCTATGGTCCTTTGTTGGGCATCGAAACCAAACAACACATACATTTCATATTTACCAACTCTTGGCAATGTTAATTGTCTGCCAATTACAACTCCATTTAGAATCTCTCCGTTGACGTAGATAAGTGTGGTCTTTTGCCAGTGTATTTGATCGTCAGCTCTAACTTTTTCTCTAAAAGAGGAGGGTATAGAGCTGGGCTCTAAGAAATTGGATGTCGAAACGGGCGGAATCCCGCGAATCTCTTTATCCGCACTTTGAAGTAGCGCTACTTCGCGTCCAGAGTCTTTTGCCGTCAGGTTACTAGAGCTAACAATTTCTGAGATTAATGCCTTGTAATCATTTGTTGAGCTAATTCCTGAGACTATAAATCGGTAATCTGCATATTGAATTGCAGATTCAGCCTCTGAGATGGAGGCGTTTATCTTTTCATCGATGATTCCGTCAGAAACTCGACCGTATAAATTTGAGCCCAGTAGGTAGATAATTGCGATAGAAATTAATCCGGAGACTATAAACACCCTCCAGAACAGTGATCTGCGAAAGTATCCTGGAACAAGCATGCAAATCCCAGTTCCTAATTAGCCTCTGTGGCCTGTTGCGCCTGCTTTATAACCAATGCCACGAACAGTATTTATGATGCTCGGATTCTCTGGGTCATGTTCTATCTTTGCCCGCAATCTTTGAACGTGAACATTTACCAACCTAGTATCGGTTGAGTGTCTATATCCCCAAACCTCGCCCAACAAAGCTTCTCGTGTGAAAACTCGACCTGGCTCTTTTGCTAGAGCCACAAGTAAATCAAACTCTAATCGGGTTAGCGGAATTTCTTTTCCGCCACGGGTTACGGTGTGCTCCACTATGTCTATAGCGAGATCACCAATGGTTAAGTTACTAGAGATCTCTCCACCGGTGCGCCGCAATCTTGTTCTAATGCGCGCTACCAATTCAGAGGGTTTGAATGGTTTGACCATGTAATCATCAGCACCGGCCTCTAGCCCTTTTACGATGTCATGGGTATCGCTCTTGGCGGTAAGCATGACGATGGGTACGCGGACCGATTGTTTACGAATCTGTTTGCAAACCTCTATGCCATCCATACCAGGCAACATAATGTCCAACAAAACTAAATCAGGTGGATTGTTACGAAATACCTCGATCGCTTCATCGCCTCGACTTACTAGATCCACCTCGATGCCAACGCCATTTAGAACAATGCCAAGCATCTCTGCAAGATCTTGGTCGTCATCGACGACCATAACCGAGGTCATTAGCTGCCGTGCTTCCAGGAGTTCAAATACTCAACCTGGATTGGAGACAAGGTGTCTATTTTTGCACCCATGCTCTTGAGCTTTAATGATGCAACCTCTTTATCAATCTCAGTTGGAACATAATGAACTCCGGGGGTTAAGTTTTTGGCATTCTTTACCAACCACTCTGCCATTAAAGCTTGGTCGGCAAAGGACATATCCATAACTACCGCTGGATGGCCTTCTGCCGCACCTAGATTTACCAATCTACCCTCGGCAATCAGCAATAAACGATTGCCGTTAGCAAGCACATACTCATCGGTTTGATGGCGAATACGTGGGTTCTTTTTAGTGTTTTTCTCCAACCAAGCAACATCAATCTCAATATCAAAGTGGCCAGCGTTAGCCAAGATTGCGCCATCTTTCATCAACGCAAAATGTTCTGCGGTCAGCACGGTGCGGTTTCCGGTTACGGTTACGAAGACATCACCGATTTTCGCTGCATCAATCATTGGCATGACCCGATAACCCTGCATTAGAGCATCTAGAGCCTTAGTTGGATCAATCTCAGTAATAACAACATCAGCACCCATTCCTCGGGCCCGCTCTGCTACACCTTTTCCGCAATAGCCAAAACCGCCAACAACAAATACTTTGCCGCCCAAAAGTTGATTGGTGGCGCGGAAGATCGCATCTACGGTTGATTGTCCAGTTCCATAGCGATTATCAAACATATGTTTGGTATCTGTGTCATTTACCGCGATCATTGGAAATGTCAGCGCACCATCCTGTGCCATTTGCTGCAATCTAATGACACCAGTGGTGGTTTCTTCGCAACCGCCTGAAATATTAGGCAATAACTCTTTACGGGTTGTGTGCAAGGTATTTACTAGGTCACAACCATCATCAAAAACTTGATGAGGCTCAATATCTAACGCTGCGTTGATGTGTGCATAATATCCATCGCGATCTACAGCATTGCGGGCAAATACGCTGATGCCATACTCGTGAACTAATGCTGCAGCGGTGTCATCTTGAGTTGATAGTGGATTAGATGCACAAAGTGCAATCTCTGCTCCACCAGCTTTCAGGGCCCGCATTAGATTGGCCGTTTCTGTAGTCACATGCATGCAGGCGGAAAATCTAATTCCATTAAATGGCTTTTCTTTTTCAAACCTCTCGCGAATCTGCGCAAGAACCGGCATGTTGCGTTCTGCCCACTCGATGCGCTTCTTACCCTCTGCCGCTAATGCCGGGTTGGCGATGTCATGTTTTGGCGTAGTTCCGGTAGCTAGACTCACTTGATTAATTCCCCTTCGAGAGCGATGAATTTTGGCTTAGTTTAGCGGTTTGCCAAAAGTCGCAACACCAGATCTTGAAGCCTCAACATCTCCGCTTCAGAGACCGCCTCTACATTCAATCTTAATAATGGCTCGGTATTTGAGGGTCTTACATTAAAGGACCAATTTGCGCCGGAGACTGTGAGGCCATCTAAATCATCAAAAAGTAATGTTTCATTTGACCCAGCTAAATCTGAATCTGAGAAATGCTCCCGAATTTGAGCAATACTTCTTAGTGGATCTGATACTTGAGTATTTATCTCACCGCTGAGAAAGTAGTTGTTGTACTTCAGCATTAGCTCAGAAAGTGGAGTTTGAGTGTCCAAGAGCGCAGCAATAGCGTGTAGTGCTGCCAGCATTCCAGAGTCTGCACACCAAAAATCTTTAAAGTAGAAATGACCAGAGTGTTCTCCACCAAAAACCGCGTCATGATCAGCCATCATTTTCTTTATGTAGGAATGTCCGACGCGACTCTTAAGTGGCACACCCCCATTTTCTAGAATTACCTCAGGAACAGCCCTTGAGCAGATGAGATTGTAAATAACTGGGGAACCTGGAGATTTCTTTAACTCTCGCTCAGCTATAAGAGCTGTTAGAGCAGATGGCGAAACTAAGTTTCCTTTCTCATCTACTAGGAAACATCTATCTGCATCTCCATCAAAAGCCAATCCAATATCAGCAGATTTTTCTCTGACTAGTTTCTGCAAATCAACCAAGTTTTTGGGCTCAATGGGGTTGGCTTCATGGTTTGGAAATGTTCCATCTAGTTCAAAGTAGATTCCATCGACCTGCGCATTGATTTGCTGCATTACAGCAGGAACGGTGTGGCCTCCCATGCCATTACCGGCATCTATGGCAATTCTTATTGGACGGTCTTGAAAAGTTTTATCAAAGCTCTTTTTGGCAAACAACGAGAAAAGGTAAGAGACATATTCGGGCAGTAAATCACGTTGAGTTTCCTTCCCTACTGGCCGATTTGGAATTGGGAAACCTTCTTGAAGGGAGCCAATTATCTGGTTCTTTATCCATAACAGGCCAGAATCTTGACCGATTGGCTTAGCGCCACTTTTGCATAACTTAACCCCGTTATAGGCAGCTGGATTGTGGCTTGCGGTAAACATTGCGCCGGGTAGATCCAAGTGACCAGAAGCGAAATAAAGTTGATCAGTTGATGACAAGCCAATTCTTATTACATCAAGCCCTTGAGAAGTTACTCCATCTGAAAAAGCGGTTGCCAAATCTGGAGATGAGGGACGCATATCCTCACCTACGACAACAGTTGCGGGTTGGCGTTCAGCTTCTATGAACTTTGCAAAAGCAATTCCCAGTGCAAATGCAAAATCAACTGAAAGCTCTTCATCCACTAAACCGCGAATGTCGTAGGCCTTGATAATCTTATTAATAATTTCAAGATTCATTTTTTATCAATCTTGATTTGGGATAGAACGAAGATGGCCTCTCCTACCAATTTCAGATGCTAAAGGCTGGGAGTTGCTCTCTTGTTTTGCAACTTGGCGTATTGCTTCGGCAATGGCCAAAATATCTTGGGTGGATTGTTTTGGCGCTGGGAGATCAGATTTATTCTGAATAACACTCCAACCCTTTGGAACCGTTAACTTCTCAGAGTGTTGTTCGCAGAGATCATACGCATGAGGTTCTACAAAGGTGGAAAGCGGTGCCAACACCGCACTGGAATCGGCATAAATATATGTCAGTGTCATCACCGCGTTTGATAAACATCCTGACCTTGTGCAGCGTCGACCAACAACGCTAGGAAGTTGTGACTTACTCCGATTAGTATCGGCGCCACTGTTGCTGGTCATGGCGAGAGATTAGTCTGATATTCCAACAAAAACTTGGATTGGCGGGTAGTTATGCCGATCTAACTTCAAGTACCTGTCTACTTTGTTGGTTGAATCACCGCAATATCAGCTATCGGTTTAGAGGCGCTCTCCAGCTTTGTGCCAGAGGTCAAAGGAAGATGGGTTACCCCATCCCTTGAGATCCAATTCATGGCTGCTTTGGAGCCGGTTTTATTTGTGAAGGAAATTAAACGGGTATTGGGCGGAACCTTCCAACTCAATACCTCATCGCCAATCAAACTCTTACTGAACTGCTTACCGCTGTTATTTCTCCAATTCACATCGACCTGAATTCGCTCCGCTACGAAGGTAACGGTGGGCTCCAGTCCATAAAGGTTTAAGGCGACATTTCCGAAACTTTGCGAAGGTGCACTCCACATAAAGTCAGATACCGAACCGCTTTTTACCGTAGTTATTACCCCAGCAACCACAGGGACGGAGCTAGTGATTTTAAGTGCAAATGTTTTGTTACCCAGATCTACCTCAGATAAATCCAAGTCTCTTACCTGCTGAGCACCAATTTTAATATCGTCAAATCCCACTGGTATGAAAACACCTTCAGGTGATACCACTTCAATACTTACATCTGCATCAACCTGACCTGCGCTCATAATCCTTACGGTATGAGCGGCTTTGTTATTTCCACCGTATCTTATTGGCAAGGATGCAATCACTAGCGATGGTTCGGGCTTAGTTATGGGAGCTACAAAATCAGCACCTATATTGTTTAAGCCGCGAACTCTTTCATCAAGTAGATAAGCAACTACACGTCCACTTCTCGTCTCGACCTTCAATACAATTTGATTTGTTCCTGGATCAAAGCTGTCAACCCTAACCACTTTCTCGGAAGATGCTTTGATAGTAATGGGCACCGTAGCGCCACGACCATTTTCCGAGAAACTTGTAACATCAACAATCGCATCACCCAGTCCACTATTTACCAAAATTAATTTTGATTGACTCGTAACATTTGCAGTCCCGCCAACAAACCAAGAGGTCTGACTGCTACTTTCACAGGTTAGGGCCGCAGTCCATCGACCTGCTTTAGATTGAATTTGTGTGACATTGGTGGGATTTCCATCAACAAACACGGCGTTCTTTGAGATGGAGTAACTGCCCTGCCCATTCTTTCTGAGTTTGGCATTTGGCTGAGAAAGCTCGCGAATTAAAGAGTTCTTGCTGGGGAGTAAGTTGGTTAATCGAGCATCTCCGATTGCACTTGGGCAGATTGTCGCCGCATAACTCTGAGTTATCTCACTCGATAAACCAGCCTGGGGCAATAAATAAGCTATATGAGCTGCAATGATAAAGAAAAGTAGGGCGAATGAGGCTCTGGTCTCTTTCATGCCAACTCCTCCTCTCTCATTTGACTCCGCTTGCGCCGTGCAGGAAGAGCAAGAATTACCAAACTCATAAATGTGATTAACTGAAGTGAAATCCAGCCACGGCGCGATGTTGCATCGTGGAAAATTACAAACTCTCCCGGTTCAGAAACTCTAAATCTAGGAATTCCACTCTCGGTAACAGTGGCAGGAACATAGGTCCCGTTAAGTAATAACCTCCACCGATCATCATACTTTTCGGTAATTACGATCGTGCCTGTTTTTGTCAGAGTACCTTGTGCGCCAATTTCGCCGCTGGGTAATACAGAGTACGACCCGTCATCAGAAAGGAATGAAATGTGCCCTAAAGCTCCCGGAACTTTCCATGAAATACCCTCATTTGTATCAGCGGCCCGGGTAAACCCACCTGCCCCATCAATTGTTCTGACTAGGTTTTCATCTAGAGGACGCGCCATAAAAATGTATCGAACACCAAACTCTGCAAAAACTTGGCTACTTGTGACTCCAGATCCGGCAACCAGATCATTAATCGCCTTAGTCACAACTGGTGACAATCCAGTAATTACATCTGGTTCGCCCAGTTTCAAATCGCTATCTCGGGCAATAAAATAATTAATCCTGCCACCGTTGTTACGTAATACCAGGGTCTTAAATCTATCTATGGTTTGGGCATTCGCGCTTAAGAAGGCTGGTAACGCTGAATTTTGCTTGGTATGTAATGGCGTACTTGAGGCGCTTGAGATCCACCAAGTCGCAGAAGTTAAAACTGAAAAGGTAGCCAGAACGCTGGTAATTCCTAACAACACATGGCGAAAATCAATATTTGATTCTGACAGGCTTGGAACATAATGATCAATCATTGTTACAGCCGCCAATAGCGCCGTTAAAGTTGGAATTACCAACAATGAACCGACCCATAAATTCTCAGCTACAAAACTGCCATGACCTGAGACCTGTCTCGATCCTAAAATCGCAGCCAGACCAATGAAAAATAAGGCAATTTCTCCTAGACGTGCAGTTTTGCTTACAAATGTAGCGATCAACGCGATTAATAGAATTGGCGAGAGAATCCAAATTGGCGGCGCTCCTATTCCACCTGGGTTAGCCAATATCAGAGAGAGAACTCTTCCGCCTTCAATTGTTAAACCGGGATCTAAGAGAATTCTTGATGGATGAAGTATGAACTCCAATGACCATGGTGCATTTACAATTATTGGCGTAGCAATGAGCGCAATTCGTCGAGAGTTTTTTCGATCAAATATCTCTTTAGTCAAAGGATTTACCTTTGAATTAAACGCGATAACATCAAAAATTACCAAGATAAACTGCCATAAAACTATTGTCATGAAGGCAAGCGGAGAAAATGCACATACTATTGATAGTAATAAAGCTAGCCACCAACTCTTCCGCCAGCTTAGATTTTCTAATTGCTCTAATCCAAAAAGTGCACGGACAAACCATGGTCCGATAACAACTAAGACCACAGTCCCCAGTCGACCACTATTTATGGCCGCCAAGGTGATTGGAGAGAAGGCGTAAAGCAGTGCAGCGCCGAGGGCTAAGAAGTGCAATTCGGTAAATTTCCTAGCTAGTGAATAAGCGCCCCAAAGAGCCAAGGGAACGGCTGCAATAAAAAGTAAGGTCATAAATAGGGATGCGTTGGCCGCAAAGGGCAAGGCTACGATTCCAATAAAAGCCACCCAAGGTGGAACATTTGCGCTGGAACCTAATCCCACGGTGTGCCAGGAATCAGAGTAAACCCGTAGTAAATCTAAAGCGCTTGAAGGTGTTTCAGGTAATGCACCACCAACTATGGTTCCAAATCGGGATCTTGATGCAATCAAAGTAATTAGGAAAACCAAAAAGGAGATCGAGAGTATTGGACGCTTGAGTAACCAAGATATTGGAGATGGTGGCTTCACTAATTCGATATCAGCGTTTTCTAACGCCTCGTCATTTAAATCCAAAGCAGAACTGGTAACTGTGGTTTTATCATCAAATAAAGAGCTATTCCGCCAGGCTCGAGAGATAGCGGCGCGCGACCTCTCCAATGCCAATTGCAATTGTGATCCACGGGGCGGCACAAAGCGGGCAATTACCTGAGAGGAGACCAAGCGATTCTTGCGCCGATTTCTGCGGGCGCGAATTAAATCTTGCGGTTGCAAAATCAGCAATCCAACAGCAGCTATTTCATCAAGAGCATAACCCGGTAGCTTTGCTAGCAAATATCCGATGGCACGGGCAAATGATGCGCTCAATAATTGCAATGCAATTAGTGGCAGCAGCCACCAAGAAGCATTAGCGAGCAATACATAAGCCGCATGTCTGCGATCTAACAACAGTGGACGATGTAAGAAGGTTCCAGATACATCGATACTGCGTCTTTCATTTGCTGCCGCTTCTGCATGATAAGCAACGGCTTGAGGTGCAACGATTATTGAATGCCCAGCGGTATGAACCCGCCAACCAAAATCAACATCATCTCTAAACAATGTTAACTCGGGATCAAAACCACCCAACTCCTCAAAGACATCACGTCTGATTAGCGCACCTGCGGTGCTTACCGCCAACACCTCGCTGACATTGTCATGTTGACCTTGATCGGCCTCTCGATACTCCAAACCGGTCCAGCGGGCTCCATTGCCAGCGATACTTACGCCGACCTCTAATAAATGGTTGCGATCATGCCAACCGCGAAGTTTTGGTCCAACAACTGCAACACTGGGCCGCTCCTCTATCGCAGCCAAAAGCTCTGTTAATGCGTTGGCTGCCGGCGCACAGTCATCATGAATTAACCACAACCACTCTGTGCAATCACTTGGAGCGCTCTTCAATTTTGAACTTTCTAATGCCTCACTAACAGCTGCGCCAAAGCCTTTATCTCGATCGGTAACTATTGTTGTAATGCCGGCGCTCTTTAGTAGTTTTACTGAGCTATCTTGCGACCCGGTATCAATAGCAATAACTTGATCAATGGCTCGACGTTGTTTGGCCAGCGATGCCACAACTTCAGGTAGCCAAAGCGCACCATCATGAGAGACGATGATGGCGGTTACAAATTGTTTGGAAGTCGGCATTTCACCGCCTCTGGCTTAAAGAAAAATAGAAGTTTTTAGGTGGAAGAGAATTACGCGGGTCGGCGCTTAAGGCGACGACGTTCGCGTTCAGAGAGACCGCCCCAGATACCAAAGCGTTCATCATGAGCGAGTGCATACTCCAGGCACTCTTGTCTGACCTCGCAAGAGAGACAGACTCTTTTTGCCTCACGGGTTGAACCACCTTTTTCAGGGAAGAATGCTTCTGGATCGGTTTGGGCACATAGCGCTCGCTCCTGCCATGACAGTTCTACGATTTCGCCATTACCCAATTGGATACTTGGACCGGGAATGAAAGTCTGCTCTATGCGACGAGCATCAGTCATTAGCAATACTCCTAAGACAGTGGCCCACACCTTACGGCGGGCCCAATGAGGAGAATTACACGCGTGTTATTCCCTGGAGTCAAGCCGCGGAGTCCAAAAATCTGGGTAAAAATTCAGATTTTTAGGGGTAATTTGTTGAGATATCTCTCAATTACTGTGAATTTGTCTTTATCCGCCGATTATTTGGCCGATGAGTTTGCTGTTGGGTGGAACCTCTTTACCAGCAGCGATGTAACTATCTCGCACCTCACTGCCCGCCCCGATAGTTGCCTGGCTTGAGATCATCGAGCCATAAATTATGCAATTTTCCTGAATTTGTACGCCATCCCCGATTGTCGAGCCCTCTCCAATCTGGGCCGTTGGATGAATCTTGGTATTAGAACCTATTAGAGAATCATTTACCACTCCGCTAGTTGCGGTTGATAACTCTGGATTAAGAATCAAATCCTTTGATGCTTTAATAAATGAGTGAGGGGTGCCCATATCTATCCAATAGTTATTATCTAGATAACCAAATAAGTTGAAACCTTCAGAGAGCAGCTTTGGAAAGGTGTCCCTCTCAACGCTTACAACTTGACCGATTGGAATCTGACTTATGGCGCGGTTGCGAAAAATGTAGCAACCAGCATTGATTGTATCTGCGATGGGGTTTTCCATCTTCTCCAAAAAGCTCTGCACTCGACCTTGTTGGTCAATTGGAACACAACCATAGGCGCGTGGATCTTGAACTTTAGTCAAATAAAGTGTCACATCGGAGTTTGATTTTTCATGCAAGGAGATTTGGTCATCGAGATTGTGGCCGCTTAATACATCACCATTAAAGATTACGACGGAATCATCATCCCGTAATTTCAACTGACTTGCCGCGTTTGCTATAGCGCCACCAGTCCCGAGTGGCGTCTCTTCAACAGCATAGGTAATCGAGATTCCAAACTCCGAGCCATCTCCAAAGTAGGGCTCAAAAACTTCGGCCAAATAAGAGGTTGCTAGTACAAGCTCTGTAATTCCAGAGTTACGCGCCTTAATAATTTGATGTTCGGTTACTGGCTTTCCTGCGACTCGCAACATCGGCTTTGGTGTGTTATTGGTTAGAGGCGCTAAACGAGTACCTTTTCCGCCAACTAGCAAAATCCCTTTGGTAACCATTGCAATTAAGCGCTCAAGCGTTTCGCGGCTTCAGTTATTTTTTCATCGGTTGCGGTCAAGGCGATACGAACATGACGCGCGCCTTTCTCCCCATAGAAACTGCCAGGAGTTACCAACACACCACGATCTGCGAACCAAGCAACGGTTTGCCAATCCTCTTCATCGCGGCTACACCATAAATAAAGACCTGCTTCAGAAAACTCCACTTTAAATCCCAAACTCTCTAGCGCTTGTCTTAGAACTGCACGACGATTTTTGTAGCGTACCGCCTGTTGCTGAACATGTGTCTCATCTTTTAATGCTGCAGCGGTTGCCATCTGAACTGGAAGCGGAACCATCATGCCCATGTGTTTTCTAATTTCTAATAATTTCTTGATGAGCTGGGCATCGCCTGCGATAAAAGATCCACGATAGCCAGCCAAATTTGAACGTTTAGATAATGAGTGAATGGCCAGTAAGCCTTTGTTATTTCCAGTAGCAAGCGATAGCACCGATCTGCCCTGCTTGGTATCAGGGAAGGAGAGATAACATTCATCGCTGGCAAGCACTGCGCCAGAATTTCGTGACCACTCAATTGCGGCGATTAATTCGGCATCGCTGTGCACTCTTCCAGTTGGATTTGAAGGTGAGTTAATCCAAGCTAAATCAATGCCGTCGGTAGGCCAATGGGATGCATCTATATCAACTTCGATTACCTGCGCTCCCGCCAAGATTCCGCCAACTTTATATGTGGGGTAAGCAATCTCTGGGATCAAAAGTTTTTTCACCTGAAGCAAAAATGGAAGTAAAGCCACAATTTCCTTCGAGCCAATTGTTGGCAAAACATCAAACTCACCTGAAGCGCCCAAAACCTCAATGCAATAACGACGAAGCTCCGCTCTTAACTCTGCAGCTCCCGTAGTTACTGGATAGCTAGGTGAATTTGAGTTGGAACGAAGCGCCTCTTGAATGAACTCTGGGGTTGGGTCAACCGGTGTGCCTTGGGATAAATCAATGATTCCTTGCGGGTGAGAGCGTGCTCTTTGCCCGTAAGGGGCAAGAGCATCCCAAGGAAAATCAGGAAGCTTGATAGAGACCCCTTATTCAGCTGGCTTCTTTTGAATCTGAAGTAGCTTGGGATGATCTTTTGAAATTGGACCAACTTTGCTGGCGCCGCCAGGGGATCCGATCTCATCAAAGAACTCTGCGTTTACCTCTTTGTACTCATTCCACTGCGATGGAACATCGTCTTCGTAATAGATTGCCTCAACCGGACAGACCGGCTCGCAGGCGCCACAATCAACACACTCATCGGGCTGGATATACATCATGCGATCGCCTTCGTAGATGCAATCCACCGGACACTCTTCGATACATGACTTGTCCTTTACATCAACGCAAGGAAGGGCAATCACATAAGTCATGTTCTACTCCTCAAATTTTCTATGGTCACTCTTGACTGACCATTGGTGACTCGATGGCTCATATCCTACAGAATAGGCGGGTATGAAGCGCGAGATAACGGAGCCCAATACGCTTCAGATTTATGACACCCTATCCAGGCAGTTGGCCGGGGTGCACAGTTCCGATGGTGAAAGTATTCGGATTTACTGCTGTGGCCCAACGGTTTACAGAGATGCTCATGTCGGAAATTTACGAACCTTTCTTTTAGGTGACTTGGTAAAGCGAGCATTGGAATTTTCCGGTTATAAAGTTAGATTGATTCAAAACATAACTGATGTAGGCCACATGAGTGATGATTTTGAAGAGGACAAGATGTTGTCCCAATCCAAATTGGAAAAACGTGATCCCTTTGCTATAGCTAGAGATTATGAGTCAAAGTTTCACGCTGATTTAGCAGCGCTGAATATTTTGCCAGCAGATAAGTATCCCCGAGCTAGCGAGTGCATCGACCTAATGATTGAGCACATTAAGAAACTCATTGCAATGGATTATGCCTATATTGGAGATGATGATTCGGTTTACTTCTCCGCCGCCAAATTTGAAAGTTACGGAGAACTAAGTGGTAACAGGTTGGATGCCTTAAAGCCTGGTCACCGCTATGAGTACAGCGAAGGTGGTGCCAAGAGATTTCACGCAGATTGGGCGCTATGGAAATCTGCGGGCAATCGAACAGAAATGATTTGGCCAACCCCTTGGGGCAAAGGCTTTCCGGGCTGGCATATCGAGTGCTCTGCAATGTCATTACATTATTTAGATGGACATATCGATCTTCACATTGGTGGAATAGATCTGCGCTTTCCGCATCATGAGAATGAGAGAGCTCAATCTAATCCTTTAGTAACAGCCAGCGCTGACAGCTCTGAGGCGGTTTCACTTTGGCTTCATGGAGAACATCTCTTATTTGAGGGCCGCAAGATGTCCAAGAGCGCTGGAAATGTAGTCTTGGTGAAGGATGTTTTGCAGCGCGGAATTGATCCGCTTGCTGTCCGCTTTTGTTTTCTAGAAAATCGTTACCGCAGCCAGATGGATCTTTCCTGGGCCTCAATAAACGCGGCTTTCTCAACTTTGCAACGTTGGCGGGAGAAGTACCAGAAGTGGCGGGATGTAGGAGCGACTGAGACCGCTCGTGCTAGAGATTTAGTTGAAGCCATGTTGCTGGATTTTCTTAATGATCTTGATACTCCTAGGGCGATGTTGAAGCTGCGCGCAGTGGAAAAGGATTTGGAATTTCAGGATCAGGAAAGGGCTTATATTTTCGAGATGGTCGATGAGTTGTTTGGCTTAAAACTACTAGAGCTTCCAGGACGAGAGTTAACCGAGGAGCTCATCGAACTTTTGGAGCAGAGAAACTTGGCTCGCAGCGCAAAGGATTTCGCAAGAAGTGATGAGCTTAGAGACCTATTACTAAATAAAGGTATAGAGGTAAGAGATACAAGTACAGGTCAAAGCTGGAAATGGATTAAATTTTAATTCTACGAAGCAATGTCACAAAGCAGAGCAAAATTCCACCGAATACTAAAAAGTTCCCGTAGAGATTTGCTTCAATCAAAACCTCGCCGCCATTTCCTAAAGTTGAGGCGCGAACAATCACAAAAAGCCATCCCAAGATAAAAGCAAGCTGTGAAACCTTATTTCGGTTCATATTGGTAACCATTTTGAGTCCCAGCCAAAGCGCCAAGAATGAGATTAATAAACCAGCTGGTCGGTAAGAGTTATGTAGAAAAGTGCCCGATACACCGACTAAGGCACCAAAGATTAAGTTGAATAAAAATCTCATTTTTAATTCACCGTAGTGGAGATTCCTGAAAAGAGGTCTGTTTCACGACCATCTTGATTGAGAACATTGCCCTTCTCACCGTAAACCAAGCGGTAAAACTCCTGTCCCCAAACTTTAAAACCTAAATTATCTGAGAGAGCAAAGAAGGGTCCATCGACAGAGATCTGAGTTGGATGTGCCTTCATCGCCTGCATCTTTCGCTGTGCGTATGACTCAGCATCAATCACCGTAGTTACCAACTCATCCGGTTGGGCAAATGGAAAATCCTCCGCTTTATCAACGCCAAAGAACTGGTTTCCAGTTCCTTTCATCGCTTCAATCCCCTGCTCAATTACCGATTTGGGAATCGTGTTCCAGTAAATCTTCTTGATTTCCCATCCTTGGGCACGGGCTATCTCTGCCGCGCGCATAGCAACTCGGTGTGCCTGAATATGGTCGGGATGTCCGTAACCACCGATTTCATCATAAGTAACCATTACTTGTGGCTTTACTTCAAGAATAATCTCTACCAAGTGAGAAGCGGCTTCATCAAGATTTGCATTCCAAAAATTATCCGAACGTTTATTAGCTTCGGTATCCATCATGCCGCTATCTCTATAAATCTTGTGAGGTGCGCCTAAAAATCGAAAATCTGTTACTCCCAGAACCGCCATCGCATCTGCCAGCTCGCCTTCGCGATGTTTACCAAGCCTGTCCTCTTTATTGCTAGCTAGGTGTTCAAGCTCTGGAACTAGCACCTCACCCTCTTCACCTCTCGTGCAGGTCACGAGCGTAACTTTTGCGCCGCGCTCAACATAAAGCGCCATGGTGGCACCATTGTTGATGGTTTCATCATCGGGGTGAGCGTGTACTAGCAGGAGACGAAGATTTTCCATGATGGGCACCAAGCGTACTGGTTTCTATTAGTTAATTCTCATTCAATCTCGTACGATGAAGCCGATGAGTACAAATGAAAGATTAGATGGCCGCGCACGATTGCCAAGAGATGAACGGCGCGCCCTTCTCTTATCCGCCGCTCTAGAGGTTTTTACAGTCTCTGGATTTCATGCTGCATCGATGGATGACATCGCAGATCGTGCAGAGGTCAGCAAACCAGTCCTATATCAACACTTTCCTTCAAAGTTGGATCTTTATTTAGCGGTATTGGATGTACATATTGATTCGCTAGTTTTCGCGATACAGAAAGCAATCGCCTCAACTAAGGAAAATAAGAATCGCGTAAAAGCAACCGTTGATGCTTACTTTGGCTTTATTGATTCTGAGGGCGGTGCCTTCAGATTACTATTTGAAAGCGATATGAATGTTGAACCCCAAGTGCGGCAACGTCTAAACCGCATGACTTACGACTGTGCTGCAGCTGTTAGTGCTGTTATTTCAATTGATACCGGCTTACCCAAAGAAGAGTCCATGATGTTGGCCATTGGCTTGATTGGTTGTGTGCAGATAACCGCCCGCCACTGGTTAGAAAAAGATGGCAAAATCGATCGGGATAAAGCATCGGCGATGGTTACAAATCTCATGTGGCGCGGCATTTCTGGCTTCCCAAAACAGAGTTGAGAGCTTAAATCGCACAAAAGCTACAAAATCTTTAGGATAGGAATATGACAACTAAGAAAAGTGCATCGGGCAAGGTTGAAGGCGCTAAATCTGAGGTTCGCATCTCTGTTGCGGATCAAGTCAGAGAGTTAACCATCGAAACCGCAGCAGATCGTGATGAGGTAGTTGCTTTGATAACTAAGGCGCTGGATGCCTCTCAGCCACTAATTCTCACCGACACAAGAGGGCGCCAATATGTTGTGCCTGCCAGCAAGATTGGTTCAGTTGAAATTGGCGATATCTCTGAGCGTCGCGTTGGCTTTGCCGGCGCTTAAATAAGCTTTAACTCTTCCAGCAAGGTGTAGGTAATCTCCCGATACTGCGCTGCAACTTCACTGTGATTTGCGGTAGTCAAGAAGGATTTTCCGCAAGCCTGTGATTCACTTACCGCCGAATCTCGGGTTAATACAGGTTCAAGAATTTCAAAATCCTCTGATAGTTGCACTGGAATTTCTATACCTGCACCGCTGCTTTGCATCGTGATTAAAAGGTGTGGCTTCTTTTCAAAGCCACCTGCGCCGACAAAATCCTTTGCATGCAGTGCGCCTCGAATTGGCAAAATCTCCAAAGTGGTAGGAATTATTACCAAATCAGCTAGTTGAGCGAAATACTGAAGAAAATAATCCGGGCCGGAAGCGGTATCAACGATCACCAGATCAAAATCCTTGGTCACCTCACGGAATTTTTCTTGAGAGATTAATTTCTCTGTTTCGAAACTACTTAAACGTGAAGAAGATGACAGCAAGGAGACCCGTTCGCTGGTGCGGATTAGAGCTGTTTCCAATGGGTACTCCTGCGATAGAAACTCTTTGGTTGTGATGCGTGGATTTTCAACACCGTTGGCAAAGGTAAGTGCTGCGTTGGCATCAGCATCGATCAGCAAAACTTTCTTGCCATATTCAGTTGCCGCCACAGCGCAAGCGAGAGAGGAGGTTGTCTTACCTACTCCACCAGCAAGATTTGCGAACATTATCAACTTCATTAGGCGGTATGTTCCTTAACTTTTCCAACCTTGAACTGCTGGGGCTGCCTCAGTGATTCAGGAAGAAATTGCAATGCATTTCTTGTAGCCCGTAATGCAAGATCTGTGGCGCTATCTTGACCAGGAACACTTGGCCAGCCGTATAACTTGCGCGCCCATTTTGGTAATGCGGCTGCTGCTAGAGAGGTAATACCGCCCCAAAGTGGCGCGATTGGAGTTCCAAAACGTAATAATGGTGGTAACGGAGGCAGGGCTATGAATAGCGCCGCTCTTTTCGCATCATCTGAAGCTGAGAGTTTTGGCATGATTTCTTGAAAATAGTTTTGCATCTGGCCGACAGTTCTTGGAACTAATCCAGTTTCAATCCCGACCAACTCGGCGAAAACAACCATTTCATCAACATATTTATCTTGTTCTGAAATCGAGAGTTTTAATCCAGAGCGAACCGCAGTATCTAAGAAGGCATCAACCATTGCCATATGAACCCAAAGTAGTAACTCTGGTTCATCAACTTTTAAGATCTCATGAACTCTTCGAACCCGGGAAGCCAATTTGTCAGCTTCGGTTTTGCTTCCAAAGGTTAGAGTTCCAACATAATCACCGGTTCGTTGCAATCGGCCCCAAGCATCCTCGCGAAAATTGGAGTGAGCCGCTACTCCAGCCATAGCTTTGGGATGTAAAGCTTGTTCCAATAACGCTCTAATTCCGCCCACAAACATCGCAGTATCAGAATGAATCCGCCAGGTAACGGAGTCAGCTGCGAAATATCCTTGGTTCACACCGAGAATAATTCCTTAATTCCCGTCATTAGCATCTCGAAAGCGATTGCTGCGGTCAGAAGACCCGCGACCTTGGCAAGCAACATCACACCTGACTCTTTGATCAGCGAGACGACATGGGTTGAAAACATCAGGGTTAAACCAATAATCAGATGCGCTCCTACTACCGCTAAGGCTAAAGCCAGAGTCATAGAGGTACTTTCCACCTCTTGCGCGAAAAGCATTATTGTGACAATTGCTCCAGGGCCGGCCAGCAATGGCGTTCCAAGTGGAACTAAAGCCAGATTCTTCTTCGCGCCTTCATCATCTTTGTGATCATTTCCCTTTAGCAGCTCAAGTGAAACTAGTAATAACAACAATCCTCCAGCACCCTGAAGAGCGGGCATCGAGATGTCTAGATAACCAACAATAAACTGACCAAATAATGCAAATAATGTAATAACAAATAGCGATGTCGCCGCGGCTTGCCACGCCAACAAGGTGCGCTCGGCGCGGCTGCGATTACCAAGCACGCCCAGGAAAACCGGAGTTGCACCTGGTGGATCAAGAATTACGAGTAAGGTAACAAAGGCCTGCAAACCAAAGGTAATGGTTGTTACATCATTCATCTTGAGACCACCCTTCTGGAGTTTGCTCTGGCTTCTAAAGCCTCCCATTGTGCCGGGTTTGTTGTGTGTTCAGCTAATTGATTCATCTTGCCGGTGCCGTGATAATCACTAGAGCCGGTCACAATTAGATCTCTTTCAATTGCCAGTCTAATCAACTCACTTTTTTCTAATTGAGAGTGATCGCGATGATCTACTTCAACCCCATCCAAACCTGCTGCAATTAACTGATCAAATAGATCCATACTGATGGTTCTACCTCTTTGCGAGGCAAGTGGATGGGCAATAATTGCGACTCCCCCGGCATTCTTAATCAACTTGATGGCATCAACTGGTGATGGCGAGTAATGATTTATGTAGTACTTTGATTTGTTATGCAATAGAGCAGCAAAAGCCTCTTCACGAGATGCAACATGACCGCGCGCCACTAAAGCATCGGCTAAGTGCGGTCGACCAAGAGTTGCATCATCTCGTTTTTGAGCGTAAACCTCCGCCAGAGTAATCTCAATTCCGGCCTCATTTAATCTGGCAACAATTTTCTCCATACGAGAAAGTCGGTTCTCCCGGGTCTTTTCCAACTCCTGAATTAGAGGTTGGTAATCCCCATCAAATAGCAGCCCCAACATGTGAATGCTGATCCCATTTTCATCTTGGCATGAGATTTCCGAGCCTAAAACCAGCTGCATATTTGAGTTTGATGGATGATTTAGAAGCGCATCAGTAGCTTCGGACCACCCGCGGGTCGTATCGTGATCTGTGAGCGCCAATACATCAACTCTTTTGTTGATTGCCTTATCAATTAGTTGTGAGGGTGTGTCTGTGCCATCACTTGCATTGGTGTGGGTATGTAGGTCAATCAACACATGAGCAAGGCTACCGCTTATCCTCCGCTTTACTCCGCAATACGAAAATTCCACAACCGAGCAACAATAAAATTAGACCTGGAATTATTCCGGCAGGTGGTAACTGCCCTAACCACCAGTAAGCCAAAACCGCACCGACTGGAACCTCAAAAAACACAATCAGAGATACCACCGCAGGTGAAACTCGCTTTAACACCAAGTTAAACATAGTGTGCCCCAAAATCTGCGCGCCACCAATTAGCGCCAGAAGTAACCACCATTCTCTTGCAGAAAATCCAATTAGTTCAGTTCTAGAGAAAAAAGCAATAGGAAGCGTGGTGGCGGCGCAAACAAAATAGCAAATAGTTGTGTAGGTAGAAGTTGTGAGTTTTCTCTGTGCCTTTGCACCTAACATTACATAGAGAGCAGCTAAGGCAGCACAGGCAATGGCGGCTAGATCACCAAGAAATGCTCTTCTCGAGATTTGAAAATCAACTCCAGTAATAATCAATACTCCTACAAAACTGATAATCATTCCCCACCAAGCTTGGCGTGGGATATGACCGCCAGTTCGCTTTACAAAATATGCGGCAAATATTGGTTGCAGTGCGGTTAAGGCAGTTCCCGCCGCAACACTGGTAAAACGCATAGCAATGAAAAAACCAATAAAGTGAAGCGCCAAAACAACTCCAGCCAGCACAGACCATCTAATCGCGTCACGATTCTTGACATCCCTCCACTCTGCTTTTCTTAGAGCGAACGGCAGCATCAAAAGGGAGCCACCTAAATTGCGCCAGAAGATCAGAGCCAGAATAGG
Source organism: Candidatus Nanopelagicaceae bacterium (assembly GCA_018882885.1). Taxonomy (GTDB): domain Bacteria; phylum Actinomycetota; class Actinomycetes; order Nanopelagicales; family Nanopelagicaceae; genus MAG-120802. Next base: position 55,924 of record VERG01000004.1, on the reverse strand, counting down.
CATGGTGCTCAGAGCGATTAATGGTCCCGAGGTCCCTATGCCAATAATCCCCAGAATAAGTAATGCAATATCGCGACCAACTGGAAGCTGAGTGTGGAAATTACTCGATTGAGATATACCGGAGTTCGAGGTGGTCACGGCGCAAACCTACTATCGGCTAGCCTTTACCCATGGAGGTACCTGATGCGCCAAGCAGAATTAACTCGGATATTTCTGGCCAAGCTGGCTGGTACTCCAGTATTTGATCCCAACGCAGAACGAGTTGGGAAGATTCGCGATGCCGTCGCGGCAATTAGACAAGATAATTTAGCTCCGCGCATTCTCGGCTTTATTGTTGAAGTTCCTCAGCGCCGTAAGATTTTTATACCGATCACTCGCGTTACCTCTATCGATGATGGTGGAGTATTCATCACAGGATCTTTGAACATTCGCAGGTACCAACAACGCCACGGCGAATTACTGTTACTAGAAACTTTTTTGGATCACGCCACCCGTTTGATTGAATCAGGTAAGACGGTGGTCATTGAAGATATCGGCATGGAGCGCCAAGACAACAAGGATTGGTACGCCTCTTACATTCATGTCTTAAAGCGAGCCGGAACATTCCGCCGTGGCACTAGCACAACTGTCAAATGGTCAGATGTTGAGTTTGATTCGGCGCACCACAGTATTAATTTGGCCGCAGCAAATGAAGATATAAATTTGCTACCAGCACAAGAGGTAGCGGCCGCGCTTCATGAACTAGATGTTGAGCGCCAAACTGAAATCGCTCGCACCATGAATGATGAAAAATTAGCTGATGTTTTAGAAGAAATGGATGATGCCGATCGTGTTGCTCTCGTTTCACAGTTAGAGGGCGAGTTAGTAGCTGATGTTTTGAGCGAAATGGCACCGGATGATGCCGCAGATGTTTTGCGTGAGGTCGGCGCAGAGAAGGCTGAAACACTTCTAAACTTAATGGAAGAGGATGAGGCGCAAGATGTACGTCGCCTCATGGAGTACGAGGATTTTTCTGCCGGCGGAATGATGACAACTGATCCCGTTATTTTGAGCACCGATTCAACTGTTGCAGAAGCACTTGCTGCGGTTAGAAATAAGGATTTGGCACCTGCTTCAGCAGCGCAGGTCTTTGTCTGCCGTGCTCCACTTGAAACTCCAACCGGTAGATTGGTTGGAGTAGTTCACGTACAACGACTACTTCGTGAACCTCCCGCTTTGAGCCTAGGAATTGTGGCGGAGAAGGAAACCAACGCAATCTCTCCAGAAACCTCGCTAAATGATGTTGTGAAACATTTAGCTAATTACAACTTGATTGCAGCTCCAGTAGTTGATGAAAATGAAAGATTATTGGGAGCCGTAACTGTTGATGATGTACTCGATCACCTATTGCCAGCAAACTGGCGCAGCGCGTAAAGGAGGGAATGTAATGGCTCGTATTTCTAGATTAGAGACACCGCGTGAATCACGCCGTGCATTGCGTCCTAACTATGATCCAGAAACCTTTGGTCAACTCTCAGAGAAGTTTGCAAGATTTATTGGTACCGCAAAGTTCCTGGTCTATATGACAATTTTTGTCACCGCTTGGGTTTTGTGGAACACACTCGGACCAAGAGATTTGCGTTTTGATGAGTATCCCTTCATATTCCTGACACTTTTGCTATCCCTTCAAGCCTCTTATGCCGCTCCATTGATTCTCTTGGCGCAAAATCGTCAAGCTGATCGCGATCGAGTAACCTCTCAAGAAGATAGAGCAAGAGATGAGCGCAATTTAGCGGTTACTGAGTTCATGGTTCGTGAAATTGCTGCAATGCGCAAAGAGTTGGTAGCTGAGATAAAGGAATTAATTGAGGAAAAATCAGGTACTGACACCCAGCCGAACACCAAGAAGTGATTTCTTTCTTGGGGCTAGCGCGTCAACAATCTTGAAGAACTCTTGAGCCGCCGCGGCATCTGGGTTTTGCCAAACTATTGGTTTTCCAGCGTCGCCGCCTTCGCGTAATTGCATTTCAAAAGGAATCTCGCCAACCAAAGGCACCTGAGCTCCTACCAAAGTACTTAGTCGATTAGCGGTTTCTTCCCCGCCTCCTGATCCAAAGAGTGCAACCTGCGCGCCGGTTTTTGAATCTGTAGATGCAGACATGTTTTCGATTACGCCAATTATGTGCTGCTTAAGTTGGTGGGCAATTCTGCCAGCGCGTTCGGCAACTTCAGCGGCTGCAATTTGAGGTGTAGTTACAACAACAATTTCAGAGGCGGGAATCAACTGACCAAGTGAGATTGCTATATCGCCGGTGCCTGGCGGCAGATCAAGCAGAAGGAAATCTAAATCTCCCCAGTAAGCATCACTTAGCAACTGCTCTAAGACTCTATGCAGCAATGGACCGCGGTAGGCAACTGGATCAGCTCGATCCGGCTTAAACATCTCAATAGATACTACTTTGATGCCATTTACTTCAATTGGAATAAAGGTCTGATCTATTGCAGTTGGTCTCTGTCCTTCGATACCCAACAGCCTCGGGATTGAATGACCATAAACATCAGCATCAAGCACGCCTACTTTAAATCCACGTGTAGAAAGTGCCGCCGCAAGATTTACCGTAACTGAGGATTTTCCCACCCCGCCTTTGCCTGATGAGATTCCCCATACTCGGGTCAATGAATCTGGCTGAGCGAAAGGAATAAATTTCTCTCTTCCACCTCGAAGTAACTTCTTTACATTATCTCTCTGTGCCTCATTCATTACCCCAAACTCAAGGGCAACTTGATTTACCGCTGAAACTTTCATGACAGCTTCGGTAACATCATTTTGCAGACGATCACGCATGGGACAGCCGGAGATAGTAAGAAGAATCTTTATCTCAGCCTTGCCATCAGCGAATTCCACCTTTTCTACCATCCCTAAATCTGGCAGTGGTCGATGCAGCTCTGGATCTGAAACGGTTGCGAGCGCAGCGTTGATCTCTTGAATTACTGATGAACTCACAAAAGATCCGGATCTATTTTGGCAACCTCTTTGATCTCTTTACTTTGGCGCTTAATCTCGCCAACAACTGGTTTGACCTCACCCTTCACATCATCCATGGCGTTGCCAATAACTTTCTTTGCCAAATTTTTTGGGGTCAAATCTGTGACATCTAAATCTTCAAAACCAGGTCCGAGATTTTCCTTTAACTCTTTTGAGGCATATGAAGTGAAATTACGTACCTTATGTAAAAACCGAGCAAAATCCCGCGCCGCGTTAGGAAGTTTGTCAGGGCCAACTAGGAATAGACCTAGAACAACAAGTCCCAGGAACTCCCCCATGCCAATTCCAAACATCTGCTTATCCTAATGATTCAACTTTTGTAGCGATTAAGACTCCATCGCCAACCGGTAACAACATCGGTAGCCATTGATTCGGAGACTCTTTAATTACCTTAATTACCTCTTTATAGGCAATGGTCTCCGGATCGCGTTGTGTTGGATCCGCCACCTTGCCTGCTAGTAAAGCTCGATCAATAACTAAAACCCCTCCAGGACGAAGAGAGCGGTAAGCGTTTTCTACGCTCTCGAGCAAATCAGAGCTTCTTCTCAAGACAAAGATGTCATAAAGACTATCCGCCAATTTGCCCACAATTTCCCGGCTATTTCCAGTTATCAAACGGTATCGAGAGGCATTAATACCAGCTTCATCAAAAGCCTGCTTTGCAAGTTTTGCATTTTCAACTTCATCATCAATTGAGGTCAGCAAACCTTTTTGCGCCAAACTCTGGAAGATCCATAATCCACTTACACCCGCACCAGTGCCAACTTCAACTATGGCATGCGCACCGATCAAATGGGTTATGTAGCGCAGTAAAGAACCTACAGCCGGTGTTATGTCGTAGGTTCCGATATCTACGCCACGGGCGCGCGCCCGTTGCATGATTTCAGTTTCTGGCACAAAGGAGTTTGAGTATGGCTTCATATCGCCACGGTTTGCCAATAGCCGTTCTGCGAAGGCTTTATCGCCAATCTCTGGAATCACAATCCGGAAATCCATTCTGTTAGCAATCGGACTCCATAGCCGGTTCCACCTTTAACATTTTCCCCTGCATCAACCTCTGAACGAGCTGGTCCAGCGATATCTAAGTGCGCCCATTTGCGATTACCAACAAACTTCTCCAAAAACAACGCGGCGGTTACTGAACCACCTTGAAACTTGAATTTGTCGGCGGTGTGATTGTAATCAGCTATATCACTTGCTAAAGCCACATCGTAATCATCAACTAGCGGCATGTGCCAAATACGATCTCCGGTGAATTCACTTAGATTTGATAGCTGATTCGCTAACTTTTTGTCACGGGTATACATCGCGCCGTAATAACGGCTCAAGCCAAGTGTTGCAGCGCCGGTCAATGTTGCAACATCAATTAAGTAATCAGGATCTAAATTCTTATCGGCATAGGCCAATCCATCTGCGAGAACTAGTCGTCCTTCCGCATCCGTATTAATTACCTCAACTGTTGTTCCACCATAATGTTTGATGACATCAGATGGTCTTTGCGCTGTGCCGGAAAGAGCATTTTCTGCCAGCATCAATAAAGCTGTGACTTGGACGGGTAGCTTTAATTCTGCAGCCGCGATTGTGGTCATTAAGACCGCCGCCGCACCGGACATATCACTTTTCATCGCGGTCATTGTGTCGTAAGGACGCTTCAATGAAACTCCGCCTGTATCAAAGGTAATTCCTTTACCCACCAGGACTACATGAATTGGATTTTTGACTCCACGAGGCTTGTAGGAAACCTCAACAAATCTCGGTGGATTTTTTTGACTTGAGTTTCCAACCGCTCGTAAGCCGCCGAACTCGACTAACTCTTTGCCAGCTTTAACCTTCACTGACAAAGCGTTGTTCTTAGCAAACTTCTTCGCTTGCTCCGCCATCCAACTGGGAGATTTAACATTTGATGGGGTGTGGATTAAATCTCTAGCTTTCCAGGTTGCTTCCAGCAATATTGTTGAACGATCACAAACCTCAGAAAAATCCCCCAGCAGATTAATCTCCGGAGTTTCTGGTTTTGCCGAACTCTTTTGACTCCAGGAGTATGTCGCAAGAGCGGTACCAAGATAATGAATCTGCGCAGCTTTGCCATTTTCGGCTATCCAGGAGATCAAGTTAGCTTTACTTGCTTTGACTTTGCGCCCTATTGCAGTTGCTGCTTTTCGGATTTCTATCTCTGAGCGATTTCCTACTGCAACCAAAATGATTCTTTTTAATTCATCCTCTATTACCGGAATATCTATTAACTCACCAGCTTTGCCCGTGATACCGGCACCATGCTTTTTAATCTCAATAGCAAATGAGATATTAAAAATCTCCTCTAAGGATTTAATCTCTTTTTTGTTTAAGTCAATCTGCAGATCGCCATCTTTTGAAATTAATGGCAATGCAATGTGGGTAAATTTCTTAAAAAATTGCTCCGAGAGTTGTTTCGGATACTTGACCGATCCGAGTTTCGGAATCGGTCGGTTCACTTCTTTAGAAGTGCAATCGAGGCGTTTAGAACATCGGCCAAGTTGCGGGCCTCTTCTTGATTTAGCTCTACGACCAGTCTTCCGCCACCTTCTAGTGGGATGCGCATAACCAGGCTGCGGGCTTCCTTGGTAACTTCCATTGGTCCATCGCCAGTGCGGGGTTTCATGGCTGCCATTGGTGGGGCCCTTTCTCTAGATTAGCTTGCGCTAGCTCTGTGTAAGGCGCGAATTATCTCGTATCTAGCTACCTGAGGGGAAATTGAAAGCCGAGCTCAATCTCGCTCTGGCCGAAGCCAAAACTGCGCTCACAGCGCGTTCTGGTACCCCAATTTTGCCCGCGATCTGCGCGATGGAAAGTTGGCGCATGTAGTGCAGGGTCAATATCACCCGCTCCTCCTCAGGTAGCGAGTCGATTAACTCTGCCAATGTCGGCGTTTCCACAACCTTAAGGTTACTGGCTAGCGTTAAAACAGGTAACTAATTCCTGGCGCAGCGGCGTGAGAACTTCCTGAGTGAATAGGTAACCGCAAGGATTATGCCGGGTTTGACCAATGCCAATACAAACTTTGGAGCAATGATTTTTTCATACCAATCAAATCTAACTTTTTCGGGTGAGATTTGAGTTAATCGAAACTCACCAATCCCCTTGATCAATTTGCCGTAATGATCGACCGCACAAAAAACTGGTGGCTCCCATTTGGTAACCCGCATCTTGTCTAATACTCCAAACTTTCCAACTCCGGTAAATGCGGATATCTCAGTACCTACTCCAGAAACTCCACCGTTATCGACACTGGAGTTAACTTTTGTCAACGCCATCCATTCGCCTTGTGATTTCCAATCAACCAGCTTGTCCCAAACTTTATTTATATCTCCATTGATAGTCACAGAGACTCGGAACTCTTCTAACATTTTTACTCCTGAATTACTTCTAGTAGAAACCTAATCAGCTTATTTCGCTGTATCGCCTAAATGATTAAGCGCTTCGGTAATTTCACTGCACCATTTTACTAACTCATGCTGGCCCGGCTTCATGAAATTTTTCGCTGTTAAATCATCAAGAGCTATTCGCAATGTTTGATAAACACTAGAAGGATCAAGTACTGCAATCGGCTTATTGTGAAAGCCTAGATAACGTCCCACCCAGATTTCAAAGAACTCCTCCAAGGTTCCGATGCCACCCGGCAGAGCGATAAATCCGTCCGAGAGCCGCTCGATCAAGCCTTTGCGTTCGCGCATATCTGCAACAACATGTAGTTCGCTGGAATCATGATCTATGAACTCAACATTCATCAATCGCTCTGGGATTACGCCAATGGTTTTGCCACCAAATTGGCGTGCACCTTTGGCAACCTCGCCCATCACTGAAATTGCCCCGCCGCCCCAAACCAATTGATGACCTTGTTGAGCTATTGCCGCTCCTAGATCAAAACCTAATTGGAGATTTTCCGGAGAGACCGCGGTTGATGATGCGCAATAAACGGCTATCTTCATAACTCAACTCTAGATGCTCGATTGAGTTATCTCGGTACCGTATTGGTAGCGTTTGCCCATGGTTGAATCACCTATGCCTGATTTACAAGACGGTAACCGCAGCGCTTTCGGTTTTGGAGTAGCGACCGTCGCCTCAGATGGATCTGTTTTGGATACATTTTTTCCGGTTCTGGGTTTAGGTGGCTTGAATAAGTCAAAAGCTCCAGATTTGAGCGGGTTACTGCAGCCGGATTCTGTTCGAGAAGTTTCAAAACAATATGTTGAGTTAGAGATTGATTTAGATGCACCACCCGCCAACGTTTCAGATGCTTATTTGAGGCTGCATTTATTGTCACATCGATTAGTTAAACCACATGGCCTAAAGCTAGATGGAATCTTTGGTTTACTAAATAACGTGGTTTGGAGCTCCTTTGGTCCTTGCGCGGTTTCCACTTTTGCAAAGGTGCGGCAAAAACTGCAGGAAAAACATGGTTATGTGGCGGTTTATGGCGTAGATAAGTTTCCCCGCATGGTTGATTATGTAATTCCAGAAGGGGTGCGCATTGCTGATGCCGATCGGGTTCGTTTAGGAGCGCATCTCGCTAACGGCACAACAGTTATGCATGAAGGGTTTGTTAACTTCAATGCTGGAACCCTTGGAGCTTCAATGGTTGAGGGCAGAATTTCAGCTGGCGTTGTAGTTGGAGATGGATCAGATATTGGTGGCGGTGCATCAATTATGGGCACTCTTAGCGGTGGCGGAAAAGAGGTTATCTCCATCGGCAAAAAAACTTTGCTTGGAGCCAACTCAGGTCTTGGCATTTCCTTAGGCGATGATTGTGTTATCGAAGCAGGGATTTATTTAACCGCAGGTGCCAAAGTTAAGTTGCCAGATGGTGGGGTTGTAAAAGCACGTGAGCTATCTGGAGTAAATGGAATGTTATTTAGAAGAAACTCACAAACCGGAGCGCTTGAAGCCTTGCCTAAATCAGGCACCTGGGGCGGCCTAAACGCTGCTCTGCACGCTAATTAAATTCTTTAGATTCTGCACAGGGGTACAACAGGTGCCGGAGTTTCTGAACAATCAGTGGCTACAAAAGGCAATCTGATTATTGGTCTAGAGTTGTGAATCCAGGTGGAAGGAAGTTTAACTTTCGAACGGAACACCTCACCGGTTAATGTCACGCTGGCACCCGTTGCAGAAAATCCAGTTATGGAAGAGATGCTTCCCGTTGCGGTTCGAGAGTTAACTGAAAAAAAGATCACATTTGGCAGGCCAAAGGCCTGTGCCATGGTTTGTTGAGAGATAAACCGGGACCACAAGGCATACCTCTTATTAATCTGCGGATCTAAGCTCCATGGATCTGGAACGCCTTGTAAATAGTCAATTGGGTTTCCCCACACATCTTTAACATTTTGAGTTTGCCCACCACTAGATGAAAAATAAAAAGCGCTAATGGGACGGCCATTCAGAGTTACCGTCAATGCGTTATCGGCATCAACAAAGGTTCTGGTGACCGCCTCCTTCCATTTGATTCCCCAAATAGGTTCTGTTTCTTTTACAAATCCGACAAAGTTTTGATCAACGGTGGTGTTGTAAATGTTGCAATCACACTCCGGTCTGATTCGACTCAACTTGCCCAGAGCGTAAGTTCTTGCGGCAATTGCTTGTGCCTCCAGAGCAGCTGCCGGCCAAGAGGATGGTACCTCCCCGATTCCCCATAAATACTCATCATGTAAACGTAAGGTGTTTGTTACAGCAAGGTAAGAACTTAAAAGATTTTTTACACTCTTAAAAACAATTTGACCATACTTGTATCGGCTAGTTGTGGTGCCATTTGTAAATGCGATAGTCGTGGTGCTGGTCTCCCACCTAACGGTCCATGCCGCTTCAGGGTTTATAGCCGCGTACTTTGCAGTTGGCGATGAAGGAACAGGCACAACAGTTCCTAGAAAATTAGTGAAGAGTATGGTGGTATCCCCTGCGTAAACTCCAAATGGCTCTGGATTTTCACCAAGTGGAATATCTCCGCGATACAAAATAATTTGTCCAGTTGGCTCTTCTGGTTTTAGAGATGCTGAGTTAACTAAATTAGCGATGTTGACTCGGATTAAATGATTATCTGGAAACGGAGTCACTGAAGTGCCGGGATAGTAGTAATTCAAAATTTCGTTGGCGGTTTTTCCCTCGAGCGCTTGGCCTCGTGCACCAATCTGACTCATGCCTACGCCATGACCGTATCCCGATCCAAAAAATCTAAACTCAGTCGGAATTTTACTTTGTGCTTGAGCTGAGCTGGACTGCGTGACCCCAGACAGCAGCGCTAATGCAGTGATTAACACTGTAAAAGAAGTGAGGAAGTGCATTCTTTTACTCATATTTCTTAGGGTACCGCAGCGAGCAGGATTTAACGCTTAATTAGGTTGCGCGGAGATGAAATGAAACCAAATCCCCAGGAAAAATGCATGGTAATCAAAACTATTGGCAACCTAATTCTTTCCCCCCAACTCTTTCCTATGAAGGCAGATGAAAGGAGAATAGCCAAAACATAAGTGGCACTTGGAATCAGGAAGTAAGGCGAAAGCAAAGCCCCAAGTGAAATGGAGAGAAAATTAATAACAAGATTTACCGGCGGCGCTAAATAGCGGAAGTTAATGGTGCCTTTATGCGTCCTGGAAACCATGCGACGCCAGCGCCCGTACTCAAAGTATTGTTTTGCTAATTTTCTTAAAGAGTTACGTGGTCGATAGGTGACTTTAAGATCTGGGTTAAACCAAATTACCCCGCCTTTTTCCCGCAATCGGAAATTCATCTCCCAATCCTGGGCTCTAACAAACTCTTCGTCATACCCTCCGATTGCCTCAATTGCGCTGCGCTGAAAAACTCCTAGGTAAACAGTGTCGGTAGCACCTTCAGCGCCTCCGGTATGAAACTTGGCCGCTCCCACTCCAATTGGTGAACGCATCGCGCTCGCGACCGCTTTCTCAAAATTCGTAACTCCTTCGGCCGCCATAACACCGCCAACATTGACCGCTCCAGTTCTGGTTAAAGTTGCCACTGCTTTTGTGATGTAATCACTTTCAATTTCAGAGTGACCGTCGATGCGGACCACAATTTCATGTCGGGAGTTTCGCAGCGCAGCGTTTAATCCAGAAGGGGTTTTCCCTGATGGATTTTCTATCACTTTAACTCGAATATTTTTTAAAGCAATTTCACGCGCGATCTGCATGGTTTGATCTTTTGAGGGAGCTACTGCAACAACTATCTCAATCTCACCTTGATAATCAGAGTTGAGAGCGGCCTGAATGGCGCTACGAAGATGGCTTTCTTCATTTAATACCGTGAGAATGATTGAGACAGGCGGAAAATCCCTCGGGTGGGATTTATCACCGTACTGAGAATGAGTGGTCATAACGTTCAAACGCTATCGTCCAATTACGCTAAGCCCTGTGAAATCACCACGGGCAATTCGGTTCTTTACGATTCTTTCCATATCTATTGTGGCGATTTCGGCGATCTCCTGGGTAGGTCTCGGGCGAATCACAGCGGCTATTCCCAAGATAGATGCATTTGCTGGATTGAATGACCGACCCAAAAAGGAATCAAGTGCGGTTAATTATCTGATTGTCGGCTCTGATACCCGCGAGGGTCTAACTAGAGCTGAGATAAAAAAGTTAAAGGTGGGTGGAACTGAGGTCGCCGCTGGAAAACGCTCTGACACTATGTTGTTGGTTCATGTCTCAAAGAAACGGGATAAGGCTGCGATTATTTCAGTGCCGAGAGATTCATATGCTCGAATTCCAGAACATAAGAATGCTCAAGGTGAGGTAATTCCCGCCAGTTACTCAAAAATCAACTCTGCTTTTAATTGGGGCGGAGCACCATTATTAATTCAAACCTTTGAAGAGATGTCTGGTTTGCGAATTGATCATTACATTGAGGTCAACTTTGTTGGCTTTGTCAGGATGGTGGATGCGCTGGGTGGCGTTGAAATCTGCACTAAACGAGACATAGATGATCCAAAGAGTCATTTGGTGTTACCTGCTGGACGTCATGTATTGGATGGAATTGACTCACTGAAATATGTCCGCACCCGGTATTTTGATGGACTTGGCGATTTAGGAAGAATGAAACGTCAGCAAGAGTTTGCCGGAGCCATGTTGCGCAAAGCCACTAGCGCTGGAGTTTTGTTAAATCCAGTAAAGATGGTTGATTTCATCGGGTCAGCACTGGATAGCGTTGTCACAGATGAAGGTTTAAACCAAGCTGATTTATTAACACTAGGTAAACAGTTGCGGAATCTTTCCGCTTCTAATGTAAGAACTTTGACAATTCCTTTGAAGTATTACAACTACCGCAAGAACGGTGTAAGTGGCGCTGTTTTGTGGGATCCAGTATTAGCTCCAGAGTTATTCTCTAGAATCAAAAATGATGAGGCCTTGCTGGACAAGGTTAAGGCGGACCCTTCAGCGTCACCGAGCATCGTTGATAAATTCAAGACCGGAAGTGCGGCCGATAACCCTTGCAAGGGCTAGGCTTTTCGCACCATGCTTAAGCTTTCCGTAGTTGGAACCGGTTATTTGGGCGCTACCCATGCAGCAGCCATGTCCTCGCTTGGATTTGAGGTGGTTGGAGTAGATGTAGATGCCAACAAAATCAGCCAACTTCAAAGTGGCCGAGTGCCATTTTTTGAGCCCCACTTAGAGGAGCTGCTTACCCAAGAGCTAAACAGCGGTCGTCTTAAATTTACAACTGATTTCTCGCAGCTGGTTGATTGCGATGTGCACTTTATCTGTGTTGGCACCCCACAACAAAAAGATGGGATTGCTGCTGATTTAACCTATGTGGATGCTGCTTTCAAAGCGGTTGCTGAATTTGCGAAAGCGGGCTCTCTACTGGTTGGAAAATCAACAGTTCCGGTGGGAACCGCGGAAAGATTAAAAAAGGAATTATCGGTTTCACATCCAAACCTTGAATTAGCCTGGAATCCAGAGTTTCTCCGTGAAGGTTTTGCGGTTGAAGATACCTTGCGACCTAATCGCCTAGTTGTTGGAGTTACCTCGGATAATGCAGAACAGGTTTTGCGAGAGGTTTATCAATCACTATTAAAAAACGAGGTTCCATGGATTACAGCGGATTTGCCTACCGCCGAACTAGTTAAGGTTGCGGCAAATTCATTTTTAGCGACCAAAATCTCTTTCATCAACGCGATGGCGGAAATATGTGAAGCGGCTGGTGGAGATGTCACGGTATTAGCAAAAGCAATTGGTTACGATCCCAGAATCGGTTCCCGTTTCTTACAAGCCGGTATTGGATTTGGTGGTGGATGTCTACCCAAAGATATTCGGGCATTTATGGCCCGCTCTCAAGAGTTAGGTGCTGAACAATCACTTGAGTTCCTGCGTGAAATCGACTCTATTAATTTGCGCGCACGACAAAGGATGATTGATTTAGTTCGTGCCGATATTGCAGATGATTTAAAGGGAAAAAAGATTGCGGTCTTGGGTGCAGCCTTTAAACCCGATAGCGATGATGTTAGAGACTCCCCCGCCCTTGATATTGCTGCTCAAATACAAGCTGCCGGAGCTAATGTAGTTGTACATGATCCAAAAGCGATCGAACCGGCTCGAGTTCGTCATCCTGAGTTGCATTACACCTCCGAAATAGAGGAGTGTTTGCGTGATGCCGACATCGTTTTACATTTAACTGAGTGGAAGATGTATCGCGAAATTGATCCAAAGCTTGCCCATAAGCTAGTTAAAACAGCTGCGATTATTGATGGTCGCAATGCGTTGAATCGTGAAGCATGGGTTGCAGCAGGCTGGAAATTCAGAGCTCTAGGTAGAAGTTAAAGCTGTGGCGCCAAAAGTAGTCCTGGCATCGGCCTCACCTTCAAGGCTAAGGCTGTTACAGAATGCTGGGATTAACCCAGAGGTAATTGTTAGCGGCGTAGATGAAGAGGATGCCGCTTACTCAACACTTTCGCCCAAAGAACTTGTTATTGCCTTAGCGATTGTAAAGGCGCATACAGTTGCAAAAAACATCTCAACTCCCGCCTTGGTAATCGGTTGCGACTCGACCTTTGAGTTTGAGGGTAACTCTCTCGGTAAACCACTAACTCCAGAAAATGCAATTTCTCGTGCAAAGTTATTACGTGGCAAATCTGGAGTGCTTCATACAGGTCATTCAATAATCGATGTTCAAAAACAGATTGAAATCAGCGATATCGCATCAACTAAGGTTTTTTTCGCAGATATGAGCGACCAAGAGATTGAAAGTTATGTGGCTACAGGTGAACCATTAAATGTTGCTGGGGGCTTTACCCTTGATGGCTTAAGTTCACCATTTATCTCACGGATTGAGGGCGAGACTTCCAATGTCATCGGTCTTTCATTGCCTTTAATCCGTAACGCTATTAACAAACTTGGTTATGAATGGTTTGATTTGCTCTCATGACTTTGTATGCCGCCTACGGTTCTAACCTTGATCCGAGACAGATGCTGCTGCGTGCCCCTCACTCTCCACATCGCGGCACAGGATGGTTACGTGGTTGGCGGTTAACTTTCGGCGGTGAAGAGATTGGCTGGGAAGGCGCGGTAGCCACACTGGCGGAGGATTCATCAGGCAGCGTTTTTGTTTCGATTTATGACCTCACAACAGCAGATGAAAACTCCTTAGATGAATGGGAGGGAGTTACCACAGATCTGTATCGCAAGATTCGGGTTCGAGTGGAGACTCTGGATGGATCCTCTCTTTGTTATGTTTATGTTTTGAACTCATTTGAAGGCGGAGTACCTTCAAAACGTTATTTGGAAATCATGACAGCAGCTGCGCGCGAGGCTGGGGCGCCCGAAGATTACATTTTGGATTTATTGAATAGAGCCGCTCAGTAGTAGGTTTTGCGCTATGGAACAGATTTCTCCAGAGTTGCTAGAGCAGGTGGAAAGTTGGATTGCAGAGGATCCTGATCCAAAGACCCGTGCTCAATTAAGGCAGATGTTGGAGTCTGAAGATGCGGCTGAATTGAAATCTTGTTTCTCGGGTTTTCTTGAGTTTGGCACCGCAGGTTTACGTGGTGCACTTGGACCAGGACCGTCTCGTATGAATAGAGCGGTTGTAACTAAGACCGCTGCTGGAATCGCAAGCTACATGAAAAAGCGTGGCATGAAATCAGTAGCAATTGGTAGAGATGCAAGATATGGATCAGAGGATTTCACCCGTGATACCGCGGAAATCATGATGGGTGCTGGGTTTTCGGTTTACGTTTTGCCTCGACCATTACCAACACCAGTTCTTGCTTTTGTCACAAGAAAACTTAACTGCGATGTTGGAATCATGGTGACCGCAAGTCACAATCCACCGCAAGATAATGGTTACAAGGTTTATTTAGGCGGAACTGTTGACGGAGTTTTCTACGATGGTTCCCAGATAATTTCTCCTGCAGATGCGCAGATTTCAGAGGAGATTTCAAAGGTTCCACCACTTCCAACTTTGCCCAGGGCCAATGGTTGGAATGTCTTGAGTGAGACCGATGTCGAGTCCTACATTTCAACCACCGCAAAGTTGGCTACAAATCCAGGGAAATTAAAGGTCGTTTACACAGCGATGCACGGGGTCGGCACTGAAACTCTTACTAAGGTATTTGTAAAAGCCGGCTTCCCAGCTCCAATTCTTGTGACCGCACAAGCACAACCAGATCCAGATTTTCCAACCGTTGCCTTTCCAAATCCCGAAGAGCCTGGAGCAATTGATTTGGCTCTTAAAACGGCGGGCGAAGAGAACGCTGACTTAGTAATTGCAAATGATCCTGATGCTGATCGCTGTGCCGTTGCTATTAAAGATCCAGTTACTGGTTGGCGGATGTTGCGAGGCGATGAAGTGGGTGCGCTCTTGGCTGAATACATCGCTAGGCACAAACCCGCGGCTAATTCTGTAATGGCCAACTCCATTGTTTCTTCAACAATTGTAAGCAAGATCGCCAAGCATTATGGTGTTAATTTTCAAGAAACCCTGACCGGATTTAAATGGTTATCAAAATTGCCAAATCTCTGCTTTGCCTACGAGGAAGCTCTGGGATATGCGGTTGATACCAGCTCAGTAAATGACAAGGATGGAATTAGCGCAGCCTTGATGATGGTGCAGATGGCAACTGATCTGGCCGTTGAAGGAAAGAGTATTTTGAATTTACTTGATGAAATATGGAGCAGACATGGTTTTCACGCCACACGCCAAATCTCTGTTCGCACTACAAGTGTCAAGCAGATAGCAGATACTTTAGGGAAATTTAGAGAGAATACCCCTGAGCAAATAGGTGGCTTTAAGTTGATTCAATTTGATGATTTAGAGGCGCCAAAGGATCATCTCCCTCCTACAAATGGCGTACGAATGTTTCTAGAGGGTGGAACCAGAATCATCATTAGACCCAGTGGTACTGAGCCGAAGATAAAGTGTTACATCGAGGTGGTAACCCAGGGCGAACTTTCCATCGCTAAATCTAAAGCTGCTCAGATGATGGATGTGATTGAAGAAACCCTTCGCAAAATGCTCACTTCACAATAAACTGCGGATATGAGCGAAATAAACTGGTCGGAGTTACAAAGTTCAGCTGTTACAGCAATGAAAAGGGCTTATGCACCTTATTCGAATTTTCCTGTAGGTGTTGCGGCGCTGACTGAAGATGGACGGATTGTAAGTGGCTGTAATGTCGAAAACGCCAGTTATGGATTGGGGCTCTGCGCCGAGTGTGGATTGGTCTCTAATCTGATTTTGACCGGCCGCTCAATTCTGCGGGCGATTTACTGCGTTGATGCACATGGAAATGCACTTTCACCTTGTGGACGTTGTCGTCAATTACTTTGGGAGCACAGCACTCCGAATACTCAATTTATGACACCAGAGGGTCCAGCACCTTTATCAGATCTTTTACCTTGGGCTTTTGGTCCAGACAATCTGTAGTTGATTAACTGAGCTCACTTGTTACCAACAAAAGTTATCTCCGAGTTACCAAAGGTCCTATTACACGACCATGTAGATGGTGGCTTGCGACCCCAAACCATTATCGAGATTGCAAAGCAAATCAATCTGGAATTGCCAACTTATGAACCAGAGTTTTTGCAGGAAACAATCTTTGCCAGCTGCAATGAAGGCTCTCTAGAGAAGTACTTAAAGAACTTTGATTACACAATTGCGGTAATGCAAAGTTACGAAAATCTAGTTCGTGTCTCCCGGGAATGTGTGATTGATTTAGCGCTAGATGGTGTGGTTTATGCAGAGGTACGTGGAGCGCCGGAGTTGTTTACCCAAGGCGGACTCTCCATTTCACAAGTTATCGAGGCCACGTTACAGGGGATTTCCGAAGGTATATCAGAAGCAAAATTGTTAAATCGGTCGATTGAAACTAACTTCATCGCCTGCGCAATGCGACATACCAACCGCTCGCTTGAAGTAGCGGAAACAATCTTGAAATTCCGTAATAAGGGCGTGGTGGGATTTGATATTGCAGGAGCGGAATTAGGGTTTCCGGCCAGCAACCATCGAGCCGCCTTTGATTTGCTGCATGATCAAGGCTTTCCCTACACAATTCACGCCGGCGAGGCCGCTCCCTTTGAATCCATGAGGGATGCAATATCTAACTGTCGCGCCAAGCGAATTGGGCATGGCGTTAGATTGATTGATGAGATTGATTTATCTGGAGATACCCCAAAGCTTTCAGATGATGCCAAGATCATAAGAGATCTGCAGATTCACCTAGAAATGGCGCCTACTTCAAATCTGCAAACCGGTGCAGCTGCAGATTATGAGAGCCATCCAGCAGCGGTACTCCATGATCTAGGTTTCAACATCGCTCTGAATACCGACAATAGATTGATGAGCAATACGAATCTGAGCCGAGAGTATGAGTTGATGGGCAACATACATAACTGGAGTATTGAAGATTTAATGGAAATGAATACAAAGGCTAAAGCGGCCGCTTTTAAAGTAGTTTCGTAAGGATAGGATTTATCACATGATTGATTTTCGCGACTCTGCCGTAATTGAGAATCCATATCCACACCTGGCTGAGTTACGTAAATCTAATCAACCAATCTGGCATCCCGAACTTAATGTATTTCTCGCCGCAACCCATCGTGACGCTAATGAGGTTTTGCGCAATAAGGGTTTGGGCCGGATTTATCAGGATCGAGTTCCTGAGTCGGAGTGGAGTGTTTTCAATTGGCTACATTCAGACTCTATTTTGGATAGTGAGCCACCAAAACACACCAGATTGCGTGGATTAGTTCTCAAAGCATTTAACCGAAACCGTATTGAGGGAATGAGAGATGCGGTAGCTGGAATAACGGATTCACTGCTAGATCAAATAGATTCCAAATCCTCTGAGTTTGACTTAATCGCTGATTACGCAGAACCTCTTCCGGTAAAGGTAATCGCACTACTTCTAGGGTTCCCACCAGAGGATGAGCACCTGCTACGTCCTTGGTCCCAATCTATTGTGAAGATGTATGAAGTTAACCCACCGCTTTTCCATCAAATTGAGGCGCAAAAAGCCGCCAATGAGTTTGCTGAGTACGTGCGTGGATTGATGGAGAGTCGCAAGAAGAATCCAAAAGATGATTTGATCACCGAATTAACCCAGGTTCATGAGGCTGGAGATAAGTTATCAACCCACGAACTAATAGCAACTTGCGTATTGCTACTCAACGCTGGTCACGAAGCAAGTGTTAATGGCTTTGGCAATGGCATGGTCTCGCTGCTAAATAACCCGGCACAACGCGATTTACTCTTTAGAGAGCCTGATAAGTATTCAGAGACGGCGATTGAGGAGTTTTTACGTTTTGATTCCCCTTTACAGTATTTCGAGCGAACCGCTACTAGCGATATTGAAATCTCAGGAGTGAAGATAAAAACTGGGCAGAAAATCGTTAGTTTGTTGGGTTCGGCAAATAGAGATGAAACGGTTTTCGGTGACGCCGATGTTTTCAATGTTTCGCGTCAACCCAATCCTCATATTGGTTTTGGTGCTGGAATTCACTTCTGTATTGGTGCTCCGCTAGCTCGCCTGGAGATGTCAGTTTCACTTCCAGCCTTAGTAAAGCGCTTTCCTAATTTACAACTCACTACCGAGCCGGTTAGAAGACCAACCTTCTCTTTAAGAGGTTATGAGAAAGTTTTGGTAAAGAACTAAATCCCGATCGGGTGCCAAACGGTTTTGTTTTCCATGAAACTAATTATGCGCTGCGGTGAACCTTCGGCCTTAAATCGATAGATGCGTTTCAAGTTATCTGCGCCATCTCTCTTCAATGTCTCATATGCGGCCATTTCGAGCCCTGATCCATCTACGCCATCTATATCCATATGGGAAGCCACCCAGGGAGTTAACTCCTCTGTGCGGCCGGTTAAAACATTTACAACTCCACCAGATATATCGCTGGTGGCAATTACCTCAGAAAGTGTTATGGCACAAAGCGGATACTCTTCATTTGCAATAGCGATAACTACATTACCGCCAGACAAAATTGGTGCTATTCCATGAACAATATCGATAAGCGATGAGCTGCCATCTATAAAGGCTGCAACTACTCCGACTGGTTCTGGAGTAGTGAAGTTGTAAAAAGAGCCAGAAACTGGGTTGGTTGAGCCAAAAATCGTAGGGATCTTGTCGCACCAACCTGCATACCAAACCCAAAGATCTATCGCGGCATCCACTTGCTTAATGGCTTGCGCCTTTGTGACACCTTCCTGAGCCATGACTTCGGATACAAACTGTTCGCGACGACCTTCCATTACCTCCGCAACGCGGTAGAGAATCTGAGATCTATTAAAAGCCGAAGCTGATGCCCATTTTTCTGAAGCTGCTCTTGCGGCGACAACCGCATCGCGTAGATCTTTCCTCGATGCTAAAGCGGGATTTGCTAAAAAGTTTCCCTTTGCATCAAGTAGTTCATAACTACGCCCTGATTCACTTCTCGGAAATTGTCCGCCGATAAAAAGCTTATAAGTCTTTTTTACATCAACCCTCATGAGAAATCTCCTTTTAGATAAGCAGATAATCCATGTCGGCCACCTTCGCGTCCCCAGCCTGATTCTTTGTAACCACCAAATGGGCTAGCTGGATCAAATTTGTTGAAGGTGTTGGCCCAAATAACACCAGCTTTTAATTGTTGGGCGCTCCAAAGAATTCGAGAGCCCTTATCGGTCCAGATACCGGCAGATAAACCGAATGGGGTGTTATTGGCCTTTTCAATCGCTTCGCTGGGGGTTCTAAAGGTAATCACAGAAAGCACTGGTCCGAAAATCTCTTCCCGCGCGATGCGATGCGCCTGTGAAACACCGGTGAAGAATGTTGGTGGAAACCAGAAACCTTTTTCTGGTAGCTGGCACTGCGGCGACCAACGCTGTGCGCCCTCAGCATCCCCAGACTCTGCTAACTCTCTAATTTTCATCAACTGGGCCTGAGAGTTAATCGCACCTAGATCAGTGTTTTTATCAAGTGGATCTCCTACACGAATTAGCGACATGCGGCGCTTTAACTTCTCAAGCAGTTCATCTTTTATATTTTCCTGTACTAACAAGCGAGATCCAGCACAGCAAACATGTCCTTGGTTGAAGAAAATGCCATTAATAACCCCTTCAACGGTTTCATCAATGGGCGCATCTTCAAAGATTATGTTGGCGCCCTTACCGCCCAGCTCTAGGGTCAATGCTTTTTTTGAACTGGCTACGCTTTTCGCGATAATTTTTCCAACTTCAGTTGAGCCAGTGAAAGCAATCTTGTTGATGCCAGGATGATTAACAATTGCAGCTCCGGTAGAGCCGTCACCGGTCAGAATATTCACCACACCTTTTGGTAAATCTGCTTGTTGGCACACCTCTGCAAATAAGAGCGCGGTCAATGGAGTGGTCTCAGCTGGCTTTAAAACAACGGTATTTCCAGTAGCTAACGCAGGTGCTACCTTCCAAGCCAACATCAACATTGGGAAGTTCCATGGAATTATCTGGCCAACTACTCCATGTGGCTTTGGATTTTTACCAAGACCAGCGTAATCAAGTTTGTCAGCCCAACCGGCGTGATAGAAAAAGTGCGCAGCCGCTAACGGGATATCAGTATCTCGAGTCTCTCGAATTGGTTTTCCGTTATCCATCGATTCAAGCACCGCAAACTCGCGGGCTCTTTCCTGCAAAATTCGGGCGATTCTAAAAAGATACTTACCTCTTTGTGCCCCGCTCAGTTTTGACCAAGTTTTGCGATATGCCTCAGAGGCAGCTTTTACGGCTTTATCAACATCGGCAGCGGTTGCTTGGGTGACTCGTGACAAAACCTTTTCATTGGATGGATTAATTGTTTCAAATCTCTTGCCGCCTTTGGAGGGGACAAACTTGTCATCTATAAAGAGGTTGTACTCAGATTGGATATCAACAATTGCAGTTGATTCGGGCGCCGGGGCATATTCAAATTTCATCATTAATCCAATGTCACGTAGTTTCTTCCGGAGTACTGTCCACTTTTCATTTTCATGCGTTGCATAAGTAAATCATTGAGAAGAGCGCTAGCTCCGATACGAAACAGTTTTGGATCTAGCCAATCTGGACCTGCGGTTTCATTTACTAGAACTAATTGCTTGATGGCATCTTTTGTGGTTCGGATACCGCCAGCGGGTTTAACCCCAATTCTCTTGCCGGTCATTACAAAGTAATCACGAACCGCTTCTAACATCACTAGAACCACTGGAGCGGTCGCAGCTGGGGAAACCTTTCCCGTGCTGGTCTTTATGAAATCGGCGCCCGCTGCCATGGCCAGAAAGGAGGCTTTGCGAACATTGTCATAGGTCACGAGCTCGCCAGTCTCCAAAATAACTTTTAGATGGGCACGCTCCCCACAGATTTCCTTAATGCAAACGATTTCAGTAAAGACTTTTTCTAGATTTCCAGAGAGAAAGGCGCCGCGATCAATCACCATATCGATCTCGGTGGCACCACTTGCGATGGCATCCTCTGTATCCCGCTTCTTCACATCAAGGCTGGCACGACCCGAAGGGAACGCGGTAGATACAGCTGCAACTGGAATTTCATTTCCGCCATTTTTGTCTAAATGGTCACGAGCAATTTTCACCATATCGTTGTAAACACAAACCGCTCCGACATGAGGTACTGAGCTATCACTTGGATCTGGTCGCACCGCTTTCGTACAAAGTGCTGCAACTTTACCTGGGGTGTCTGCACCTTCTAGTGTTGTTAAATCAATCATCGAGATTGCGGTGTCAATCGCCCAAAGTTTGCTAGAGGTTTTAATACTTCTTGTTGCCAACATAGCGGCACGAGAATCTGCACCAACTTGATCAACTGGTGAAAGATTTCTTAGAAAACTCTTTATCGAGCTCTCGCTGCTATCGGTCAGAAGCATGTTGCAATCCTATCTAGCCCAATTCAGATTGAGAAGGGCGTTTTACTAGAATATGCAATCGCTTTACCCCTACGCTTGTGACATGAAACCCATACCTTTAATTTTGGACTGCGACCCAGGCCATGATGACGCTTTAGCCATGATCCTGGCGGCTCACAACCCATCTCTAAAGCTGCTCGGAGTAACTACAGTCTCTGGTAATGGTGGAATTGCAAAGGTGACATTGAATGCACGCCGTGTTGCAACTCTGGCGGGAATAAATGTTCCCATTGCTGAAGGTGCGGGTAAAGCAATTCTAGGCGCGATTGAAGAGGCGCATGATATTCATGGTGAATCCGCTTTGGATGGCGCAGAACTTCCACAACCGAAAATTGAATTATCAGAGTTGCATGCCGTGGATTTGATTGCAAAGCTAGTTTCCGAACACCCCGAGCCAGTAACTCTGGTCGCAACTGGTCCCCTAACTAACATTGCGTTGTTTTTAAAGATGTATCCGCAATTGAAAAATCAGGTTTCTGAGATTGTTTTTATGGGCGGCAGCGCCAGCAGAGGAAACCGTACCCCGTATGCCGAATTCAACATTTGGATGGATCCTGAAGCCGCAGATGTTGTTTTGAGAAGTGGTTTGCCGCTAACTATGTGTGGACTAGATGTAACCCATCAAGCCCTAGTAACTAAACAGATATTTGCCAAACTAGAAGAGATGCAGAGCGAATTAAGTAAAACCATAATTGGGCTGCTCAAATTCTTTGCAAAAACCTATGATGATGTTTTTGAGATGCCTGATCCACCACTTCACGATCCAGTTGCTATCGCACTCTTAATCGATCGCAGTGTAGTGAAATCTCGGTTTGTAAATGTTCAAGTTGAGTTGAGTGGACCACTTACTCGCGGTGCCACTGTGGTTGATATCTACAATCGTCTCGGTGAAGCGGCCAACTGCAATGTCGCGTTGGAATTGGATTTCGACAAGTTTTGGAGTCTAATGTTGGATGCCATCAAAGCCGCTGCAATTACACAGTAACTGAGCGCCCGGTTGCTTTGTCAGCCGCGATTAGTTCGCGCAAACCTTGTACTGCGGTTTCGAGCAAGATATCAAGCGGTGGCATTGGCTCTTTGCCATGCACCATCATTATCCCTCCGGCTCTGACCCGCAGCATCGATGCGATAACAAATAACGCAGAGGCCTCCATTTCAGAGCACAAAGCGCCACCAATCTCCCATGCCTTCCAGCGTTCTAGTAAATCTTTGGCAACTCCCATGCGCTCTGGTTCATGTTGTCCATAAAAGGAGTCTTTGGACTGAGTGATACCAGTGCGATGAATGGCTCCAGTTTTCTTGGCCGCAGCTTGTAACGCTAAGACAACATCAATATCTGCAATTGCTGGAAACTCTATGGGCATGTAGTGGCGCGAGGTTCCTTCATCTCGAATTGCGGCGCTGATAATTGCTAACTCGCCCGAGCGAATATCTTTTTGAATATGACCTGAGGTTCCAACACGGATAAAGGTGTCAGCGCCACATCTGACTAACTCTTCAAGAGCGATCGCCGCTGACGGGCAGCCAATACCAGTCGAAGTAACAGATACTGGAACACCATCTAAAGTGCCGGTGTAGGTGACGTATTCGCGGTTGGTGGCAACATGTCTTGGGTTATCAAAAAGTCTTGAAATCGGCTCGCAACGCCCTGGATCTCCGGGCAGCAATACATACTTTCCAACATCCCCACGCTCAAGTTGGATGTGATACTGCTTTCCGTTGCTTTCCATATTTTTCCTTTTTCTTATTCCGCTTTTTCTTTATCCAATTTTATTAACTCTCTTACCGACTCTACGGCCGCAATAATTAAACCATCTAGTGACCCAAAATCTCCTTCGCCATGCATCGCCATTATTCCTCCGGCTCTGGCACGTAAAATGCTAGAAACAATACAGATAGTTGAAATCTCCATCTCCGAGCAGATTGCACCACCTATCTGCCAGGCTCTCCATAAATCTTTTAGCTGCGCGCTGTTTGCAGAGCGCTCCGGTTCTACCTCTCCATAAAAAGAGTCCTTGGAGTGAGATATCCCAACTTGATATCTGACTCCCAGCCTCTGTACTGCACTTCTCATAGCCTGCACAATCTCTAAATCGCATACCGCAGGAAACTCGATTGGCATGTAGTGTGAAGAGGTTCCTTCGTGCCGGATAGCTCCAGTCACTATCGCTAAGTCATTTGATTTAGTGCCTGGTTGCAAACTGCCTGAGGTTCCGACTCTAATAAAAGTGTCTGCACCACTGCGATAAAGCTCCTCCACCGCAATCGCGGATGAAGGACATCCAATACCAGTGGATGTAACAGAAACTTTTACTCCCTCTAGCCATCCGGTGTAAGTGACATACTCACGATTTGTTGCGATGTGAACCGCATTTTCTAACCTGGCAGCAATTAGCGGAACTCGACCGGGATCCCCTGGCATCAATACATATCTGCCAACATCTCCTAACTCGGTTTGAGTGTGATACTGCTTCATCAGTTCAACCTATTCATACGTTCGATGAAAAGTTTCATGAAGCGATCTACATCAACCGCCATGGACACTCGAGCATTGGGGGCTTTCTTTAGTGCGCCATAGTGATCGGCAATGGTCTTGGCTTTAGAAGGACCACCAGATAAATCTACGGAGATAAAGTAATCGCGATTTTCAACCAGTGTTGGATCTATCAAGATCGCAGCTGCTAGTGGATCATTAATAGCGCAACCTTGAATTCCTTGATATTCAGCGTGAAACTCTATGTAAAAACGGGTTGATTCCTTTATAAAACTCTTTATCTCAGGACGGGCATGCGTTATTTGGTCTATATGTTGGTTGGTAAGAAGACATTGATAAGTGACATCAAGGGGCACTAAAGTGAAATCTATTCCTGCATTTACAACAATTTCATAGCTTTCCGGATCACAAAACACGTTGTACTCCGATTGCGGCGTTGAGTTTCCTGGGTAATGAATAGAACCACCCATTGCAACAATCCGTTTTACCTTCTTGGCAATTTCTGGTTTTTTCAACAGGGCAAGAGCAATATTTGTCATGGGTCCAACGCAAAGTAAGGTAATTTGATTAGGGTTTTCATTAACTAATCTAATGATTAAATCATGAGCTGATTCATTGACCGGTTTCAACTTAGCTTCCGGCAGTACCGCATAACCCAATCCTCCGTCGCCATGAGTCTCCTCGGCTACCGATAACTCTTTTACTAGTGGTTCTTGCGCACCCCGAGCTACCGGTACCTGTTCGATACCTAGCAACTCCACCAACTTCAAGGCGTTGGATAGACATTTATCTTGAGAGGTATTGCCATGAGTAACGGTAATCGCCATTAAATCTAATTCGGGTGCAGCAGCGAGAAGAAGTAAAGCCAGTGCATCATCAATCCCCGGATCGGTATCGAAAATTATCTTCTCAGCCATGATTTATTGTTTCACCTAGAGGTTCATGCTTTCCAGCCTTTACGCCAATTAAGGATAGAAGTGTGGCCAAAAGCGTTGCAGCGCTCATGAAGTAAAACCCATTCCAACCCCCAAATCGGTCTACCAACATCCCACTTAGCGAACTGCCTAGGGTAATTCCGATGGAAAGCGATGCACCTAGAAGTGAAAAAGCCTCATTTAAACGGTTAAGGGGAACTAGCTCCTTTAAATGAGCGTTTGCTGCTATTAGAGCAGGAGCGATTCCTATTCCAGAGAGAATAATAAAAAAGACAATCGTCTCTATGTTTTGAAAGAAGAGTATTGCGCTAGTTGAAAAGGTCATAAAGGCTAATGCCAGTGTGTATCGCGTAGCGTTACGTGATTTCCAATGAATCAAACCATAAACCAGGCCAGCAATGGTGCTACCTATTGGATATAAACCAACCCAAAGGCCACCATCGGCGGCTCTTCCACTCTCTTTTGCCACCGCAAGGATTACAACGTAATTAGATCCAAACAACATGCCTAGTGCTATTAGGGAAGCTAAGAGGCTCTTTACATACTGAATCTTGAAAAGTCCTCCTAGCTGTTGTCTCTCCCCATCCTTATTGGCATGATCAAATGAGGTGATCGCAAGTCCAGCTCCACCAATTATTGTAAAAAATATTCCAGCCAAAAGTGGTGAATCAGATCCATACAGCGCAAAGAGAAATCCCGCTAAAGCAGGACCAACAACGAAAGCGGTTTCATCAAGAACTGACTCCAGAGAGAGCGCTACACCTAACTCTCTCTTATCTTTTATTGTGCGGCTCCATCTCGTTCTTGTGTAACTTCCAAAACTGGGCATAGTTGCACCTGAAAGTGCGGAAAAGAGCAACAACAAGGCAACAGATCTCGAGCTGAAAAAGACGACCCCAACTATTGATAACGCATTTACAAAAGTTATCGGGAGCAAAACCACCCGGGTTCCATATCGATCAGCTAATCTGCCAATGCGAGGGCCAACTATTGCGCCACACAAGGTGTAAAAGGAGGAAGCAATACCAGCGAGCAAAAATGAATCTCTGACAGATGAGATTAAGAAAACTAGCGCCACGGTATTCATGGCCACTGGAATGCGACCCACCATGCCAAACCCAAAGGTGGGCAAAGCGTGGCTATGCCTAATTACTTCCCTATACGAAGTTAGCAACAAACTCCCCTGAAATTAATTAGTGAAATCGATTGCAGAAATCTACCTAGAAAGGCTACCCTCGTCTACATACTCGAAGGGAGTGTTGCCAAATGCGGATTTATTTTGCTGGACCTTTATTCACTCCATATGAGCGAAGTTTTATAGATCAATGTGCTGCGCAGCTACGTAGTGAAGGCTTTGAGGTTTTTGTGCCACATGAAATTCCATTACCAGATCCGGTAACCGCGAAATTTATCTTTGAAGTCGATTCTAAAGAGGTAATGGCCGCCAACGCGGTGCTGGCCTTGCTAGATGGGCCGATGGTTGATGACGGAACCGCGACAGAGATTGGCATCTTCTGGGCTGCTATGCGGACCGATAAATCCAAAAAAGGCATTGTTGGCCTGGTGACTGACACAAGAGTAATTCGAGATCGCAACATGATTGATGGAAAGGGAATCAATCTATTTGTACGCGGCTGCGTTGAAGATGTTGGACAGGTAGTAGATCGCTTTGAGAAGGCGTTGCCAATTCTCAGAAGCTGGAAAACTGAATTAGATTCGCAAAACTAGTACATCACTGTTTTGGTTAGGTGATGTGGCCAGTGAGTGGCGTGGTAGGTTTTCCAAAATCTAAAGTCAACCTGTGGCATTAGAAGTGGGGTCATATTTGGCCTTCTCTTATTAATCTCATCAGTCAGAAGTGCTATGCAATAGATTGAGCTAGCCCGTAATTCAATCTCTGCATCACTATCTCGTTTAACTTCCTGCAATGAGTTAATCTGATTTTCTAACTCTGGTGCATATTCAAAAATTCCCATCACTCTAAGACCGACCGGCACGATGTAATCGGCAAAGGCGGTTAGCTCTGCGGCATCCTCTAACTTCCAATGCCCGCGTGGCGAGAGTGCTAGATGCATCCCCCAGATTCCAAGTTGTGCCAATTTAAAAATCTGGATCTTATGCCCGTGATAGTCGCTAACATCATTAAACCTAGGGAACTCAACAACCAAACGCTCCAAGAGCCCATTTCCGTTGTCATATAGGCGTGGTGAGCAGGAGCGGACAAAATTGTGATAACTACCTTGGTACTTTTCGACTAGAACCCGCCCAACCTCATTGAAGATTTCAACTCGTTCCTTAACCATCGGCATCTCAATGGTGCCGGAGAAGATTGAATTGAACTTCTCTGCGGTTAACTCAGCTAAAAACTCGCCTGAAAATAACGGAGTTCCAGAGTTAACAGCACGATGCATACAAGCCAACATCGCTTCACTATCGCACCATCTCTTACCCTGGTAATCAGTTTCAAACTTGACCCCAGATTGAAAATCTGTGAAGGCAAAGTTCATGGTGTTTACAACCATGGTGAAATCCATCAAGGTATCGGGGTTGTTGCCAAAATCAAAAAGCATTGAACCATCTGGTTTGGGAAACTCTTCATACGCCATCCAGTTTGCGACATCAATTACTTTCTCTTTATTGATATGTACCAACTTGGCATTACTTAATACCGGCTCCAGGCTTTTAAGAACTGGAGAGCTCCAATTAACGCTCATCTTTTCCTTTTGATTTATTCAGAGCCACGCCTATAAGGCATACCCGCCATAGCTGGAGGAGTTAACCTCTGAGCCAAGAAGGTAAGCACCAATAGCGTTGCAACATTTGGAAATACGGTGACGAACTCTTGAGGGATTGTCTCCACGCTTTGATTGATCCAAAGCGCAACCAACCCGATAGTGAAATAAGAGGCGGCTGGTTTCCATCTTCTAGATGAGGTGTAGAAAATTGAAAGCAGCAATGCCACGAATCCCGCGGCGAGAATCAAAGCCGTGACCGACTCTGCCTGCCTTACTCGGATTGCATCAGTGAATCCAAAGAGTATTGAACCGGCAAATACCCCGCTTGGCTTCCAGTTTCCAAAGATCACCGTTGCTAAGCCAATGAAGCCACGGCCAGCGGTCTGACCCTCGCGGTAAACCGAGGAGGCAACTAGCGCCAAATAAGCACCTCCTAAGGAGGCCAACATTCCCGAGACGGAAATTGCGATGTAGCGGGTGCGATAAACATTGATTCCCAAGGACTCCGCGGCCATGGGATTTTCACCTGAAAAGCGCATTCGTAAACCAAACTTGCTACGCCAGAGAATCCATGAGGTCAAAGGAACGAGAAGTAAGAATCCAACAGTCACAACCGACAACTCTTTTGTTACGCCGTACAACAAGCCTGCGATGTTGGAGACAAAGAAAATTTCTTTTTCATCGATACTTTTTAGTATCGGGGCGATAATCGGTATAGAAAACGATGGCAAGGTATCAACAGGAGGTGAAACAGTTCTATCGCCACCCACAGGTGGGAAAAAGATTCCAGATAGATAGCGAGCTGCGCCTGCTGCAATTAGGTTAATTGCCAAACCCGATACCGCTTGATCAATTCCAATTTTTACAGTCATTATGGCGTGGAAAAATCCTGATGCCAATCCAAAAAACGCAGCGGCCAAGATTCCAATGACTGGACCATGAAGGTAACCAAACCAAGCTGCGGTCCAGGTTCCAACAATCATCATTCCCTCTAGACCAATGTTGATGACACCAGCCCGCTCCGCCCACAATCCACCTAAACCAGCCATTAAAAGCGGAATGGCAAATCGCAGAGTCGCACCGGAGGTTCCAGGTGATGAAATATCTGTGGCGCCGGTAATTACCTCAACTAAGGAGATGATTAAGAAGATTCCCGCAATCAAAAGCGTCACTCGAGCCGGAGATTTAAAAAATGATTTAGTTTTTGATCCGGATTTCTTAGCAGAATTTGTGTTAGTTGACATTACTTAGTCTCCTTAACTTGCTCTGCTTGAGAATTTTGATTCTCAGTATTTGCCGAACCAACCGCTCTTTGTTGTTGACGTAGATTTATTCGCGCAACAACCTCGTAAGCGATAACAATGGAAAGCACAATGGTTCCCTGCATAACAATTACAATCTCTGGCGGCACACCTTCAAACTCCAGAACCGGAGCGGAACGCTCGAGGAAGGACCAAAGGAATGCGGCAAAAAATATTCCGACAGGATGATTTCTACCCAAAAGAGCAAGTGCCAAACCGGTGAAGGCGTATCCGGATGGAAATGCCATGCTGTAGGAATGGGTATCTGATAACAAAGTTCCAATTCCAACTAGACCTGCAATCGCTCCGGAAAGCACCGTGGTAATAAAAATCATTCCTGGCGCGTTAACTCCGCTAGCGCGAGCTGCGCGGAATGAAAGTCCAGTAGCTCTCAAATTGAATCCGAAGATGGTTTTGTTGAGCATTATCCAATAGCCAACACCAACAACAATTGCGATGAAGAAGAATGTATAAATCTCACCTTCGAAGGCTTTTATGGTTGGCATCTGTCCGCTGGCAGGAATTGGTTTAGTCTGCAGATTTTGTGAGCCTTCTGGAAGAGAACCTAGGAGATTAGGGCTCAATAAAAAGGCGATGATCGCAGCTGCTATGAAGTTCAACATAATGTTTGAAATAACTTCATTTACTCCGCGCTTAACCTTTAAATATCCAGCGATAGCCGCCCATACACCACCCGCCAACATTGCAACCAAGATAATTAGTAAGACATGCAGGACAGGAGGCAGATTCACTGCAGCCCCTACGACAGCGCCAAAAAATGCGCCCATGCGGTATTGGCCATCGATACCGATGTTAAATAACAACATCTTAAAACCAATTGCCGCAGCTACTCCCGCCATGTAATAAGCGACGGTCTGATTAATCTCTGATACCAAGTTACGTGGATCAAAGCCATAAGAGATCATCAGTTTGAACATCTCTATTGGTTCTACACCGCGTAGCTTTAAGATGATGTATACAAACAATAAGGAGTTTAGGATCGCTGCAGTTGGCGCGACAATCCCCCAAAAAAGCCGGCTTTTTGTCATGCGCTCTGTGCTCCTGTCATAGCTAGACCAAGATCCTCGGGGGTAGTTTTTGTGGGGTTCAAAATTGAAACAATCTTTCCGCTATAGATAACCGCAATGCGATCTGAAAGTGAGAACAGCTCCTCTAGATCTGCAGAAATTAAGAGAATTCCGGCACCTTTGGAACGGGCCTGCATTAGATGCTCCCAGATAATGGCCTGTGCTCCAACATCTACGCCACGGGTTGGTTGTGCCGCAACTATTAATTTTGGATCACCAGTTAACTCTCGGCCCACAATAAATTTCTGCTGATTTCCACCAGAAAGTGCACTAGCCAAGACATTGATACCGGGAGTGCGAACATCAAACTCACTCACAACTCTCTTTGAATCTGCGATGGCGGCGCCTTTATTTACCCAAATACTTTTTGCCATGGGCTCAGCAAATTGGTGACCTAAAATGCGATTTTCCCAAAGTGGAGCGGTCATTAATAGACCATCTCTCTGTCGATCCTGTGGGATGTAGGCAACGCCAGCATTTCGAATATCTCTAGTTAATGTTGTGGCGGCATTTAAGCCAAGTACTTCAACTGAACCTGTAGCCGGCTGAATTAACCCCATAATCAATTCGATTAACTCACTTTGGCCATTACCTTCAACTCCAGCCAAACCAATGATTTCACCACCATGTAGCTCTAGATTCACATCATCAAGAATCTGACGGCCATCAGCTCGGAAGTATGAGGCGGATTTAATACTCAATATGCTCTCAGGGCTTACCTTTAACTCGCCTGCTTTTGGTTTTGGCAATTCGCCGCCCACCATCAACTCGGCTAATTCTTTTTTGTTGGTTTTATTTGGCTTTCTGGTTGCAACTGTTGTGCCTTGACGCATGATGGTTATGTCATCTGCGATAGATAAAACCTCATCCAATTTGTGCGAGATGAAAATTACTGTCAAACCTTTTTTGACGAGCTCTCGAAGGTTGGCAAATAACTCATCAACCTCTTGAGGCACCAGAACTGCGGTTGGTTCATCCAAAATTAATATTTTCGCGCCCCGGAATAACACCTTGGCAATCTCTACACGTTGCCTCTCGCCTACCCCAAGATTGGAGAGCGGCTCATCTGGATCAATATCCAAACCATAGTTTTCAGCTATTTCAACTAACTTTTTTCGCGCCTCGTCAAATTTAACTACAAAGCCAAAACGGGTTGGCTCGCTACCCAAAATTACATTTTCTAAAACTGTTGCGTTGTCAGCCAACTTGAAATGTTGGTGCACCATTCCGATACCAAGTGCTATCGCATCCTGTGGGGATTTTAGATTTACCTCACTGCCGAAAACCTTTATCTGCCCAGCATCTGGCTTGATTAAGCCGTAAAGGGTCTTCATCAAAGTTGATTTACCGGCACCATTTTCGCCGATGATGGCGTGAATAGTTCCTGCTTCAATTTGAATGGAAACATCCTTATTTGCCACAACACCGGGATATCGTTTTTCAATCCCAACTACCTCAAGGACATTTGACAACTTGGTTCCCCTTTTTTTAAAACAGGGTGCACCACTTTTTTGTGGCGCACCCTGTTATTACTTATTTACTTACGCCTGCTTTGGATCTGTTGGAACCTTTACAGCTCCAGATGAGATCTTCTTGGCATAGGTGTTGATTACGCTAGTTACGCTACTTAGGTAACCACCAGTTGTTGTGTAGCCAACGCCACCCTGCTTGTAACCCCAGGTCTTTACACCTGCGGTCTTCTTGCCAGCAAGAGCATCAGCAACAAAGGCACGAGTTCCCAAATCAACGCGCTTTAGCATTGAGGTAAGGATTGTCGCCTTGTAATCCTTGTGGGCTGGGTAGGTTGCTTCATCAGCATCTACACCAATAGACCACTTGCCAAGTTCAGAAGCAGCCTTGTGCATACCGGTTCCGGTTCCGCCAGCTGCTGCATAAACAACATCTGCGCCGTTCTGGTACATACCCTTAGCAGCCTCATATCCCTTTGCAGGATCGTTAAATCCTGAGAAGTCTGGGAAGTTGGAGATGTAAGTTGATTGAATCTTGATCTTTGGATTGATCGCCTTTGCACCAGCAATAAAGCCAGCTTCGAACTTAGCGATTAGTGGTGTGTTAACGCCACCAATAAATCCAATACGACCACTCTTTGTTGTCATAGCAGCAGCTAGACCTACCAAGTATGAGCCTTCTTCTTCCTTGAAGACGATACTTTGTACGTTAGGTGCTGTAACAGATGAGTCATCAACGATGCCCCATTGAACCTTTGGAAACTCCTTTGCAACTTTGCCGAGGGCGGTTGCATAGGTGAAACCAACTACAACGATTGGATTAGCGCCGCGCTTTGCCATAAGGCGAAGACGCTCTGCACGCTGATCATCGGTAGCGGTTGGGCTGTCCTGAGACTCGATTAGCTTGAGGGATTTATCCTTATCAAGCAATGGCTTAACGCCAATGTAGGCAAGCTGGTTAAAGCCTGGCACATCGCGGCCACCCAAGCTGTAAGCAATACCGATTGTCTTCTTGGTAGCTGCTTGAGCTGGAGCTGCTGCGATAAGACCTGTTGCAACTAGGGCACCAGCAATTAGTGATGCGCCGAGTTTGCGAAGGGTTTTCTTCTGCATTCAGTTATCTCCTTAGTAGTAGTAATTAACTGCTTGTCGAAGAACTCAAGATCTTTTTATCTGAATCCGTTTTCCTGTAGAGACATGTCGAGCCACAGGACTGACGGATAACAAGATTGGAATCAACCTTGAGTTGCTTAGGGGGAAATTGGTAACCATCTCTTATTCGCTCTAGCAACGTTGACATCGCCAACGCGCCCTGCAAGTGGGCATCTCGAGAGATGACCGTTAGAGGAGGGTTAACCAAATCTGATAGTTCATGATCATCAAAGCCGATGACCGCCATTTCATCTGGCACATTTACCTTTGATTCTTTTAGGGCTTTCAGAGCCCCGATAGTCATGAGGTTATTGCCCACAAATACCGCAGAGGGGCGCTTCTTAAGAGCCAACAAACCCATCATGGCTTGATAACCACCTAGTACAGTGAAATCTGACTCAACAAGGTAATCATTATTTCTTTCAATCTTGGATTTTTTCAATGCTGCCAGATAACCCTCAGCTCTTCCTTTGCCCGGAGTAGATGCGGAAGGGCCGGCAATATGTGCAATTGCAGCATGACCATGCTCGATCAAGTGTTTGGTAGCAAGTGATGCACCAGTTTGATTATCAGCCAAGACAGAATCAAATCTCCGCAGGTTGCTAATTACTCTATCTACAAACACTACGGGAAATGCATAATCTTCAAACTCTGTTATTGCTTGGGAGTCTTCTTTTGCCGGAACGTAAATCAATCCATCAACACGACCATTCAATCTGCGAATAGCGGCCTCTTCTTTATCTGGATCATCATTAGTTGAAATCAGCTGCAACATGTAATCATCACCGGCAGCAACTTCGGCTCCGCGAACAATGGAGGCAAAAAATGGGTTGGAGATGTCAGGAACTATGACCGCCACCATGCCGGTCTTACCGGACTTTAGGTTTCGGGCCATGATGTTGGGTCGGTAATTTAAATCCTTAATTGCTTTTTTAATTGATTCGGAGTTTCGAACCTTAAATCCGCTTAAGTATCGGGAGACAGTTGATTCAGATACGCCAACTTTCTTGGCTACATCTGAAATTGTCGCATTGGACATTTCTGCTCCCCAAAAGCTAGTAAGTCATCTTTAACAAATTGCTAAAAACGATTGCAGATAACTTATCGCTTGGAGTATCGTCCCGTCTAGAACCCACCCTTCCGAGAAGTCAGGTGTCCATGCCGGTTTTTAACGAGAAATCCCCGCCAGAGATTGTGGTTGTAGGCAGCACGATGATTGACATGATCGCCTACTCTCAAAAGATTCCCAGCGCCGGGGAAACTGTGATTGGAGACTCATTTTCCCTTGGATTTGGCGGCAAGGGAGCTAACCAGGCGGTTATGGCTAGCCGTTTAGGCGCCAAGGTTTCGATGGTAAACACCTTGGGAGATGATGTTTTTGGCGACACCACAATAAAGAATTTTCATGATCAGGGTATCGACACCACCTTTATAGCCCGAGTTTCCGGAGCCAGTGGAGTTGCCCCGATTTGGGTCGAGCCCAGCGGAACTAATCGGATTATCTGTGTTCCCGGCGCCAACAATGCGATGACTCCGCAGCAGGCCGAAGATGCAATCTCTGCACTACCAAATGCGCAGGTAGTTATTGGACAGCTGGAAATTCCTCAAGCGGTGACCAGCGCAGCATTTCGAAAGGCCCGCAGCATGGGGATCACAACAATTTTGAATCCAGCCCCTTTTGCACCATTGACACCTGAGCTAATTTCTTTATGTGACTGGATAATTCCAAATGAAACCGAGTTTGCTGGTCTAAATCCAGATGGAAAACAACCAGATAATGAGGTTGAAATATCAAAAGTAGCCAAACTTCTGGGTTGTAACTTCGTGGTCACTCTGGGAGAGAAAGGCGCGGCTTACACAGATAGCAATGGAAAGATAATTTACGTTTTAGCTCCCAAGGTTAAAGCGGTTGATTCAACCGGGGCGGGAGATTCCTTTGTCGGTGCCTTTGCATTTGGAATAGCATCTGGATTTGAGATTGAAGAATCTGTGCGGCTGGGATGTGCGTGTGCCTCTGACAGCGTCACTAGAAAAGGGACTCAATCTTCATATCCCAGCAAGGCAGAAGCAGCCCAACTGCTTAAAAATCTATTTTGATTTTGGATTAGCTAAGAACTTTTTTATCTCAAGATTTATCCGAGCACGTTGTGTGCTACTGATTGGTGCATTCATTGTGAAGGAAACCCCGCGATTTCTTAAACTGTACTCGCGACCATAGATTCCCTCTTTTTCATCAACCACATCAATTATTGAACGCTGCGCTAAAGCTGCACCCACTAGTTGATCAATCGGGCGAGTCAGATTCTTATTAATGGATGCCAAAATAACACTCTGTGCCGAGTTGAGCTCAGAAAAGTACTGATCAGGTCTTTCTACAATCAACTTAACTTTTTTGGCGTATCCATCAAGTACCGTGGTGAGAACAGTTGCATCGCCATCCCAAGTCGAGTATCCAACATCGATTTTTCCTAATCCAGATTTGAGCGCCGCTAAGGAGTCGGGATAAGCAATGTTGACGACCCTTATGGTTTTAGAAATTGCGCGGGCACCAGCGCTAAAGCTGACAAATAAATCCGGATCGCTGCCTATAAATCCGATACTTTTCTTTTTTGAGAAGGTTGCTGCAATTACACCAGATAGGTAAGCGCCATGATCCTCTCGAAAATAGATGTTTGAGACATTCATCTGTCCAATAGCTTTGTCATTTATCAAGGCGAATTGAATATCGGGATACTCCATTGAGACTCGACGTACTGTCTCTCGATACCCTGAGCCGACTGCAATAACTAGGTTGTATCCATTTTGAGCGAGAAATCTAAGTCGCGACAAGCGATCCACTGCCGAGCCATTGGTTGGCACTTCGCGGATAAATGGCTCTACCAAGTTGTACTTTTTCTTGGCGGTTACCAGCGCTTCATTTACCGCATCATTGAAGGAGTTATCTCCTAGAAAACCAATGTCGTATGCCACCGCAACTTTTGCAGAAGGATTCTCGGCTCTGGCTGGCGAAACCGCAGAAAATATCAGCGTAAAGATTAAAAGTAGAGCCCGCAGTTTCATTTGGTAAGTATTAAAGTTTCGGCGGCACAAGACCAAGGGCAGAGTAGGTCTGCGCCAAAGTTTTTGCGGCAACATCTCTAGCTTTTTGACTACCTACCGCGAGAAGTTGAAGTAATGCCGCTTCATCCGCCAAGAGCTCTTGGGTTTTTTGTCTTACTGGGGCGAAGAAATCTGTCACTACCTCGGCGACCGCAGATTTGAAATCGCCATAACCTTTTCCTGCAAATTGATTTTCTAGATCTTTTATAGAGTTTCCACTAAGCGCAGAGTGAATACTCAATAAATTGGAGATTCCAGGCTTGTTTTTCTCATCAAAAACAATCTCTTTGCCGGTATCGGTTACCGCGCTTTTAATCTTTTTTACATTAATGTCAGCTGCATCCAAAATATCTATTACACCAGCATTCGAGGCGGCGGATTTACTCATTTTGGCGGTTGGATCCTGGAGATCATTAATCTTTGCCGCACTCTTCAAAATGTAGGCCTCTGGAATTACAAAGGTTTGACCGTAACGAGAGTTGAAGCGCTGGCCCAGGTCACGGGTTAATTCAATGTGCTGTCTCTGATCTTCGCCAACGGGAACCAAATTAGCTTGGTACAACATAATGTCAGCAGCCTGCAGAATTGGGTAGGTAAATAAACCGACGACGGTGCGATCGGCGCCGCTCTTTTGAGATTTATCTTTGAACTGTGTCATGCGGCTAGCTTCACCAAAACCAGCAAGGCACTCTAAAACCCAACCTAATTGATTGTGCTCTGGTACATGGGATTGAATGAATAAAGTGCACTTATCCGGATCTAAACCAAGTGCAATTAATTGCGCTGCTGCTACCAAAGTGCGGCGGCGCAGAACCGCGGGTTCAGTTTCGACGGTAAGGGCATGCAGATCAACTACACAATAAAAAGCATCATGAGTTTTCTGCAACTCTACCCATTGTCGAACCGCACCTAAGTAATTACCTAAATGGAAAGACTCTGCGGTGGGTTGAATCCCAGATAACACACGCTTCATTGGGTTATCTTCTCAATTCTTTTTGGAATCTGTCTGATTTATCTCAGGTTGGTCCTGCTCCCGAGATAACAACAAAGTTCCCACCCGCTTACCTTCCATGCTCAAGACCGTCATCCGAGCGCCTGCAACATGGAGCACATCATTTATCTCTGGGATGCGACCTAAGGAGTGCATCACATAACCGCTGAGGGTTTCATAAGGGCCCTCTGGAATCTCAACACCGGTTTGCTCCGTCATATCCTCTAGGGAAATTAAGCCATCAATCTCATAATCTCCAGAACGGGTCTGGTTGGAGACCTCTGCGGTTTGATCATCGTATTCATCATGAATATCACCAATTAGCGTCTCTACTAAATCCTCCATGGTGACAATTCCATCGGTTCCACCATATTCATCCAGCACGATAGCTATTTGCTGACGTTGAGTACGCATTTCAGACAGCGCAGGCAAAACCCCTTTTGTCCCAGGTAAAAAAACGATTTCGCGCACAAAGTTGAGAATTGGTTTGTTGCTTCCTGAGACCTCTGGATCCATTAAATCTCTCACGTGTATGAAACCGATTACCTCATCACTAGTTCCACGAACCACTGGATAACGTGAATGGGCCTTCTCAACCGCAACGCGAATAGCATCGGCAACACTTAAATTGCCATCAAGAAAATCAACTTCGGTGCGCGGCACCATAACCTCATGCACTTGTCTCTCGCTTGCGTTGAATACCTCTTCGACAATGTCGCGCTCTTCTTCAGTTAGAGCCTTGTGACCAGTTACTAAATCAACAAGCTCCTCTTCGGACATATCTTCTCGGGAAGCTTTTGGATCGACACCAAAAATTCGCAGTACAAAATCAGAGGAGTGAGAGAGAATCCAAATTAAAGGACGGAATAGTCGCGCTGTTATCGAAACTGGTGTTGCAACAAGAAGCGCTATCTTTTCAGTTGAATGCAATGCCAAACGTTTGGGAACCAGTTCGCCAAATACCAATGAGAAGTAGGCAATAACCAGAGTTAATCCGATTAAGGAAAGGGTTTCGCTGACCCCTTGGCTTAGGCCCAGCTCTACAAAACGTGGAATTACATAATTGCCCAACCGTTCGGCACCAAAAGCCGCCGACAAAAATCCGCTTAAGGTGACACCAACTTGAACGGCAGCAAGAAATCGATTTGGACTCGAGGCCAAAGCTGCCACTCGGGCGCCACGCTTGCCGCGCTCGGCAAGAGATTTGACCTGACCCTCTCGAAGAGAGATCAATGCGATTTCGGCAGCGACAAAGATTGAGGCTAGGAAAATGAAAAGGAGAACAACGCCAAGATCTAGCGCAAAGCCACCCAGGTTGAAGGCCGGGATACTCGCTTGGGCACCATCAGGGTCCATAAGGTGGCCTAGGTTATAAGAACAGGGGCCCAGCTGGCTAAAAAACCTTTGCTCCCCCCTTCCCTCACGCTCAACTCACGCGTAGCCTTCGCCGCATCCACAGCGATGTGGACTTACTTCATCCAACGGAGCGTCGGGCACGTACCTGCCCGGAGAAGGAAGAAAAAAAATGGCATCAGTCGTATTCAAAGATGCATCTCGCATCTATCCAGGAACCACAACCCCTGCAGTCGATAAATTAAATCTCACCGTTAATGATGGTGAGTTTTTGGTTTTGGTCGGACCATCCGGTTGCGGTAAATCAACATCACTTCGCATGCTCGCCGGACTCGAGGAGATCGACACCGGTGCAATATTTATTGGCGATCGCGATGTAACAAATGTTGCACCAAAAGATCGTGATATCGCGATGGTGTTTCAGTCATATGCTCTTTATCCGCACATGACAGTTGCAGAAAATATGGGCTTTGCCCTAAAGATTGCTGGCGTAGCAAAGGAAGAACGTGATCGCCGAGTTCTAGAGGCAGCTAAGTTGCTTGATCTCGAACCATATCTAGAGCGCAAACCTAAGGCGCTATCAGGTGGTCAACGTCAACGTGTAGCTATGGGTCGAGCAATTGTTCGCGAGCCACAGGTTTTCTTAATGGATGAACCACTTT
This sequence comes from Candidatus Nanopelagicaceae bacterium, assembly GCA_018882885.1. Taxonomy (GTDB): domain Bacteria; phylum Actinomycetota; class Actinomycetes; order Nanopelagicales; family Nanopelagicaceae; genus MAG-120802. The sequence goes on along the minus strand of VERG01000004.1, from coordinate 17,238 downwards.
CCAACCTTGATGCCAAATTGCGTGTGGCAACACGTACCCAGATTGCTGCTCTACAACGCAGACTAGGAATTACTACCGTTTATGTAACACATGATCAGGTAGAAGCTATGACAATGGGTGACCGTGTAGCGGTTCTTAAGGATGGCTTACTACAACAGGTTGATACCCCAAGAAATCTTTATGACAATCCTGCAAACGCTTTCGTCGCTGGTTTCATTGGATCTCCTGCTATGAATCTTTTGATTGCTCCAGTATCTGGTGGCAAAGCAAAGCTCGGTGGTCTGGAGCTAGATGTTCCAGCCTCCGCCGGATCATCGGTAATCGTTGGTATCCGCCCAGAAGGATTTACCCCAGCCTCTAAGGGCTTTGATATTCAGGTTGAGGTAGTTGAAGAGCTTGGTGCCGATGCATTTGTTTATGGCAAGCCAGCTGATTCATCTCTCAAGTTTGCTAACGCATCTGATGAGGGCGCACAGGTTATTGTGCGTTGGGATCCAAAGAATCCACCTAAGTCAGGTCAAACCGTAACCGTCTCTGCAAAGGGCGATGCGGTTCATCTATTCAACGTTGCTGATGGCAAGCGTTTGAAGTAACTTTGAAGTAACAGAGGATTAAAAAAGCCCCCGAGTTTTCGGGGGCTTTTTTATTGCAATATTTAACTGATTTTTACTTCATCGCCTTCTGTAGATTCTCATCAATCGCAGATAGGAACTCTTGGGTATTTAGCCAAGGAGCATCGTTGCTGATTAGAAGAGCCAGATCCTTTGTCATCTTTCCGCTCTCTACAGTTTCGATACAAACCCGCTCTAGAGTCGAGGCAAACTTTGCCAGCTCTGGAGTGTTATCCAATTTAGCGCGGTGCTGCAGACCCTGGGTCCAAGCAAAGATTGATGCGATTGGATTTGTAGAGGTGGCCTTACCGGCTTGGTGATCGCGGTAATGACGGGTAACGGTGCCATGAGCCGCCTCTGCCTCAACAGTTCTTCCATCTGGAGACATCAGAACTGAGGTCATCAAACCAAGTGAGCCATAGCCCTGCGCAACGGTGTCTGATTGAACATCGCCATCGTAGTTCTTACAGGCCCAGATATAGCCACCCTCCCAACGTAGAGATGTAGCAACCATGTCATCAATTAAGCGATGGTCATACTCTAAGCCAAGTTTTTCAAACTCTGCTTTGAACTCATTTTCAAAAATCTCGGCGAAGATATCTTTGAAACGACCATCATAAGCTTTCAGAATTGTGTTCTTTGTTGAGAGATATACCGGATATTTACGGGCGATTCCATAATTAAAAGAGGCGCGCGCAAAATCTCTAATTGAGTCATCCAAGTTATACATCGCCATCGCAACACCGGAGCTCTTGAAATCAAAAACATTGAACTCCATTGGCTTTGAGCCATCTTCTGGCGTGAAAGTTACAGTTAACTTTCCAGCTCCCGGAACCCGGAAATCTGTAGCACGGTATTGATCACCAAATGCATGACGGCCAATCACGATCGGCTTGCTCCAATGAGGAACTAACCTCGGAACATTCTTGATAATGATCGGCTCGCGGAAAATAACTCCACCCAAAATATTGCGGATAGTTCCATTAGGTGACTTCCACATCTGCTTGAGGCCAAACTCTTTGACACGCGCCTCATCTGGGGTAATGGTTGCGCATTTAACGCCAACGCCATGCTTTTGAATGGCATGTGCAGAATCGATGGTTACCTGATCATTAGTGGCGTCGCGGTGTTGAATTCCAAGGTCGTAATACTCCAGATTGATATCTAGATAAGGCAAAATCAATTGTTTCTTGATGAAATCCCAGATAATTCGGGTCATTTCATCGCCGTCAAGCTCGACGACCGTTCCCTGCACTTTGATCTTGCTCATCTAGGTACCTTTCTCAACTTGTTTTTTCTAGAGATCCTTAACATCTGCTTGTTTTGCCCGCACCGCTTCGGCAGCAACCTTTAGCTCTGCCAACTCTGAATCAGTCAGGTTTCCGGCAACAACTTTTTTAACTCCAGAGCGGCCGATTTCCGCTTCGACTCCAAGATAAACACCGGAGATCCCATACTCACCATCGACCCAAGCACATACCGGCATAACCTCACCAGTATCTTGAATAACAGCACGTGCCATGCGAGCCGCAGCAGCAGAAGGTGCGTAGTAGGCCGAGCCGGTCTTCAACAATGCAACTACCTCTGCGCCGCCATTGCGGGTTCTAGTTACTAACTCTTCAATCTCAGCAGCACTTAATTTCTCGGAGAGTGGTTTTCCATCAACAGTGCAGCGACTTGGTACTGGAACCATGGTGTCACCATGACTTCCCAGGGTAAGGGTTTTAACTGAGGCAACCGGCACATTCAACTTCTCTGCCACAAAGTGTGTGAAACGAGCGGTATCCAACATTCCAGCTTGGCCCATAACGCGATGGTGTGGGAACTTGGATGCAATCTGCGCCAACGCCGTCATTTCATCTAATGGATTTGAAACTACGATTAGAACCGCATTTGGTGAATGTTTTGCGATATTTTCTGCAACACCACGAACGATTCCAGCGTTGACTCCAATTAGATCCATTCTGCTCATACCAGGTTTGCGTGGTAGACCCGCAGTAATCACTACAACATCTGAGTTAGCAGTAGCTTCATAACCCTGACCATCAGCGGTAGTCGTAGCTCCCACAACTTTGGTTTCAAATCCTTCGATTGATCTTGATTGATTAATATCTAAAGCCAAACCTTCTGGCTTGCCTTCGACTATATCGGTCAAAACAACGGTTTCAAAGATGTTGTACTCGGCAAGGCGCAAGGCGGTGGTGGAACCGTAAAAACCAGCGCCAACTACAGTGACTTTTCCAGATCTGCTCATGGCGCGAAACCTACCTTCTAGCGTCGGGGTAGCGCCAATGCGATTGTTATCAGCGACACAAATAACACGGCGGGGATGATTTTTTCGCTAGTTCTCAACCGTCGGAAATCTTGAGCCAGAAATATGGCAAGGGCCGCAGCAATCGTAAGCGCACCAGCTCTGACCGATAGCAAGATGCCAATGACAATTCCAGCCAACCCGATTAAGTATGAAACTCGCTTCATACTTTGGCCTGTGCAATAAGCAAAATGTTGTTGAGCAACATCGCTCTGGTCATTGGTCCGACACCGCCCGGCATTGGGGTTATCGCCGAGGCAATCTGCGCAACATCTGGGTGTACATCTCCCTGCAAACCAGTTTGAGTTCTGGTGATTCCAACATCTACGACAACAGCTCCCGGTTTAATCATCTCTGCCTTTAGAAAATGAGCTTGGCCGATTGCGGCGACCACGATATCTGCTCTCCTAGTGTGTGCAGCTAAATCTTTGGAACCGGTATGTAGATTGGTTACGGTTGCATTAATTTCTTTGCTATTTAACATCAATGAAAGAGGTCGACCAACAGTAGTGCCTCGTCCAATAATCGCTACATCTTTTCCCGCCCAAGAAATATCATTGCGTTTCAACAATTCAATAATTCCATTTGGGGTACATGGCCGGGGCGCAGGTTGATTCAACACTAACCTTCCCAGATTAATTGGATGCAATCCATCGGCATCTTTATCGGGATCTATTGCTTCTAAAACCAAATTAGTATCAATGTCGCCAGGTAGTGGCAGTTGAACAATGTATCCGGTGCACTCTTTTGCATCATTTAAATCCTTAACAGCTTTTAGAACATCGAATTGCGTAGCACTAGCCGGTAGGTCTACTCGAATAGAGTTAATGCCAACTTCAGCGCAATCTCTGTGCTTTCCATTTACATAAGCATGCGAACCAGGATCATCACCTACCAAGATTGTGCCCAATCCCGGTTTAGTTGCTAATCCTTTTACTTGCTGTGCAATCTGGTTTTTGATTGTTTGGGCGCATAACTTGCCATCAAGAATTCGCGCCATATTCATAACGATAATTTTAGTGTGAGAAATGACGCTGGCCGGTCAAATACATACTTATCCCAGCGCTTTGAGCAGCCGCAATTACCGCATCATCTTTCACGCTTCCTCCAGGCTGGACAATTACTCTCACACCCGATGCTATTAAGGCCTCAACACCATCGGGAAAGGGAAAGAAGCCATCGCTAGCCGCGACACTGCCGAGAATTTTTGCTTTATTGAACTCATTTGCTTTGGAAATAGCTAAACCGGCCGCATCTACCCTACTTACACTTCCCGCTCCAATACCTATTGCGGCACGATCTTTAACCAACACCACCGCGTTACTACGGGAGTTTCCAGCTATTCGCCAGGCCAACTCTAAATCCGCAGCGGTGCTCTCATCGACAGCAATACCTGATACCAATTTCCAATTCTCAAATTTGTCGCCAGCATTATCAAAAGAATCCTGAGTTTGAAATAGAAAACCACCGTCAATCTCTCGAAGTGCGAAATCTCCTCTATCAGGCTTTGCCAATTTAACTACTCTGAGATTTGGCTTGGTAGCAAAGATTTCTTGGGCTTCTTTTGTTATTTCGGCAGCAGCGACTACTTCTACAAATCTCTTAACTATCTCGCTCGCACACTCTGCATCAATTACTAGATCTGATACAACAACTCCCCCGAAAGCTGAAACCGGATCACAGGCCCAAGCTGAGTTAAAACCGTTTGTGGCAGTTTCGGCTTGGGCGACACCCGATGGAATGCCATGTTTGACTATTGCAACCGCTGATCCACAACTACGTGAAATCTCCCAAGCAGCCTGCAGATCCAGGTAATTATTAAATGACATCGCTTTGCCTTGCAGTACCTCATGCTCAAATGTGGTTGCAATAGCCCCATCTTGATGAGGATTTTCGCCATAACGCAAAGGTTTGGAGCGTTCCTTTAATAAAGCTAGGTCATATTTAGCGGTAAGAAGTAAGGCTGAGACCGCCCATTTTTCCCTTTGTTGCAAGGTAGTTCCCATTTCTAAACTTTCCAATAACTCTGAGTATTGATCTGGGGCGGTTATAACCGCTACATGTTCACAGTTTTTGGCTGCGGCTCTTGTGAGAGCAGGGCCACCTATATCAAATCCAGAGGTGGGATAAAGATTTATTATTAGCAAATCTATGGGGCCAACCCCTTTAATCTCTGCAATCTGTGCTGGATTGTTTTGATCCACGAGTATTGCTGCATGAATTAATGGGTGAAGGGTTTTAACCTTTCCTTCCAAGAGCTCTGGTGAACCGGTCACCTCAGTGACGGTTTTAACTTCAATTCCGGAAGCTTTTAGTAGAGCCGCAGTTCCATCGCTGGCAATGATTTCGACCCCATTTTTTGCTAACTCTTGGGCTAAGGAGGCAACCCCTTCTTTATTTGAAACGGAGATTAACGCTCGGGTAATTTTCTTATACTTCACTTCTTGCATCCTTAATACTTTGTTTAACTTTGGGAATCAAAATCCAAATAAAAATTCCTGCCCCAAACTCCGCCGTCAACAGGATTGGCATCAACCACCATTGTGGTCCGACGGAAGAAAGATTGTTGGATAACAACTCTCCGCTAGAGATTCGAGCCACAATAAGATTTAGGACAAATACAAAACCAGCGCCAGATAGGAAAACCCTCTTCTGTTCTTCTTTATCGGAGTAATTAGTAACTCCGTATTGGGCGCAAACCACTCCGGTGACGATAACAAATAGCGCACCGATTATCAGAGGTGGATAAGAGTTAACCGGCAGACCACCAAGAAGTGGAATCGCTGGAATTTCATCTATTCGATGCACAAAAGGATTAAGCCATGAACCATCACCAATAACCACACCGCTGCCTGCGACAAAACTAAGTGCAGCGACCGCGAGATTAGGTAGGTATAAGGCTTGAATCGCAAAAAAAGCTAAACCACCAAAAAAGCCCGGTTCAATCACCCGTGTCAAATTTAATACGGTGGGAAAGTGCCAGATTAATGAAATAGTGAAGACCAGACCGCCAAAGCCAATCATCGCCAAGGTAGATATCCACGCCATCCGCAATCCGCGTTGCCAAGGGAATTGCAGCGCATGCTCTGGAAGTAAGTTACTAGCAAGAAATCCAGAGATTGCCGCAACCAAAAATAGCATTGGAAAGACAATGTAAAACTGGGCTCTTACCGTAGTCCCTAACGCGAAGAGTGAAATTAGAGTGCCGATTAATGCGTACATAAATGCGATAGATAAGACATAGCCACGTTTATCTCGCAAGGTGTGTGACTCCAATGCAATCAGCATTCTCTGATATGCGCTACGAACCGCTAAAAAAGGAATCAGTAAAGCTCCTATAGGGAAAAAAGTTAAGTTTCCGGAAAGCGCGGTATTTGAAAGAGATAGATCCAATGGGATGTGATGAGCAATTAGGAAAAACCAGATTGCAGCACGTAAAGGATCAGCGGTATTTCCGGTGGAGCTTCCAGCCGTCGCCCAAGTAATTAGAGAAATAAAGGCAAGGGGCAAAAGAATTAAAGTGATGCTACGAACCGCTTGCTGAAAAGCTACAAGCCAGGTTCGGGTCATGCCCTTAAGTTAGCCCTTAGAAGCGTTAAGTACCGCACGCAGCAGGTTGGCGGTTTCACTTGGTGTCTTACCAACCTTAACCCCGGCCGCCTCAAGCGCTACTTTCTTAGCCTCCGCTGTTCCAGAGGAACCAGAAACAATCGCACCCGCATGTCCCATGGTCTTACCCTCAGGCGCAGTGAAGCCAGCAACATAACCAACTACAGGTTTAGTTACATAATCTTTGATAAATGCAGCAGCTCGCTCTTCAGCATCGCCACCAATCTCACCGATCATCACGATCGCTTCGGTATCAGGGTCATCTTGAAACGCCTTAAGGCAATCAATATGGGTGGTGCCGATGATTGGATCGCCACCAATACCTACCGCCGTGGTAAATCCAATATCCCGCAGTTCATACATCATTTGATAAGTCAAAGTTCCAGATTTTGAAACCAACCCAATCTTTCCTGGGCCGGTGATATCTGAAGGTGTGATACCGATATTTGATTTGCCTGGGCTAATTAATCCTGGACAGTTTGGTCCAATAATCCGTGACTTTCCAACCTTTTGCGCATGTGCCCAGAAGCTCGCGGTGTCATGAACTGGAATTCCCTCAGTAATCACAACAATCAAAGGCACATGTGCATCAATCGCATCTACTACCGCGCTCTTAGCAAACTTTGGTGGTACGAAAATAACTGAGGCGTTTGCACCTGTGGCGGCAACAGCTTCAGATACTGAGTTGAATACCGGCAGTGATTTACCTTCAATCTCAACAACCTGACCACCTTTACCAGGTGTAACTCCGCCAACAATCTTGGTGCCGCTGGCGATCATGCGACGGGTGTGTTTGGTTCCTTCAGATCCGGTCATACCCTGAACGATTACTTTGGTGTTTTCATCTAGAAAAATCGCCATGGTTATTTCGCCGCCAATTCTGCAGCTCTTGCAGCTGCACCATCCATAGTGTCTAGTTGTTGAACCAATGGGTGGTTGGCCTCATTAAGAATCCTTCTACCCTCTACAACATTATTGCCATCAAGTCGCACAACTATGGGTTTGGTGGCTTTATCTCCCAACATCGCCAGCGCTTGAACAATTCCATTTGCAACCGCATCGCAAGCGGTAATTCCACCAAATACATTTACAAATACTGATTTGACCGCTGGATCACCAAGAATGATTGACAAGCCATCAGCCATAACTTGGGCTGATGCACCGCCTCCAATATCTAGGAAGTTGGCGGGCTTAACTCCGCCGAATTTTTCGCCTGCGTAAGCGACAACATCCAAAGTACTCATAACCAAGCCCGCACCATTGCCGATAACGCCAACCTCACCATCAAGCTTTACGTAATTGAGGTCCTTCTCTTTTGCTAAAGCCTCAAGTGGGTTGGTAGCAGCGTGATCAATTAAAGCTTCATGATCTGGGTGACGAAAAGCTGCGTTGTCATCCAATGTGACCTTGCCATCTAAAGCGATAATGCGACCATCGGTGGTTTTCACTAGAGGGTTTACCTCAACCAATGTTGCATCGGAATCTTTGAAGGTTTTCCAAAGCGTCACCAAAACCTCTGCAACCGCCCTCTCAACATCTGCTGGGAATCCGCCTTTTCTAACAATCTCTAAAGCGTTTTCTGCTGAGATACCAGCATTTGGATCAACATGAACCTTGGCTAACTTTTCTGGAGTTTTGTGGGCTACCTCTTCAATATCCATACCACCTGAAACGGAGGCCATTACCAAAAAGCTGCGGGCTGCACGGTCTAAGAGAATTGCCAAGTAATACTCGCTCTCAATTGGAGCAGCTCCAGCAATCATTACCTTATGAACGGTATGACCTTTGATATCCATGCCAAGAATTGCTTTTGCCTTTTCAAATGCATCGCTGGGATTTTCAGCTAACTTCACACCGCCAGCTTTTCCACGACCACCAATTTTGACTTGAGCTTTTACAACAACTTTGCCACCAATCTTCTCTGCAGCTTGTTGTGCCTGCTCTGGAGTGGAGGCGACCGCACCAGCTAAAACTGGAACTCCGCTAGCTTCAAATAAATCCCGTGCTTGGTACTCAAAAAGGTCCATGGGTCATAACTTATCGACTGGCGCATATCGGAGCAACAATCGCTTATCTCCATAGCTGCCAAAGTTAATAGTTGCCTCAGCCTTATCCCCTTCTCCTGAGACTGCAATCACAGTACCTAGACCAAAGGTGTCATGAGAAACGCGGTCACCAACACTCAACTGAACTTTAAGAGATTGCTTTCCAGTTGCTTTTGGAAGTGGCGGCGGCGTGAACTTCTTTCGCGTGATTGGTGGTGATGAAAAACCACTTTCACTCTTATTCCAATCAATCAAGTTTTCGGGAATTTCATCAAGAAATCTAGATGGTGGGTTGTAATTTGGTGCGCCCCAAGAAGATCGATACTCCGCACGAGAAAGGAATAATCTTTCTCTGGCCCGGGTCAAACCAACATAAGCCAGCCGTCGCTCCTCCTCTAACTCCTTCTTTTCACCTAATGTTCTGGAGTGCGGGAAAACCCCTTCCTCCATACCGGTGAGAAATACAGTGGGAAACTCCAAACCTTTCGCGGTGTGCAGAGTCATCAAAGTGACAACACCACCATGATCTTCACCCTCTGGAATTTCATCAGCGTCTGCGACTAAAGCAACATCCTCCAAAAATCCCGCTAATGAAATCTCTTCGCCTTCATCCACCTCTCGCTCTTGATACTCCTCTGCAACGGCAACCAACTCCTCCAAGTTTTCAACTCTAACCTCATCTTGCGGATCGTGACTATCGCGAAGTTCGTCCAGCAGACCTGATTGCTCAAGTGCTGCAGCAGCGATATTTGATGGCGGAGATTTAGCCTCTACAAGTACTCGTAAGGTATTTACTAGCGCAACAAATGCCGAGATCGAAGATGAAGTCTTTGGGGTTAGTCCCGCCTCAGAGGCGCGATTTAAGGATTGCCAGAAAGAGATGCCCTCTTTTTTAGCTAACTCCTCCAAGTTCTCTATTGCACGATCACCGATTCCGCGCTTTGGGGTGTTGATAATACGACGCATAGATACTTCGTCATCAGGGTTAACCAATACTCGAAGATAAGCTAATAAATCCTTTACCTCTTTTCTTTCATAAAACCGAACCCCGCCCACAACTTTGTAAGGAACCGTAGCCCGCATGAATATCTCTTCAAATACACGTGATTGTGCATTGGTCCGATAAAAAATCGCGGTATCTCCAAAGTTAGAGATTCCTTCTCGTTGCAATCTAAACAACTCATCTCTGACAAACTCGGCCTCGTGATGTTCATTTTCAGCAACAAAACCGATGAGTTTGGCACCACTTCCCGCATCTGACCACAAATTCTTTTCTTTGCGGGATTCATTCAGTGAGATAACCGCATTAGCTGCGCTCAAGATATTTTGGGTAGAGCGATAATTCTGCTCAAGCAAAACTGTCGTAGCATCTGGGTAATCCTCTTCAAACTGCATAATGTTGCGAATGGTTGCGCCTCTGAAGCCATAAATAGATTGATCCGCGTCCCCCACTACACAAAGCTGTGCGGCTGGAACTCCTTCTAAATCACTACCTACCAACTCTCTAATCAAAATGTATTGGGCGTGGTTGGTGTCCTGATACTCATCAACCAAAATATGTTTGAAGCGATGGCGATAACGGGCGCGGGCTTCAGGAAAGCGTTGTAATACTTCTACAGTCTTCATAATCAAATCATCAAAATCCATAGCGTTGGCAGCGGTTAATCTTTGTTGGTAGATGGCATAAACCTCTGCTACAACCTCTTCAAAATGATTTTGAGTTGCGTTTCGATAATCTGCTGGTCCAAGAAGTTCATTTTTCGCATTAGAGATTACTGAAGCTACTCCTCGCGGAATGTATCTTTTTGGATCAAGGTTTAAATCCCGCATTACCAATGTGATTAACCGCAAACTATCTGCCTGGTCATAGATTGAAAAAGTAGAGGAGTATCCAAGTCGCACAGCTTCTTGGCGCAAAATGCGCACACAGGCAGAGTGAAAAGTTGAGACCCACATAATCTTGGCCCGATTGCCAACTAATTCGGAGACCCGCTCCTTCATTTCACCAGCGGCTTTGTTGGTGAAGGTAATAGCCAAGATTTCATATGGTTGAACATTGCGGGCCGCCAATAGATAAGCGATGCGCCTCGTCAGAACTCGGGTCTTTCCAGAACCTGCGCCCGCAACCACAAGTAAAGGCCCACCAAAATGCGTTACCGCTGATTGCTGTTGCGGGTTAAGACCTTCCAACAACCTTTCAGACATGATGAGAAGTCTAGGATAGGCCGGTGACTCCATTGAACGATGATGAAATCAAGCGGGTATTAGTTGTCATGGCCCATCCCGATGACTGCGATTTTGGTGCGGGTGGAACTATCGCGCAATGGAGCGCGAAAGGAATCCAGGTTTCATACTGCATCATCACCAATGGTGATCAGGGTGGCGAAGAGTCTGGCATTCCTCTTGAGCAAATGGCACAGGTTCGGCAGAAAGAACAACGTGATGCCGGCGCCGCAGTTGGCGTCAGCGAAATTACCTATTTAAATTACAGAGATGGTTGGTTGATGCCATCTATCGAGTTACGTAAAGAAATTGTTAAAGCGATCAGAATTGCTAAACCAGATCGCATGTTGGTGCAGTCACCGGAACGAAATTGGGAGCGCATCTTTGCGAGCCACCCAGATCACTTGGCGGCTGGAGAGACCGCAATCCAAGCTGTGTATCCCGACGCCAGAAACCCATATGCCTTTACCGATCTAAGAGAGGCTGGCTTTGAGCCTTGGCGGGTACGCGAAGTTTGGATGACCGGCTCGCCTACTCCAAATCACTTTGTTGATATCACTGATACCTTCGGTAAAAAAATGGCAGCGCTACATGCGCACGTTAGTCAAACCGCACACAATAAAGAGTTAGAGAAAATGGTGCGGGAATGGGGCGAACGCAATGCACAGGCGCAAGGCTTAGCAGAAGGAAGAGTTGCCGAAGTATTTAAAGTAATTAGTACTGATTGATTTAATTGCTGCTCGCGCGCTCAATTGCGATTGTGCGCAGCGGAGTTCCATCTGCTCCACCACTTTTTACGCCACCTTCAGCAATATATTTAACAATCTCTAAACCAGAAACAATCCTGCCCCAGATTGTGTAATTGGGTCCAAGTGTTGTGTCTTTATAAACCAAAAAGAACTGTGAACCATTGGTGTTGGGTCCCGAATTGGCCATTGCAACTACTCCAGCAGGGTAATTATTCGTTCCTGCCACAGGTAGGTTTTCATCACGATAACGAAACTCCGGACCACCAGATCCTGTTGCTGTCGGGTCGCCACATTGCAGAACATAGATACCTTCAGTTGTGAGGCGATGGCAAAGGGTGCGGTTGTAGTAACCACCTTTGATCAATGAATTTAAAACTGTAATGGTTACCGGCGCCTGCTTAAAATAGGTCTGAATAACAATATTGCCGCAATTAGTTTGGAATGTAATCGTGCGCGGCCCGCGCTTTAAAATATTTTCAGGTGGAGCAATACGCGTTGGATTTGCTGCCGCAGCTTTTGTGGATTTGCATTTCACCTTTTCAGCCTTCTCAAACTTTGAGTTGGACTTTTTGGTCTCTGCAATTGAATTTGCAGGTAGGGAGAGGATGGATATGGATAGCGCAGCTATGACTACTGCAGACAACCGCTTCATCTTTCTAAAATCCTCTTTCCTTTACTTCTTATTCCCACTCAATAGTTCCTGGTGGCTTTGATGTCACATCCAGAACTACACGGTTTACCTCGCGCACCTCGTTGGTAATGCGATTTGAGATTTTTGCGAGCACCTCATAAGGAACCCGCGACCAATCCGCTGTCATCGCATCTTCACTGGATACGGGCCTTAGAACAATGGGATGGCCGTAACTTCGACCATCTCCCTGCACTCCAACACTTCGTACATCAGCAAGTAACACAACTGGGCACTGCCAGATCTCTCGATCTAGACCAGCAAAGTGTAATTCTTCGCGAGCGATTAAGTCGGCCCGTCTTAGGATTCTAAGTCTTTCTTCAGTAACTTCACCGACAATTCGAATTGCTAGCCCTGGCCCTGGGAAGGGTTGACGCCAGACGATGGCTTCCGGCAAACCTAATTTAATGCCTACTTCGCGCACCTCATCTTTAAATAATGTTCGAAGTGGTTCAATTAATGAGAACTCCAAATCATCTGGCAATCCGCCAACATTGTGATGGGATTTGATATTTGCTGTTCCGCTGCCTCCGCCAGACTCAACTATGTCTGGATAAAGGGTCCCTTGCACTAAAAAATCAACTTTCTCGTTTTGAGAAATTTCTTTGGCAGCAGTTTCAAAAACTCGGATGAACTCTCTTCCGATAATTTTGCGTTTTTCTTCTGGATCAACAACCCCAGAAAGAGCATTTAGAAATCTCTCCTTGGCATCAACCACCTTTAATTGCACACCAGTAGCCGCCACAAAATCACTTTCCACTTGCTCGGCTTCTCCTTGGCGCAATAAGCCGTGATCGACAAAAACACAAGTGAGTTGATTGCCAATGGCTTTTTGAACTAGTGCCGCAGCAACCGCTGAGTCAACACCACCAGATAGACCACAAATAACCTTTTTATCCCCGACTTGGGATTTGATATTAATGATCTCGTTTTCAACGATATTTTCTGAGGTCCAGGTTGGCTTGCATTTAACTATATTGACTAGCCAATGCTGCAAAATTTGCTGTCCGAACTCAGAGTGCAAAACTTCTGGATGAAACTGCACCCCCGCCAATAATCCACTCTCGTTTTCAAAAGCTGCAATCGCCGTGTCTGTGGTGCTGCCTATTGTTTGAAATCCATTTGGCGCTTTAGCCACGCTATCGCCATGACTCATCCAAACATTGAATGATTCAGGGAGATCTTTAAAAAGTTTTGTCGATCTTTCAGCGGAAAACTTAGTTCTACCAAACTCTGATTTACCGGTCTTAGCTACCTCACCGCCCAAGGCTTGCGCCATCGCTTGAAAGCCGTAGCAGATACCAAAAATTGGAATTTCGTGTTCAAAGATCCTGGGATCAATCCTCGGTGCTCCATCAGAATAAACAGATGAGGGACCGCCAGAAAGGATTATCGCTTTTGGATTGCGCGCCAAAATCTCCTCGACTGAAACTGTCGCAGGAAGAATTTCACTATAAACATTGGCCTGCCGAACCCGTCTGGCAATTAATTGGGCATATTGCGCGCCAAAATCTATTACTAAAACGTGATTGCTATTGCTTCGCATTTAGGCTCGGTTTAGAACCACTTCAACACGTTGGAACTCTTTCAAATCTGAGTAACCACATGTGGCCATCGCGCGTCGTAGCGCTCCAAAAAGATTCATGGTGCCATCAGATGAATGTGATGGACCTAAGAGGATCTCCTCCAAAGTTCCTGTGGTGCCAACATGTACTCGAGCACCGCGCGGTACCTCTGGATGATGCGCTTCGGTACCCCAGTGCCAACCACGGCCCGGCGCTTGTTCGGCCCGCGCCAATGGTGAACCCAGCATTACCGCATCTGCTCCGCATGCAATTGCTTTAGCGATATCACCACTTTTTCCTACAGAACCATCAGCGATTACATGAACGTAACGACCACCTGATTCATCCAAATACTCACGTCGTGCAGCAGCTACATCTGCAACAGCGGTCGCCATCGGAACAGAGATACCAAGCACCTGCCGAGTTGTGTGTGCCGCACCGCCACCAAAACCAACTAAAACACCAGCAGCGCCGGCGCGCATTAAATGCAGCGCACTTTGCGACGTGGCAGAGCCGCCAACAATTACCGGAACATCCAACTCATAAATAAACTTCTTCAAATTCAAAGGTTCGTTTGCCTTTGAAACATGTTCGGCGCTAACTGTGGTGCCGCGAATTACAAAGATATCTACGCCAGCATCAATTACCGCTTTATGAAATTCAGCGGTACGTTGTGGTGACAAAGCGCCAGCGACGGTTACACCCGCAGCGCGAATCTCGGCAATCCGTTCCTTTATTAACTCTGGACGAATTGGTGCTTTATAAAGCTCCTGCATTCTGCGAGTGGCTTGATCAGCTGGGATTGAAGAAATCTCACCAAGTTGAATCTTGGGATTTTCATAACGGGTCCACAGACCTTCTAGATTCAAAACCCCCAAGCCACCAAGTTTTCCGATTGCGATTGCGGTTTCTGGTGAGACCACCGAATCCATCGGCGCCGCCAACAAAGGTAATTCAAACTTATATGCATCAATCTGCCAGGCGGTAGAAACCTCATTTGGCTCGCGGGTACGACGGGAAGGCACAATGGAAATATCATCAAATGAGTAAGCGGTACGAGCTCGCTTGCCCGGGGAGATCTCAATATCAACCATCATCGACTCCGGTAGTAGTTAGGGGCATCTGCCACATCCAAAACATCATGCGGGTGGCTTTCTTGCAACCCGGCCGCAGTAATTTGAATTAGTCGACCACGCTTATGTAGCGCAGCTATATCTTCTGCGCCGGCATAACCCATTCCAGAGCGTAATCCGCCAACTAATTGGTGGACTACCTCAGAGACCAGGCCGCGATATGCGACCTTTCCTTCAATTCCTTCGGGAACTAATTTGTCCTCTGACAAGACATCATCTTGCATGTAACGATCTTTAGAAAAAGATTTTTTGGTGCCGCGTGATTGCATCGCACCAAGTGAACCCATGCCGCGGTAACTCTTATATTTGCGACCATCAATCTCGATTAACTCGCCAGGTGATTCTTCACATCCAGCCAATAAAGATCCCAACATCACCGAATCTGCACCGGAAACAATCGCCTTTGCAATATCTCCTGAATATTGCAATCCACCATCTGCTATCAATGGGATGTCAGCTTTCTTACAAGCTTTAGCCGCCTCCATAATTGCAGTCACTTGTGGTACGCCAACTCCAGCAACAACTCGAGTTGTGCAAATCGATCCTGGACCAACGCCAACCTTTACCGCATCCGCTCCCGCATTAATCAGAGCTTGCGCACCAGCTCGGGTTGCAACATTGCCACCGATAATTTCCTGTTTTGGAAAACTCTTCTTGATACGCGCAATTGCATCTAGCACAGCACGGTGATGACCATGAGCGGTATCAACCACAATTACATCAACACCAACCTCAATTAACGCCTGAGCTCTTTCAAATCCATCATCGCCAACACCAACCGCGGCACCAACCAAGAGATTGGCACCTTTGACTAGCTTTACATGGGTTACCTGCTCATCAATCGCAAGATTTCGATGAATGATTCCAATCCCGCCCGCTTTGGCCATAGCAATCGCCATCGCAGATTCGGTGACCGTATCCATGGCTGAGGAAACCAAAGGAACCGCTAGTTGAATCTCCCGTGTTAGTTGGGTTTTGGTATCGACCTCTGAAGGGACTACATCTGAGGCATCCGGCAACAAGAGCACATCGTCATAGGTAAGGCCCAACATGGCGACCTTTTCATTGACGTTCTCGCTCACCGTGCCACCTTAATGGTTGAGATTATTGCTCACCAAATGCCGGCTAAATCAGGCGCCGACCGCCCGCATAATCTCCTCGACCGCTTCCAATAAATCATCCACGACAACCGCTGATTTCTTATCGGCAACTTTCCATCCCGGTCCTCCCAGAACAATGCGCGGTGCAGGTCTGATACTTGGTAGCTCTCCAATCACTGTTGGATCGCCATTCTTACCAAGCTGGGCCCAAAGGAATATTGCCGGCGGCGCAGAGCGTTTTACCACTGCGCTGATAGCTTCAATTGGTGTTCGGGCACCTAAAAATTGAATTGCAACTTTTCGCTCAGACAATGCTGCGCCCAATGCATACAACGCAAGAGAATGCATCTCTTCACCAATGCATGCCAACAATACTGGACGGGCATTTATGGGATTCTCAACAGATCTATTCTCTTCTTGCAAAATTCTCTTAATGATTTCACTTACTAAATGCTCAGTTTCAATTCCAGTGCCAGACTCAGCCCACTCATCGCCAATCAAAATCAATAGCGGGACAATTACTTCATTCCAGGTATTTGTTATTCCGCGAGCAGACAATTCTGAACGCAGCAACTCTTCGATAAAGTTGCGATCATAAGCTCGCGCTGCGCGAATCAAGGTTTCAACTAACTCTTCTCGAACCGCTACATCTTTAGAAATGGAGTTAGAGATTAATTCCGGTGTAGATCTTCCATCAAATGTAAGTGCTCTTTGCGCAGCTTCAGCAGGCGAAACCCCTGCAATAACTAATTTGCGCATCAGAGTTAGCCGGGCTAAATCATGATTGTTATAACGGCGATGTTCGCCGGAGCTGTGCTCTGAAGGCCCCAACCCATAACGACGATCCCAGGTACGCAATGTTGCGGGAGCGACACCCAGTCGCCGAGCCACGGCAGCAACCGTTAAGGCCTCACTGCTTGTGAGGGCATCTGAGTTGAATGCTTTGTCGGCCACGGGCCAATAGTGGGTCCGAAATGTGGTGTGCGCGACTTGAAATCGGCTCACAGCATCTTTTAAGCGCGTTTCGAGGGGCAGGTACTTGAACAACTTATGGCGCGATTGTATGGTTCACCCATGTCTGAAACCTCGCGCTTACCGAAGCCGGTAGCCTCAAATTGGGAGTGGCAGTATGAGGGTGCTTGCCGTTCCCTTCCAACTGAGATGTTCTTCCATCCAGATGGAGAGCGCGGCCCCCGCCGCAAGG
>VERG01000034.1 GCA_018882885.1 Candidatus Nanopelagicaceae bacterium | reverse complement strand
TTATAAACCCCTTTACTCCAAACCAGCTTTCCACTTTTCTTAATGCAGGTATATTCATATTTCTTATAAACCTGGACCTTGCCTTTTTTAGTGCAAGAACCACCTGCTTTTATTGCAGAGTAAGCGGGCTGAGCAAAAGATGCTAAAAGCACCGCAACTACTAAACCTGCGGTGAGCTTTTTCATGACTCTTAGTTTTGCACTAACTCTGCACACATCGCGCGGAAAGCCGCGGTATGAGCATCAACATCAGCTGCCGTTGTGTAAGGCGACATCAATGCCATGTTATGGAATGGTGTTAGCAAGAAGCCATCATTAAGCAGCCTTAAATGAATGTACTGCTCTAATTCAAAATCCCCTGCCCGAGCCGCCTCGCCACCCGTGCGCGGCGCATGGCCTTGGAATAGATACTCCCCACGAGCACCCAAACGATTTACATGCCAAGGCAAACCACACTCCTTTATTGCCGCATCCACCCCATCACACCAGCGATTTCCGAGCTGGATCATCTTGGCAAAATTCGCATCGGTTAGAACTTGGGTCAATGTCGCCCGCATAGCAGCCAATGACAATGCGTTTCCGGCCAATGTGCCACCGATTCCACCGGTATCAATTACTTCCCGCTCTGTCTTCTTTTGAATCTGCTCTGCAATCTCATGGGTCATGCCAAATGTGCCCACAGGAATTCCGCCGCCAATTGCTTTGCCAATAGTTAAGAAATCAGGTTTTAATCCAAGATCTGCGGTCATACCACCAGGGCCGACAGAGATCGTATGGGTCTCATCAATAATCCAAATCACGCCATACTTCTTTGCAAGCTCTGCAACTCCAGTTAGATACCCAGCATCTGGCAAAACTATTCCGACATTGGTCATCGCGGGTTCCATCAAAATTGCAGCCACATCACCATGTTTCAAAGCCGCTTCCATCCCAGCTAAATCATTGAACTCCACTACCCGAGTAGTTACATCCAAATCAACCGGCGCACCAATATTGCCTTCGCGCTTTACGGTATTTCCCGATGCATCCAAAGTTGCAAAGGTTTCATCTACAGAGCCGTGATAACAGCGATCAATCACAACAATTTTCTGACGACCGGTAATTAATCTGGAATATCGAATCGCATGACGATTGGCATCGGTCGCCGACACCGTGAACTGCCACAACGGCAGACCAAATCTGCGCGCCAACTCCGCCGATACAGCCACCGCATCATCAGTCGGCAACATCGCGGTCATTCCCTTTTTCAACTGCGCTGAAATAGCAGCGGTGGTGGCCTCCGGAGAGTGCCCGGTCATCGAACCAGTGTCACCTAAACAAAGATCTATGTACTCATTTCCATCTACATCAACAAAGTGTGCACCCTGCGCGGTACTCACAAATAAAGGGTATTTACCGGGCCATTTCGTCATCCATGACATCGGAACACCACCAGGCATTACCTGTTTTGCCTGACCAAATAGCTCGTGGCTCTTAGGCGTGCGCGCCAAGAAACGCTCTTCCTCGCGCGCATGTAGCTGCTTTAAGTGCTCTCGATTAATCATTTTTCCAACCTATCAAATCTCATCAAAGACAAAAAGCGCCTCTAGATATGTATCACTAGTAATCCCTAGATTCGCAGCATCCGGCGGCGCACTCTGTGGCTCGACACATACCCCTTCTGCATCCTGGTCATAAACCACCCAATAAGGTGCATCGGATTCAATCTTGATTTGCAAAACATCTTCCCAATAAACCGTCGGCGTCCCACGCACCTGAGTAAATGCATCATCCCAAGGTGAAGGAGTTGGTGTAATTAACTTTCCAGTCGGCAAATAATCTGGCCCACGCTCCAACATCTGCCCCGGATGAAAATCAATCTCCACTGATCCACCACGATCTAACTCTCTAGGAAACCAAGGATGAAACCCCAACCAAAAAGGTAAATCACAATCCCCAGCTTCATACTCCAATGACCAACGCAGCGCGTTATCTAAAATCTCATAACGTTGTTCTACCCGCGCACCTCGATACGGTGCCGGAAAATCCAATCCAAAATATCCATCACCGAGCTCTTCCCATGAAGAGGTAATTCCAAATCCATGAATCGCATTTGGCGCAGCTAAATTAATCGGTAGTTGAAATTCATTGCCTGATGAATCTTTAATTAATCCATCTCTAATCCGCCCCGCCCAAGGTGCCATCGCATACCAACCCCAGGTCAAGGTCTGTCCCCGAAACGGCACCGCACACTCAATCTCACGAAACCGCAGGGAGGAAATCCGCGCCCCTTGATCCACATCGATCTCCAGCGAAATCTCGCCGCCATCCATGGAGTGGTTCAGGCTCATAGCCCCATCCTATTCAGCAGGTAGTCATGACCAAGCATGTCCAACCCGCTGTCCTAATCGTTAGCAAAAACCAGCAGTTTTCAGCGGTTTTTTCAGGGCCTTTCAATAAACTCAACCAACGATTTAACCGGTTACAAACATCTCCAGGGGTGGCAAAGCGTGATCCTAAGTGATTCGACCAAGTTGCTGGCCGACTTGGCAAAAACCGTTTTGGAAGAGCCCAAACCCGAGCAGTTCCTAGCCCACCTTGTTAATCGCACTTTGGCATCAATCGAAGCACGTGGTGCAATCCTTGGAATTATTGAGCGCGAAGGTTTTCTAGATTTACAAGGCACCTATGGTTATGAAAGTGAATTAGTAGAGCCATACATGCGCATTCCGCTATGGACACCAATGCCAATTACCGATGCCGCAAGACTTGGTGAAATAAATATCTTTTACTCTCCAAAGGATTTGATTTCCAAATACCCACATTTGGCAAGCACTGAAACCCCAGATTCAGGAACCACAATCTCAGCGCCAATAATTTTCCGAAATACTGTGATTGGAGCCCTAGGCGTAACTTCCCTGAAATCTCCTCAAGAAGGATTTGAATTCAGCGATGTAACTTCAGGAGCTTTGGCACTTTGCGGCCTCTACATCAGAAACTTGATGGCCAACAAAAAAGATGGCAACAAAGATTATGTATCCTCAATGAAATCTCTGACACCACGTCAAAAACAAATCATCCAACTCTTCAAAGAGGATCTCACTACTGATCAAATGGCCGAACGCCTTAAATACTCATCTAGCACTATCAAGCAGGACATCATCAAGATCTATAGCATCTTCGGTGTTAATAACCGCATGGCGGTCGTACAGCTAGCTGAAAAAGCCGGACTCTCCTAATCCAACTCCGAAGCCCAAGGCGGATTAGCACCTGCCCTAGAACAGGTAATTGACGCTGCTTTTGCAGCCCTCGCCAAAACCAAATCCAAATTACTCATCAACCCCGAAACCCCGTGTTTAACCAAGCCTTCGACTATCACTGCGCCAATAGTGTCTCCAGCACCAATGCTGTCAACTAAATCAATTGGAACAGCAGGAACCTCAATTACAGAATCCCCAAAATACCCTGTTAAGCCTTTATCAGCCCGGGTCACCACAACTACTGCAACACCCGATGCCAACCAATCCTTAACAACAGACTCATCACCATAAAGCCAATCCAAATCATCCTCACTTAACTTGACCACAGTCGACACAGAAACCCACTTTTCAACCGCAGCCCGATACAACTCTCGATCACTTTGAATAGAAGGTCGCACATTTGGATCAAATACAACCGGCACACCAAGCCCAGAAACCCAATTGAACAACTCCGTCGCCCCCGGCTGTATCAAAGTCGCTACCGAACCCACATGCACAAAATCAGCACCATTAGGCAACCAAGATGAAGAGAAATCAAATGTCGTAGTTCTCTCCAAGTCAAATGAATAAGAGGCCACTCCACCTTCATCAATCAAAGCATTTGCCAAAGCGGTCGGCTTTGAGCCCCGCAGCGCCAAAGATAAATCAACACCACTTTCTAACAGCTCCGCCTCAATCAAAGCTCCATATTCATCAGAGGAAATCCCACCGACAAAATAACTAGATAAACCCAAGCGGGCCAATGCTTTTGCGGTATTAGCCGGACCCCCGCCGACATGTGCGGTACTTGAGCCACCAACATTGACTAGATCAATGAGTGCCTCGCCCGCTACATAGACTTTAGCCATCTACCAACCAATCTTTGACAATGAGGGCTAAGGATTTCGCATCCAGCTCTCCACTAGCAAGGGACATAATTACTTTTTCAGCAGTGTCCACATCCACATCAAAATCTTTGCCATTGATAATCGCAAAGCCTCGCCCGCCGATCCAGGCAATTCTTTTGTTCCCATCAATAAGCGCGTGATTGGACGACAGCGAATGCATCAAAGCCGCAACCTTCTCGGGAAATGTTGGATACGCCTCAACACCATAAATTGTTGTTTCCGGTCTTAACAAGGCGGATTCAAGTAATCCAATATCTCTTATTCGAAAATCAGGAATCAGAGCTTCGCCCATTTCGATTAACTCATCGATTGCTAGATATTGGATCGCCTTATTCACTTAGCAAGACGCCGCAAAAGTTCGGCGTCCTCGGTACGAATCTTTTCAATTGCACCCAAAATCATCTTTCTTCTACGAGAGGTGTAGGCATCTATTGCCTTTAGCGCGGCCTCCTGCATTGAAATTCCGTCTTCAGCAGCCGCCTTTCTTAGAGCAGCGGCTTGCTCTGGAGTCAGCCTCAAATTCATCGCCATTTCCAAATGGTACCACAACGGTACCAGTACTTCTTTCACGTCATCTCCGATCTTCTACTGGAACGCGAATCCTTCAACTCACTGCTGACATTTCTTTCTCTTTATCCCCACGCACAAAAAAGGCTCACTCATATCTGATGAGAAGGCACTTCTGAGCCAAGCCGATCTGGAGAAAGCCTCTGGATCGACTTTTAATGAAAGGAAACAAATGTCTACAAAGACAACTCTCAAGCGCATCGCGCTTGTTGCAGTTTCTGCTTTGGGCTTTGGTCTTTTGTCTGTAGCTCCATCTCAGGCTACAACTCAAAGAACAGTCTCCTCACTGACTCAGGGAACTCTGCCTGTAGTCCGTGCGGGAGTAACAGCTAACATTCCTGTTACTGCGGTTTTCGCTGCAAACGCGGCAAATACCGACACTTTTACAGTAGCTGCCAAAGTTATCTCAGCACCAACAGGTTCTGCTCACGTTAACAACTCTGTTAACAACGTAAACGCCTCCGGCGGACTAATCAACATCACAGAGGATAGCTCTGTGTTGGGTGATGGAACTGCAACCTTTACAGCGTTCACTAACGCATCTGGTCGTTTCGATGCACAGGTTTCAGAAAACGTTGTAATCAACGGTGCGAACGGAACAACTTCCGGAACATTCCGAGTTTCGTTCACTCCGGACGTCGCAGGTACATATCAAATTCTCGTATCAGCAAACGCAGCGACCTACACGGCTGGAAATCCAGCGACTGTTGTTACTGTAACAACTGCAGGCGCACCAGTATCTGTGAGCGTTTCAGCACTCGGTCGAGTTGTTGAAGGCGCGCCATCTGGCTTCGGAGCGAACCTTGCTGTGACCCTAAAAGATGCAGCGGGCCTAGCAACAATTTTGGGACCTAATGAGGCTATTAACGTAACAACCTCCGATACGACAGCGACTGTCTTGTCAGCTAGCACACTTTCTAGCCCAAGCTCATCTGGAACCTACACAATCTTGGTTGAAGATGGAACAATCGATGCGGACGGAACAGCTGTAATTACCTTTACAGGTTCAGGAGTTCTCCCAGCTTCATTGACAACCAACATCACTGTCACTGAAATCAATACCGGTACGGCATCAACTCAAGCAACATTGACTTCCGCTACAGGATATGCAGGAACTTCTCCTACATATTACACAGCAGCAAAGTCAACACACACATTTACATTTGCTTCAGTTGTTTCTGCTGATACAAAATATGCTGTGGTTGTAGATGCAACAGGAGCTGGCGCGCGTGACTATGCAACTTCCGTTACTGTTCCGGCTGCTGACGACACCGCTGACTTCTCTGTTGCACAAGCTCTTTCAGCAACAGGAATCACCAGTGTTTCAGTTGGAATCGCAAGCGGTGGATCTGCAATCGCGAACCCAATTGTAATCAACTACGAAGCTCCCGTCGCTAACAAGATTGCAATCGAAGGAACTTCTTCACTTCTTCTTGCAACTGGCGGAAGTGTGAAGT
>VERG01000017.1 GCA_018882885.1 Candidatus Nanopelagicaceae bacterium | reverse complement strand
AGGGTCCATTCGTGGATCAACACCTCGAAAAGAAGGTGGATGAACAGAATGCCAAGAACACTAAGAACGTTATTAAGACTTGGTCACGTCGTTCAATGATTACACCTTCAATGATCGGCCACACCATCGCAGTTCATGATGGTCGCAAACATGTTCCGGTTTATGTAACCGAAGCGATGATCGGCCACAAGCTCGGTGAGTTTGCACCAACCCGCACATTTAAAGGACACGTTAAGCAAGATGACAAGGGGGTGAAGCGTGGCTAATTCAACCGCTACCGTTGTAGCAACAGCTTCTCTTCGTTCCATTCGCGTAACTCCGCAAAAGGCACGCCGCGTTGTAAACATGATTCGCGGACAACGTGCTGATGAAGCGCTACGCATTGCAAAGTTCTCACCACAGGTTGCAGTAAGTGAAGATCTATTCTCACTTCTTAACTCTGCGGTTGCTAACGCAAAGCAGAAGAACCCAGCAATCCGTGATGCATCAGAGCTATGGGTTACAGAGGCTCTAGTTGATGAAGGCGTAACTATGAAGCGTTACCGCCCACGTGCACAGGGTCGCGGATATCAAATCTTGAAGCGTTCTTCACAGATTTCTGTAGTTCTTTCCGATGACAAGAACTACCGCAAGCCTTCAAAGGCTGAGGCTCGCAAAGCTGCTGCTAAGAAAGTAGAAGCTGCGACAACTGAAGGGGAGGCCAAGTAAATGGGTCAAAAAATAAATCCACATGGCTTCCGCCTTGGAATTACAACTGAGTACAAGTCTCGTTGGTACGCCGACAAGCTTTACAAAGATTATGTAAAAGAAGATGTGATGATCCGTCGTTTGATGGAGAAGAACATGGAGCGCGCAGGCGTTGCTCGAATTGAAATTGAGCGCACCCGCGAACGTGTTCGCATCGATCTACACACCGCTCGTCCTGGAATTGTTATTGGACGTCGTGGAACAGAGGCAGATCGTCTTCGTCTAGATCTTGAGAAGCTAACCGGTAAGCAGGTACAGCTAAATATTCTCGAGGTTAAGAACCCAGAGATTGATGCACAGCTAGTTGCGCAAGGTGTTGCAGAACAGCTTGCCGCCCGTGTCTCTTTCCGTCGTGCAATGCGTAAAGCAATGCAGACCGCTTTCAAAGCTGGCGCAAAGGGTGTTCGTATCCAATGCGGCGGTCGTCTTGGCGGCGCTGAAATGTCACGTTCTGAGTTTTATCGTGAAGGTCGCGTTCCACTACACACTCTTCGTGCCGACATTGATTATGGCTTCCATGAAGCACATACAACATTTGGCCGTCTTGGTGTGAAGGTTTGGATTTACAAGGGCGAGGTAATTCAGTCACGCGCAGAGCGTGAAGCAGCAGCTCTTGCACAAGCAAAAGCACCGAAGCAAAACCGTGGACCACGTGCACCTCGTGCACCACGCGGTGAGGTAACAACAACTCAGGTTGCACCAGCTGCAGCTCCAGTTGCTGATTCCGCAGAGGTAAAGAGTGAAGGGAGCGAGGCGTAATGTTAATTCCACGTCGCGTTAAGCACCGCAAGCAGCACCGTCCAGATCGTTCTGGAAAAGCTAAAGGCGGCACCGCTGTTGCATTCGGCGATTTTGGTTTGCAGGCAACTGAGGGTGGTTATGTAACCAACCGTCAGATTGAAGCTGCACGTATCGCAATGACCCGTCACATCAAGCGTGGTGGAAAGGTTTGGATCAACATTTATCCAGATCGTCCACTTACCAAGAAGCCTGCAGAAACCCGTATGGGTTCCGGTAAGGGTTCACCAGAGTTCTGGATTGCAAACGTTAAGCCAGGCCGCGTGCTATTTGAAATCTCAGGTGTTTCACTTGATGTTGCAAAGCAGGCGCTGTCACGTGCTGCACACAAACTTCCAGTTAAGTCCCGCGTTGTACTTCGTGAGGAGGCATAACCATGGCGAAAATGATCTCAACCGACGAACTTCGTGCATTGAGCACTGAGGATCTTCAAGCAAAGCTAAAGGATGCAAAGGAAGAGTTATTCAACCTTCGTTTCCAAGCTGCAACCGGTCAACTTGAAAGCCATGGCCGTCTTACCGCAGTCCGCAAAGAGATTGCTCGCATCTACACAGTGATCCGTGAGCGTGAACTAGGAATCGGAGGTGCCGCGTGAGCGATGATCGCAATTTCCGCAAAGTTCGCGAAGGAATCGTTGTAAGCGACAAGATGGATAAGACAGTAGTAGTTAAGGTCGAAGACCGCGCTGCTCATGGACTTTATTCAAAGGTTATTACCAAGAACAAGAAGTTCAAGGCGCATGATGAGAGCAACTCCGCTGGTGTTGGCGATCGCGTGCGAATTATGGAAACCCGTCCACTATCTGCAACCAAGCGTTGGCGAGTAGTGGAGATTATCGAGAAGGCTAAGTAACCATGATTCAAGCAGAATCTCGACTACGCGTCGCGGATAACACAGGAGCTCGCGAGCTTCTCTGCATCCGTGTTCTTGGTGGCACACAACGTCGCTACGCATCAATCGGCGACATCATTGTTTGCTCCGTTAAGGATGCAATTCCTGGCGGACAGGTAAAGAAGGGTGATGTCGTTAAGGCGGTCATCGTTCGTACCGTTAAGGAAAACCGTCGCAACGATGGTTCCTATATTCGTTTTGATGAAAACGCAGCTGTCATTATCAAGGATGACAACGAGCCACGTGGAACCCGTATTTTCGGACCCGTTGCTCGCGAACTCCGTGACAAGCGTTTCATGAAGATCATTTCACTTGCTCCGGAGGTGCTGTAATGAGAATCAAGAAAGGTGACACCGTTCTTGTCATTGCTGGCAAAGACAAGGGAGTAACAGGAAAGGTTCTTGCGGTTGATACCAACACCGCTCGTGTAACCGTAGAAGGTGTTAATCGCGTCAAGAAGCACACCCGTGAAGAAACTTCACAGCGTGGAGCAAAGGTTGGCGGCATTCTTACAATCGAAGCCCCAATCGCTTACTCCAATGTAATGCTGCTTGATGAGGACAACAAAGCAACTCGAATCGGCGTTCGCAAGAATGACGATGGAAAGAATGTGCGAGTTTCCCGTCGCACAGGAGGTGACATCTAATGTCAACAGTTACCGCTCCACGCTTGAAAGAGCGTTACAAGAGTGAAGTTGCTGCACACCTACAAAAGGAATTCAACTTCGCAAACAAGATGCAGATTCCAACACTTACCAAGATTGTTGTGAATATGGGTGTTGGCGAAGCTGCTAAAGACTCCAAGTTGATTGAAGGCGCAATCCGTGATCTCACAACAATCACTGGACAAAAGCCACTTGTCACAAAGGCAAAGAAATCAATCGCTAACTTCAAACTACGTGAGGGCCAAGCAATTGGCGCACATGTCACTCTTCGTGGTGACCGTATGTGGGAGTTTATGGATCGTCTACTTTCAGTTTCCCTTCCACGTATCCGCGATTTCCGTGGTCTATCTCCAAAGCAGTTTGATGGCAGCGGCAATTACACCTTCGGTCTAACCGAGCAGGTTGTATTCGCAGAGATCGAACAGGACAAGGTAGATCGCGTCCGCGGAATGGATATCACCATCGTTACTTCAGCCAAGAATGATCAAGAGGGCCGTGCGTTGCTTAAGGCGCTTGGTTTTCCATTCCGGGATTAAGGGGAGACACACAAAATGGCAAAGACATCACTAAAGGTTAAGGCGAGCCGCAAGCCAAAGTTCAAGGTGCGCGGTTACACACGTTGCCAACGTTGTGGACGTCCTCACTCCGTCTATCAGAAGTTCGGCATCTGCCGAGTTTGCTTCAGAGAGATGGCACACCGCGGAGAACTTCCCGGTATTACGAAAGCTTCCTGGTAACAACTATCGGATAGGTCTCGCAAGAGATACCGCCCGAAGAAAGGCTATGAGCCAACAATGACAATGACAGACCCAATCGCAGACATGCTTGCACGTCTGCGCAACGCAAATACGGCTTACCATGATGTGGTTGCAATGCCATCATCATCGGTCAAGGTTCGTATTGCAGAGATCCTTCAAAAAGAGGGTTACATCGGTAGCTACAAAGTTACTGATAACCCAGAGGGATTTGGTAAGACCCTAGTAATTGATTTGAAGTACGGCGCAAACCGTGAGCGTTCCATCGCCGGTCTACGTCGTGTTTCAAAGCCAGGGCTTCGCGTTTATGCGAAGTCAACCGGACTACCAAAGGTTCTCGGTGGACTTGGTGTTGCAATCATCTCCACTTCACAAGGTTTGCTTACTGATAAGCAGGCTAACAAGCAGGGCGTAGGCGGAGAAGTTCTCGCCTACGTATGGTGATCACTATGTCACGTATTGGAAAAATGCCGATTGCAATTCCATCTGGAGTTGAATTAAACATCTCAGGTCAGGCCATCTCTGTAAAGGGACCTAAGGGAACCTTGAATCATGTGCTTCCTGAGTTAATCACTCCAAAGAAGGAAGAGAACTCACTAGTTCTTGCTCGCGCCAATGATGAGCGCGCTGCAAAATCACTACATGGTTTGTCACGTACTTTGGTTTCAAACATGATCACTGGTGTCACAACCGGTTACTCAAAGAAGATTCAAATCGTTGGTGTTGGTTACAAAGTAGCTGCAAAGGGCAAGGATCTTGAGTTCGCACTCGGATACTCACACCCGGTTCCATTCGCAGCTCCCGAAGGAATCACCTTCAATGTTGAATCACCTACCGATTTAGTTGTGTCAGGTGTCGACAAACAACTCGTTGGCGAAGTTGTCGCAAAGATTCAAAAGTTGCGTAAGGCCGATCCATATAAGGGTAAGGGCTTGCATCTACAGGGTCAGCGCATTCGTCGCAAGGCTGGAAAGACAGGTAAGAAGGCATGAGAATCACTAAGAAGATTGTTAAGGGTTCTACTCGAGTTGCCCGCGCACGTCGTCACTTCCGTGTTCGTAAGCGCCTTACCGGTACTCCAGAGCGTCCACGTTTAGTTGTGACCCGCTCTGCACGTCACCTTGTTGCCCAGATTGTTGATGATTCCATCGGTCACACATTGGCATCAGCTTCAACAATGGAAAAAGATCTTCGCGCTGCATCAGCAGATAAGACAAAGAAGGCCCGCACTGTTGGTCAACTTGTTGCTGATCGTGCAAAGGCAAAGGGAGTTACTACGGTCGTATTTGATCGTGGTGGAAATCGCTACACCGGACGCGTAGCTGCACTTGCAGAAGGTGCTCGCGAGAATGGATTGGAGTTCTAATGTCAAACGTCGAGAACACAGCTCCAGAGGCTGAAAAGCCAAAGCGCGGTCGCGATAAGCGCGAACGTCGTGAAGAGCGCACCTCTGAGAAGTCTCCTTACATTGAGCGCGTTGTATTCATCAACCGTGTAGCAAAGGTTGTTTCTGGTGGTCGCCGTTTCTCCTTCACCGCACTTGTAGTGCTTGGTGATGGAAATGGAATGGTTGGCGTTGGTTATGGAAAAGCAAAAGAGGTTCCACAAGCAATCGCTAAGGCCGTTGAAGAAGCAAAGAAATCATTTTTCAAAGTTCCACGTATTCAAGGCACAATTCCTCATCCAGTTCAGGGTGAAGATGCAGCCGGCGTTGTTCTACTTCGCCCAGCTGCTCCTGGTACCGGTGTTATCGCTGGTGGTCCAGTTCGTGCTGTACTTGAGTGCGCAGGAATTACCGATGTTTTGACCAAGTCACTTGGTTCAAACAACCCAATCAACATGGTTCACGCCACCGCAGCTGCATTGAAGATGTTGGAAGATCCAGCAGCTATCGCAGCACGTCGTGGACTTCCACTTGAGCGCGTTGCTCCAGCAGCAGTTATCCGCGCCATGACAACAACGGCAGGTGCGTAATGCCACGTCTAAAGGTCACACAGGTTCGTTCCAAAGTCGGCAATGCCCCAGAACAACGCGACACACTTCGTTCGCTTGGTTTGAAGCGCATTGGTGATGTTGTGGTGAAAGAAGATCGTCCCGAGATTCGCGGAATGGTCCATCATGTTCGCCACCTCATCAAAGTTGAGGAGGTTGAATAACAATGGTTCTTAAGGCTCATCATCTCCGTCCAGCACCAGGTGCTAAGAAGGAAAAGACCCGTAAGGGTCGCGGAGAAGGTTCCAAAGGTAAAACCTCTGGTCGTGGTGGAAAAGGAACACGTGCTCGTAACGTAGTTCGTGCTGGTTTCGAAGGTGGAGCAATGCCACTCGTACAGCGTCTACCAAAACTTCGTGGATTTAAGAATCCAGAAACCATTACCTATCAGGCGGTAAACGTCTCAACCATTAACGCGCTATTTCCAAAGGGTGGCGATGTTTCAGTTGAAGATCTATACAAAGTTGGCGCTGCCCGTAAAGGTCACCCTGTCAAAGTCCTAGGAAATGGCGATATCTCCGTTAAGGTAAATGTCACCGTTCACAGCTTCTCATCATCTGCCTCAGAGAAAATCTCTGCAGCGGGAGGAAGCATCAAGGCGCTTTAAGGCGACTTGTCCGGATTTTAAGTAGATTGAATTAGGAGAAGAAAGTGTTGCTATCAGTATTCGGTAAGGCGTTTAAGACGCCTGATCTACGTCGCAAGATTTTCTTCACCCTTGCCATCATGGCAATCTTCCGCACCGGTTCGGTAATTCCAACCCCAGGTGTTTCATATGCCGCAGTTCAGCGCTGTTTGGCAAATGTTGAAACCGGAGGATTGTTTGGCTTAATCAATCTATTTAGCGGCGGTGCGTTGCTCCAGCTTTCAGTTTTCGCACTCGGCATCATGCCTTACATCACCGCTTCAATCATTGTCCAACTTTTGACCGTCGTAATTCCACGCTTCGAAACATTGAAGAAGGAAGGTCAATCTGGAACCGCAAAACTAACTCAGTACACCCGTTATCTAACAATCGGACTTGCGATTTTGCAGAGCACCGGTTTGGTTGCGGTTGCCCGCACACCAGGTCGTTTGATTAATGGCTGTACCGAAGCGATCATTCCTGATACCTCATGGCTTCGAATCGCGACAATGATCGTTGTAATGACCGCCGGAACATCTGTTGTGATGTGGCTAGGTGAGTTAATCACTGATCGCGGTGTCGGCAACGGTATGTCAATCTTGATCTTCACCTCGATTGCTGCTGGTTTCCCAGGACAGCTTTGGTCAATCAAGTTGTCACGTGGCTGGCCAACATTCCTATTCATTCTTGCAGTTGGAATGTTGATTGTGGCAGCGGTTGTATTCGTTGAGCAGTCACAACGTCGCATCCCAGTTCAATACGCCAAGCGTCAGGTCGGTCGTCGTCAATATGGCGGCACCACTACCTACATTCCAATCAAAGTAAATCAATCTGGTGTTATCCCAGTAATTTTCGCCTCATCATTGCTATATATCCCATCCTTGGTAGCTAACTTCTCTAACTCACAAGCTTCATGGGCGGTTTGGATCTCCACCAACTTTGTACGAGGAGATCATCCGATTTATATCGCGGCCTACGCATTGCTGATTATTTTCTTTGCTTACTTCTATGTTGCTATTACCTTCAACCCAGAGGAAACCGCAGAGAACATGCGTAAGTACGGTGGCTTTATCCCAGGTATTCGTGCCGGCAAGCCAACCAGCGATTACCTGCAATATGTTCTTAACCGCATCACCGCTCCAGGTTCTCTGTACCTAGCCTTGGTTGCGATTATTCCGATTATTGCGCTGGTGCTTTTTGGTGCATCACAGAACTTCCCATTTGGTGGAACCGCGATTTTGATTGTGGTCGGTGTTGGTCTTGATACTGCAAAGCAAATCGAGAGCCAGCTACAACAGCGTTCCTACGAGGGATTCCTGCGCTAATGCGTTTGATCCTGGTTGGACCACCAGGTGCAGGCAAAGGAACCCAAGCAGTACACCTCGCCGCGCACTACTCAATTCCACATATCTCTACCGGTGATATTTTCCGCGCCAATTTGAAAGAGGGAACACCTCTTGGAGTTGAAGCAAAAGGTTATATGGATAAAGGGGAGTTGGTTCCCGATTCTGTAACCAATGCGATGGTTAAAGATCGTTTGAACCATTCAGATACCACTAATGGATTTTTACTAGATGGCTTTCCTCGTAACGTGGCGCAGGCCGAAGTTCTTAAAGGCATTTTGGAGGAGAAGAAAACTCCGATTGATGCTGCATTGGAGTTGGCGATTGAAAACTCTGAAATCATCAAGCGCCTTTCTTCTCGTCGCACCTGCAAAGAGTGCGGCAAAGCATTTCCTGGTGCGCTAGATAAATGCGATTCCTGCGGTGGCGAGCTCTACCAACGTGATGATGACAAAGAAGAGGTAATCTCACGCCGTCTCGAGGTCTACACCGAGCAAACCGCGCCAATTATTTCTTTCTACCGAACTGCGGGGCTGCTAATCACAATCCCTGCTGTTGGGGATGTTGCAGAGATTACCGCCGGAGCCATTCGCGCTCTTTCTCAGAAACTGAGCTAAATCATGGCGATCCAGATTAAGACATTGGATCAATTAAAAACCATGCGCAAAGCGGGTTTATTGGTGCGCAGTACTCTGGAGTTAGTTAAAGCAAATATAAAAGCAGGAATTACTACTAGCGCTCTTGATGCGATAGCAGAGGCAAACATCAAACGCGGTGGCGGCACCTCAAACTTCAAGGGTTATCACGGTTACCCAGCAACCATCTGTGTTTCAGTAAATGATGAGATAGTTCATGGCATTCCTGGAGATCGCATGATTATGCCGGGAGATATTGTTTCAGTGGATTGTGGCGCTGTAATTGATGGTTGGCATGGTGATGCCGCGTTCTCAGTGATTGTTGATCCGAAAGATGATGCGAGACAAAAGATGTTGGATGTTTGTGAAGAATCAATGTGGGTAGGAATTGCAGCAGGAGCCGCTGGTGCAAAACTCTCTGATATCGGGCATGCCATTGAAAAATATACAAACGCGCAAGGCAATTATGGAATCTTGCGGGAGTACGGCGGACACGGCATCGGTACCTCAATGCATATGGAGCCACACATTTTGAATTATGGAAAACCGGGGCATGGTCCAACCATCGAGCCGGGAATGGTTTTCGCTATCGAACCAATGATCACAATGGGTAGCCACAAGACCAAGATTCTGGAAGATAAGTGGACAGTTGTAACTACCGATAACTCCCATGGCTCTCACTTTGAAAATACCTATTGCATCGCACCAGATGGAAAACCATTTGTATTAACTGAGGTGGATGGCGGGAAAGCCAATCTGGCCCGTTTTGGTATCGAAGTTTCCGGGCTTCTTTCGTAAGTTACTCCTATGAGCAGAGTGCTGGAACAGCGGGAAAAGAGAGCCAGAATCAGCGCTCTTTTAACGGAGAAAAACCTAGATGCGGTAATTCTGAAAAAAGGCGCCAATGTCGCTTGGATTATTGGCGGTCGGGCACATATCCCAACCACTCTTGAGCTCTCCTGCATGGATGTAATTGTCTACCGCGACCGAATTGTGGTGGTCACTAACAAAATTGAAGCACCGAGATTGCAGGCCGAAGAGTTAACTGGTGATGAAGAGTTAATTGTTATCAATTGGTTTGAAGGTAGAGAGGGGCAGCTACCGAAGGGTGAGCGCATCGGTGTAGATGGTGCGGAGAATGAGCGCGTAAATTTACAAACTGAGATTGAAACCATGCGTCGTGCGTTAAATGATTATGAGGTAAATAAATTACGTGAAATTAGCAAAGATGCTGCTGACGCTTTAGGTGAGGCGATGTTGGATATCGATCCAGACATGTCTGAGGTTGAAGTTGCTGGAGAAATTGCAGAGGAGCTTTGGGAAAGAAATCTCGAACCTGTTGTTTTACTAGTAGCTGGCGAAAATCGAATTAAAAACTTTAGACACCCGCTGCCCACCACTGACGAGGTTGGTGATATCGCTATGGGTGTCATCTGTGCTCGTCGCAAAGGTTTAATCGCTAGCGTTACTCGAATTATCAGCTTCTCTGAAATCTCCTCTGAAATACAAGACACATATCGGCGCTTGCTAAATGTCGAGTCGGCATTTTTAGATGGCACAAAAGTGGGCGCTACTTTTGCCGAGGCATTTAAAAGTGGAGAAGTGGCATATCTACAAAATGGTTTCGCCCGAGATGAATGGACCAAACATCATCAAGGCGGACCGACTGGTTATTTACCGAGGGATTACCCCGCCCATGAAAAAACCACTCAGATTATTGGGTTAAATAATGCAATCGCCTGGAACCCCTCGGCTGAAGGTCTAAAGGTCGAGGACACAGTGGTAACTACCTCGGCTGGCCTTGAGATTCTGACGGTTGATCCCAATTGGCCAACCATCGAAATCGCAGGTCGGGCCCGTCCAGCCCTTTTGCAGCGGTAATCCAAACGTTATAAAAAACCGGTCAAAAACCATTGACCAAGCCTCTGGCACACATAAGACTCACCTCATTCAAGTGGTCTGACCACTCATCGAGCGGCTTTAGGACAAAGGGGTCTGGCAAATGGTGCGTTACGGAATCATCGGCGTAGGCGCCATGGGCCGTGAGCATGCCGAGAACTTGAGCTTCATCGAAGGCGCAACTGTAACCGCAATAAGTGATCCTGATTCTGGATCTCGAGAGTTAGCACAATCTCAAATAAAAAATCCTGTTGCGGTTTTTTCTGATCATAACGAGCTGTTGAACTCAGGTTTAGTGGACGCGGTAATTATTGCGACCCCCAACTTCACCCATGTCGATATTTTGCAGGATGCACTGGCCACTTCACTGCATGTATTTATTGAAAAACCGCTTTGCACCACAATCGAGGATTGCCTAAAAGTAATTGAATGGTCTAAAAATCGCACCGGTTTGGTATGGATGGGATTGGAGTATCGCTACATGCCACCTGTTGCAGAGTTGATTTCAATTGTGCATGACGGGGGAGTCGGCGAAGTTCAACAGGTTTCTATCCGCGAACATCGTGAACCTTTTTATCCAAAGGTTGGAAATTGGAATCGCTTCACAGCAAAAACTGGCGGTACTTTGGTAGAGAAGTGTTGTCACTACTTCAATTTGATGGATCATATTTCACAAGAAAGACCGGTTCGAGTGTTTGCCTCAGGGGGACAGCGGGTTAATTTCCTAGATGAGGTTTATGATGGAAAACCAGCGGATATGTTGGATAGCGCATATGTAATTGTTGAATATCCAAGTGGAAAGCGCGCGATGTTAGATCTTTGCATGTTTGCCGAAAACACCGTCGATAAAGAGAGCATCTCAGTAACTGGAAATGCCGGAAAGGTAGAGTCTTTCCTTCCATCTCTCGAACTTCGTTATGGAAAACGCAGTGCGGTAGGAAACTTTAAAAACTGGACCCATGATGCATCTAAGCCAAAGGTGGAATCCCGCAGGATTTGGAATGATTCAATTAAATACAATGGATTTCATTATGGTGCCTCCTATCTCGAACATGTGAAATTTCATAAGGCGATTACCTCAGGCGCGACTCCCGAGGTCACATTGGAGGATGGCCTAAGAAGCGTTGCCACAGGCTTAGCAGCACAAAAAAGCATTTCTGAAGGCCGACCGGTTTTGATGACTGAGATTTTGCCGGCGGGGTGGAATTAATGAGTAGCTGCACACTTATTGCTTTAGCTCGCCCAACATTTGATGTCGCAGCGGCGGAAAAGTTTTATGGCCAAGCCCGTGAATTACTAATTGATTTGGGTGCCAACATTAATGGTCCATCAAATCTGGTTATGACACCTGAGGACACCGCCAGCGCTGAAGCAAATCTAAATCATGATGAAAAACTTTACATTCTCTTCAACGCCTCTTTTGCAGATGCTTCTGCAGCTATCTCCTTGCTTTCAAAGGTTAAGGGTGAGGTTTTACTTTGGTCGGTTCGCGAATTTGGCGAGGTTGGGGATCGGTTACTTCTTAACTCAATGTGTGGATCAAACCTTGCTGCACATGCGTTGCGGGTAAACGGAAAACGTATTACACATCTACATGGCAATCCTGATGAGCCACATGTCCGTGAAGGATTGAAGAGTGCGCTATCTGGCACTTTGCCTGATGTTGGACAACCAAAATCGGTTTCAGGTGATTTGGCTAGTGCCGAAAAAGTTTTGAAATCGCTCGAACTGCTTAAAGGTAGAACTGTTGGCGCAATTGGTGATGCGCCAGCTGGATTCACACCGTGCAATTATGATGTTGATGCCCTGCAATCTAAGTTCGGCATAAATATCATCAATAAATCCATCCCGGAGATTTTTGCTGATATTGCCGCGATTCCGGAATCGCAGCAAAGCGCTGAGTATCAGGATGCCTGTGCTGCACAACCATCTTTGAAAAATGTGCCGGAGAAAGAAGCCCGGGTAAACGCCAGCACCACTGTGGCATTGAAGAATTGGATTGATGCCAACAATCTCTCAGCTATCGCGATGCGCTGCTGGCCGGATTTCGCGGTTGATTTAGGGGCTTGCCCCTGCGGCGCCATGGGCCGCACCGCTACGCGGGGAACCCCTGCTGCCTGTGAAAGAGATGTATATGGCGCTGTAACCATGTTGCTTTTGGAGGCTTTGGGCTCAGGTACGAATTATTTGGTGGACACAGTTGATCTAGTAGAAGATGAAAACATAATTCGAATTTGGCACTGTGGCTCTGCATCAACAACTTTGGCGGTTGATCCTGCCAATGCAACGCAGTACATACACTGCAATAGAAAACTAGGTGTGGCCGGTAACTTCCCATTGAAGACCGGTCCAGTTGTTCTGGTTCGGCTGGATACCGATATCGATCCAGCAAACCCGAGCAAGCTCCGATTAGTAATGACTAGCGGTGAATCGCTATCTGCTCCTAATCGGTTCCAAGGTAATACAGCAACAGTTCGTACATCTGCACCAGCACGACAACTAATTAATGGGTTAATTCATAATGGATTTCCTCATCACACAGTTGTCGCTTGGAAAGACATACGAGCAGAAGTCCGCAGGATGGCGGAATTGCTAGCCATTCCGCTAACCGAGTGGTAATCAAGGCGATTCACCACAAAACCCTCAAATAAGGAGAAATAAATGAAGCACAAGAATGCAAGAGCATTCAAGGCGCTGATTGCAGCTGTATTTGCAATTTCTGCCACTGTTGTGCCAATTTCCCAGAGCTTCGCTGCTGGCGAATCTCTTGGTAAGAAATGTACAACCGAAGGTGTGATGACTGGAACAAAGTCCACATCACTCATCTGTACCGAATCAAACGGTAAGTTAACTTGGCAGCGTGTGAAGCTTGCTTCAGGCAACGGACGCCCAGTGGCAAACCTCACCCCACCAAAAGGTGAAATTGAATTCTGGCACTATCGCGTAGAGCTTGCTGATCAGAGAGCTTTGGTAAAGATCATCAATGATTTCGAAGCCAAGTATCCTGGAACAAAAATCAAGCAGGTAGTTCGTGATACCACCACATATAACAACACTGCACGTGTAGCAATCCTGGCTAATCCAAAGGCCGCGTTATTTGCTACCTCTCGCGGTGCAATCTTTGATCAATTCGCAAAGAGCGACATGATGTTGGACCTATCCAATCAGCGTTATGTAAAGCAAAACGTAGTTGCAAAGGGTCTAACCGCTGGTCAATATGAAGGCAAGCAGCTTGGTATTCCTTACCAATATCTCTTCAACAACCCAATCGTAAACACTGATATTTGGGCGAAGGAAAAGTGGACCACTCCAAAGAATCTCTCTGGCTGGGTCGCTTGGTGTAAGGATGCAAAGGCAAAGGGTTACGTTCCTTTGGCATGGCCAGGAGCAACTCGTGGTCAAGCAGCTCAAATCTCAAACTCAGCTTTGATGAACTCAGCTGCAAGCTACGATGATTTGGCAAAGAACCTTGCTGATCTAAACAGCGGCAAGATTGATCTAACCTCATCCTGGTTCAAGGGTGTTGCAGATATCTATGTCAAGCTACGTAACGCAGGTTGCTTCCCTGATAACGCTACTGGTGTTACAGAGGCAGCTGCTTACAACCTATTTGCTACTGGCAAATCACCAATTCTTCCAATCGGAACTTTCGCAATGGGATCAATCGTTGGTCTAAATCCAAAACTTGATGGCAAGATGGAATTGATGTCAATGATTCTTACCGATGGCAAAGTTGTTGCAGAGGGAATTATGAATAACACTTACACTCTAAGTGTTAACAAGAACTCCTCATCCCGCGATCAGAAGATTGCAAATGCATTCCTTTCCTATCTACTAACCGGAAAAGTTGCAGAAATCTATGCCAATGAAACTCTTCAGCATGTGAATGTTCTTGATGTTGAATACAAGAACGTCAACCTATTGAACACTGTTTCATTCCAGGCCAAGAACACCATGTTGGCACCTCGCTTCCTACTTCTAAATGCAGCGGTATCTGATCTAACTCAAGATGCTCTCATTCAGATTGTCGGCGGCAAGAGCCCAGATGATGTGTTGCCTGACTTCTCACGTCAGATTAAGCAGAAGTTGCAAGGCTAATTAGCCCACAAACTTCTACCGGAACCGCCCCCGTAATTGGGGGCGGTGCTCCGGCATCCCGCAAAAAGCGCAAGAGAGATGCTGGCATCTACTATCTAATGGGGCTGCCGGCTGCAGTTCTCTTTGGCCTGTTCTATTTCGTACCTTTCATCGCAAATCTTCGCTATTCGTTGACTAAATGGGATCGCATTACCGAACCGGAGTTCGTTGGGGTAAGAAACTTTGTAAACCTACTTACTAATGATGATCTTTTCTACAAAGTCCTAGGAAACAATCTTCGTTTTACATTCTTAGTCGTTCTTTTCCAAACCCTGTTTTCTCTTATTTTTGCCTTGTTCTTAGTAAAGAACACCAGAGCTAATATCGCTTTGCGCACTTTATTCTTCTTCCCGACCATTCTCTCTTCAGTATCAGTGGGAATGATCTGGCTGTTTATGTATGACCCCAATTTTGGGGCTGTAAATCTTTTCTTTACCCGACTTGGACTTGAGAACTTCGCACTCAATTGGTTGGGCAGTGAAGGTTCAGCTCTTTATGCAATTGCCTTCACGCAGGTGTGGTTCCACACCGGGCAGATGATGGTTATTTACATCGCAGGTTTACAGCAAATTCCTCAGGAGCTCTATGAATCGGCGGAGATGGACGGTGCCTCACGTTGGCAGCAGTTCAGAAATGTAACTTGGCCGATGTCTATTCCCACCACGATTGTGGTTATGGCCTATACGACCATTCAGAGCTTCCGCGCCTTCGACCTAATCTTCTCTATGACTCAGGGTGGTCCAAACAACTCCACAAATATCTTTGCAGTTTTGATTTATCAAACCGTATTCAGTGAATTGAGAATTGGATATGCAGCTACCCAATCAATTTTCTTCATTCTGGTTTTAGTGCTGGTCACGGTTTTGCAGCGTAGATTCCTAAGCAGTCGGTACGAGAAGTAGGTGAATCATGATTTATAAGAGTATCCGCTACGTATCACTCACTATCTTCGCACTTTTAATCATTATTCCGAGCGCAATCGTTGTTCTGGGCTCCAGCAAAACCGACGCCGAGGTATATAACAAGCCACTTGCGCTGCCAGAAAGTTGGAATCTAAATAACTTCCGCTTCCTATTTGAGGTAAGCAATGTTGGCCGATCATTTATGAACAGCGTAATAGTTACCGGTTTCTCGGTGACTATAACCTTGGTGCTAGCGAGTATGTGTGCCTTTGCAATTTCGCGCATGATTACTGTTACCGGAAAGATTTTGTTCTCACTCTTTGCAGTGGGGTTGGCTATTCCTGGACAGGTCAACTTAGTACCGATATTCATTCTGTTTAATGATTTGCAATTGACTAACAAGCTTTCTGGAATTGTGTTGATAAATGTTGTCACTACGTTGCCGATATCGGTATTTATCTTGACAGCTTTCTTCAGAGAGCTACCGAAAGAGATGTATGAAGCATCTGAAGTAGATGGAGCGACGCCATTCCGAGTTTATCGATCGATTGCACTTCCGCTATCTCGCCCCGCAATGGGCGCAACCGCAATCTTCCTTTTTGTAATAACTTGGAATGAACTGCTGTTCCCATTATTGCTGATTACCGATAATGACAAGCGCACTTTACCGCTTACCCTTTTGTCATTCCGCGGTGAGTTTTTCAGCAATTACAGCATGATCTTCACAGCGGTGCTTGTGGCATCAATCCCGATGGTCGCTATGTATCTACTCATGCAACGCTCCTTTATCTCTGGATTGACGGCAGGAGCGGTAAAAGGCTAATGAGTACCCCAATCATCAATAATCCTCCCCGCCTGCAGCATCAGGTGCGTTTGTTGTTGGATCACATTGATGATGCTGGCTTGAAGGCGGGTGACCGCCTCGAATCAGAGCGCGAACTCTCCAAAATTCTCGGTATTAGCCGACCTTCGCTAAGAGAAGCGATTCAAGTCCTGCAAGTACAGGGTCGTTTAGTAGTAAGACACGGAATTGGCATTTTCGTTCTAGATGATCAAGAAGGCGAAAAATTTCGTGATTCTTTGAAAGC
Source organism: Candidatus Nanopelagicaceae bacterium (assembly GCA_018882885.1). Taxonomy (GTDB): domain Bacteria; phylum Actinomycetota; class Actinomycetes; order Nanopelagicales; family Nanopelagicaceae; genus MAG-120802. The sequence continues at coordinate 9,262 of VERG01000017.1, read as the reverse complement.
TGCGCAACATCGGATTGAAGAGTTGTTCCAGATGCGTGAAATTTTGGAGGCTCCTGCTGTGGAGTGGGCCGCAGAGCGTCGGACACCAGAACAATTACTGGAGATGAGAGCCGCCGCAGAGGCGTTAAATCTTGAAATTGCTCAAGACTCAATTGATTTTGAACAGGTGAGAATCCTTGATATGAACTTTCATCTCACGGTTGTTAAGAGTGCTCACAACCATTTTCTAAATCAAACATTGGGAACTTTGCAAGAGATTATGTTCAAGTCGATGGATAACACCTTGAAACTTCCTGGTCGTATTGATGCTTCAGAGCATGAACACGGCTTAATTCTTGATGCCATCGAAAGACAAGATCCTATTGCGGCACGGTTGATGTGTATTCAACACATACATAATGCCCGCGATGCCTGGTTTAAGTACTTACGAAAGCCCAACTAGTAATGAGCAAAGTCTTATGTGTTGGTATTGCAACAGTCGACACCATTGTCTTAGTTGATAAGTACCCTTCAGCAAATGAGCGGGTAGTTGCTTTGGATTCAATCCGAGCGGTTGGCGGTCCAGCAACCACCGCAGCTGTGACACTGGCTCGACTTGGAGTAGAAACCGCTTTGTCTTGTGTAATTGGTGATGATGATGCAGGACGATTTGTCTTTGAAACCTTAAAGCGCGAGGGCATCGACATTCAAAATGTGGTTGTTGATAAATCAGTGCGCACTGCAACGGGAACTATTGTGGTTTCGAAAACGGAGCAAACCCGCGCCATTATGGTGCAGCCCCACAGTCAGCGCCCCACTAAGCCAGCCAATATCAATGAATATCAATGGATTCATGTTGATCAATTTGGCATGCAAACCATTAAGGATTGGGGTGTTCAGCGTGGGGGAGCCGCTAAGTTATCAATAGATATTGGATATGACACTCCTGGATTAAATTCGGCGGATTACGATCTTTATGCGCCTTCCGAAAATATAACTACAGATGTTTCTACGGCGGCAAAAGATAAGAATATTGTCGTTGTTTCTAAGGGTGGAGAGGGCAGTGTTTATTCCGATGGAGTTGAATCGGGGATGGTGCCTGCAATCTCGGCCGAGATAGTCAGCACATTGGGTGCAGGAGATGTTTTTCATGGCGCGCTAGTAGCCGCCCAAGTTTGGAACAAGCCAATCGCTGAGGCGGTTGCGATTGCAAATACCGTCGCCGGACTTTCTTGTCGCGGCCTTGATGGACAAAGTGGAATTCCTACCAAAGCAGAGCTCGATGCATTTCTTGCTGGAGCGCGGAGTTGATGGGGATATTGGAGTAATCGAGAAATGGAAAGGAAATAGTTATGGCTAAAGTGCCTGATTTTCTCCTTCACCATGATGGCGATTCAGTTGCGGTTGCAAATGATGATTTGCAACCTGGCACACTGGAAGGACTATCAGTGAAAGAGCAAACAAAGCACACCGCGGTTCTTAATCACGCAATCCCATTGGGACATAAGTTTGCGTTGAAAGATCACGCTGAAGGTGAAGCAATCATTAAATATGGAATTAAGGTCGGCATCGCATCACAGCCGATCAAAAAAGGCGATTACGTACATACCCACAACATGAGGAGTTATCGATGGGAAGCAAGCCGCGCTTAACCGGATACCGTCGTCCAGATGGAACGATGGGTATCCGTAATCACGTCATTATCTTGCCGGTGGATGACCTTTCCAACGCCGCTGCGGAAGCAGTGGCAAAAGTAGTGCCAGGCACTCTCGCGCTACCCCATGGATATGGCCGTCTACAGTTCGGTGAAGATCTAGAACTCACATTCCGTACATTGATTGGTACGGGATTGAATGGAAATGTCGCTGCAGTTGTAGTTATCGGTATTGAGCCAAAGTGGACTGAGCGCGTTGCTGCTGGAATTGCAAAATCCGGTAAGCCAGTCGCCTCATTCTCTATTGAAGGTAAAGGTGATTTGCAGGTAATCGCTGATGCAGCACGTGTGGCACAGATTTTCTTGCAGGATGCCTCTGAAATTACCCGTGAACCTGCCACTGAAGGTGACTTAATCATGTCGATTAAGTGCGGTGAATCAGATACCACTTCTGGTCTTGGTTCCTGTCCAACAACCTCTGAGGCTGTTGATCGTTGGGTTGCTGCAGGCGGAACAGTTTTCTTTGGTGAAACATCAGAGCTAACTGGTGGCGAGCATCTAATTGCAGATCGCTGCATTGACGATGCTTGTCGTGCTTTGTTCCAGAAGACTTATGACAATTACATCAAGGTAATTGAATCAACTGGAGCAAATCTTTTGGGTTCACAACCAACTCAAGGAAATATCGCCGGCGGTCTCACCACCATTGAAGAGAAAGCACTGGGCAATATTGCAAAGACTGGTTCAGTTCCAGTGGTCGGAGTTCTTGCTCCTGCTGAAGCTCCAGATCGCAAAAAACCAGGTCTTTACTTCATGGATACTTCATCTGCAGCAGCAGAGTGCGTAACTCTTATGGCAGCAGCAGGTGCGGTTGTGCACTTGTTCCCAACCGGGCAGGGCAATGTAATTGGAAACCCAATCGAACCGGTTTTGAAGTTGACCGCAAATAAGAAGACCGCAGCATCTATGAAGGAGCATATTGATCTTGATGTATCTGGCTTGTTACGCCAGGAGTACAACTTGACCAAGGCTGGCGACATGATGATGGAGGTTATCGAACGCACTGTAAATGGCCGTCTTTGCGCTGCTGAAGCGTTGGGACATCGCGAGTACACCTTTACCAAGTTGTACATCAGCGCGTAATAAATCCAACTCGATTATCCATACTCTCGAAAGGACTGGTTCGTGATCGTAATTAGTGAAGATGTCTGGAGCGCAGATTTTGAGGCGCTAGCAGAATCTTTTCCCATCGTTCGCGAACCAGACCTTTGGAGTAATCCAAATGATTTGAAAGCTAAGTTGGCAGATGCCACAGCGTTGGTAGTTAGAAATAGAACTCAGGTAACCCGAGAGATAATTGAAGCTGCACCCAATTTAAAGGTAATCGCTCGCGCCGGTGTCGGGTTAGACAATATTGATGTTAAAGCTGCTGATGACAACGGAGTCGTAGTTGCAGCAGCGCTAGGAATCAATGCGGTCGCAGTAGGCGAACAAACTGTTTTGATGGCGTTGGCGATTAGCCGCAAATTAATCGAACTTGATGCCAGCACTCGCAATGGTGAGTGGAACCGCAAAGCGGGAAGGGAGATAACTGGAAAAACCTGGGGCTTGCTAGGTTTTGGTGCCACCGCTCGAGCAACTGCGGAGTTATTGAAAGGTTTTAAAGTAAAGGTTTTTGCATACGATCCATTTGCTAAGCCAGAGGTAAATTATCTTCAATCAATTAATGCCGAAATGGTGACAATGGAAAAGGTAATTGCAGAATCAGATTACATCTCAATTCATCTACCAGCCACTCCAGAAACCAAAGAGGTAATTAACGCTGCACTTTTGGCAAAGATGAAGAAAACAGTCATTATTGTTTCAGTAGGCCGCGGCGAGGTTATCAATGAAGCTGATTTAGAAGAAGCGCTGCGCAACGGGGATATAGCTGGTGCGGGTTTGGATGTGCGCGCTCAAGAGCCACCGAAAGATAAGAGATTTGGCGACCTCGCCAACGTGGTTTTAGCGCCACATGTTGCTGGTATTACGCAGGAGAGTCAGACGGCAATAAATCAGGTATTGGTAAGTGAAATCCGCGCCGCCCTTACCGGCGGAGTTCAGAAGTATGCGGTTGGCGCGGTAAAGCAGGCCAAGTAATGAGTATCAAGGTAGAACATGCGCTCAAGCACGCCACCGCAATGTTGGTGGCAGCTGGAGTTCCACAAGATAACGCCGCCTTAACAGCGCGTGCCATCGTTACCTCAGATGTTTGGGGAAATCCCAGCCATGGATTGATGCGTCTACCTTTTTATCTCCAGCGGATAAAAATGGGTGGCGTTAGCGGTGGGGCAGAGTTAAAGATAATTTCCCAACGAGGTGCCATCACAAGCATTGATGGAGAAGATGGTTTGGGGCATTGGCAGGTTTGGCGAGCAGCCGAGCTGGGAGTTGAAAAAGCAAAAGAGTTTGGCATCTCATTAGTTTCTGTTAAGAACTCTAGCCATTGCGGCGCACTTGGTGTCTATTTATATCCCGCACTTGATGCGGGACAAATTTCCATGATTTTCACAAATGGTCCTGCGGTTATGCCGGCAGTTGGTGGTAACGCACCATTGTTATCAACTAGCCCGATTGCATCAGGTGTGCCATCAAGTCCACCCATGATTATTGATCTATCAACCTCCGCGGTGGCAAGAGGCAAGATTGCAAATGCGGCCAAAGCTGGTGGCACAATTCCAGAAGGCTGGGCGGTCAACGCTAAAGGTGAACCAATTACCGATGCTAAAGAGGCGTTAATGGGGATGTTGGCACCGCTTGGTGGTGCAAAGGGTTTTGCATTAGGTCTGATGGTTGAATCTTTATCTGCTGGATTGAGCGGTGGTGCGTTATCGCGAGAAGTGCCCGACATGTTCAATCCAGATGATGACACTAAACCGCAAGGCATTTCGCATACCGTAATAACAATTGACCCTAATGATTTAGGGGATTCGGCTTCTTATGATGATTTCAATAAATTAGCGGCCAGCATTACCGAAACTGGGGGACGGGTTCCGGGCAGCAAGCGTGTGCACCCAAATCATTTGGGAAGTGGCGAAATAACAATCGCAGATGCGGTGTTAAAGGATTTGAACACCTGGTCAGACCAATTGGGCATGGGAAGTTTTGCGTGAAGTTAACCGCCAATAACCTTAAATACTTTTCGATAATTTGCACAGGTGTAGCGCTGGCTTATCTTGTAAATAAGTTCGAAGGAGCGATTTCGCCTCTGTTCTTCTCAATGGTTATGGGTTTGATTCTGGTTAACTTTGGCGGTTGGGGAAAAAATGGCAAAGAGGCCGCTACCTTTGCGGCCCGTAAATGCTTGCGGCTTGGAGTTGTCTTCCTTGGATTTCAAATTTCAATTGAGAAATTTGTTGAAGTTGGACCGCGCGGTTTAATCGCCGTAGCCATAATTGTTTCGGGAGTATTTTTAGGTTTACGTTTTGCGGCACAGCGTGCTGGATTAAGTGAATCACTTTCAACCTTCATCGCCGGAGGTTTTGCGGTTTGTGGTGCGACTGCAATCGCTGCAATAAGTTCAACCCGCAAAAGCGAGGAACGGGAAGTTTCCTATGCTGTTGCATTAGTTGCGCTTTGTGGAACCTTGTCAGTTTTTGTAATTCCAACTTTAGCTACCGCCTTTTCATTAAGTGATTCCACTGCAGGTGCTTGGATTGGTGCCGCGGTACATGATGTCGGACAGGTAATTGCTGCTGCTTCCTTAATGAGCCCAGAGGCGCTGGATTCTGCGGTAATTGTTAAATTGACCCGAGTTGTATTGCTAATTCCATTGATACTTTTCTTAACCGCAACCAGTAAAGAAAAAGGCAGCGAGAAAAAGTCATTGCGTACGGCAACCCCAACCTTTGTAATTGGTTTTGTGATTTGTGCGCTGTTAGTTAACGCAGTAGCACTGCCAGAGAGCACCATGACGGCAGGAAAAGAACTTTCTAAGATCTTGCTCTCGATCGGGTTGTTTGGCATGGGGCTTGGGGTTAAGTGGGCCTCAATAAAGGCGTTGGGCTCAAGGCCGCTCTTGGTGGGGCTAACCGCCTGGGTTGTATGCGGGGTTTTTGCCCTCGGAGTGATCAAAGCAGTGGGGCTTTAGGCGAATTTCCCTTTTCTAACCCCCTCTCATAAACTCCCCCTCTGCCCAAATGAGGGCTCGGGACGAAAAAATGAGGTAGAGCTTGGCGAAAAAAGACGGTGCGATCGAAATCGAAGGCACTGTAGCTGAAGCACTACCGAACGCAATGTTTCGTGTTGAGCTTACAAATGGACATGTGGTTCTCGCACACATCAGCGGGAAGATGCGTCAAAACTATATTCGCATCTTGCCGGCTGACCGGGTGATCGTCGAACTCAGTCCATACGATCTCACCAGAGGTCGCATCATTTACCGGTACAAGTAATAAACAAGTAATAAAGAAGTAAAAGAGAAAAAGGGGTCTGATCGTGAAGGTAAAACCGAGCGTGAAGAAGATTTGCGACAAGTGCAAAGTCATTCGTCGTAATGGTCGCGTGATGGTCATTTGCGACAATCTCCGACACAAGCAACGTCAAGGTTAACAAGTCAAGGTTAACAAGACGGGGTTAACAAAACTAAATAAGTACGCGTGACGCGACAACTGAGTTAAATCAGTTGACCTCCTGACTGAAAGCGGGAGCCGGATAAATATTCGGAGGCGTTGCGGAGGACTTTCAGATTATCGAAAGAGAATGTGATGGCACGTCTAGTTGGCGTCGATCTGCCGCGTGAAAAACGGCTAGAGATCGCGCTGCAATACATTTTCGGTATTGGACAGACCCGCGCAAAAGCAACACTTGCTGCGACTGGTGTATCTGGCGATATCCGAGTTAAAGATCTTCAAGAACCAGATCTAATCAAGCTTCGTGAATACATCGAAGCTAATTACAAGATCGAAGGTGATCTCCGTCGTGAGATCGCAGGCGATATTCGCCGCAAAGTTGAAATTCAGTGCTACCAAGGAATTCGCCATCGTAAGGGGCTTCCAGTTCGTGGTCAGCGCACTCACACCAACGCACGTACTCGTAAGGGTCCACGCGTTGCAATCGCTGGCAAGAAGAAGGAGACCAAGTAATGGCCGCGCCTAAAGCAAAGCCTGCAGCTACTACTGCAAAGGCAAAGGTTAAGACCCGCAAAAAAGAGAAGAAAAACGTTGCGTTTGGTCATGCTTACATTAAGAGCACCTTCAACAACACAATTGTTTCTATTACCGACCCAACCGGAGCGGTTCTTTCCTGGGCTTCATCAGGTCAGGTCGGCTTCAAGGGTTCACGTAAATCAACACCATTCGCCGCACAGCTTGCTGCTGAATCTGCAGCCAAGAAGGCGCAGGAGCATGGTGTGAAGAAGGTAGATGTTTTCGTTAAGGGTCCAGGATCCGGACGCGAAACTGCAATTCGTTCACTACAAGCAGCTGGTTTGGAAGTTGGTGCCATCTCTGATGTAACACCACTTGCACACAACGGTTGCCGTCCACCAAAACCACGTCGAGTATAAGGAGAGGAGATCATGGCCCGTTATTTTGGAGCAGATTGCAAGCGCTGCCGTCGCGAGAAAGTGAAGCTTTTCCTAAAAGGCTCGAAGTGCGATGGACCAAAGTGCCCAATTGAGTCACGCCCATATCCACCAGGACAACATGGACGTGGACGTGCAAAGGAATCTGAGTACCTACTTCAGATGCGCGAGAAGCAAAAGTGCGCACGTATTTACGGTGTTCTTGAAAAACAATTCCGTAACTACTACACAGAGGCAAGCCGTCTAACCGGCAAGACTGGTGAGAACTTGCTAGTGCTTCTTGAGACCCGTCTAGACAATGTCATCTATCGCGCAGGCTTTGCAAAGAGCCGCGATATGGCACGTCAGATTGTTCGTCACGGACACATTCTTGTTAATGGCAAGAAGGTCGATATTCCGTCATATCGCGTAAGCCAATATGACTTGATCGATGTTCGCGGTAAGTCACAGGACCTAACTCCATTCATCGTCGCAAGCGCCGAGTTTGGTGAAAAAGCGGTTCCAGCCTGGCTCGAAGTTGTGCCATCACAGATGCGCATCATCGTTCATGGCGTACCTACCCGTGCCGTTATCGACACACAGGTCCAGGAACAACTCATCGTTGAGCTTTACTCCAAGTAATTAACGCTGTAAATCAGCGGTAATTACCTGGCTAGCAATAAGAACTAAAACTTCATAACAAAGTACTAACCGAGGGATCAAATAGCGGATCGCTCAAGACAATGGAGGAAAGAAGTGCTAATCGCACAACGCCCCGTACTGACCGAAGAAGTAGTAAGCGATAGCCGTTCCCGGTTCATCATCGAACCGTTGGAGCCAGGCTTTGGTTACACACTTGGAAACTCACTTCGTCGTACCCTGCTTTCATCAATCCCAGGTGCAGCTGTTACCAGCATCCGGGTTGCAGGTGCGCTACATGAGTTCACAACTCTGGAAGGTGTAAAGGAAGATCTCACCGATATCGTCCTTAACATCAAGAACCTAGTTCTTTCATCAGACAACGATGAACCAACAGTTGCCTACATCCGTAAAAACGGATCCGGCACAGTGACTGGTGCAGATGTTGCTGTTCCTGCAGGTGTAGAGGTTCATAACCCTGATCTACACATTGCAACCCTAAACAGCAAAGCAAATCTTGAAATCGAGTTAACAATCGAGCGCGGTCGCGGTTATGTAACTGCGGTGCAAAACAAGCAGGTCGGAGCAGAGATTGGACGTATTCCAGTTGACTCCATCTACTCACCAGTTCTACGTGTTACCTACAAAGTTGAGGCAACCCGTGTCGAACAGCGCACCGACTTTGATCGCTTGATTCTCGATGTCGAAACCAAGAAGTCAATCTCTCCACGTGATGCAATGGCATCAGCTGGAAAGACACTTGTTGAGTTGTTCGGTCTAGCTCACGAACTTAACTATGCAGCTGAAGGAATTGACCTTGGCCCATCTGTTCAGGATGCGGCACTTGCTGCAGATCTAGCGCTTCCAATTGAAGATCTAGATCTAACAGTTCGTTCCTACAACTGCTTGAAGCGTGAAGGCATCCACACTGTTGGAGAGCTTCTATCTCGCAGCGAAGCAGATCTACTAGATATCCGTAACTTTGGTTCCAAATCAATTGATGAGGTTAAGGCGAAGCTCGTTTCTATGGGGCTACAACTTAAGGATTCACCAGTTGGCTTTGATCCAACCAAGCACCAGAACTACGGCGTCGATTACTCCGACGACCAGGCTTAAGGAGAAAAACCATGCCACGTCCATCTAAAGGTCCGCGTCTTGGAGCCGGCCCAGCACATGAGAAGTTGTTGCTGCGTACCCTCGCAGAGCAGCTATTCGAAAACGGCAAGGTTCGTACCACCGAAGCCAAAGCACGTCGTCTTCGTCCACTCGCTGAAAAGTTAATCACCACCGCCAAGAAAGGTGATCTTGCAGCGCGCCGCCAGGTAATGGCATCAATCGCGAACAAGAGCGTTGTGCACACACTCTTTACTGAGATTGCGCCACGTTTTGAAGCTCGCAATGGTGGATACACCCGCATCACCAAGATTGGTCCACGTAAGGGCGATAAC
>VERG01000033.1 GCA_018882885.1 Candidatus Nanopelagicaceae bacterium | reverse complement strand
CCACAGGTTTGACTTTTTGAGCCGCTTTCCTCTTTGACATTCCTATCATTCTAGTCTAAAAAGATTATCAAAAATTCTATAAATACCCTCATAAAATGTTTATAATATAAGAATTATAATAAAAGAAATAAAAATTTATTTTTTACAAAAAGGCTTAAAAATATGATAGAAAAATACCTGTTTTCAAAAAAAAAAGTTAGGATGTCGTCTTATGGCCAAAAAATTTGGACGCACGACAAAAAAATTGGTCGGCATCTTGCCCCGAATCTTAGGCACAACTGCGGAAAGAGTCTTGGGAAATTGGAAAGGCCGAACCCCTTTATTTAACTAGCTACAACCAGCTATTTGGGGTGAATCGGTAGCATGGGCGGGTGCGGATAGATTCAGTAGCGAAGATGCGCCAACTTGGCGCCAAAATTGCTGCTCATTTAGCACCAGGAGATCTGGTCGTTTTGCGGGGGAATTTAGGAGCAGGTAAGACCGCTTTAACACAGGGAATTGGCCAGTATTTAGGTATCACTGATGTCACCTCTCCAACCTTTGTTATCGCCCGCAGCCATAAAGGAAAGATTCCGCTGATTCATGTTGATGCATATCGATTGATTGATAGTGGCTCCAACAACTTTGAGATTGATGACTTAGATCTAGATACATCACGGGCTGGGGCAATCACCGTCATCGAGTGGGGCGAATCTGTAGCGGCCCGACTTAATGAAGATTATTTGTTGATTGATATTAGTTTTGGCGGCGACGAAGATGAAAGACAAGTGGAGTTTGTTGGTCATGGTGCAAGGTGGCAGGGGTTTTCGCTTTGATCTCACTTGTTATAGATACCGCTACCGATCGCACCAGCGTTGCTTTATTTCATCGCAATGAGCTGTTATTTGAGGGTTATCACGATGGTGCCACTGCGCATGCCGAGGCTTTACCCAAATTGGTCTCTGATGCACTGGCGGTTGAGAAAAGCATTAATCAAGTTGTGGTTGGGATGGGACCCGGGCCATTCACTGGATTACGGGTAGGTATCGTCTTTGCGCAGAGTTTTGCGCAAGCCCGCAATATTGCCTGGCGAGGAGTCTGCTCCTTAGATGGTTTTGATATTGATGCTGATGAATACATTGTCACCAGTGATGCCCGGAGAAAAGAGGTTTACTGGGCTAAATACTCAAAAGGGGAGAGAAGATTTGGTCCCCAAGTTTCAGCCCCTGATTATGTAGCTGAGCTTCCCGAAAAAAAGTTTGGTTTCGGATTTGGTCCAACCATTTATCCATCAATGGCGATGTTGCTGGCGAAATCTCAATCTAGATCAGTAACCCAACCGATTTATCTACGCCGTCCTGATGCGGTTCCAACAAGTGAGCGCAAATGATTGCTTATCGCGAAATGATTGCACTCGATATCCCAGTTCTAGTCGGCCTCGAGAAAGAGATTTATCCAGAAAGCCCTTGGAGCGCGGCACAGTTTCGCGAGGAGCTTTCCGGAGTTCCCAAAACCCGTAAATACGTAGTGGCATTAGATGATTTGGAGATCGTTGGTTATGGCGGAATCGCCTTAGCGGGAGATGTTGCAGATATTCATACCCTAACTGTGATCCCTAGTTACCGTAGAAAAGGGATAGCTACTCAGATGTTGCAGGGTTTAGAGAGCTGGGGGATTTCACAGGGCATAAAGGATTTCATGCTGGAGATGCGAGAAGGAAATTTAGAGGCGCAGCCGCTGTATGAAAAATATGGATATCAAGTGATTTCGCGGCGGGACAATTATTACGCACCAGGTATTCACGCTTTGATTATGCGTAAAGAGGTAAAAGATGTCTGAGCCTTTGGTTTTAGGTATTGAAACCTCCTGCGATGAAACCGCGGTGGGAATCGTTAAGGGACGCAAACTTCTTGCCAATGTGATTGCTTCAAGTGTTGAAGAACATGCTCGTTTTGGTGGCGTTGTTCCAGAGGTTGCATCTCGGGCACACCTAGAGGCAATGCCATCCACTATTCAACAAGCATTGGAGATCAGTGGGATTAAATTAAAAGATGTTGATGCCATTTCAGTTACTGCTGGACCCGGTTTGGTCGGAGCGTTATTAGTGGGTGTATCAGCGGCAAATGGTTTAGCAGTTGCTCTGGATAAACCACTTTACGGTGTTAACCACTTGGCCTCACATGTTGCGGTTGATTTACTCACTCATGATGAGAAAATGCGACCAACTATTGCTTTGCTAGTTAGTGGCGGTCACTCTTCAATACTTCAGGTTAGCGACATTACCAGCGATATCAAATCATTAGGACAAACTATTGATGATGCAGCGGGAGAGGCTTTTGACAAAATTGCGCGATTGTTGCAATTAGGTTTTCCTGGTGGTCCTTTAATTGATAAAGAATCTAAGACTGGCAAAGTTGATGCGATCAACTTCCCACGTGGCTTGACTAACCCTAAAGATTTGGCGGAGCATGAGTTTGATTTTTCTTTTTCTGGATTAAAAACCGCGGTGTCCCGTTATCTGCAAGCTACCCCAGAGTTTGTTCGCGCTGATGTTGCCGCCTCATTTCAAGAAGCCATTGTTGATGTGTTGTTACAAAAATCAGTTAAAGCTTGCCAACAAACCGGTATCGATTCTCTGGTGATTGCCGGAGGCGTCGCTGCAAACTCAAGGTTGCGAGCGGTTGCGCAAGAGCGTTGTGCCAAAGCTGGCATTCAATTGCGCACCCCACCACCTGCGCTGTGTACCGACAATGGCGCAATGGTTGCCACCCTAGGATCTTTGGCTATCTCTGCCGGCCGCCCCGCGTCGCGCCTGGGTATAGAAGCCGCCTCGGCCATCAGCCCCAGCATCCCAATCTGGGCTTAAAGATTCGGATTTGAGCAGGGGAATACTTACCCATAGGCTTGGCGTTAGCACTCGCCGGGTTAGAGTGATAAGTAGCCCGGACCCCAAGTACGTGTAAATCGATAAGAAGGAGCTAACGCGATGGCCATTGCCATTAAGCCACTTGAAGATCGCATCGTTATCAAAATCAACGAGGCAGAAGAGAAGACCGCATCTGGTCTTGTCATTCCAGATACCGCAAAAGAGAAGCCACAGGAAGGCACCGTTGTTGCCGTAGGTCCAGGCCGTTTTGATGATGGAGTTCGCGTTCCAATGGATATCAAAGTTGGCGATGTCGTTCTCTACAGCAAGTACGGTGGAACCGAGATCAAGCATGGTGGCGAGGAATATCTAGTGCTATCTGCTCGTGACATTCTTGCTGTTATCGAGAAGTAAAAAGAGACGATAACCAAAAATGGGTAAATCACTTCAATTCGACGAGAATGCTCGTCGCGGTATGGAGCGTGGAGTAAACATCCTCGCAGACACCGTAAAAGTTACGCTCGGCCCTAAGGGTCGCAATGTTGTAATTGGCAAATCATTTGGCGCACCACTAATCACCAATGATGGTGTGACAATCGCAAAAGAGATTGAACTATCAGATCCAGCAGAAAACATGGGTGCCCAGCTTGTTAAGCAGGTTGCGGAAAAAACCAATGATGTTGCTGGTGATGGCACCACAACCGCAACTGTTTTGGCGCAGGCCATGGTTAAGGAAGGTCTTCGTAATCTTGCAGCTGGTGCCCAACCAATGGGAATCAAATCAGGAATTGAAGCTGCAGTTGAAGCGGTAACTGAAAAGTTGCGCTCTAACTCCACCAAGATCTCTGACAAGGCGCAGATTGCTGATGTTGCAACTATTTCTGCACAGGACCGTGGAATCGGTGATTTGATTGCCGAAGCCATGGACAAGGTTGGAAAAGATGGCGTCATCACAGTTGAAGAGTCTTCAACTACTGGCCTCGAGCTCGAATTCACTGAAGGTATGCAGTTTGATAAGGGCTATATCTCTCCATACTTTGTTACCGATCAAGATCGCATGGAGGCAATCCTTGAGGATGCCTTCGTATTGATCTCTGCCGGCAAGATCTCCGCTTTGGCTGATTTATTGCCGATTTTGGAGCAGGTCGCAAAGGCTGGAAAGCCACTTTTGATTATCGCTGAAGATGTAGAGGGTGAAGCTCTCTCCACTTTGGTTGTTAACCGGATGCGCGGTGTGTTCACATCTGCTGCTGTTAAGGCTCCTGGTTTTGGCGATCGTCGCAAGGCGATGTTGCAGGACATGGCGGTACTAACTGGCGGTCAGGTAATTTCTAGCGAGGTTGGTCTAAAACTTGATCAAATCACCCTAGATATGTTGGGTCGCGCTCGTCGTATTGTGATCACAAAGGATCACACCACTATCGTTGATGGTGCTGGCGACAAGAAAAATGTTGAAGGTCGCATCGGTGAACTACGTCGCGAAATTGAAGCTGCCGACTCTGATTGGGATCGCGAAAAACTTCAAGAGCGTTTGGCAAAACTTTCTGGTGGCGTCTGCGTAATTAAAGTTGGCGCACATACTGAGGTTGAGTTGAAAGAGAAAAAGCATCGTCTTGAGGATGCCATCTCTGCAACCCGTGCCGCAGTAGAAGAGGGGATCGTTGTTGGTGGTGGAGCTGCTCTGGTTCACGCTGCAACAGTTCTTGATGGCGATCTAGGTTATGAAGGTGATGCAGCTGTAGGTGTTCGATTGGTAGCAAAAGCTTGCCAAGAGCCACTTCGTTGGATCGCTGAAAACGCAGGGCATGAGGGTTATGTTGTTGTCTCAAAGGTACGCACTTTAAAACCAAATGAAGGTTTTAATGCGGCTTCTGATGAGTATGGTGACTTGGTCAAGGCTGGCGTTATCGATCCAGTTAAGGTGACCCGTTCTGCGCTAGCAAATGCCGCATCAATTGCAGCGATGTTTATTACAACAGAGGCTCTGGTATTTGAAACTCCAGAGGACAAGAAAGAGGAAGCTGCTGGACATGGTCATAGCCATGGCCCAGGTGGTCACTCTCACTAAATCAAGAGTAAATAAAGCTAAACATCTAAAGGGCTCCGACAATTGTCGGGGCCCTTTCTCAATTAGACTCCCAGCATGAATTCAGAAACAGTAAATGTCTCAACCACAGTCTGGCTGGTAACTCTGGGGGTTGTTGGGCTAGTGATAATCGCTGACCTAATCTGGGCTTGGTTTCGGCGTAACACCGTAACCTCGATCCGAGAGGCCGCAACCTGGACTGTTATCTATGTTTCTGCAGCTATCGCCTTTGGAATATCAATGCGGAGCTGGGATGGCCCAACCGCGTCGGCTGAGTTCTTTGCCGGCTGGATAACTGAATACTCCCTATCCATCGACAATCTATTTGTTTTCTTAATTATCTTAACCCGGCTTCGAATCGAGCGAGAAAAAGAGCAGCTGGTATTGCTTCTAGGCATCCTGATGGCATTAGTAATGCGTGGCATTTTCATCATTGTTGGTGCCGCGGTGGTGGAAAGGTTTGTAGCAATTTTCTTCCTGTTCGGCGCAATTCTGCTGTGGACCGCCTACAAGTTAATTACTGAAGATGCGGAGGAGGATGAGTGGCAAGAAAATCGTGTCATTGCTGCGCTTCGCAAAAGGGGTTACTCCACCTTCACCATCGCTTTAGTAGCTTTAGGTACAACAGATTTGCTGTTTGCTCTTGATTCCATTCCAGCGATATTTGGTCTTACCCGTGATCCTTACATTGTTTTCATGGCAAATGCCTTTGCTTTGATGGGGTTGCGCCAACTTTATTTCTTAGTTGGAATTTTGCTCAAACGCCTCGTTTACCTTTCTAAGGGTCTATCAATTGTTTTGGGCTTTATTGGCGTCAAATTGATTATTGAAGCGCTTCATGGAATTGGAATCCACGACATCGCGGGATTCAAGATTCCTCATGTTTCACTTGCGGTTTCACTCGGTGTGATTATTTCTGCGTTAGCGGTAACAACAGTTATCAGCCTGCGAAAGAATCCTGGTCACGAGCCAGATCCGCTTCATCAATAAAAAAATTAAACCCCGGGGTCGCATCCCCGGGGTTTGTCTTTTTAAGGAAGTTCTTACGCAGTGAAAAAGCGTTGTTGACGCTGCGCCTTGCTTATGATGTCCAAACGTTCCTCTTCAGTGAGTCCGCCCCAGATGCCATATGGCTCTTGAGCGGCTAGGGCATGAGCTCGGCATGCCGCGATCACTGGACAGGTTGCGCAGACCGCTTTGGCGGCATTCTCACGAGCCTTGCGGCGGGGGCCGCGCTCGCCATCTGGATGGAAGAACATCTCAGTTGGAAGGGATCGGCAAGCACCCTCATACTGCCATTCCCAATTTG
>VERG01000003.1 GCA_018882885.1 Candidatus Nanopelagicaceae bacterium | reverse complement strand
GTGTAGGTCGCATACCGATCAATAATTTTTCTCAAATAAGGATTGTTGGTGTGCTGAGTAGTTAATTTCCGCAAAGAGGTTGTCGGCGCAATTGTCATGAGATCTTTTAGAAAGGATTTGCGTTTCAAAATTTGAAGCGGAGATTTAAGTTCGCTCTCAATAAAAGATTCTCTGGAGGCATCCCACATCTTTTCCGCTCTCGACAAAAGCTGATGCCACTCTTGACCTGCTTGATCACCAAAAGCGGCTGAAATCGCAGCAACGGTGTTGTTGTGGGAGAGATTAGGGAAAACCACTTTTGCACCATCATGAAAGATGTAGGTAAAGGCTGGATCCACTGGCTTAATGTTTAAAAGATGTTCAATTCGTTTGCCGGTTTTTAAGAAGAGATCGCGATAAACCGCTGGAAGAGTAAGAAGCGATGGACCGGTATCAAAAGCAAAACCTTCAATCCACTCTGTTCGACACTTACCTCCAACAAAATTAGTAGCTTCAAAAATCTGAACCTGGTGACCTCGTTTTGCTAATCGGGCCGCAGTAGCTAAGCCGCCCATTCCAGCACCAATGATTATTATCCGCTTTGGTGCATCGGTAACTCGGTGATAGCTCATATCTGTCTACCTCGCCAGATTAATTCGCCTCGGCTCTTTCGGTACCAAGAGAGAATTATCAAATAGATCCACACTCCAGCACTTAATGGATGTAATGAGGCACTGCTCATTACTGAGTTGGTTTTTGCAGCCACCAACAAACGTGATGCCACAAGTGCGAAGTACCCATACCAACCAAAGATTTCACCGCTTAAACCCAATGTGATGGGAAGTATGGAGGAGGCAAAGAGAATTAGGGCAGCTAGGGCGGCTCCAAAAGGGGATCCAAATGCTCGCCATTGCGATTTGCTATATCCCTCTATCAACTCGGCAGCATTGTTGTACATCCGACAGTTAGCAACTTTGGAACCATCTGCAACACCACCAGAAAATCCATTTCGCACCAAGGTTCGGCCAAGCTCTAAATCATCTAACACCTCAGATTTGATGGCTGCATGGCCACCAGATTTCAAGTATGCAGCTCGTTTTACAATAAAAAACTGACCATTTGCTACTACCATCGACGGTCTACTTAACTTTTCAGAGAGACGCAATGGAAGCGACGCAAACCAAGACCATTGAAGTAAAGGCTGCGCAACTCTTTCAAGAAAAGTTAGCGCTATTTGTCGCGGATATGGCGATATAAAGTCCCAATCGAGATGCTTCATCAAAGCAATCGAACTACTTACGGCATGTGGAGCGAGGCGCACATCAGCATCAACAAATACTAAGTACTCGCCCTCTGCCTTTTCTGCCAACTGATAACAGGCAAAATTCTTTCCTAGCCAACCATCTGGAAGGGCAGCACCGGAAATCACATTCAGATTTGGGGCTGAGTACTTGCTTATTTGCGCTGCGGTGTCATCGGAGGAGTTGTCGTCAATCAACACTACTTCAAACTTACTTAAGCCCTTTTGGCTTAGAACCGACTCAATCAATCCTGGTACGTTTTGCGATTCATTACGCAACGGAATCAAAATTGAAACAAGATCATGTAGATCTGGCATTTCCTGGCTCTTCACCACACGAACCGTAAAGGTATTTAAAAAGGTGATTGCAAGGATTACTAAATTAATTACCAGCAAAAACTCGGCCAAGTTCTGCATTATCAATCACGACGACCAAAACGCACGGAGGCAAAGTAAGCCAAAACAAATAGCCCTAATGCGGTTCCGGCAAAAAACGCGATTCCAGGTCGATTAAAGAAGAAAGCATTTGCAACAACGCCACCAATCCAGCTCCAAGCCAAGAAGAACTCTGGAACTGCGCGGCTCGCACCGAGGGATCTTCGCTCTTTTGGCAACAAGAGATTCAATAATGCCATTAAACCCATTCCAGTAAGTAACCAACCAAAGGCATTGGAAAGTGGAATTTCGGGTTGAAATGGGACGGTTCTTCCAGTTATCTCCCAACTCCAACGTTCGGCAGAAACCATTTGTGGATCCAAGAAAAAATCCCAAGCCATTAATCCGTATCCACCCGCCAGAAAAACCCAGCGCGGCGCAATTCGTCTCGCTGCTAGAAATACTGGATGCGCCATCATTATCCAAGCAAAGGGAACTACTAAAGGCACTCCGTAGATTTGATAACCCAAAGTTCCTGAGTATTCATAATCTCCAAATGGCCAAGTCGTCCGCATTCCAATTTGTTCAACAATTAGTGCGTATACAAAAGTTATGAAAAGAAAGCGAAGTGCGTAGGAAATTCCATACGCAAACCAAGCATGCAAAAGCATGGCACCTGCAGCCCAATAAACAGTTGCGATAGTTATTACCCTTAAGGCTTCCCCTTCAGTAATGGGATAAGCAATTTGTAAACCCAGTGCCACAGTTAGGACGGCAAGCAAAAGAAAGTTTTGAAAGGGCGTGATGGTACGTCTCGAATCCCGCCTAGGGCGAAAATTGCGTACCGACATAGGGCAATTGTGCCTTATAAGCTCCCAACCTCTTTAGTGACGGCAAAGCGAGCAAACATCTCTTCGGCGTACCAGTTTTCACGATGAGTCGCAGCGATAGCCTCTTTGTGAGCCTCACCCCTATAGGCAAAGTTCCGTACCGCTTCACCAGATTCCCAAACGGAAAAAGTTCCTTGCAAGCCAATTGGCGCCTCACCGATTCCAATTGCCGCCGTTAAACCCGGGGAGTTGTGCAGACTTTTTGTTACTGGAGGGACACTGCGCCAAAAAATCAAATTCTTTCGCCACTTGATGCGCGCTCTTGTAATTGCCACTACCTTTCCCTGCCAATTTGCTGGAATGTTCGATGGGTAGGCAAATGGTTTCTTGCCGGACCACTCTCCATGAATTGAAATCGGGGATAGCTCAACAACATACTCCGAGGTTGCTTTTGCACTCCAGCGTTTGAGCAGGGCGCTATCTTCAAATTTGGATAACTCATTTGGGTCAATGACAATCAAAAGACCCCAACGCTGCGCATCAGCATCTCTAGGGGTAAAGGTCTCGCCTTTGCCAGTTCCGAGTAGTTTCCAAAAACTAATTCCAGGCGTTCGCCATAGCGAGATACGATCTAATGCCATCCTTGAAATTGCCCAAAGCACCCACTTTTTCTCAATGCGCCAAAAATAAACTCGAATCACTTGGCTAGCTCCGCAACTTTCTTTATTTCATGAACTACATCAATAGGTGAATCCCACATTGGTGCATGACCCGTCTCAGGGAAGATAATCCATTTGGCATGAGAAGGGGCGACAGATCTTTCTTGGCAGGTGGTTGCTGGCAAGGTTTTGTCACTGTCGCCAAAAATAATTGTTATTGGAATTGATTCAGGAATGTAGCTATCAAATCTCTTCATCAACATCCCATCCCAGGCTGGGTAATATCCCTCTGCCCCCGACATTGCCATGGTTGCATCAAGGCAGGTTTCATAACTCAACTCTCGCCAACGCGGTGAAACATTTGAAAAACCCAACATCCGGGCTGATTCAAAGTGCAGGGCAGAGGGTGCTAACTTCGCGGTGTTGCGCGCTAGAAACCTCGCCAAAGCGGTTCCCGGGTAACGTGCGTTATAGGGATTTAGCCATAAACCTGCAGGAGCCAATCCAGTCAAGGAAACCACTCTCTCTGGGGCCAAACTCGCCATCTCCAATGCCACCCAACCGCCAAGTGAATTTCCAGATAAATGAAAACGTTGAATATCAATCGCACTCAATTGATCTAAAACATAGCCAGCAAGTGAGTTTGGATCCATGGGTTGACCTTTTATATAAGGGGTCTTGCCATGTCCGGGAAGATCAACGGTGACTACCGTAAAACTTTCACTTAGAAGATCGCGAATTGGTTTCCATACAGTGCTGGCTGAACCCAAGCCATGAACCAATACCAGTGGCTCACCATTTCCGGAAATCTCGAAATGCAAAGTTTGCATTTAGTGTCCGACCTGCGCCGGAGTTGCATTTGCGGCCTGCTTTAATTCTGCAAAAGATGTAGGAAATACTGTGTGGGGATGTCCAGCAGCAGCCCAGATTTCAGAGTAATTGTCTAAAGCTAAATCAATCAAAGTAATTGCCGGCGAATTTAACCAACCTATTGGAGCAACTCCGCCAACTGAGTATCCTGAAATTTCTTTAACAAAATCGGCATCAGCTCTGCCAAGAGCTGGTACTTGCAGATATTGGGCTACCAGCTCGGTATCTACCCGATGTCCACCTGATGTGATAACTAGAAGTGGTTTTTCGTTGGGTAATTTGAAAACTAGAGAAGAGGCAATTTGGCCAACTTCAATCCCAAGTGCAGCAGCAGCCTCTGCAGCAGTCCGGGCGCTATCTGAAAGTAACTTTATTTCGCCCTTCATGCCACTTGCTGTTATCGCAGCTTTTGCGCGCTGTACAGCAGCTTTTTCTAAAACGCCATCCATGGCGCAAAGTCTAGGGAGTGTTTACAGAGTTTGTATTAACTCTTGAACTAAAGCTTTGATTTGATCACGGATCGGGCGTACCGCTTCGACACCCTGGCCAGCAGGGTCATCAAGTTTCCAATCTAGGTAACGCTTTCCGGGGAAGAACGGGCAGGCATCGCCACAGCCCATAGTTATAACCACATCAGAGGTTTCTACTGCGCTGGAAGTTAAAACCTTTGGCACCTCTGCGCTGATATCAATACCTTCCTCCAACATTGCAGTTACGACCGCTGGATTAATTGAATCTGCGGGAGCAGATCCAGCCGATCTAACCTCAACCCAATCTCCCGCATAGTGGTTCAAATATGCGGCTGCCATCTGTGAGCGCCCCGCATTATGGACACAGACAAATAGAACCGATGCATCTTTACTCATGCTCGCTCCTTTCTGACAAAAATCCATGCCGCTAGAGAAGCGGCAAGAAATTGACACAACACAAAAGTGGTTACCGAAGTAGGTGCGATTCCTGCAGGTGCGTCAGTGAATGTGCGAGACACGGTAACGACGGGATTGGCAAAAGAAGTAGAAACGGTAAAGAAGTAAGCTCCAAAAATCCAAAGCGGAATAAGTTTCCAAGCTGATTTAGCATCGGCTGAAATCGCCAATAAAACCAAACCAATGGTGGCAATCAACTCTCCAATGATCTGTCCACTGCCAGAGCGCTCTATTTCACTGATATTAAAGATTGAGTTTGAAAACATAGCATTGGCTAGAAAAACTCCTAGTACCGCACCAACTAATTGAGCGGTTGCATATCCCAGCAAATCTCTCATATCAATCCGTTTTGTAATAAATGCAGCGAGTGAAACCGCAGGATTTAGATGAGCTCCGGATACAGGTGCAAATACCTTAATTAGGACCGCGAGTGCGGCTGCTGTAACTGCGGCGTTTATAAGAAGGGCAATAGCTCGATCAGATGTAAGCCGATTGGCCATAAATGAAGATCCCACTACTGCGATTAAAAGGGATGCGGTGCCAACAAGTTCAGCGGTCAATTTCTCTTTTTTCATGAGATCAGCCAGGTATCTACTAAGGTAAATGTTGCTATAGCAAAAACAAATATCGCAAATGCTTGCTTCAAAGATTTAGGGGAGAGTTTGGATGAGTGATGAGATGCAATTCGAGAAACTATCAATGCGGTGACCGCCATAAGCGATGGAATCGCCCAATTAACCTCATCCCAGTGGCGATAATGTGCGAAGAATCCAGTCAAGGTATTGATTGTGATGATAAATAAGGAAGTTCCGGCAGCCTTCGCCGGTGCAACGTTATAAAACAAAATTAAAATTGGTATCGCCAAGAATCCACCACCAATACCAAACAAGCCTGTCAATGCGCCGATAACTAGTGAGATCGCTACAAGTGAAATCGGTGAGATCTTGCGCTCGCTTGAAGCTGTCGGCGTAGGTACCAACATGGATAACCCTGCGGTGATAAGAACCAATGCAAACCCAGTGAGAACCAATCTCTCTGGAATGCTGGGAAGTAGGTATGCACCGGTGAGGTTGGTGGTTAAGCCAATAGCCCAAATGACCAGCGCCTCTTTAACTAAAACCTCTTGCTTCTTAAACTTTGGTAATAATCCAGAGGCGGCACCAACAAAAACCACCATTAAAGAAGCGGTTGTGGCCTGTACCGGATTTAAACTGAACAAATAAATCAGAGCTGGTACAGCCAGCATGGAACCGCCTGCTCCGACATAACCCAAAACTGCGCCAATTCCTAGACCGCAGATCACCGCTAGCAGTAGCTCCACCATCAGAAGGTAGCCGCTTTAGAAAAGAAAATCCCCTGTACCGCTTCACGTGGCACAGGGGATTAACTAGAAATTCACCTTAAGTGAACTAATTGTTTAGAGGTTGAACAGCCCTTCAGTGATGGATGGACCGAAGTCAACTCCACTGCCAACTAGCACGAAGATAATTAGTGCAGCGCCAGCTAGAGACAGGTTCTTAAAGAAGTTGATGGTTTCACCCTGCTTGGCCTGCTCATCCTGAATGGTCCAGAAGTTGTGCATCAAGAAGGCTGATGCGACGAGGAAGATTGCTAGGAGCAACGCACCTAGATCTGCATAGACTCCAAGAGCAACATAAAGTCCGCCAACAATTAGCATCAATCCAGTAACGATTACCGAAAGCTTTGCTGCTGGGACCTTCTTATATTGCGCATAACCTGTCATAGCCTGAAGTTTGGTTAGGTGTGCGATTCCTGAGTTAATGAAGATCAGTGCGAAAAGCACACGACCAAGCACAAGGAGGATATCCATATTTTCCTTTCATAGTGGGGCATGAATTAGTTGAAGGGTAAACCAATTTTATTGAAATTTCAACTAAATCGGCGTGTCGGGGCAAAGAAAAACCGCGCCCGGCCGAAGCCAAGCGCGGTTTTAGTTAACCCTTAATTTAAGGATTTACTTTGGTGATGCGTCCATCCAGAGCAGGGATTTGAATCGCCTTGCCGCCAGCTGATGCTTCTTGTACCGCTTCAATAAAGACATCTACGAGAAGTCCACGTAGCTTGGCTTTTGAAGGGGTGAAGAATCCAACATATCCATCTCCGCCATAAATCATGAAGTCAGGAACTGCAATGGTGTACTCCTTAGAGTCCTTTGCAATCGCTGTTCCATTTGGCAAGGTCACACTCTGAACCCTTGATCCAACTGGCTTTGAAGTATCAAAGCTGAACTTGAATCCAGAGATCTGTGGGAAGCGACCATCGCCAGGCCAGTTGCTAACACCATTTTCTAGCGCCTTCCAGAGATTTTCACCGGTGACCACCGAAACTCCTACTGTGTTACCGAACGGATACACAGCAAGGGCGTCACCAAGAGTTACATCGTAAGGAGCAACTTTGTCAGTACCTGGGCGGTTAAAGCTCTTGTTTGCAGGAACATAAGTTGCAGCAGGGAACTTGTCGCGGATTCCGCCACCATTGATGTAAGCAAAATCGGTAGAGTACTTCTTGCGCATTGCATCGGCAGTGAAGTTACCAATAGCAGCTTCGCCAGCACGTTGCACCTGAGGTGTTCCACCTTGAGCAAAGATGCCGTTTACAGATCCAATCTTGACATCAAGTTTGGAATTTAGTTGGTCCTTGTACTTCTTTACCAACGCTGCACCATCTGCGTTTGGTGTTAATGAAGCGAAGGCGGAACGTAGCACTACATCAACACTGGCACCACGAACTCGACTCGAGCCATCGAGGCAAACAACCGCTTTGTTGTACTCCTGTCCGGCATTTCGGACCATTGCAACAAGAGCTCCGTTAACCGCTGCATTTCCAGCCAATGCTGAGCTATAGGTCTGGTGGCTATGGCCACCAAATACAACAGCGGCACCCTTGATTTGCTGAGCTAAATCAATCAATTTACCTTGCGCTGCTCCATCACGGTTTTCTTGCCAACCTTGATGAACTAGTGCAACAACGAAATCTGCACCAGCAGCTTTTGCCTGCTTAATAGCAGCATTTACGCCAACTGCGTTTGCAGATATCACTAAATCCTTGCCGTTGAAGGTTAGGTTTCCAGGGAAAATCTGCTCCTTGGTTTCTTCGGTATTTGCTCCGACAAATCCCACCTTAACGCCACCACGTTCTACGATGTGGAAAGCCTTAGCTGCTTTAGCACCACTTTGAAGTGGCTCTAGAGAGCTGTAGTTAGAGGCAACCCACTGGAAATCAGAGGCAGCAATAACTTTTTGCACATGTGCCAAGTTGCGATCATGTTCATGGTTTCCAAAACCTGAGACATCAAACTTCATTAAGTTCATTGATTCGATGGTTGGCAACTCTTCAAACTGACTTGAGATTGGAGGAGCAGCGCCGATGTTGTCACCTGATGACATTGTGAAGGTGGCTGGATTCTTGGCACGATCTGCAGCAAAGGCGCTCATGAGAAGTGCGGTACCAGCATTTGATGAAGTTCCTTCTATTGCGCCATGGAAATCGCTGAGCTGTAGAAGTTGAACAGCTTTCCATGAACTCTTTGATACACCAGCAAGATCTGCTGCACTAAATGTCTTACTCCAAGTTGTTGCTTTGGAGAATCCATAAGCATTTGCTGCTTTAATTGAAATGGTTGCGCTGGTTTGACCTTCAATTATTGGCAGAGTAACAACACCAGTAGTTGATGCTGGCAAAGTGATTGGGCAGGAACCCTCTCCACCAGAAAGAACATATGCATTTACTGCAGGTGATGAAGTTACTTTTTCGAAGACAACTCGAACACCGCTTGATGTTACGTAGGCCTTCTTAATGACTGGAGCTGCAGGAACCGCATATGTATTTGCAGTTACCTGCGGGGAAGTGAGCACCACTAGTGCGGAGGTTGCGAGCGCTAGAGCGCTGGCAACCGCAGAGATACGTAGACGGAGGGATTTACCCTGGGTCTGCGCTTGAGAGGTATGTGTGATCACGGGCGGATACTGACATGAGTTTGGCGTGTCGTTACTGAGCAACACTTTTGAGACCGGTCGGGCTTGTGTCTGTCAGGGCGGGCCGCTAAGGTTCGAACAAATGTTCGAAAAATCTGAAATATACCTAGCTGGCGGCGAACCCATCGAGTTTGTCCACAACGGCCAGCGTTTTCGCATACACACAGTTCTCTCTTCCTGGCGGGAGTCAGGTGGTTGGTGGAATCGGGCCAGTGATGGCCTATTCCGTCCCGATGATGGATCACGGATTCTCTGGCGGGTTGAGGCGGCTCCAATTGGAGCGATGAAAACCTTTGAGTTAGAGCGTGAAGAGGGCGTTGGTTTATGGCGGATTCGTCCCACCTCTCGCCCGGCTTAAAAGTTAAAGATCATGAGCTTCACCCATCTACATGTAGCTAGTGGTTTCTCATTTAAATATGGCACCACTTTGCCTGATGCATTGGTCGCTAGGGCCAGAGATTTTGGCATGCCTTCCATAGCTTTAACTGATCGTGATGGTTTATCAGGCGCTATTAGATTTACTCAAAGCTGTCTAGAAAATCAGATATCTCCAATAATCGGTGTTGATATCTCATATGAGAATCAAACTCGAATCACCTTGCTGGCCACACCAGGTAAAGGCTGGTCATCTTTGGTCAGGGTTGTTACCCAACTTAAAAATTATGGCGCACCTTGCGATCTTAATTTTTTAAAACAAAACTCAAAGTACACTCAAAATCTACTAGCTTTATATGGTCCAGATTCAGAGATATCTCGAGCCTTAACCGCGCGGCGTTATGACAAAGCTTTATTAATTTTCAACTCCACTCGCGATTTATTTCTAGATCAAAGTATCGAGTGTGTCTCGCATTTGATTTATGGCGATGGACCAAAATCCACCACCCATGCCGCCCGCATGCTTAATTTTGCCCGGGATCATGATTTACCAGCGGTTTTAACTAACGCGGTCCGGATGAAAAGCAGAGAAGATGCGCCAATAGCTGATGTATTAGATGCCACTCGCCACTTACTACCGCTACATAAAAAAGTTGTAGAACGCAAAAACGCCGAAGCTTTTTTGAAAAACTCAGATGAGATGGTTTTTATAGCTGAGAAAATCGCAGCTGCAGCTGGAGAAAGAAATGCAAAGCAGTTATTAAAAACCACAACAGAATGGGCGGAGCGCGCAGTTCTATCACCACATTCAGATATTGGATTAGGTTCAATCCATCTTCCCGAACCACATGTAGTGGGCGCCAAATCCCAACCAGAGCTAACCGCACAGCTTCGGGCCCGCGCCTATGCGGGGGTTAATTGGCGTTATGGCGGGCCGAGTTCAGAGGTAGAGGAGCGTTTAAATAAAGAGCTCTCCATCATCGCCAGCTTGGGTTATGAATCTTATTTTTTAACAGTTGCAGATATAACCGACAGAGCGCGAAATAGTGGAATCCGGGTAGCGGCTCGGGGTAGTGGCGCCGGATCTCTAGTTTGTCATCTTCTGGGAATCTCTGGCGTCGAGCCTTTATCGTTGGGTCTATTAATGGAGCGGTTCTGCTCACCACTTCGTAAAGCGCTGCCAGATATAGATATAGATGTTGAATCAGCTCGCAGATTAGAGATTTACGATCAAGTATTTGAGAGTTACCAACAACGCTGCGCCACAGTTGCGATGTTTGATAAGTATCGAGCCCGTCATGCAATTAGAGATGTAGGTGCAGCACTTTCACTGCCACCCATGGAGATAGATTTAGTAGCAAAATCCCTACCTCATATTCGGGCTCGAAATATCTCTCAGGCTTTAGAAAATCTGCCAGAGCTAAAAAATCTTAACCTGACATCTGGCACTTGGAAGATGGCGGTTGGGTTAGCTGAAAGATTAGATGGCTTGCCACGAAACTTGGCGATGCACCCTTGTGCTGTAGTTATCTCCGACATTGGTCTTTATGACCGAGCTCCAATAGAAACAAATGCCAGCAACTATCCAATGGTGCAGTGGGATAAGGATGATGTTGAAGCGATTGGGCTTTTAAAGCTAGATATTCTCGGGGTTAGAATGCAATCAGCTTTGGCTTACTCAGCATCTGAGATTAAAAGAACCACCAATCTTTCCCTTGATTTAGATGCTATTCCACTAGATGATCCAAAAACCTTCGAACTTATTCAATCAACCAAGACATTGGGTTTATTTCAAATTGAAAGTCCAGGTCAGCGAGAGCTAGTAGGAAAGTTCGCACCACAAAGTTTTACCGATTTAATTATTGATATCTCACTTTTCCGCCCCGGCCCAGTTAAGAGCGACATGATTACCCCATTTCTTAATGCGCGCCAAGGTTGGAAAGCGCGAGAGATTTTTCATCCCGACTTATTAGAGATTCTCGATGACACTGAAGGGGTAGTTGTTTTCCACGAACAGGTAATTGAAATCATCGCAACACTAGGTGGAGTTACCTTGGCTGAGGCCGATGAAAAACGCCGCGCCTTAGGGGATAAAGAGGGGCAACAAGAGGTTTGTGATTGGTTTTTTCCAGCAGCTACAGCACGGGGCTATTCCCTAGAGGTTGTTACCAAGATGTGGGAGGTGCTACGCGCCTTTGCCTCTTTCGGATTTTGCAAGGCCCACGCTGCAGCATTTGCTTTACCTACCTATCAATCAGCCTGGCTAAAAGCTCATTACCCGGCCGCCTTTTTAGCCGGGGTATTAACCCATGATCCTGGAATGTATCCCAAGCGATTAATACTTGATGAGGCAAGAAGGTTTGGAGTAAAGATAGAAAAGCTTGATATTAATAAATCTGACCGCAGCTACAGAGTTGAAAATGATTCCAGTATTCGCCTGGCCCTAGCTGATGTATCTGGTATCAGTGAGGGCGAGATTGATGCGATATTGAGTAACCGTCCCTTTGTTGATTTAGCTGATTTTGTGCATCGTAGTGGTGTAAGCCGGCCCACCTGTGAAGCATTATTAATGGTAGGAGCTTTTGATGCTTTATATCCCGACACTTTGAATCATAGGGATTTATTACTGCATTTAAATGATCTATATAAATGGTCTCGTACCTCAAGTAAGGCACTATCTAATTTAAGTGGCTCTCAACTCACCTTTGGTTTCACTCCGGAGTTATCTAAAACCGGCCTGCCTAATCTGCTAGCCCATGAGAAGGTCAGAAATGAAATAGAGTTTTTAGGGATGGATGTCTCTCATCACATGATGGAGTTTTATGCTGATTTTTTAAATCAAATCGGAGCGGTTAAATCCTCAGATTTAATAAAACAGCGCTCTAACTCCTCAGTTTTAGTAGCTGGAGTAAAAGTAATTTTGCAAACCCCACCGATTCGCTCTGGCAAGAGAGTTATCTTTGTAACCCTAGATGATGGGAATGGCTGTAGCGATGCAACCTTTTTTGAGGATGCACAGCGCTCTTATGCCGAAACGCTCTATAACTCAAAGCTACTTTTAGTTAGAGGCAATTTACGTCGCACAGGTGCCCGTGGTGTTTCAATACGAGCAACAGGGGCGTGGGATTTATCAGCCGCCTATGAAAAGTGGCGTAATCTCGCGCTCTGTGAGTGAATCCATGCCAGAACATTCCACAATTCTGCATGTCGATATGGATGCATTTTTCGCATCTGTTTCAGAGCTAGATTATCCGCAGTACAAAGGTAAAGCCTTAGTGGTGGGTGCCGGTGCGCGCGGCGTAGTGCTATCGGCAAATTACGAGGCTAGGAGATTTGGCATCAGAGCTGCAATGCCAGTCGCTAGGGCGCAAAGGATGGCGCCAAATGCAATCTTTATTCCACCAAATCATGAAAGGTACTCAGAGGTTTCTCGCAAAGTTATGGAGATATTTCTGGAGTTCACTCCTTATGTAGAGCCACTTTCTTTAGATGAAGCCTTCTTAGATGTCACTGGCTCCAAAAGATTATTTGGCACTGGCCGAGAAATTGCCGAGCTAATTAGAAAACGGGTTTTTGAGCAGGAGAAAATCACCTGTTCAGTTGGAATCGCCTCCACCAAGTTCATCGCCAAACTAGCCTCTGGACGATGCAAACCAAATGGGGTTTTGGAGATTGCACCAGATCGAGTTTTAACATTTCTCCATCCGCTCCCAGTTAGTGAAATTTGGGGAGTGGGACCAAAGACCAATGAAGAGTTACAGAGATTAGGGTTGCGCACCGTTGCCGACATCGCAAACACACCACTTGAAACTCTAAAACGTGCGTTAGGAGAAAGCGCCGGTGTTTCACTTTATGAATTGGCTTGGGCTCGTGATTATCGAGAGGTAGTTCCTGATGCACCAGAGAAAAGTATTAGCGCAGCTGAAACCTTTTCCTATGATCTTGAGGATCAAGATGAGATTTTCCGCGAACTGTTGCGATTAACGGAGCGGGCATCACATAGGCTGCGCAAAAAAGAGTTATTGTGCAAAACGATCTCGATAAAGGTGCGCTTCTCTGATTTTTCCAATTTAACTCGATCGAAAACCCTTCCCTTAGGTATAAGTAGCACCCATGAGATTTATGACATTAGCAAAGAGCTGTACCGATCCTTGAAATTAGCTGGCTCTCGGATTCGCCTTTTGGGAGTGGCGCTCGAGAATTTAACTGATCAAACCGGGGCGGTTTATCAACTCGAACTAGGAGAGCGGGAGGTCGGCTGGCGTCAGGCTCAAGATGCGGTAGATCGAGCTATTGAGAGGTTTGGGAGAGACTCGGTGCGTCCGGCGCGGTTGGTGGATGGTTCAGAGATAGAGGAAACTTAGACAATCTCTAGAAATTGCTGATTCGACTTTCCAGTTTTTCTCCTTCCTACTATTGTGGAGTTATGCCACTTTCCGAGCATGAAAAACGTCTCTTGGCGGAGATGGAGCAAGCCCTTGCCGCCGATGATCCACGTCTAATTTCGACCTTCAACGGAAAGACCCCGAGCCGCACCCGTGTAGTGCTTGGTTTTGGCTTGATTTTGCTAGGTATTTTTGTTCTTTTTGGTGGTCTCATCTCCCAAACCCCGCCACTAGGTATTGCTGGCTTTGTGCTTTCTTTGGCTGGGGCGGTGCTGGCGATAACTAACTTAGGTGGCTTGATGAACGCTGTTGCCAACCGGGCGCAAACCCCGAAAGCTCCCGGCGGTAAATCTGGAGGCAATAAGTGGAGCACTAAGTTCGAGCAGCGCTGGGATCGTCGTAATTTTGATGAGTAAATAGCTTTTCCGCCCTGTAAACCCGTCCAGATCTGGGCGGGTTTTTTTCTTGCCCGAAATCAATCTGGAGTGGAGGGGTGCTAAATCCACCCCATAGAAAAATGGAGCTAGGTGGTTGAAAATGGAGGAAAAGGGAGTAAAGTGGGGAATTGAGCGGAACGGGGGTTCTGCTTAAAAAACGGGGGAGGTACAGATGTTTCTTGGTACCCATGAACCTCGTCTTGATGAAAAAGGTCGCTTAATACTTCCGGCAAAGTTCCGCGATGAACTGGCATCTGGATTAGTAATAACAAAAGGTCAAGAGAGATGTCTTTTTGTATTTCCAGTAGCTGAATTTGCTCGAATTACTGAACAGCTAAAACAAGCGCCATTAACTGCAAAAGCGGCACGCGATTACATGCGCGTGATGTTTGCAGGCGCGCACGATGAAATTCCAGATAAGCAAGGTCGCGTAACTATTCCAAGTGGTTTGCGTGAATATGCAGATTTAGAAAAAGAGTGCGTAGTAATTGGCGCTAATACCAGAGTTGAAATCTGGGATGCCAAAGCATGGAAGAGCTACCTCAAAGATCGGGAAAAAGGTTTTGCAGATGTTTCCGAGGAGGTGTTCCCGGGTCTGTTTTAGACCTAATCAAATACCTAATTTCAATTAGGTCAGGCCGCTCTCTTTTGTGGCCACCGCCGACCTTCAACTAAACGGCGCCTCTTCCCCGGTGCCGTTTAACCCCCCAGATCCGTCGGCCGGCGGTGACCAGAGCAGAGAGCAAGAAAAGAAATACAAAGAAGCAAGAACTAGAAAAGAAGGGGAAGATGAAAATAGAACACACATCAGTGATGCTAGATCGCTGCATCGCCCTTCTCGCTCCCGCTATTGAAAATGCAAAAGCCCCAGTTGTAGTTGATGCAACTTTAGGTTGGGGCGGACATTCATTAGCTTTGCTTGAAAAGTTTCCTAATTTGAAGGTCGTTGGCTTAGATCGCGATAAAACTGCAATCGCCAAAGCCAGCTCCAGACTCTCCGCATTCTCAGATCGAATCACCGTTGTTCATGCGGTTTACGACGAGATGCCCGAAGTGCTTAACTCTCTAGGTTTGAAGAATGTAGATGGAATCCTTTTTGATTTAGGTGTCTCATCAATGCAGTTGGATCAAAGTGAGCGTGGCTTCTCCTACTCTCAAGATTCCCAGCTGGATATGAGGATGGATCAATCACAGGGAATAACTGCCAAAGATATTTTGGAGAGCTATTCCCGCGGTGATCTGATCAGAGTTATTCGCGATTTTGGTGAGGAGCGTTTTGCCTCTCGAATAGTCGACAACATCATTGCCCAGCGTCAGAAAGGTGGAATTCATACCACCGCTGAATTGGCCCAAATTGTGAAAGAGAGCATCCCAGCTCCTGCAAGACGTGTCGGTGGAAACCCTGCCAAACGTACATTTCAGGCTTTACGAATAGAGGTTAATCAAGAGTTAGAGATATTGCAGCGAGCAATACCACGTGCCATGGAGAGACTCGAGGTCGGTGGACGCATGGTTGTGATGTCCTTCCAATCATTAGAAGACAAGATTGTTAAGCAGTTCTTTACAGCCGCTACAGAATCAAAAACCCCAGTTGGATTACCGGTAGAAATCGCCGAGTTGGCGGCAAAATTCAAATTAGTTTTCCGTGGCAGTGAAAAGGCAAGTGCAGCTGAAATTTCTGAAAATTCCCGTGCACAATCCGTCAGAGTACGTGCGATAGAGCGGGTGGCCTTCTAATGGCGCTATCTGCTCTCGCACCGGCAATTGAACGGTCACGAAAAACCGTTGTAAAGAAATCATCACAGGTAGTTTTACGTCTAGTTCCAGAGTTAAGGCCGGTACCTGGTCAGCAAGCCTCCGATCGAGTTTTCTATGGATTGATTGCAGCGATCTTGACCGCTGGTTTGTTGGGGTTGTTGGGAATCAATATCTTGTTAGGAAATGACGCGGTTCGAATTCGCGAGTTAAAACTTGAGGCGATTGCCATAAACGAACAACGCGAAGAAGCGCTCCGTGAGGTAGCGGTTCTTTCAACATCTGAAGCTTTAGCGGAAAAGGCCATTAAGTTGGGGATGGTTCCCAGTGGCACGCCACATTTCCTTGATATTTCAATACCAACAGAGATCACCGAAACCGTTTCATCTGCAAAGGCCGTAAATCCATGACCCATAAATCTTTAGTCGAGCGACGCATCAGATATGTAGTGACAATTTCTCTGGTTTTGTTGATGGTTTTTGCGGTTCGACTAATAGATGTCCAAGCGGTAAGGGCTGCAGGGTTTGCTAATCGCGCCGACATGGAGTTAGCAAAGAGATCTTTAATAATGGCGCCTAGAGGTGCAATTACCGATGTAAATGGAGTTGAGTTTGCTCGCTCTGTTATTGCCTATCGCGTGTTGGCGGATCAAGCAATTATTGATTATCCAAAGCGGTTGGCCGAACTCGCCGCCCCAATTCTTGATATTGATTCCGGCAAATTGGAGGCGCAACTAACAGGAACCAGAAGATATGTTGTTATCGCCCAATCGGTGAAGCCAGCGGTTTGGCGTGAACTTCAGGCAGCGGTTGAGCGTTACAACGCAGAGGTATCTCAAGAGAAAAATGGCTTTGCCAAACGTTTGGCGGGATTTTTTGCCGAGCGTATCTATGTGCGCGAGTACCCAGAGGGCGAATTGGGTGCCGCGGTTGTTGGTTTTATAAATCGCGCAGGCTCCGGCGCAGCAGGTTTGGAGTACAGCATGAACTCAACCTTGGCTGGAGTTAATGGTGAGTACACATATGCAAATGCGGGGGGCACGATAATCCCAGGTACTCAGAAAATTACTTCCGAAGCGGTCAAAGGAAATACCATCCGATTAACAATTGACCGAGATGTGCAATGGGTGGCACAAGAGGCGATACGCACCGCAGTTAAATCCTCTAAAGCATTGTCTGGAACTGTGATTGTTATGGATCCGAAAACTGGAGAGATTTTGGCTCACGCTTCTTATCCATCATTTACTCCAGGAAATACTAAAGGTGTTGATCCTTACCGCTGGAAAAACCCATCAGTGCAAGAGGTTTATGAACCTGGCTCAACCGGCAAAGTAATCACCGTTGCTTCAGCTATCGAAGAGGGCAAGGTCGGGCCAGAAACAGTTCTTTCCGTGCCGGACAAATTGAGAAGATCAAACAAAGTTTTCTCTGATCATGATCCTCATCCAGTAATGAAATGGACAATCGCTGGGGCGTTGGCGGTTTCCAGTAATACAGCTGCGATAAAGATTGGCGAGATGCTCTCTAACGACCAACTGCACTCTTACCTGAAGAAATTTGGTGTTGGAGAAAAGCCTGGTTCCGGCTTACCAGGAGAAGAGGGTGGAAAACTGCTTGATGTAAAGGATTGGTCAGGCACAACAGCGCCGACAGTTGCTTTCGGGCAGGGATATTCAGTAACCGCAATGCAAGCTACTTCAGTCTTTGCAACTTTAGCCAATGATGGTGTTCGTGTAACCCCAACAGTGGTGAAGGGAATTAGCGATGCAGCGGGCAGGTACACACCTGCTGGAAAACAGAAAAGTGTTCGAGTAGTAAGCGCAGAAACCGCTCAAAAGATGCGATTGATGATGGAGAGCGTGGTTTCTGCATCGGGTACCGCACCAACAGCAGCGATTCCAGGTTATCGCGTCGCTGGAAAAACTGGAACCGCACAAAGAGTTGATGATTCATGTGGTTGCTATCGCGGATATACAGCAAGCTTTATTGGATTTGCGCCAGCTGATAAACCAGAGTTTGTAGTTTCCGTAACTATTCAAGATCCAAAAGGATTGCACTGGGGTGGCTATCTCGGTGGCCCAGTATTCAAAAAAGTAATGAGTTTTGTGCTAAAAGATCAGCACATTCCACCAACCGCTCCAGCTACCAACTCTTATGTTCTTGATCAAAAAGCTTTGAAGGCAAAGATTGCTGCTGCAGAAGCATTAAATAAATCCCAATCCCGTGTAAGCACAAATGGCTGAAATACAGAGATTTACCCCAATCAAAAAGCGCCTCGGTGCTGTGGCTGACTATTTTGGCGTTGCAATTGATACTTCAGATTCTGAAATCGAGATCACTGGATTATCAAGTAATTCCAAGAGTATTGATGCAGGAGAGATTTTCATTGCTTTACCGGGCGCGAAAACTCATGGTAGCGCCTTCATTCAAACCGCTGTGGAGCGTGGTGCGAGGGCGGTGATAACTGACAATTCTGGTGCCAACCCCCTTCAGCATCTAGAAATCCCCGTGTTGGTTGTGCCGAATCCACGCTCCCAGATCGGTTTTCTCTCCGATTGGTTTTTTGATTCACCCAGTCGATCTATGTATGTTGCTGGCATAACCGGAACTAATGGAAAAACCACCACAACATATTTGCTTAATCAAATCTGGCAGTTTGCAGATTTTCTAAATGGTTTGATAGGTACCGTAGGGATAAAAATTGGGGAAGATTTCTATCCCACAACACATACCACCCCAGAGTCAGATGTTGTCCATCGCATACTCTCTGTAATGCAGGAGCAACATATTCGGGCTGTAGCCATGGAGGCAAGCAGTCACGCGCTTGTACAACATCGAGTCGATGGTGTGCACTTTTCAGTTGCTGGGTTCACCAATCTTTCGCAGGATCATTTAGATTTCCATGGTGACATGGAGAGTTATTTTCAGGCCAAACGGAGATTATTCACAGGTGAAATTAGCGATTTTGCATTCATCAACATTGATAATGAGTACGGAGTACGACTAGCTAAGGAAATTAGTATTCCGCTAGGAACTCTTTCAATGCACAATAAGAAAGCCACTTGGTATTTTGAATCAATTGAAAGCGATGGCAAAGGGCATGAAGTCGTAATCCGCGGAGAAGGTGGCCAGCTTATAGAGGGCCATATCAACTTGCTTGGTTCCTACAACTTAGAAAATTGCTTACTTGCAGTGGCTATCGCAGCTCATAGCGGGGTTGACCCCTTGGTAATAGGTCAATCACTATCAACATTGACGGGCGCTCCGGGTCGCTTGGAAAGAATTGCCAATGGACAGGAGTTCACGGCATTAGTGGATTTTGCTCACTCACCAGATGCGGTATCAAAGGTCTTGAAAACCGCAAGAGAGATAACAAAATCTAGGTTGATAGGAATCTTGGGTTGTGGCGGCGATCGCGACAAAACCAAGAGACCGCTAATGGGCAAAGCACTTTATGAAGGCTGTGATGTTGCCATCTTTACCAGTGACAATCCTCGCAATGAAGATCCCGCGAGCATTCTTGAAGAGATGACTGTTGGATTGAGTTTGGGTGAAAACCAAAAAGTCATTGTTGAAAGAGCGGCGGCAATTGAGTATGCAACAAGAATCGCCAAACCTGGAGACACTGTGATCGTGCTGGGTAAGGGACATGAGACTGGGCAGGAAATTAATGGGGTAAAAACACCCTTTAGCGATCAAGCAGAGTTGCGAAAAGCGATAGCGAATCTCAAATGATCAAAATGAATGCCACCCAAATGGCCCAGATTATTGAGGGAAAGCTCTCTGGCGAGGCTTCGCTTCAAAATGAAACAGAGTTCAAGTTTGACTCACGAGAAATTAAAGCGGGAGATGTATTTCTGGCTTTAATGGGTGAACATGCTGACGGACATGATTTTGTTAATCAGGCCCTACAAAACGGAGCGGTCCTATCGATAGTTTCAAAATCTGTTGCCGGAGCACATATTTTGGTCCCTGATGTTGTAGCTGCAATCGGAAAACTTGCCAAATTTGTAAGGGATTCTCTGTCAGAGTTGAAGGTAATTGGCATTACTGGCTCACAGGGTAAAACCACTACCAAAGATATGCTCAATTCGATATTGAGCGGGCAGGGTGAAACCATTGCAGCCAAAGGTTCATTCAACAATGATTTGGGGGTCCCATTAACTTTGTTGCGTGCAAAACCAAGTACCCGTTTTTGTATTGTCGAAATGGGTGCGAGGCATGGCGGCGATATTTCTGCTTTAGCCAAAATGGCTACCCCAAATGTTGGTGCGGTTCTTAAAGTGGGCAACGCTCACATTGGTGAGTTTGGCTCAAGAGAGAACATTGCCAAAGCAAAAGGTGAATTAATCAACTCATTGCAATCTGGAGCTTTCGCGGTATTAGGTACTTACGATGAGTTCACACCGAAGATGAGTTTTACCGCAGGAGTTAAGAAGATTACTTTTGGCGAGTCTCATGAGTGCGATGTTAGAGCTGCAGATATCGAGTTTCGGGGTGGATATGCACATTTTGATCTTGTTACGCCCGAGAGTCGAGAACCAGTGGCTCTTCGCGTTATGGGGTTACATCAAATTCCAAACGCCTTAGCGGCGGCGGCAATCTCGCATGTACTAAATGTTTCAACGCAGAGCATTGCTGCAGCGCTTTCGGAACATGAAGCAAATAGCAAATGGCGCATGGAGATTCATGACTTAAATGAGGTCTTACTCATTAATGACTCATATAACGCCAACCCAGAGAGTATGGAGGCGGCGCTAAAGACCTTGGTCTTGCTCACACAGGAAAGAGGTGGGAGATCATGGGCCTTCCTAGGAACTATGCATGAGTTAGGTCCAGACTCAGTTCAAATGCATAAGCGAATTGGTCACTTAGTTGGAGAGCTTGGAATCGATCATCTAGTTTCGATTGCAAATCGAGATTATCTAGATGGGTTAAGCCAAACTCAAACCCAAACCCATTACTTTGAGAGCGTGACAGATGCAAAGAGTTTAGAGACCGCCATGGAAGCTGGTGATGTTGTTCTAGTCAAGGCCTCTAGAGCGGAACACCTCGAAGAGTTGGCAAATGCTTTTATTGAAATTAGAAAAGCTAATGGGGAAGAGGAGAATGAAAAGTGAGAGGTATTTTAATTTCGGGAGCGGTGGCCTTTCTTTTCAGCTTCTTCGCTACTCCAGCCTTCATAAGGTTCTTGGCGCGAAAAGGATATGGACAGCAGATTAGAGATGATGGTCCTAAAACCCATCATGTAAAACGCGGAACCCCCACCATGGGTGGAATAGTTTTGATTTTCGCGACCATCCTCGGTTATTTGATTTCTCATTTCGTAACTGGAGCTGAGTTCACGGCCTCAGCTCTCCTAGTAATTGGTTTGATAGTTGGTTTAGGTCTTGTCGGATATTTGGATGATTGGTTGAAGGTTGTAAAACAGCGATCTTTAGGTCTGCGCGCCAAACAAAAATTGTTTGGGCAAGCGTTAGTTGCTGGAGCATTTGGCGTTTTGGCCACACGTTTTCCAGATGAATTTGATTTAACTCCAATGTCTGAATACCTGTCTACCGTAAGAGATACCTCAATAAAACTGGGCGTAGTACTAGTAGTTATCTGGGCGATTCTCATGGTGCTAGGCACTAGCAACGGGGTCAATCTCACTGATGGATTGGATGGTTTAGCCAGCGGCGCTGCAGTTATGTCTTTCTTGGCCTTTGTCCTGATTGGGGTTTGGAAATTTGGTCAACGTTGTGAGGTTGCTGCCAGTACCAACTGTTACACCGTTCGGGATCCATTAGATCTTGCGGTACTTGCTGCCGCTTTAGCTGGCTCCTGCGGAGGGTTTCTTTGGTGGAACGCTTCACCAGCACGAATCTTCATGGGCGATACCGGCTCACTTGCACTGGGCGGTGGCCTGGCTGGACTCGCGATGACGTTACGTACTGAGCTGCTTCTGAT
This sequence comes from Candidatus Nanopelagicaceae bacterium, assembly GCA_018882885.1. Classification (GTDB taxonomy): domain Bacteria; phylum Actinomycetota; class Actinomycetes; order Nanopelagicales; family Nanopelagicaceae; genus MAG-120802. The sequence goes on along the minus strand of VERG01000003.1, from coordinate 70,832 downwards.
TCCACTTGGCGGTTTATTTGTCATCATAACCATGTCAGTGATTATTCAAACCACTTACTTCAAATTAAGTGGAGGTAAACGGGTATTCAAAATGGCTCCGTTGCAACATCACTTTGAGTTGTTGGGTTGGGGCGAGGTAACAATAGTCATTAGATTCTGGATCATTGCTGGACTATGTGTTGCAGCTGGCTTGGGATTGTTCTATGCACAGTGGGTGGTTGCTTAAAAGTGAGTTTCATTTCCAGCCTTTCTGGCAAATCTATAGTGGTCTTTGGCGCCGGGGTAACCGGAGCGCCCACTATTGAGTTTTTGCGTTCTAAAGATGCAAAAACTATTTTGATAGATGAAAAATTAACTGGCACTGGGATTTTCAATGATTTGTCAAAGTTAGATTTAAGTTCAGTTGATTTTGCGGTTGTATCACCTGGTTGGAAGGTTGATAACCCGCTAATTCTCGAGTTAAAAAAAGCTGGCATCTCAATCATCAGCGAGATTGATTTAGCTTGGCGGGTAAAGCAAGAGCTCAAGCCCCAACAAAAATGGCTGGCACTAACTGGCACAAATGGCAAAACCACAGCGGTTCAGATGACTGAGGCGATGCTGGTAGCAGATGGACATAACGCAATAGCATGTGGAAACATCGGTTTGACCGCAATAGAAGCGGTGGTTAACACCGATGCCGAGTTTTTGATTCTTGAGCTCTCCTCCTTTCAATTGGAGTGGAGTGCAGAGGCTAAGTTCATCTCAGTTGCCATATTGAACATTGCTGAGGACCATATAGATTGGCATGGAAGCTTTGATAACTACGCGAAGGCTAAATTCAAGATCACAAACAATGCCGAATATCTCATTCTCAACGCTTTAGATTCGGCAATAGTTCAGCGTGCTAAAAATCTGACCCATCCGATTATCTGGTTTTCGCTTGAAACTCCAAAACCTCACCAAATTGGTTTGGTCGAGAATTTGATTGTAGATCGAGCATTTGTCTCAGATGAGGCGGAGGCGCTGTTTGAACTCTCCGATATAAATCCTGCAGTTCCACACAATGTTCTAAATGCGATGGCTGCCGCTGGTTTAGCTCGCTCAGTCGGCAGTAAAGCAGAATCAATTGCCCAGGCATTACGGAGCTTCAAACTTGATCATCACCGACTTGAGGTAGTGGCAGAAAGAGATGGAGTTATTTGGATTGATGACTCCAAGGCAACAAATCCACACGCTGCAATGGCGGCGCTGAACTCTCAGATGAAATCGATTTGGATAGCTGGAGGTTTAGCTAAAGGAGCAACTATGGATGAGCTAGTAAAGAACTGCTCATCTCGAATAAAAGCAGCTATTTTGATTGGCAGCGATGCCCCCATAATTGCCAAGGCGCTTGAGGATGGTGCTCCCGAGATTCCTATTCATCAGATAAAGGAGTACTCAAATTCCCTAGATTTGATGAAGAAGGTAGTTGGGTTGGCGAAAGAACTTGCCCAATCAGGAGATACGGTCTTATTGGCGCCGGCCTGTGCCTCCATGGACCAGTTTAAAAATTACGCAGAGCGTGGTCAGCTTTTTTCTGAAGCGGTTAAGGGGTATTTAAATGAGTAATTCCAAATCACTTTTTTCACGCCCAGCTTCTGCCTATTACCTAATACTGGGTTCAGTAGTAGCGCTGTCAGCTCTTGGCTTAGTGATGGTTTTGAGCGCTTCATCTGTCACCGCCTTGAATGAATCAGGCAATTCCTTTGCAATTGTATTACGCCAAGGTTTGTTCCTTCTCCTGTCAGTAGGAGTTGCATGGGTTGCGATGAAACTAAGAGCGGAGTTATGGGTTCCGGTTGCCCGGGTTTCTTTAGTTGTTTCCGCCTTACTTTTGATTTTGCCCCAAGTGCCAGGGCTTGGAAAAACTGTGGGTGGAAATACCAACTGGATTGGCATCGGATCATTCACTCTACAACCTAGTGAATTTGCAAAGTTCGGCATCATCATTTGGTGCGCCTTGCGATTAAGGATTCATGATAATAAATCTGAGCAAGGGCTGGTAAGTAATGCTGCGCCATTGATTGTTCCGGGAATCTTGATAATCATGGTTCTGATCTTGCTAGGTAGAGATCTTGGAACTGCGGTTGTGGTTGCTGGAATTGTTGGCGGAGTCTTGTTTATTGCTGGAATTCCCATGAAGGTATTTGCCATCTTAGGCGCTGGAATCGGGTCCGCCTTTGCCTTCTTGATTTTGACATCAAGTAATCGCATGAACCGTTTCTCTGCCTTCTTTGATCCTTTCGCCGATGAAAACTACAAAGGTGTTGGATGGCAACAAGCACATAGCATTATGGGATTAGCCTCAGGTGGTCCTTTTGGAACTGGGCTGGGAAGCAGCAAACAAAAATGGGGAAATTTGCCGGCGGCTCACACTGATTTTATTTTTTCAGTAATTGGCGAAGAGTTAGGTTTGCTTGGCACCATCGCAGTTTTGACCTTATTTGCTCTGTTAATTTTAGGGATATTTAGAGTTGCGCTAAGAGCAAATAACTCTTTTGAAAGATACGCCTGTGCCGGTGTTGGCTGCTGGCTCTCCTTCCAGGTAATACTTAATATTGGAACGGTTATCAGTGTCATGCCGGTGGTAGGAGTTACCTTGCCCTTCATTTCATACGGCGGTTCTTCGCTGTTAGCTACATTTTTAGCGATCGGATTTGTGCTTGGCGTTATGCGGCGCGACCCAGAAATTGCTGCTGAAATAAAAGAGCGAAAAGCGGTCCGAGCTGCGAGAGGATAGGGCTGTGTCAGCAGCTCCTAATGCGAAACTCAAAAATCCGCCTGTCATTTTGTTTGCCGGTGGCGGAACTGCCGGGCACATTGAACCTGCACTTGCTGTGGCTGATGAAATCAGAAAGATCAGAGCTGATGCCAAGTGTGCTTTTCTCGGCACCGACGGGGCCTTAGAGGCTCTACTTGTCCCAAAACGTGGCTACTCACTTCACACTATAAAAAAAGTAGTTTTGCCGAGATCCTTAGATGGAGAGAGTTTTCTGTTTCCATTTCGTCTTGTGGTTTCAACTTTTCAAGCTATTAAGGCTTTGCGCGGGGTTGATCTTTTAATTGGTTTTGGTGGTTATGTAGCAGCTCCTGCCTACCTGGCCGCATTTCTAAAAGGTGTTCCGATAGTTATTCACGAAGCAAATGCGAAGCCGGGATGGGCCAACAAACTGGGTCGTGGTTTTGCCAAGTTGGTCGCCGTTAATTTTGAGGCGGTAAGAAAGCAATGGCCAGGCGCGGTGCTAACTGGCATGCCGATTCGAAGCTCTCTAAATGAAGTGGCTCAGATAAAGGATCGCGAAAGTTTTAAGAGGGAGCACTGCCGAACTTGGGGCTTGGATCCAAAACAACCACTAGTCGCAATTTTCGGAGGCTCACAGGGTTCGCAATATATGAATGGGGTAGTGGCGCAGGCGTTACCGCAGCTCTCAGGTATTCAAATAATCCATGCCGTAGGAATGAATAACCAACTTCCTGATAGAACAGAGAGTTATCTACCACTTCCGTATTTTCATGACATGACAGCAATCTATGGCAGCGCCGATTTAGTGATAGCCAGAAGCGGCGCGGTTACCTGTTCTGAATTAGCCTCGGTGGGCAAGTTCTCAATCTTGGTCCCTTTGCCACATGGAAATGGTGAACAGATTGATAACGCCAAAGCCTTAGAGGGTAAGGGTGCTGCGGTAATGGTCAAAAATGAGGAGTTCACAGCGAGTTGGTTAATACAAAACCTAAGCGAAGCTCTGGTGAAAGCCGGCAAATTTAAATCCACCGAGATTGGATCAAATAGCGCAGCTGGGAAAAGAATTGCAGAGTTAGCACTTGGAGTGTTGGAACCCAAAAGTGGTGATAGAAAATGAGTAGAGATTGGCCTAACTCTCATGCTCATTTCGTTGGTATCGGTGGATCTGGGATGAGCGGAATCGCTCGCATCATGATTGCGCGCGGTGCAAAGGTTTCTGGCTCTGACTTAAATGATTCATCTAATTTGGCTGGCTTGCGTAATTTGGGCATCATTACATTTGTTGGTCATGATGCAGCTAATGTAATTGGCGCTGATTTTTTGATTCGCTCCAGCGCTATTCCAGAGAGTAATCCTGAACTAATAGCGGCAAAATCTGCCGGGATTCCTATCTTGGAGAGAGCCCAAGCACTATCCGAGTTAATGACGGGTTATAAATCCGTTGCCGTTGCTGGGACGCATGGCAAAACCACTACTACCTCGATGCTCACTGTGGCGTTGCAACATTGTGGACTCGATCCATCTTTCGCTATCGGTGCAACGGTTCGAAACTCTGGAACCAACGCACATCAAGGATCTGGAAATATCTTTGTGGTTGAGGCTGATGAATCTGATGGTTCTTTTGTTGCTTATAAACCTTTTGGTGGAATCATCACAAATATCGAATTAGATCATGTTGATAATTTTGCTGATATCTCGGCGATCGACCAACTCTTTGCGGAGTTCGTCATGACAATTCAACCCGGCGGCTTTCTCGTCGCTTGTAGCGATGATGTTGGAGTTAAGCGTTTATTGAACGAGCTGCCAGATCTGCAATCCCGAGGAATTGAGCTAATAACTTATGGAGAAAGTTTGGATGCCGATCTGAAATTAGATCGGATACATGTAGCTGCAAATTACGCAGTTGCACGGGTTACCTGGAAGGGAAGAATACTTGGTGAGATGGAGCTGGCTATAACTGGACGCCACAATCTCTTCAACGCGGCAGCTGCATTGTCATCAGGACTTAGATTAGGCGCATCGGTTCAAGATTTATTGGCGGGATTGAAGTTGTTTACCGGGGCGCGCAGAAGGTTTGAGATTAAGGGCAGCGCTAACAAGGTGACAGTGGTTGATGATTATGGACATCATCCAACAGAAATCACTGCAACCTTGCAGACTGCGCGGATTTTTGCTGGATCCGGTCGAGTAATCGCGATTTTCCAACCCCATAGATACTCCCGTACTAAAGCTTTTTCGCAAGAATTTGCCGCATCTCTCTCTTTGGCTGACCACACATTTCTATTGGAGGTCTATCCTGCAAGTGAAAAACCAGTAGCCGGTGTTACCTCAGCGTTAATCGCTGGCAGGATGCCGAGCGAGAAAGTTACCTATGAACCATCTATGCCTACGGTGGTGGAGAGTGTTGCAGAGTTTGCTAAACCAGGAGATGTAATCATTACATTGGGTGCAGGCGATGTAAATTCCCTAGGAAAATTGATTCTAACCGCTATTGACGAGAAGTAATGAGTAGATTTTTTAAGACCCCCGCATTGGTATTGAGTACTTTAATGTTGGCCCTGGCTACCTATGTACTGGGCTGGAGTCAGATTTTCACAGTTGAAAAAATAATTATTGATTCAAAAGATAAAAAAATAGTTAAAGATGTCATGACAAAGATTTCTCAAGCACCGGCGGTGGTTGAGGTTGGTCAACCTCTGGCTCGAGTTGATCGACGTGAGATAGCTACTCGGGTTCGAGAGATGCTTTGGGTAGAAAATATAAGATTAGATCGCAGACTCTTCTCTGGAGAGCTTCACATAGCAGTAATCGCCCGTGACCCAATTGGAAGATTGATTCCCAAGGACAGCACCAATGTCGAGTCCATTGGCTTTATGGACCGGGATTTAGAAAACTTCTATCTTCCGGCAGAGGCAGTGGCCCGTGCCTTAGCCTCTGGCGAGTGGGCAGATATGCCGGAAATTTCAATTCAAAACGATAGTAAAGAGTTGCGCTCTGATGTTGCGCAGTTGATAGAAACCCTGCAGGGCATCTCCCTAAAAGTGGAGAGAGTCCAAGCCAAGGACCAGCTTTCAATTTCCACCCAGTTGGTCAAAGAGGGACGGAGATTGGATATTTCCTGGGGGAGTGTCAAAGATCTAGAGCTAAAGATTGAGATTATGAATCGCCTTTTGGAGTTGAAGCAAAATAAATCAGTTAAAAATTTAAATCTCTCGAATCCAACATCGCCAATTGTCAGCAAATAGAGTGCAAAAAACTCAGAGATAAAACCTTGTGTCGGTGTTTGCTTGTCATGCACCGCACGCCTACTTTTGCGCGCACAATAAAAGGAAACTCTAAGTCTAAAGTTGAGAATTAGGGTTTGAAGAGAGGCGAAAAAGTGGCGACACCACAGAATTATTTAGCGGTCATCAAAGTTGTTGGAATTGGTGGCGGTGGAGTTAATGCGGTTAATCGAATGATTGATGCTGGATTAAAAGGCGTTGAATTCATTGCGATTAATACTGATGCACAAGCGCTTCTCATGAGTGATGCTGATGTGAAATTAGATATCGGTAGAAAATTAACTCGCGGCCTTGGTGCAGGTGCTGCACCTGAAATAGGTATGCAAGCGGCAATTGATCATTCCGAAGAAATCCAAGAAGTACTTCGCGGCTCTGACATGGTTTTTGTCACCGCTGGAGAAGGCGGCGGAACTGGAACTGGTGGTGCACCTGTTGTGGCAAAAATTGCCAAAGAGTTGGGTGCCCTGACAGTTGGTGTTGTAACTCGACCATTTAGTTTTGAAGGTAAAAGAAGAGCAACTCAGGCAGAAGAGGGAATCGAAAATCTTCGCAAAGAGGTTGACACATTAATTGTTATTCCAAATGATCGTTTGCTCTCCATCTCTGATCGCTCAATCTCTGCTCCAGAGGCTTTCAAAACCGCTGATCAGGTTTTGTTGTCAGGTGTTCAAGGAATCACCGATCTAATTACAACCCCAGGTTTAATTAACCTGGATTTTGCAGATGTAAAGAGTGTCATGGATGGCGCAGGCTCTGCGTTAATGGGAATTGGTTCAGCGCGCGGAGAAGCCCGAGCCACAAGAGCAGCAGAGTTAGCTATTTCATCGCCATTGCTCGAGGCTTCAATTGATGGAGCCCATGGCGTACTCCTTTCAATCGCTGGCGGTTCAGATTTGGGATTATTTGAAATCAGCGAGGCTGCCGAGCTGGTTGCCAAGTGCGCACATCCTGATGCCAATATTATTTTTGGTACGGTCATAGATGATGCCCTAGGTGATGAGGTACGAGTTACCGTAATTGCCGCAGGTTTTGATGGTGGCGCACCAAAGAAGGTTTCCGTTCCAGTAATTTCTACCGCGGCGTTGAATGGGCAGGCCGATCCAATACCTGCAAATGATCCAATAGCGGTAGCGATGGAGGCACCACAAACCCCAGCGCGACGCCGAATTACCTTTGAAGAGCTGGTCGCTGAAGATGAAATCGATATCCCTGATTTCATGAAGTAAGTGGCTCCATGTCGAGGTCGGTTTTTACCTCGCGGGAAGGTGGCGTTAGTAAGCCGCCTTTTGACGGTTTCAATCTTGCCTCCCATGTAGGTGATGACTCGAGCTGCGTTAAGGCAAATCGTGCTGAGTTAGCAAAGAAAATCGGTTTGCCATTGCAAGGTGTTTTCTATATGAACCAGATTCATGGCGCCGCGGTTGCTGAAATTGAAGCCGGTTCAGATTTTAGTTTTACTCCTTCAGTAGATGCCCTTTTCACTACAGAAAAGAGAGTCGCACTAGTAACGTTGATTGCAGATTGCGTTCCACTTTTGATGCATAGCTCAGGTGCGGTTGCCGCGGTTCATGTTGGCCGAAAGGGGCTGGTGGCAGGGGTACTCCAAGAAACTCTCAAAGTATTTAAAAATCACGGAATTACAAGCTCAGAGATTTCCGCAGAGATTGGGGCCTCAATCTGCGCCCAATGCTATGAAGTAGATATTGATATTTATGACGAGGTGACAAAAAAAGTTCCTGAGGCATCTACCAAAATTCTCTCCCCAAATGGAAAACCTTGTTTGGGTGTTGAAGCAGGTTTGATCGCGCTGTTGGAGCAGCAGGGTATTAAGTGGAGTTCAGTTAATCAATGCACGGTTCATGATTCGGGGTATTTCTCCTATCGCCGAGATGGCATCACCGGGCGCCAGGCTGGTGTTATATGGCTAGAGTAGATTAAATATCGTGGACAGAAGCGCCGAATTATCAGCTAATTTAAATAAGGTGAAGGCCGAACTTCCCTCTACGGTGACCTTGATAGTAGTTACCAAAACCTTTCCGAGTAGCGATGTAAAACTTCTCTATGAATTGGGTCAACGACATTTCGGCGAGAACCGAGATTCTGAAGGGGCAGAAAAGTCGGAGCAACTACCAGATGAGGCAGTCTGGCATTTTCAAGGTGGAATTCAAAGCAACAAACTCAAATCAATTGTGAAGTGGAGCGATTACATTCATTCACTCGATGAGATTTCTCATGCCAAAAAAATCTCTCAATATGCTCAGGAGCTTGGTAAAACGCAGCGCTGCTTCATCCAGATAAACCTTGATGCGGGGGAGGAGATTCCTGGCCAACGGAGTGGTGTTAAGCCACAGCAGTTACCGGAGTTTGCCTCCGCGATTTCAGGGCTACCTGCTCTTGAGATTGTGGGGGTTATGGGGGTTGGGCCATTAAATGGCGACCCAAATCAGGCCTTCGCCAACCTGCAAAAAACCAGTGGTTCGCTAAAAGCATTGATTCCTGCAGCAAATTACATCTCCGCCGGAATGAGTAGTGATTACAAAATCGCTATCGAACATGGTGCGACACATATCAGGCTAGGCAGTTCAATACTGGGTAGCCGAAGCCCTGCGCCATAAAATTAAGCCATGTCTAATGCGCTAAGAAGAATGACGAATTATTTGGGTCTTACCGAGGATGATGGATCGGCTCAAGAGTCTGTGGCTGTTCGTCCGAAAGCAGCTCCTGTTAAGAGAGTCACCCCATCTTTGAGCGTTGCGCCTCAACTTCCAATTGCTCAAACCGCCACTCCAGTTGAGCCAGCTGCGATTGATCGCATCGTCACCATCACTCCACGTTTCTATAGTGAGGCCCGGGCCATCGGAGAGTTTTACAGAGAAGGAAATCCTGTCATCATGAATTTGAGTGACATGGAAGAGTCAGAGCGCAAGCGTCTAATTGATTTTGCATCAGGTCTAGTTTTTGGTCACGCCGGAACTATTGAGCGAGTAACCTCAAAAGTTTTCTTGCTTTCTCCGCCAAATGTGATGGTTAGCTCCGAAGATAAAACCGCGGCCGCTAACGCCAGTCTTTTCAATCAGAGCTGATAAAAACCAGCAGTGATTAGCATAACTAGTTGGGTAGTACTTGCCTTAAATCTTTTTCTGCTCTCACTTTTTCTGCGCTTAATTTTGGATTATGTACGGATGTTCAAGCCTGGCTGGAGACCGCGCGGAATAATCCTTCCCATAGCTGAAATAATCTACATAATTACCGATAAGCCGCTTAGTTTTGTTCGACGGTTTGTGCCACCTCTTCGCCTCGGTGGAATAGCCCTAGATTTGTCATTCATAGTTTTATTTTTTGGCACTCAAATTCTCATCGCTTTTCTGGCTTAAAGCCTTCTCAACCAACATCTTTCTAACCTAGACTGCGGAGCATGCAACGCTCTGAAGCGATTCAACTGGATGAGCAAGATCCTCTACGTGAGTACCGAAATAAGTTTGTAATTACCGATCCTCATACCTGCTATCTAGATGGAAACTCACTCGGCAGATTGCCGCATGCGACAGTGAAGGCAATCAATGATTTTCTAACGCAAGAATGGGGTCCGCAGGTGGTAACCGGTTGGAGCCACTGGGTTGATGAGGCACAGTCAGCCGGAGATCTCATTGGCAGAAGTGCATTAGGGGCTGCCGCTGGACAGGTGCTGGCCTGTGATACCACTTCCGTTAACTTCTATCAGTTGGCAAGTGCGGCAATTAAAGCCCGACCAAATCGAAAGACAATCATTATTGATGCAGCGAATTTCCCAACCGACCGCTACATAATGCAAGGTTTGGCAGAGCAACATGGATTAAAGCTTGTGGTGATTGATAATGAAGATCCCAAAGTTGCCACCAATGAATTGATAACTCCTGAGGTTTTATCGCCTTATCTCAACGATGATGTTGCTTTGGTGAGCTTGGAGGTCGTTCAATATCGTTCAGGTGCTAGGCAGGATATAAAGGCATTGACCGATTTGGTGCGTTCTCATGGAGCTCTGCTGTTATGGGATGCAGCTCATGCTGTTGGATCCGTTGAATTGAACTTTGATGACAACGGAGTTGATCTCGCCGTCGGTTGCACATACAAGTACGGCAACTCAGGTCCTGGCGCACCAGCCTGGCTGTATGTAGCAAAGCGGATTCAAAATGAGTTGAGGGTTCCAATTCAAGGCTGGTTTGCGCAAAGAGATCAATTTGCCATGGGGCCGAAATTTGAAAAGGATGAAAGTATTCGAGGTTTTCAAATAGCCAGTCCCTCTTTAATGGGTCTGCGTTGCATCAAATCCGCCTTCGAGATTATTGAAGCCGCAGGAATAGAAGAAATTGAAAAGAAAGCGGCACGCGGTACCCAAATGATGATCGAACTATTTGATTTGTGGTTAAAACCATTGGGTTTTGAATTGAACACACCTCGAGATTCCAAGCAACGCGGCGGTCATATCTCTTTGGTGCATCCAGATGCAGAGCAGATTGCGGTTGCGCTTCGAGAGTTTGCTGATGTAATTCCAGATTATCGAGTGCCAAATTCAATTCGAGTTGCGATTTCCCCGTTGGCTACCTCCTTTGTCGAGGTTTATGACGGATTTCAAAGATTGAGAGACCTGGTCAGTTCTGGTCAGTATCGCAAAGTAAAAGCAGGAGGTTCTCGAGTCACATGAGTGAAGAAACCTCAGCCGCTCTCACCTACAGCAGCTATTTGAAGGTTGATGAATTATTAAATCTTCAGGCTCCGCTCTCTGAGGGCCCAGAGCATGATGAACTGCTCTTTATTGTTATCCATCAAACCTATGAACTTTGGTTCAAGCAGATGATTCATGAGTTTCAAGCGGCTGGTAAAGCCTTACAACAAGGCGAAACACATTACGCATTGTCATTATTGGGTCGCATCAGAACCATTTTGAAGATTTGCGTTGCTCAGATAGACATTCTGGAGACGATGACGCCACTTCAATTCAACTCATTTCGGGATCGCCTGGGAGCTTCCAGCGGTTTTCAATCTGCGCAATTTCGTGAAGTTGAGGCGATATTGGGACGGCGTGATTCCAAAGCAGCTGCGCATCTTTTGCCTAATGACAAAGCCCGAGTTGAAACATTGATGAGATCACCCTCTATATGGGATTGCACCTTAAGTTATGTCGCAAAGCGCGGCTTTAAGTTGTCACAAGAGATTTTGCAACGTGATGTATCACAGCAGTACTCGCCCACTGAAGAGGTGCAAGAGGCACTTCTTGATCTGCATCGCAATGATCCTGAGGCGGCATTGGTTTGTGAAAGATTGATGGATATTGATGAAGGGCTGCAGGAGTGGCGCTACCGACATGTAAAGATGGTGGAGCGCACCATAGGTCAAAAGCTGGGTACTGGAGGATCAAGTGGCGCTAAATATTTAGCATCCACCCTCTTTAATCCGGTTTTTCCCGATCTATGGGAGATCAGAAGTAAGTTTTAAGCTTTCTGTAATTCAAGCTTCAAACCAAGCTCTTCTTCGCTGACACCTAGTGCGGAATCTTGGGTAAAGGAAAGCGCTAAGACCTCTTCACTTATCCACTGTGCTCCGGAGTTCAATGCGGCAACAAACTCTGGCGCACAATTCCACTTCACATGAATGCGATCACTGATGTCAAAACCTGATGATTTGCGGGCATCTTGAATGGCTCGAATCGCTTCGCGTACCACGCCCTTTGAAATCAACTCAGGGGAAAGTTGTAGATCTAGCGCCACGCTCTCTCCTGAATGAGAAGAGACCGCCCAACCAGTTCGAGGGGTTTCAGTAATTACCAAATCCTCCTCGCTAATTGTTGCGCTCTGGCTGGAACCGTATGAAACATCCACTTGGCCCTGGCTGCGAACTTGAGCAACCAACTCAGATGCGGAGGTGGAGCTAAGAGCCTTGGCAATCGCTTGTACATCTCCGCCGTATCTAGATCCGAGTGATCGGAAGTTCGCTTTGATAGAAACATCTACCAGATCAGATCCTGCTGCAGACAAATCATCCAAATGCTCCACATTTAGCTCATCTGCGATTTGATCACGCAGCTCAGTCGAAAGTGATTTCCAACCGGACGCTGCAATCAGAGCGCGGGAGAGAGGTTGTCTAATCTTTACCTGCGATTGGGCACGAGCCGCTCTGCCTAATTCAACCAATCTTCGAGTCAATGCAACATCATTTGAAAGCTTTTCATCGATAAGCGCAGAATCCGCCACAGGAAAATCAGCCAGATGCACTGATTGTTCAGCGCTGGGATCCACCTTGCGAATCAATTGCTGCCAGACATGCTCCGTAATAAATGGAACCATTGGCGCCATCAAGAGAGTGAGAGTTGTTAGACAGTGTTGCAGTGTTGAAAGAGCAGCAACATCGCCATCCCAGAATCGGCGGCGGGAACGTCGCACATACCAGTTAGATAGGTCATCAATAAATCTAGCCAGTGCTGCTCCAGCTCGCTGAGAGTCGAAATCAGCTAGTGAATCATCGACCTCATTTATGAGTTGATTTAACTCGCTAACTATCCATCGGTCCATAGTTGATAAGTTCAATTCATTTGAATATGGCGTGGGCTGATAGTCGGAGGCTGATGCGTAAAGCGATAAGAATGAGACGGTATTCCAATAGGTGAGTAGGGTTTTACGGACTACCTCGGAGATTGCATCATGTCCTACACGGCGTGCGCTCCAAGGCGAGCCGGCCGCCAACATGTACCAACGAACCGCATCGGCACCATGTTGATCCATGAGCGCCATTGGCTCTAGAACATTTCCTAAATGCTTGCTCATTTTGCGGCCATCTTTATCCAAGATATGGCCGAGACATAGCACGGTTTTATAGGAAGATTTATCAAAGACTAATGTGCCAATTGCCATCAAGGTATAGAACCAACCACGGGTTTGATCTATTGCTTCGCAGATGAAATCTGCAGGATAGGCCGCGTTGAATTTCTCTACAGATCCTGGTTTGTGCGGGTAACCCCATTGCGCAAAAGGCATGGCGCCGGAGTCATACCAGCAATCAATCACCTCGGGAGTGCGATTCATTTTGGAATCACAACTTTGACAGTCAAACTCAATCTCATCCACATACGGTCTATGTAATTCGAGTCCGGTTAATTCACGTCCAGCTCTAACCTCTAACTCTTTCAGTGATCCAAAAGATTCTTCGTGGGCATTTTCGCAGCGCCAAATCGGTAGCGGAGTTCCCCAATAACGATTGCGGGAAAGCGCCCAATCGATATTGTTGTTTAACCAATCGCCAAATCGACCGGTCTTAATGGTCTCTGGATGCCAATCGGTAGCGGAATTTTCCCGCAGCAGCGCTTCCTTAATCTTTGTGGTTCGGATGTACCAAGAAGGTTGTGCGTAATAAATCAGCGGGGTATGACAACGCCAACAATGGGGGTAGGAGTGTTCATATTGTTGATGCTTGTACAACGCACCCTTTGCTTTTAACTCCTTGACTAGTGGTTTATCTGCTTCTTTGAAAAACAAACCACCAACCAGTGTTATCTCATCGGAAAAATGGCCATTTGGTAGTACCGGATTTACCACAGGAAGTTCATAGCGGCGGCAGCTTTGTAAATCGTCGGCTCCAAAAGCCGGCGCCTGGTGCACCAATCCAGTTCCATCCTCTGTGGTTACATAATCAGCCAAGATTACAAAGTGGGCGCCTTGAATCTCGACAAAATCAAAAGGTCTGCGATATCCAGTGCGCTCTAACTCTGTGCCTTTAATTTTCTTAATGATTTCGGCGCCTTCTCCGACAACTGCAATCAGGGGTTCTGCAACCACCAAAACCTCACTGGGCAACTCTTCACTTTCTTTAGTGCGCACCACTACATAATCCACCCCAGGATGAACTGCGATCGCAGTGTTAGAGACCAAGGTCCAAGGGGTAGTTGTCCAAACCAAAAGCGAGGCGTTTAAATCTTTCAATTCGCCAGTTGTAATTGGAAAGCGCACATAGACTGAAGGATCTTTTACGGTTTCATAACCCTGTGCCAACTCATGATCAGAAAGCCCGGTACCGCAACGTGGACAATAAGGCGCGACTCGGTGATCTTGAACCAGTAAACCTTTCTGATGAATTTGAGCCAGCGACCACCAAACACTTTCAATGTACTCATTAGACATAGTCCAATAAGCCTCATCAAAATCAACCCAGAACCCCATACGTTCTGTCATGGTTGTGAAGGCATCGACATGTCGTTGAACTGATTCACGACATTTTTCATTAAAGGCGGCTATACCGTACTTCTCGATATCTCCCTTCCCAGAAAAGCCAAGCTCTTTCTCAACCGCAATCTCAACGGGAAGTCCATGGCAATCCCATCCCGCTTTGCGGATTACCTGCTTACCTTTCATGGTGTGAAAACGTGGGAACACATCTTTAAATACGCGAGCTTCAATGTGATGGGTTCCAGGTAATCCATTCGCAGTCGGAGGGCCCTCATAAAAAGTCCAAGATTGGCCACCAGCTCTAGCTTTAACGCTTTGGTGAAAGATGTCTTGTGTCTGCCAAAAATCCAAAACTTCATGCTCGATGGCAGGTAAATCAATTGAAGGCGAAAGCGCTTGATATGGCGAGTTACTGGTCATCAACTTTGCCTCCCTAAACATGACTCTGACGCGGTTTGCATCAAATGTTTGGAGGGGCGATCACTTTAGGACCGCGGTACCACCCGCCTTGTAAACACCTCAAATTTCTTGGGTGTTCACCACTTACTTATCTTGCCGTCGGTTCTAGATGAGTCACTGTGATGCTGCTGTGAGCCCATTTCTTCCAACTCGCTATCAGGTGATGGCCTGGTCATTGCGAATCCTTGTTACAGGTCTTTTTGCAAGGCGCTCAGTCTAACCTACGAGTATGAGCTCCCACCTACTGCCGAGCGAGGCGAGTGGCGTTTATTGATGCAAACCTTTAGCCTTCGCGGTTGTGGCATTGAAAAAGAAGTTATCAAAAGCGGTTGCAAAGCTTAAAAAATCACCTGCCAAAAAGGCTCCGGCGAAAAAGGCTCCAGCAAAAAAAGCAGAGGTAAAGAAGGCTCCTGCCAAAAAACCGGTTGCGAAAAAGGCACCGGCCAAAAAGGCGCCAGTCAAGAACCAGCCAGTAAAGAAGGCCCCGGTTCGACCAACCTTGGCCAAGAAACCGCTAGCTAAAAAACCTGCCGCCGAAATAATTAAAGGCGCTCACAAAACAGCGCTCACAAGTAGTACAGCCAAAGGTGGTGCGACCACCATCTCGGTTTACAAGCCCGAGATAGAGGCCAGCGATGTTGTAGTTGTAGAGGAAAAGCGTTTAGTTCTGCCGCCACCAGTTCGCAAGCCCAAGCCCGGTAAGAAGGCGCCATCCTTAAAGCCAATTAAAGCTGCTCCAGCACCATTTGTTAGTGAGGGAGAGGAAAATTGGACCGCAACTGAGTTAAAGGCAATACGTTCCGATTTAGCAAAGGATCTAGTCCGACTAAAGAAGGAGTTGGAAGAGATCGAAAGTGAAATGGATGATTTGATTGAAGCATCTGGCGTTGGTGCCGGTGATGATCAAGCTGATGCTGGTGCGAAAACCTTTGAACGGGAACATGAAATTTCCTTGGTCTATAACGCTCGAGATATGGTGTTGCAAACAGAGCGGGCGCTAGAGCGAATTGATAACAAGACATATGGTCGTTGTGAAGATTGCGGAAATGCCATTGGCAAAGCTCGTCTTCAGGTATTTCCGCGCGCAACTCTTTGCATGCTATGCAAACAGAAGGAAGAGCGTCGCTAGAGTCGTCACGTGCAAACCGCGCGCGACGACTATTCATTGCGTTAGTTACCTTAGTTTTTGCCCTTGACTTAATTACAAAAAACTGGGCAGCTAGCTATTTGCAATTCAGAGAGCCGGTGAAAGTAATAGGCGATTTTCTGAAATTAACTTATGGAACCAATCCTGGTGCGGGTTTTAGTTTGGGCACTGATGCTACGCCGCTTCTTTCTTCTCTAAAACTTTGTGTTGCCGCATTCATAATTTATTACATGCGCAAAGTGCAGAACAGAGGATGGGCGATTGGTCTTGCCTTACTTCTTGGCGGAGTTCTAGGGAATCTGTGGGATCGCGCAGTTCGTCCACCTGGACTTTGGCGGGGCGAGGTCATTGATTGGATTCAACTACCTAATTGGCCCATCTTCAATGTGGCCGATTCCGCCATTGTGTGTGCGGGAATTTGGATGACTATTCTCGCGATGAGAAATATTCAACCCTTTGAAAAACCAAATCGGAGCGCTTAATGTCATCGAATCGAGAGCGTAAAGAGGTATTAATTCCTCAGGAGCTAGATGGAGAACGGATTGATTCCGCACTTTCAAAACTCCTTGAGCTATCAAGGAGTAATGTCGCAGATTTACTTAATGCCGGCGATGTCCTTCAAGGCAAGAAACCGCTCTCTAAATCAGATCGAGTGAGGGTTGGTGACCGAGTTGTAATCACATTGCCGGAACCATTTGATCCTTTAGAGTTAAAGCCCACACCTATTGAAGAGTTGGAAATTGTTTACGATGACGAGGATGTGGTCGTTGTAAACAAACCAGTGGGATGTGCAGCTCATGCCAGCCCTGGATGGATGGGGCCAACAGTTGTCGGAGCTTTAATTGCTCGCGGTTATCGCATCTCAACCTCCGGTCCGCAAGAGCGTCAAGGAATTGTGCAAAGGCTTGATGCTGGAACCTCTGGATTAATGTTGCTGGCAAAAAATGAAAACTCTTACACTGCAATGAAAAATCAATTTAGAAACCGTTCCGTTAAAAAGGTTTATCAAACCTTGGTGCAGGGTCATATTGATCCCAGTGAAGGAACTATCGATGCTCCAATTGGCAGACATCCTCGTGAAGATTATCGATTCGCAGTAGTTGCCGACGGAAAGCCCAGCATTACCCACTATCAAGTGTTGGAGTTTTATTCGAGCGCTTCACTTCTTAGAGTTGAGTTAGAAACTGGTCGCACCCACCAAATCAGAGTTCACTTCAACGCCTTGCGCCATCCACTAGTAGGAGATCTTGCCTATGGTGGAGATCCGGTCTTGGCAGCGCGGTTAGAGTTGAAACGTCCCTGGCTGCATGCCATTGAATTGAGCTTCACTCAACCTTCAACTGATGAGCGCATCACACTCCACGCGCCTCTGCCCGCCGATCTGCAACGCGCCTTAGAGCTGTTGACCGTTAAATAGCCTGCAGGGAGTAATCTCGCCGACCGTGAGCCAGGGTTTTGTCCATCTTCATGTACATACCGAGTACTCCATGCTCGATGGCGCGGCTCGAATTGAGACGTTAGCTCAAGAAGTTGCCCGTAACGGTGACGGTGCGATTGCAATGACCGATCACGGCAATGTTTTCGGTGCCTTTGATTTTTACAAAACCATGAAAAAAGCAGGGGTAAAGCCGATTATCGGTATTGAGGCTTATGTAGCCCCTGAGTCACGTTTCGACAAAAAAAGAGTTAAGTGGGCTGAAGGCGGCGAGGATGATGTTTCTGGTGGTGGCGCATACACCCACATGACCTTGCTGGCGGAGGACAACATTGGCCTGGCAAATCTTTTTAAACTCTCCTCGCTTGCTTCATTAGAGGGTTTTTATTACAAGCCACGAATGGATCGCGAGCTTCTCTCACAATATTCACAAGGGCTAATCGCCACAACAGGTTGTCCAGGTGGAGAGATTCAAACCCGTATTCGAATGGGTGCCTATAAAGAGGCGCGTGCAGCTGCAGCAAGTTACCGAGACATTTTCGGTGCCGAAAATTACTTTGTCGAGATTATGGATCATGGAATTGAAATTGAACGCAGGGTTAAAGAAGATCTATTGAAATTGGCTAAAGAGTTGGGATTGCCTCTTCTAGCCACTAACGATTTACATTACACATATGCCGACGATGCCAAACATCATGAAGCATTGCTGTGTATCCAATCAGGTTCCACCCTGGCCGACCCAAAAAGATTCAAATTTGAAAATAGTGAGTTCTATTTGAAGGACGCTGCGACAATGCGACGCATCTTTAAAGAGATCGAATCAGCCTGTGATAACACATTATTAATCGCCGAGCGGTGTAACACTACTTTGCGCGAAAATGAAAATCTGCTTCCTAAATTTCCGGTTCCAGTTGGTGAAAGCGAGGACAGCTGGCTGGTCAAAGAGGCTCACAAAGGTTTGCAGAATCGCTTTAACAATGTAATTCCGGATGGTTATATCGAGAGATTGAATTACGAACTTGAGGTAATGACCAAGATGGGATTCCCTGGATACTTCTTGGTTGTTGCTGACCTTGTTAATCACGCCAGATCCCAAGGAATCAGAGTTGGACCGGGAAGAGGATCTGCGGCAGGCTCACTAGTTTCATACGCACTTGGCATTACTGCGCTGGACCCAATAAAGCATGGCTTACTTTTTGAGCGTTTCTTAAATCCAGAGCGTATCTCTATGCCCGACATTGATCTGGATTTTGATGAGCGTAGACGTGGCGAGATGATTCGATACGCCACCAACAAGTATGGCGATGATCGAGTAGCTCAGATCATTACCTACGGCACAATCAAATCTAAACAATCCATCAAGGACTCAACTCGTGTGTTGGGCTACCCATATGCAATTGGCGAAAAATTAACCAAGGCTCTACCGCCGGCAATTATGGGTAAAGACATTTCTTTGTCGGGTGTCTTTGACAAAGAAAATGATCGCTATGCCGAGGCGCAAGAGTTCAGAAATATCTATGAAACTGATCCTGATTCAAAAACTATTGTTGACATGGCAAGAGGTCTAGAAGGATTAAAACGCCAGTGGGGTGTTCACGCTGCCGGAGTTATTTTGAGTCGTGAACCTCTTTTAGATGTAATACCGATTCATCGTCGTGAGGCAGATGGAGCCATCATTACCCAGTTTGATATGGGAGCATGTGAGTCAACAGGTCTATTGAAGATGGACTTTTTGGGACTTAGAAACCTTTCGGTACTTGATGATTGTTTACTAAACATCAAGAACAATCAAGGCAAGAATCTGGTACTAGAGGATCTTCCTTTGTCGGATCAAAAAACCTTTGAACTTCTCTCGAGAGGCGACACTCTTGGCGTATTTCAGTTAGATAGTGCGCCAATCCGGGCGCTTCTTAGATCAATGGTTCCTGACTCTTTTGAGGATATCTCAGCTGTGATTGCACTTTATCGCCCCGGGCCAATGGGAGTTAATGCCCACAATGATTACGCAGATCGTAAAAACAAACGGAAGAAGATTGAACCTATTCATCCCGAGTTGAGTGAGGCTCTTAAAGAGATTTTGGATGACACCTATGGCTTAATTGTTTATCAAGAGCAGGTTATGGCTATCGCCCAAAAACTTGCTGGTTTCTCTCTTGGTCGCGCGGATTTGCTTCGCAAAGCAATGGGTAAAAAGAACAAAGAGATTCTGGATAAAGAGTATGTTCACTTTGAGGCGGGCATGCGCGCCAATGGTTTCTCCAGCGTTGCCATTGAAGAGCTCTGGAAAACCCTGATTCCATTCTCGGATTACGCATTTAACCGAGCCCATAGCGCCGGTTACGGGGTAGTTTCCTTTTGGACCGCTTATCTAAAGGCTAATTATCCAACCGAGTACATGGCAGCGCTTCTTACCAGTGTTAGGGATGACAAAGATAAATCTGCGCTTTATCTAAATGAATGCCGAAGAATGGGAATCAAAGTACTGCCTCCTGATGTAAATGATTCAAATGGTGAGTACACCCCAACTGGTCAGGACATTAGATTTGGTTTGGCTGCGATCCGCAATGTAGGTGAAAATGTTGTTTCCTCGATCGCAAAAAACCGTGTTGAAAAAGGTCGCTATCAATCATTTGGGGATTTTCTGGCAAAGGTTGATGTTCATGTTTGCAACAAAAAAACTATTGAGTCATTAATTAAAGCTGGAGCATTTGACTCACTGGGCCATTCCAGAAAAGGTTTAATGAATATCTATCTTGAAGCGATTGATTCAGTCATGGAGACAAAACGTGCTGAGTCGATTGGCCAATTCGATCTATTCGGTGGCGCCAACTTAGCTACGCCATCTGCTGTATCTGGAGTGGAATTGCAGATCGATGAGGCGGAGTGGGAGAAAGCGCTTTTGCTTTCTTACGAACGTGAGATGTTGGGTTTATACGTTTCTGATCATCCGCTGCTTGGCGTGGAGCATGTATTGAAATCCGCCACAGACATAACAATTAGTCAGATCTTTGATGATGTTGTTGGACATGAACAGACCGTAACTATTGCGGGCTTGATCACCAGTGTCCAGCGTAAAGTAAGTAGACAGGGTCAATCCTGGGCGATTGTCACCATTGAAGATCTCGAAGGCGCGATTGATGTGCGCTTTTTCTCCAGCACCTACCAACAACACGCTTTGAATTTAATTGAGGATCGCATTGTTGTTGTCCGTGGGCGAATTGATAAACGAGAAGAAACCCCTCAGGTAACCGCAATTGATTTATCTATTCCCGACATCAACCAAGCTCCAATCGGTCCCTTTGTAATTCGCTTGGAGTCGGAGCGTTGTACGCCACCAATTGTTGATCGCATGAAGGAAATCCTGCGTTCTCATCCTGGTACTCGCGAAGTACATCTGAAAATTGAAGGTGGGGCGAAAAACACAATTTTGCGTTTGGATGATGGATTAAAGGTGACCGCTTCTCCGAGTCTGAGCGCTGATTTGAAATCAATCTTGGGGCCAGACTGCCTAGTTTGACTACCGACTCTAAATAACAAGCCGCAAATCCATTACCCGCTTTAGACTAGGGCAGTGAGCGAGTTGATGCGGGTCGTAGATCTACGTGGTCGTCAGCTATCAAAATCTGAGTATCAAAGGTTATTACCGCGCGCGGAGTTTGATATCGATAGCGCTTTGGTTGCAATTAAACCAATCTTGCAATCAGTAAAGAATGGAGATGAATCAACTCTCAAAGAGTTAAGCCTTAAATATGACGGCGTTGCCCCTGAATCCATCAGGGTTCCAAAATCAGTTATTGATCAAGCATTGCAACTACTAGATGCCGGACTCAAGCAGGTAATTTTGGAGGCGATTAGAAGGGTACGCGTAGTTCATCTTGATCAAAAGCGGGGGAGCACTACGACCCGAGTTGTAGATGGCGGAGAGGTTGAGGAACGCTGGATTCCAGTTGATCGAGTTGGTTTATATGTGCCGGGTGGAAGAGCGGTTTATCCCAGCTCGGTAATAATGAACGCGGTTCCAGCACAGATCGCTGGAGTAAAAAGTATTGCCCTGGCCTCACCGGCACAAAAAGAAAATAACGGCTGGCCCCATCCTACGATTTTGGCGACCTGCGCATTGTTGGGAATCGATGAGGTTTATGCAATGGGAGGCGCGCAAGCGATTGCTGCATTTGCATACGGAGTAAATTCAAAACCAAATAACTTTGATAACGCGGTTCTAGAGAAAGTTGATCTAGTAACCGGACCAGGCAATATTTATGTTGCAGCAGCAAAGCGTGCCCTCAGAGGAGTGATTGGTATTGATTCAGAGGCCGGCCCGACCGAGATTGCTGTTGTGGCAGATGAATCAGCACTGGCCAGTGATGTTGCGACAGACTTAATCAGCCAGGCAGAGCATGACACGATTGCGGCAGCTGTTTTAATTACTGATTCAGTTGAGTTAGCCCAGCAGGTACAAAAAGAGCTCACAAAACGAGTTGCGAAAACCAAACACTCTGAACGAATCAAAGAGGCGTTACAAGGCGTTCAATCAGCGATTGCATTAACCGACAACCTCGAACAATCCTTAGCGGTGGCAAATGCATATGCTGCTGAACATCTCGAGCTTCAAGTTACAAATCCAAAACAGGCTAGCCGTGAGATACGAAACGCTGGAGCGGTTTTTCTAGGTCGTTTTTCGCCGGTTTCATTAGGTGATTACTTAGCTGGCTCCAACCATGTTCTTCCTACTGGTGGCTGCGCCTGTCATTCCAGTGGAGTTTCAGTTCAAACATTTTTGCGCGGTCTGCACTTTATTGATTACAACGAGCGAGCCCTAAGAGAGATTGCTACTAGCGTTATTACATTTGCTAATGCCGAAGACTTGCCGGCTCATGGCGAGGCGGTTGCGGCGAGATTTGAAGAGCCGGGCAACAATAAATGAACCAAAACTGGCCGGAGTGGCTCTCGCTTAATGAAAATATCCGCGAGCTGAAGCCTTATGGTGCACCGCAAATACCTGCGCAGGTGCGGTTGAACACTAATGAGAACCCATATCCTCTGGATGAGAGTTTGCAGAGCAAGATTGTTACTGAAATTTCAGAACGAGTGTCCGACTTAAATCGCTATCCGGATCGTGATGCCGTTGCATTGCGAACCGCATTAGCTGAATACATAAATGGGATTTCAAGAACTAATTTCAGTTATGAACATATTTGGGCGGCTAATGGGAGCAATGAAATCTTGCAGAGCATCGCTCTGGCCTTTGCTGGCGATGCAATGGGCTTCGAACCTTCATACTCGATGCATCCGCTCATCACAAAATCAGTGGGCAAGAAATGGATCTCCATCGCCCGGGGACCAGAATTTACATTTCAAGTTGATGTGGCGACAGAGGCGATCAAAACGAATAGGCCTGGAATAGTTTTTGTAACCACACCTAATAACCCTACCGGTGGCTCGATTTCATTAGGCGATGTTGCAGAATTGGCAAAAGTTACCTTGTCGGTTGGTGCAATTCTTGTTGTAGACGAGGCGTATGCGGAGTTCTCAAAAGAGAATTCAGCGGTCACATTGATTAAGGACTACCCAAATCTGATTGTTTCTCGAACCATGAGTAAAGCCTTCGCATTTGCCGGGGCGCGCCTTGGTTACATGATCTCAAATTCCACTCTGGTCGAGGCGATGTTATTGGTAAGACTTCCTTATCATTTAAGTGAATTAACTCAGGCGGCAGCGCTTGCGGCATTGAAAAATCGATCTGCCCTACAGCAGCAGGTCGAACAACTCAAACAATCTAGAGATCTTCTAATTCAGGAGCTAATAAAGTTGGGCTTGCATGTGATCTCCTCAGATGCAAATTTTGTAATGTTCTCTGGATTTAAAGTTAGCGCCCAAGAGCTTTGGCAGAAATTAGTTGACAGGGATGTGCTCATTCGAGATGTTGGCATTCCCGGTTATCTCAGGGTGACAATTGGAACAGAGGCTGAGAACAAAGCCTTTTTAGCGGCGCTACAACAAGCCTTGAACTCTTAAGGTAATAATCTGGTCGCCATAACCCTGGGCGATAGGGGATAATTCCCCTCATGACCAATCCAAGATTTGCCCGTGTTGAGCGCACCACCAAAGAATCCTCTGTTCTGGTTGAACTCAAAATTGATGGCACCGGAGTAATAGATGTCTCTACTGGAGTTCCATTTTTCGACCACATGATTTCCCAGCTTGGTAAGCACTCTGGATTTGATCTCACAGTAAAAACAACTGGTGATGTTGATGTCGATTCTCACCACACTGTCGAGGATACTTCCTTGGCATTTGGACAGGCATTAAGGGAAGCTTTGGGAGATAAATCTGGAATTAGAAGATTTGGAAACTCACTAGTTCCACTGGATGAAGTTCTAGTACAGGTCGCAGTTGATCTCTCCGGCCGTCCTTATTTAGTACATCGTCAACCTGAGATTGTGGAGTTGATTGGAACCTTTGATACCACGCTCGGAAAACATATTTGGGAGTCGATTGTTGCAGAGGCGCGCATTGGGCTGCATATCAGGGTTATAGAAGGTAGAAATGCGCACCATGTTTTGGAGGCTCAGTTCAAAGCGGTCGCTCAAGCATTCAAAGATGCGGTCGCTCTAGATTCTCGTACCTCCGGTGTGCCCTCTACTAAAGGCGTTCTTTGATAGCGATTCTGGACTATGGCTCCGGAAATATCCGATCTGCGCAACGAGCCTGTGAAAAAACTGGAGCTGATGTTGTCATCACCTCTGATTTTAAGACCGCATTAGAAGCAGAAGGTTTAGTTATTCCTGGTGTTGGCGCTTTTGGTTCTTGCATGAATGGTTTAAGAGCGGTTAAAGGCGATGAGTTAATTAAAGAGCGGCTAGATCTGGGACGAAAAATCTTAGGCATCTGCGTTGGGATGCAGGTTTTGTTTTCTGAAAGCGATGAGTTATTCAATGGAGAGCGGATAAGTGGAGTCGGAGTTTTCCCCCAAAAGGTAGAGAAAATTTCAGCACCAGTTTTGCCACATATTGGTTGGAGCGAGATAGAGAGCAATACTGACTCTGGATCATTTGCAGATTTGAATGGTGAGAGATTTTATTTTGTGCATAGTTACGCGGTTAAAACTGAGGTATCGGGCGCTACAAATATTGGCTGTAGCTATGGTGAGAACTTTGTTGCGGCCATTGAGACCGACTTAATAACAGCTACCCAGTTTCACCCTGAGAAGAGCGGAGTGGCAGGTTTGAAATTGATTGCTAACTGGGCGGCTTCATTATGAAACAACTTGAGCTGTTACCTGCCGTTGATGTGAGAGAAGGCCAAGCGGTCCGATTGGTCCAAGGTGAGTTAAGCGCTCAAACCAATTATGGAGCGCCGCTAGAGGCAGCACTAGATTTTCAAAGAGCAGGTGCGGAGTGGATTCACCTCGTTGATCTAGATGCTGCATTTGGCACAGGTTCAAACCATGAATTACTCGCGGATGTAATTGGTAAGTTGGATATCAAAGTTGAGTTATCTGGTGGCATTCGTGATGAAGAGAGTTTGTTGCGCGCACTTTCAACAGGCTGTGCCCGCATTAACTTAGGTACCGCTGCGATGGAAAATCCAGATTGGACCGCATCGGTGATTGCCAGATTCGGCGAGCGCATCGCAGTTGGTCTAGATGTTCGAGGTCGCACTCTTGCCGCTCGAGGTTGGACCAAAGCAGGGGGAGACCTATTTGATACTTTACAAAGGCTGGATGCAGATGGCTGCGCTCGTTATGTAGTTACCGATGTAAATAAAGATGGAACTTTGCAAGGGCCAAATATCGATCTACTCAAACAGGTTTGTGGCGTAACCAATCGCCCAGTAATCGCATCTGGTGGGGTTTCAAAATTGCAGGATGTTAAGGATTTAAGAGCTCTTACAGAGATAGGTGTTGAAGGCGCAATAGTTGGAAAGGCTCTGTACGCCGGCGCCTTCACCTTGCAAGAGGCTATTGAAGTTGCTTATTCACCAACAGGAATGGCGCAATAAATTATGTCGCTAGCCACCAGAATCATTCCCTGCCTAGATGTTTCAAATGGTCGGGTGGTTAAAGGAATAAATTTTAAGAATCTGGTCGATGCAGGTGATCCAGTTGAGATGGCCCGGATTTACAGCGAAGAAGGCGCTGACGAAATCACCTTTTTGGATATCTCAGCCAGTGTTGAAGATAGAAAAACCACATTGGATGTAGTTAGTGCAACTGCAGATGAAGTTTTCATTCCTCTTACAGTTGGCGGCGGTATCTCATCGGTCTTCGATGTTGATCAGTTACTTCGCGCTGGCGCCGACAAGATTTCCGTAAATACCGCAGCGATAAAAAACCCGAATCTGATAAATGAGATAAGCGAAAGATTTGGGGCGCAGGTTTTAGTAATTTCTATCGATGCCAAAAGAGGTCGAACCGAATCTGGATTCGAGGTCACAACTCATGGTGGTCGCAACTCAACAGGTATCGACGCCTTCACATGGATTGAAGAAGCGATCAGCAGAGGAGTTGGAGAGATTCTCTTGAATTCGATGGATATGGATGGAACCAGAGCAGGTTATGACCTAGAACTAATCAGGAGGGTACGGGAGATCTCCTCAGTTCCGGTCATCGCAAGCGGCGGGGCTGGTGACTTGGATGACTTTGGAAAAGCTATTGAATCCGGAGCCGATGCCTTGCTGGCGGCCAGCGTATTTCACTTTGGAATTTATCGAATTAGCGACATCAAACGGGATCTATCTCGTAAAGGTTTCACTGTGCGTCAGAACTCCACTTTAAGGCAGAATTAAGCGATGCTCACCAAGTTATTGGCCAACTTCAAAGATGATCAGCAGTTACTACCTGCCATCGTTCAGGATGCCAATAGCAAGGAGGTGTTGATGTTAGCTTGGGTTAATAAAGAGGCGTTAGAAAAAACCATCAATACCAAGCAGGCCACCTTTTGGAGCAGAAGTAGAAAAGAGATTTGGGTTAAGGGTCAGACCTCTGGCAACAAACAAGAGGTAATCACTATTAAATTTGATTGTGACTCTGATGCTTTTTTGTTCTTGGTACATAGTCATGGGCCGGCCTGTCACACCGGCGAAAACTCCTGTTTTTATTCAGAGATAATCCTGTAACTATGGATTTGATGACGCTTGAGGAGTTTCGCGAATACGCTAAGAGTTTTAATGTAATTCCAGTAGCGAAGCGATTTGTGGCAGATGGAGAGACCCCATTGGCCCTGTACAGCAAACTAACCAGTAATCGAGAGAATAGTTTTTTATTGGAATCTGCCGAGCATGGCGGCGCATGGTCTCGTTACTCATTTATCGGAGTTAACAGCGATGCCACTTTGACCGAGAAAAACGGTGTGGCGCATTGGCTAGGTGTGATGCCAGCGGGTGCTCCCAATGAAATTGATCCACTTGAGGCCTTAAACATTGCAAGTAAACATCTCCGCTCTCCGAAAATTTCTGATCTCCCGCCATTAACCGGGGGTCTAGTTGGCTATATGGGTTATGACGCGGTGCGCAGGTTGGAAAAGCTTCCGCAAATCGCAAAGGATGAGTTAAGAGTCCCAGAAATAGCATTCATGCTCACTAGTGATTTGGCAGTTTATGATCATTTGCAGGGAGCAGTAACTTTAATTGCTAACGCAATTAATTGGGATGGCTCTGATGCTCGAGTAGATGAAGCGTATGAGTCAGCGTTGTCCCGATTGCAGAAGATGGAGAGCGCGCTTAATTCAGACACCAAGAGTTCAATACTTCAGCTACCTAACGCGCCGGAGTTAGATTTTGCGCGCAATTTGAAGAGCTCAGAGTACAAAGAGCACATTTCTGCTGTTAAAGAAGAGATTAAGTCTGGCGAGGCGTTCCAGGTTGTGCTCTCGCAACGATTCACAATGGAATGCGCAGCCGATGCTTTGGATGTATACCGGATGCTTAGATTAAGAAACCCTAGCCCGTACATGTACCTATTTAGATTTGCAGATGGGCTAAATATCGTTGGCTCCAGTCCTGAGGCGCTAGTTAAGGTTAATGAGCGCGAAGTCATGGTTCACCCGATCGCTGGAACCAGAAAGCGCTCCTCTAATCCGGAAGAGGATCAAAGACTGGGTGAGGAGTTGCTGTCTGACCCTAAAGAACGTGCTGAGCATTTGATGTTGGTTGATTTGGGAAGAAATGATCTGGGTCGAGTTTGTGATCCCGGAACTGTAAATGTTGTTGAGTTCATGCAAATCGAACGCTACTCACATGTGATGCACATTGTTTCGACGGTTACTGGATTGCTCTCGAATCAACACTCTCCAGTAGAGGCTTTGTACGCGGTATTTCCTGCTGGGACATTATCTGGTGCGCCCAAGCCGCGGGCTATGGAGATCATCGAAGAACATGAACCGACTCGCCGAGGAATTTATGGTGGTGCTATTGGTTATGTAGATTTCGTGGGCAATCTAGATACCTGCATCGCTATTAGAACCGCCGTAATCAAAGATGGGAAAGCTTATGTGCAGGCAGGTGCTGGAATTGTTGCAGATTCAAATCCAACCAGCGAGGATGAAGAGTGTTTGAATAAAGCGGCAGCGGTGTTGACCGCCATCTCCATGGCCAATCAGTTGGAGAAAAAGAAGTAACCATGAGTGTCCTGAGTTCAATTATTGAAGGCGTCCTCGAAGATTTAGAGAGCCGAAAACTTTCGGAGGCCCAATTAAATGAGTTGATTAGCTCGGCACCTCAGGTTAGAGACCCTTTGGTTTCACTTCGCAGGAATGCGTTATCAGTAATTGCCGAGGTGAAGAGATCTTCACCAAGTAAAGGTGCCTTAGCCGAAATTCCAGAGCCCTCAACCTTGGCCAAGAAATATGAATCCTCCGGCGCTTCTGTAGTAAGTGTGTTAACAGAGCAAAGGCGTTTTGGCGGCTCGTTAAAGGATTTGCATCAGGTTAGAAATGAAATTGCGCTACCCGTATTGCGGAAAGACTTTATTGTTAATGAGTATCTAGTTAAAGAGAGTCGTGCCAACGGAACCGATCTACTCTTATTAATTGTTGCTGCTTTGGATGATTATCAATTGAGAGACTTCTACACACTTGCCATGGAATTGGGGATGCGGGTACTGGTGGAGGTACATGATTCCGCAGAACTGGATAGAGCTCTGGCGATAAATCCAGAGATAATCGGGGTGAACTCTCGAAACTTAAAGACTCTAGAGATTGATCTAAAAAACTTTGATTTACTTTTGCCCAAGATTCCTAAAGGCATTTATCGTGTTGCTGAATCTGGAATCAGCGAGAGCAATCAGGTTAAAGCGGCATATCAGCTAGGAGCCAACGCGGTTTTGGTGGGCGAAAGCCTAGTGAAGGCGGGCTCGCCAGAGTCCTTGATAGCAGATTTTTTAAATGTCGCAGCGGTCAATTAACCCTTAGGATTTCTACATGGAGCAATCAAAGATCATTGGACATTTTGGTCCATATGGTGGTCGCTTCGTACCTGAAGCTTTAATCTCTGCATTAGAAGAGTTAGAGGCAGCACATCTTGCAGCGTCATCGGATCCTACTTTTCAATCCGAACTTAACGAGTTACACAAGACATACACAGGTCGCCCATCCATAATTACTGAGGCTAAGCGTTTTGCCGCGCACGCTGGCAACTCAACGATTCTCTTGAAAAGAGAGGATTTAAACCACACCGGCAGTCACAAAATAAATAACGTCTTGGGACAGGCCTTACTCACAAAGCGAATGGGCAAGAAACGGATCATCGCAGAGACCGGTGCTGGACAGCATGGTGTTGCCTCAGCAACTGCAGCGGCTTTGTTGGGATTGGAATGTGTTGTCTACATGGGGGAAGAGGATACAAAACGACAATCCCTAAATGTTGCCCGTATGAAATTGTTGGGGGCAACTGTTGTTCCAGTAACCACTGGATCAAAAACATTAAAGGATGCAATTAACGAAGCGATGCGTGATTGGGTAACTAATGTTGAAACGACCCATTACCTATTGGGAACTGTTGCGGGCCCACATCCATTTCCCACATTAGTTCGAGATTTCCATCGCATAATTGGTGTTGAAGCAAGAGCACAGGTTTTGGAGTTAACAGGTCGATTACCAGATGCGGTTTTGGCTTGCGTCGGTGGTGGATCAAATGCAATCGGAATATTTCATCCTTTTATAGAAGATGAAAAGGTAAGACTGATTGGCTTAGAGGCCGGTGGGTCCGGTGTAGAAACCGGCAAACATGCCGCCACAATTGTGGGTGGAACTCCAGGTGTATTGCATGGAACCCGCACCTATGTTTTGCAGGACAAGAATGGGCAAACCGTGGAATCACATTCGATTTCTGCTGGACTTGATTATCCCGGAGTAGGTCCAGAACACGCCTTTTTGAATGACATTGGTCGTGCTGAATATCGCGCAATCACTGATGATCAAGCGATGCACGCCTTTGCACTTCTTTCAAAAACGGAAGGGATTATCCCAGCAATTGAAACCGCTCATGCTCTTGCCGGAGCACTGCAAATCGGAAATGAATTGGGCGAAGGTGCAATAATTTTGATAAATCTATCCGGCCGTGGCGATAAGGATGTTCAAACCGCCGCGAATTACTTTGGAATTCCACTTTAACAGCGAATTATGAATTCAAAGCTGCAAGAGGTCTTTGCTAAGGCTAAGTCAGAAAATCGAGCCGCCCTAATTGGTTATATGCCAGCGGGGTTTCCAACTTTGGAAGGATCCAAAGAGATTATCGCTGCCATGATTTCTGGTGGTGTGGATATAGTCGAAGTCGGATTTCCATATAGCGATCCGGTGATGGATGGACCAGTTATTCAGCAAGCAGCAGAGGTGGCACTTCGCAATCAAACTAGTGCGACAGATGTATTTAATGTTATTTCTAGCATCTCTGTTCCAGCATTGGTGATGTCATATTGGAATCCTATTGAGCGAACTGGTGTTGAGAGTTTTACGAAATCTCTGGCGCAATCAGGGGGAGCCGGAGTTATAACACCAGATTTAACGATTGAGGAATCAAATGAATGGTATTCAGCTACCGATCACAATCAATTGGGTCGAGTTTATGTTGTAGCACCAAGTTCAAGTGATGAGCGATTGGAGAAGGTCGCGCAAGCCTGTTCCGGTTTTGTGTATGCCGCTAGCTTGATGGGGGTAACGGGAGCTCGCGCCACAGTTTCAGATGCGGCCGAGAAACTGGTTGAAAGAGTCCGCAAAGTGACCACGTTGCCGGTCGCAGTTGGGCTCGGTGTTTCAACCCGAGAACAGGCCAAGCAGGTGGCCCGTTATGCAGATGGCGTAATCGTTGGCTCAGCCTTTATTAAGTTAATTTTGGAGTCTGCCAGTGAGAAAGAAGGGCTTGAAGCGGTTAAAGTTCTCGCCTCAGAGTTAGCAAAAGGGGTTAGGGGAGCCTAACTTTTTCCAGGTTGCTAGCCCGTGAAAAATCTCAAAAATTTAGAGAATCACAAGAGGAGTTAAAGTGCCAAAGGAACCACGCCCACGCGAAAAGCAGAAGAATAAAAACACCGGAGACACAGTTACGCGCAACATAGTAATTGGAATGGTGGCCCTAGTTGTTCTCTCAGGGTTGATTTTTACTGTGATCGACAAGCGCAGCTCCTCAGAGGTGGCTCTACCTACCACTATTGAAAGTATTGATTCATCAAAAAATGGTGCACCACTTGTAGGTAAGGTGCTTCCAGAAAATGATTATGGCGTCTCCTTCAATGAAGAGAATTCTTTCCGCATCGATATTTGGGAGGATTTCCAATGCCCATACTGCAAGTTTTTT
Organism: Candidatus Nanopelagicaceae bacterium; assembly: GCA_018882885.1. GTDB lineage: Bacteria > Actinomycetota > Actinomycetes > Nanopelagicales > Nanopelagicaceae > MAG-120802. The sequence continues at coordinate 39,766 of VERG01000003.1, read as the reverse complement.
GAAACAGAGATGAATCAGTATTTAGAGTCTCTAGTGAGAGAAAATCAAGCCAAAGTTGTTTATCACATGGCCTCCTTCTTAGGTCAAGAATCAGTACGAGCAGCAAATGCCGTTAACTGCGCAGTAAGTGAGGGTCGTTTCATCGAGTTTCATCGTGCGCTTTATGAGGTGCAAGCCGCCGAAAACAGTGGAATATTCTCCAACAAGAATTTAATTGAAATAGGTAAACGACTGGGCATTACCAATCCAGAGTTTGAAAGTTGTGTTAATGATTTGAAATCCGCCGAAACGGTTACAAATGTTGCACAATCCATGAAGAAAAACGGGGTTGAAGGTACTCCTACCGTTTTCATTAATGGCAAGCAGTGGAACCGAACCAGCTCTGAGTTCAAACTTGAAGAGTTTAAGGCGGCGGTGGAAGCAGCTAAACCGTAGTGTTTGCTGCGATTCCTTCACCGACACAATCTCAATTTGAAGTTGGACCGTTAACCTTTCATTTCTATGCACTTTGCATAATCCTGGGTGTAGTAGCCGCGGTTTTAATCGGCAACCGTAGATATGTCGCGATAGGCGGCAAATCTGGTGTTGTAGGTGATGTTGCGGTTTTTGCAGTCCCTGCTGGCGTGATTGGCGGGCGGCTCTATCACGTTATTACCTCGCCTGAAAAATACTTTGGCGTGGGGGGCGATCCCATAGCGATACTGTTTATCTGGCAGGGAGGTTTGGGAATCTGGGGTGCGATATCTCTGGGCTTTGCTGCTGCCTACATTGCCTACAGGCGCCATCCACAAAATTCAGGAATTGAATTCTCCAGATTTGCCGATGCGTTAGCTCCCGCATTACTTGTGGCGCAAGCGTTAGGACGCTGGGGTAATTGGTTTAATAAAGAGTTGTTTGGCAGGCCTTTAGAAGCACCATGGGCTTTGGAGATTCCTTTGGCATACAGGCCAATCGGTTACTCAAGTTATGAAACCTTTCATCCAGTATTTTTATATGAATCACTTTGGTGCCTAGCGGTAGCGGCATTTCTCATGTTCTATCCGAAGCTTCGTAACCTCAATGCAGGTGGAATTTTCGCACTTTACGTAGCTCTCTACAGTTTCGGCCGGGGCTTGATTGAGTTGATAAGAATCGATGAGTCAAACCTCATTTTAGGTGTTCGGCTAAATATATTTACCAGCGCATTATTGGTGCTTGGAGGGGCTATTTATCTTTTCCGTCACAGAAATTTTCAGAGCGGCAAAACCGATCACCCTCAAGGCAGCGAGTAGAGTAAGAGCGTGGGCCTAGAGGAAATTCATCTTCGCAATGAAAACCATCGTACCCATCGCGCTGGTTGGCTGCGTGCTGCAGTTCTGGGTGTAAATGATGGTTTGGTATCTACCGCATCTTTAATGATTGGTGTTGTCTCGGCTCAAAGAAATGATTTTGTAGTAACCGCAGGACTTGCTGGTATCGCAGCTGGTGCGATGTCGATGGCGGTGGGAGAGTATGTTTCAGTTAGATCTCAAAATGATATTGAGGAATCGGATCGCAAATTAGAGATAGAACATTTAGCCATTGATCCTGAAGGCGAACTTGAAGAGCTGACTCAGATCTATCAGGCCAGAGGATTAACTCGACCAACCGCTGCCCAAGTAGCCAAAGAGCTTCACGAACATGATGCACTGGCTGCACATTTACGTGATGAGTTAGGTCAGCACGATGCGACAAAGGCCCGTCCACTCCAGGCCGCCTTTGCATCTGCTCTGAGCTTTACAGCTGGAGGAGCGATTCCATTGTTAGGCGCTTTGGCGCCCAGCTTGGGAAGTAAAGCTTTTTCAATCGTGGGCATAACTTTGTTGGGTCTAATGATCGCCGGCGTTATTAGCGCCAAAACCGCGGGCTCAAGCGTTACACGTACCACCGGAAGAATCCTCTTCGGAGGCATTTTGGGTATGGCGATTACCGCTGGGGTGGGACAGATTGCCCACGTTTCTGGGATTTAAATCCCGTCTCGCTGGCGCTATTCACTTCTCCATCGCTGCAGATTCTTGATACATTTCCCCTCTTAATCGGGCCATCGCCGTCCCAAACATCGCTAGTTAAATAACAGTAGAAACCAGTGGGGACTGACCGTGGCAAGCCATTCGCTTTTTTCCGCTCTGCCGAGCGCACAGGGCTTGTACAACCCTGCCCACGAGCATGATGCTTGTGGTGTTGCAATGGTGGCAACTCTTAAGAAAACAGCGACCCATGAAATTGTGCAACAAGGTCTAACCGCACTTCGCAATCTTGAACACCGTGGCGCGTCGGGCGCCGAAGTAAATAGTGGGGATGGAGCCGGAATCCTTACTCGAATTCCTGATGAGTTTTTCAGATCCGTTTTGAACTTTGAGCTTCCTGCATTAAGTAAATATGCAGCAGGTGTTGTTTTTCTACCTCATGGTTTTGCCGGCAAGGCTCGAATTGCTGAGATTGCTAAAGAGGAAAATCTTGAGATATTGGGTTGGCGAGAGCTTCCTATTAATTCCAGCTCGCTAGGGGCAACTGCGCTTTCAGTTATGCCCCAGTTCGAGCAGATATTTGTTTCAACAAAGGATGGAGTTGCAGATCTAGATTTGGATCGCAGAGCCTTTTGTTTCCGCAAAAGAGTAGAACATGAACTCTCGGTTTATTTTGCTTCTTTATCTTCGCGAACTATTGTTTATAAAGGAATGCTCACAACTGGGCAGTTAGAGGAGTTCTTTCCGGATCTATCAAATCCGCTCTTTAAATCCCCATTAGCTTTGGTGCACTCTCGCTTCTCAACCAATACTTTTCCTTCTTGGCCATTAGCCCATCCATATCGCTTCATAGCCCATAACGGAGAAATAAACACTGTTAGAGGCAACCGCAACTGGATGGCGGCACGTGAGGCTTTATTGGAAAGTGATTTAATTCCAGGGGACATCAAACGTCTTTTTCCGATAGTCGATCCCTCGGGCAGCGATTCAGCTTCCTTTGATGAGGTACTGGAGCTGCTTTATTTGGGTGGCAGGACTTTGCCCCATTCAGTCTTAATGATGATTCCTGAGGCTTGGGAAAACCATGACACGATGCCAAATGAATTAAAGGATTTCTATCGTTTTCATGCTTCTTTGATGGAGCCATGGGATGGACCTGCTTGCGTAACTTTTACAGATGGCAAACAAATCGGCGCAGTTCTGGATCGCAATGGTCTACGTCCTTCGCGTTTTTGGGTAACAGATGAAGGCTTAGTGATTTTGGCCAGCGAGGTCGGCGTATTAGATGTTCCACAAGAAAAGATAATTCGAAAAGGTCGCTTACAGCCAGGACGTATGTTCTTGGTGGATATTGAAGCGGGAAGAATTATTGAAGATGAAGAGATTAAAAGTACTTTGGCGGCCAGCGCTCCATACGGGGAGTGGCTACACGCCGGAATAATTCGACTATCTGATTTGCCTGCTAGAGAACACATCATTTATCCGCACTCATCGGTTGTACGACGTCAGCGAGCCTTTGGTTATACAGAGGAAGAGCTTCGAGTAATCATCACGCCAATGGCAAAAACTGGTGCCGAACCAATTGGCTCCATGGGTACCGATACCCCTATCGCAGCATTGTCCGAAAAACCATGGTTGCTATTTGATTACTTTTCACAGTTGTTTGCACAGGTAACAAACCCGCCACTAGATGCAATTCGTGAAGAGCTTGTTACCTCACTTGGTGGCTCCATTGGTCCTGAACATAATCTGCTTGATCCAGGTCCTGCTTCCTGCCGCCAAATTTCTTTAGCTTTCCCCGTAATTGATAATGATGAACTCGCCAAAATTATTCACGTCAACGCGGAAAATAACCACCCTGGACTTTCTTCCCATGTGGTTAAAGGGTTGTTCCCAATTGCAGATGGCGGTGAGGGATTAAGAGATCGCATTGAAGAGATTAGGGCAGAGGTTTCTCGCGCCATTGAAGATGGCGCTCGCGTAATTGTCTTGTCTGACCGAGATGGCGATGCTGATAACGCACCGATTCCATCTCTCCTTCTCACCTCAGCTGTTCATCATCATTTAATCCGCGAGAAGACCCGCACCAAAGTGGGGCTGATTGTTGAAACCGGCGAGGTGCGAGAGGTGCACCATGTAGCACTCTTGATTGGCTATGGCGCGGCTGCTGTTAATCCATATCTTGCAATGGAAACCGCAGAGGATTTGGTGCTGCAGGGAATCATTACTGGAATTGCTCCAGAAAAAGCGGTTAAGAATTTAATTAAATCCTTAGGTAAAGGTGTTCTAAAGGTAATGTCAAAGATGGGCATCTCAACCATCGCCTCATATACCGGTGCGCAGGTTTTTGAAGCGATTGGATTGTCGCAGTCAATAATTGATGAATACTTTGCCGGAACCACATCTCGTTTGGGTGGAGTAGACCTCTCTGTGATTGCTGAAGAGACGATTGCGCGACATCACATCGCTTACCCACCAGGGGGAGAGGTTCCAGGATCTAAACGTTTACAAATCGGTGGCGAATATCAATGGCGTCGTGACGGTGAACCGCATCTATTTGATCCAGAGACTGTATTCACATTGCAACATTCAACTCGGTCAAAGCGCTATGACATTTTCAAGCGTTACACCACAAAGATTGATGATCAAGCAAAATCTCTAATGACACTACGTGGACTTTTCTCATTCAAAGAGGGGGTCAGAACTCCGGTAGCAATTGAAGAAGTAGAGCCGGTTTCAGAGATTGTGAAACGTTTCTCTACGGGAGCGATGTCTTATGGCTCAATCTCTCAAGAGGCTCATGAAACTTTGGCCGTCGCTATGAATCGTCTGGGCGCTAAATCCAATACTGGAGAAGGCGGCGAGGATCCAGCCCGGTTTAAGCCCGAGCCAAATGGCGATTCAAAACGTTCTGCGATTAAGCAGGTGGCGTCAGGCAGATTTGGTGTAACAAGTGAGTACTTGGTCAATGCCGATGATATTCAAATCAAAATGGCGCAAGGTGCAAAACCAGGTGAAGGCGGGCAGTTGCCTGGTAACAAGGTTTATCCGTGGGTGGCAAAGGTGCGCCATTCAACCCCTGGCGTTGGGTTAATTTCACCTCCGCCACATCATGATATTTACTCGATTGAAGATTTAGCTCAGTTAATCCATGATTTAAAGAACTCTAATAAAGATGCGCGAGTACATGTAAAACTCGTGGCAGAGGTAGGTGTTGGCACGGTTGCGGCTGGAGTCAGTAAAGCTCACGCCGATGTTGTTCTAATCTCCGGTCATGATGGCGGTACTGGTGCTTCGCCACTCACATCTCTAAAGCATGCGGGTGCGCCTTGGGAGTTAGGTCTTGCTGAAACCCAGCAAACCCTATTGCTAAATGGTTTGCGTGATCGCATAGTTGTACAAACCGATGGCCAGATGAAAACTGGGCGCGATGTAATCATTGCTGCACTTCTTGGTGCAGAAGAGTTTGGTTTTGCAACGGCTCCACTAGTTGTGTCAGGTTGCGTAATGATGAGAGTTTGTCATCTAGATACCTGTCCTGTTGGAGTAGCAACACAAAATCCAGAGTTACGAAAGAGATTTACTGGACAGCCAGAGTTTGTCGAAACCTTCTTTGAATATATCGCAGAAGAGGTTAGAGAGTGGCTTGCTAAATTAGGTTTTAGAAGTCTAGAAGAGGCCATTGGTCAGGTCGAGCTTCTAGATACCAAAGCTGCATTGGATCATTGGAAGGCTAGTGGGTTAGATCTCTCTCCAATACTTGCAGTTCCTGCTATTGCTAAGGATGCGTCTAGACGAAACACTTCCAAGCAAGAGCATGGCTTGGAATCTGCCTTAGACAATGAATTAATTGATTTAGCCAAGCCGGCTTTAGAAAAAGGCGAAGCAATAAAGTTGCAGATGGAGATTAGAAACCGTAATCGCACCGTTGGAACTATGTTGGGCTCTGAAATCACGAGAAGGTTTGGTGGAGCTGGATTGCCAGAAGACTCCATAGATATCACCTTCCATGGCTCTGCCGGGCAATCTCTTGGCGCTTTCATTCCGCGCGGTCTAACCCTGCGTTTATATGGCGATACCAATGATTACTTGGGTAAAGGTTTATCTGGTGGACGAGTCATAGTCAGACCTGATGAGAAAGCAAAGTTTCCTTCTGAGAAAAATGTAATTGCGGGAAATGTCATTGGATATGGTGCAACTACTGGTGAGATATTTGTGCGCGGTGTAGTTGGCGAGCGATTCTGTGTCAGAAATTCAGGTGCAACCGCAGTTGTTGAGGGAGTTGGCGATCACGCCTGCGAGTACATGACCGGTGGAGTAGTAGTGATCCTTGGAAAGACTGGAAGAAATTTGGCGGCGGGCATGTCAGGTGGTCGAGCATTTGTTCTTGACCTTAATCCTGACCTGGTTAATAAAGAAATGGTTGATGTACTAACTGTGCCGCAGGATCAATCAGAGAAACTGCGCGCCATCATCTCTAAATTCTTTGCAGAAACAAGTTCGGAGGTTGCCGCAGAGTTGTTGAAGGATTGGAACGCGGCTCAAAAGCGAATCTCAATGGTTATGCCGAGAGATTACGCCAAAGTTCTAGATGTAATTGCTAAGGCCGAGCGTGAAGGTCGCTCTGCAGAGCAGGCGATCATGGAGGTGCTAAATGGCTGATCCCAAAGGTTTTTTAAACACAGGTAGGGAGACTCCAAAACGCCGTCCTGTTGATGTGCGTATCAGAGATTGGAAAGAGGTTTACGAAGAGCAGGAGTTTGGTGCTCTACAAAAGCAGGCCGGTCGCTGCATGGATTGTGGAATTCCCTTCTGTCACCAGGGTTGCCCGCTCGGTAATTTAATTCCAGAGTGGAATGACTTGATTTGGCGTAATGAGAAAGGCGATGCAATTGATCGTCTACACGCAACTAACAACTTTCCTGAGTTCACCGGAAGACTTTGTCCAGCGCCATGTGAAACCGCCTGTGTCTTAGGAATAAATCAAGATCCGGTGACCATCAAACAGGTCGAACTACGCACAATTGAAGAGGCCTTTTCCTCTGGAAATGTCAGGCCAATGCAGCCTGATCGCATGACCGGTAAAACGGTTGCGGTCATTGGGTCGGGTCCGGCCGGCTTAGCAGCAGCGCAACAACTCACTCGTGCAGGTCACACTGTGGTGGTTTATGAGAGAGCTCCAAAAATTGGCGGTTTATTGCGTTATGGAATTCCCGAGTTCAAAATGGAGAAAGCGGTTTTAGATCGTCGTTTAAATCAGATGCAACGCGAAGGAACCCGTTTTCGAGCTGGAGTAAATGTTGGTGTTGATGTAACCGCTAAAGAGTTGAAGAGCAGGTATGACGTCGTTGTTCTCGCAGTAGGTGCGACACAATGGAGAGATTTGGATATACCGGGCCGCTCCAACAAAGGGGTTTACCAAGCGATGGAGTATTTGCCATGGGGCAACAAACAAGCTTTAGGTGAGCTAAATCAGGAACCGCCTATAAATGCACACGGTAAACATGTAATTATTCTTGGAGGCGGCGATACCGGCGCAGATTGTTTGGGAACCGCTATTCGTCAAGGCGCGGCGAGTGTTACTCAAATTGAAATTATGCCAAGACCAACCGAAGAGCGCCCAAGCTCTCAACCTTGGCCAACCTACCCAATGGTTTATCGAGTGAGCAGCGCACATGAAGAATCTGGCGAACGACTCTATTCAATTTCAACCGAAGAGTTCATTGGTGATGGTAAAGGCAATCTCAAGGCTTTAAAGATTGTTGAAACGCATCTAGTAGATGGCAAGTTTGAACGAGTTCCAGGTACTGAAAAAGAGCTTCCTGCCGATTTAGTTTTTCTGGCAATGGGTTTCACTGGAGTTGAGAAAAATGAATTGGTAACTGGATTTAATCTGGCCTTGGATCAAAGAGGAAATATTGCACGTAATCAAAGTTACGAAACTAATGTTGAAGATGTCTATGTTTGCGGCGATGCTGGCAGAGGACAGTCGTTGATTGTGTGGGCGATTGCCGAAGGACGAAGCGCTGCTGCTGCAGTAGATAAAGCGCTCATGGGACGCACTCAACTTCCCGCGCCTGTCGAACCAACTGCTCGACCACTGACGGTTTAGCACCCTGAGAGAAATGGCATAAAATAGCCAAATGCGCCGCGCCAAAATTGTTTGCACTATGGGTCCTGCCGTTGAATCTGAGGAGAAAGCGGCCCAGCTGATTGCAGCGGGGATGAATGTAGCCCGATTGAACCTCTCTCATGGAGGGTATGAGGAGCATCAAAATCGTCTTAATCTCATCCGAAAAGCGGCTGCCGATGCCGGCAAACCTGTTGCCATTTTGGTGGATCTTCAAGGTCCAAAAATTCGCTTAGGCAGATTTGAAAACGGTCCTCATGATTTGAGTCGCGGGGATATTTTCACAATTACTACTGATGAAATCTCTGGAACCAGAGATCGAGTAGGAACCACTTACAAAGGATTGCCGGGGGATTGTCGCAAAGGCGATCGCATTCTGATTGATGACGGTAAAGTCACCGTTGAAGTTGTGGAAGTAAAAGGCAATGAAGTTGTCACAAAAGTTATTGAGCCGGGTCCGGTTTCCAACAACAAAGGTATAAATCTTCCTGGAGTAGCTGTGTCCGTCCCTGCCATGTCAGACAAAGATAAGGAAGATCTGCGCTGGGGATTAAAAGCTGGTGCTGATTTCATCGCACTGTCTTTTGTGCGATCCGCCAAAGATATTTTAGATGTTCATCAGATTATGGATGAGGTCGGGACTAGAGTCCCAGTAATTGCTAAAATTGAAAAACCTCAAGCAGTTGAAAATCTTGAGGAGATAGTCGCCGCATTTGATGGAATTATGGTTGCGCGCGGTGACTTGGGCGTAGAGATGCCAATCGAAGATATTCCACTTGTTCAGAAGCGTTGCGTGACCTTGGCGCGTGAAAATGCCAAACCAGTAATCGTTGCAACTCAGATGTTGGATTCAATGATTACCAACTCTCGCCCAACTCGCGCCGAAGCAACAGATTGCGCTAACGCGGTTTTAGATGGCGCTGATGCCTTAATGCTTTCTGGTGAAACTAGTGTTGGCAGCTTTGCAATTGAAGCGGTACAAACCATGGCCCGCATTATTGAGAAAACTGAGCAAGAGGCTTTGCACTTAATTCCAGCGCTGCAACACAACCCAAAGACTAAAGGTGGCGCAATAACTAAAGCCGCTACCGAAGTAGGTCTTACGGTGGGGGCAAAGTTCCTAGCTGCTTTTACTAAATCAGGTGATTCTGCGCGCCGCATGTCACGCCTAAGATCACCAATTCCCATTCTGGCATTAACCCCAGATGCCGAAACTTTCAATCAAATGTCACTAACTTGGGGGGTTGAACCAATCCTTACCCCACTTGTAACAACCACCGATGAGATGGTGAAACAGGTTGATGCCATTGTTCTTGAATCCCAAAGAGTCGCAAAGGGTGAGCTCATACTTATTGTTGCTGGTTCGCCTCCTGGAATTCCTGGCTCAACTAACGCGATGCGGGTACACCAGGTGGGAGATGCAGTAGGTGGCGTCGCGCCTGCTTATCGTTAGAATAGGGTAAGTAGCACCAGCCTCGGTACTCCAACGGTAGAGAGGGCAGTCTCAAACACTGCATAGTGTCGGTTCAAATCCGACTCGAGGCACATGTCATCTGACTCTTCAGTTCGCCATCGAATCTTGGTTGCTGAAGATGAAACCTTAATCCGCATGGATCTCGTCGAGATGCTCACAGAAGCGGGGTATGAGGTTGTTGCTCAAGCATCAAATGGACAAGAAGCTATTGAACTTTCCAACCTTCATAAACCTGACCTCGCAATTCTCGATGTGAAGATGCCGGTGTTGGATGGGATATCTGCTGCTGAGAAAATAATTTCTATCTCTCCGGTTCTTATGCTGACCGCTTTTAGTCAGAAAGATTTAGTTGATCGAGCTCGAGATGCCGGGGCCATGGCCTACGTTGTTAAACCTTTCACGATTAATGATTTACTTCCAGCCATCGAGATCTCAATTAGTCGTCATCGTCAGATGAAATCTCTAGAGTCGGAAGTAGCGGATTTACATGACAGATTAGAAACCCGAAAAATTATCGATCGGGCTAAGGGAATATTGATGCAGGCCCTAAAACTCTCTGAGCCAGAAGCCTTTTCTTGGATTCAAAAAGCGGCCATGGATCGGCGCATAACAATGAAAGAGGTTGCCGAGGCGGTAATAAACCCAAATGCCGCCTTAGATAAATAAGGCTACTTTCGAGAGGTTTAGTCTCAAATAACGAGAAAGTTATCTGTTTTCAGCGTCTATTTCCTTGTGTCAATTGAGACTCTCCCGTTAGCCTTCACCCCTCCCTGTCCCAGGGGGCATGATCATGAATGAAAGGCGTTAAATGAAGAAAGTATCTTCAATCGTCTCCGCAATTGCTTTGGCATTGGGTATGACAGTAGCTCTTACTCCAACTGCAAACGCAGCGTGCGCAGGCAAACTAAAAATTGCTTACCAGGGCCCATTGACTGGTCCGGAAGCAGCTCTTGGTCTTAACGAGCTTCGTGGCGTTCAGTTCGCCGTAAAGAAGTCTGGTTTAGACATTGAGGTTAAGGAAATTGACGATCAGGGAGATCCTGCAGTTGCAGGCCCAATCGCTCCTTCCGTTCCACAAGATGAGTGCGTAGTTGCACTTGTTGGACCTGCTTACTCAGGTGCTTCACGTGTATCACTTCCTGTTTATCTTTCAGCAGGACTACCAATCATCACTCCTTCTGCAACAAACCCAACACTCTTTGATTTCGGCGGAAAGATTTTCCACCGCGCGGTTCTAACCGATGATTATCAGGGTCCAGCGTTGGCTCGTTTGATTACCTCAAAGGTAAAGAATGCAAAGGTATTCCTAATTAATGATGCTTCTGACTACTCAGTTGGTCTAGCAAAGCTAGTTGATTTCACTCTTGGCTCACGTATCGCGGGCAAGGAGACAACTCCACAAGGAACAACAGACTTCACTTCAACAATCGCAAAGATTAAGAAGTCAAAGGCTAACGTTGTTGCTTACACAGGTTACTTCAGCCAGGCTGCAGTACTTGTAAAGCAGCTACGTGACTCAGGTTCAAAGGCTGTATTTGCAGCTGGCGACGGCGTACTAGATGCACAGTTCGTTAAGTTGGCTCGTAAGTCAGCTGAAGGTGCACTTCTAACCGCTCCTGCTGTTCCACTTGATGCTGCAAGCCCTAAGTTGGCAGCAGAGTTCAAGAAGACCATGGGAGTTGAAGCTGGTGTTTACACCACTGAGTCCTATGACGCTGCTAACTTCTTCATTGCCGCTATCAAGAAGGGCAACAAAGATCGCGCTTCAATCCTTAACTACATCAAGAAGAACTCACACAAGGGACTTTCCAAGACCCTGAAGTTCGATGATAAGGGTGAGGTAGCTGGAGTAGATGTGAACGGATTCGTAATTAAGGGCGGAAAGATCGTCCTAACCGGTCCAATCAAGTAAATCTAGCTCGTCTAAAAAGTAGTAAAGGTAATTCGGGGGAGCGGGAAGCCGCTCTCCCGAATTATTGAAAGTGTTTTAAGAGATTTCAAAAAATTGGATAAATAGAGAATAAGAAAGTGTGGCCCAACACCATATGGATTTCGAATTATTATTCTCAGAGTTTCCGTCGCTGACATTTGACGGAATTGCACTTGGTGCGATTTACGCTCTGATCTCATTGGGTTACACCTTGGTGTACGGCGTTTTGCGCCTCATTAATTTTGCCCATTCTGAAGTTTTTATGATTGGAACTTTTGCTGCGTTATTGGCCTCCTCGGACATAATGGGAATCAATATCGAAGATGAACCAATCAGTGGTGCCAAACTTATTCTCACCATAATCGTTTGTTTGGTAGTGGCAATGCTTACCTCGGGAATAGTTGCCGTACTCGTAGAGCTTGTGGCTTACCGTCGACTACGCAATCGAGGTGCCTCCAAATTGGCAACCTTAATTTCTGCAATCGGTGTTTCAATCACACTTGTGGAAGCCTTCAGAATTATGACCGACTCTTTGCCTCGCGAGTTTCCCAGATTTTTCGAAAAGAGTTTTATCGCAGATATTTTCGGAGCACAGATTCGAAATGACAAACTCCTGGTGATTTTTGCAGCCGGCGTGATGATGTTTGTTCTAGATCAATTTATTTCAAAGACCCGAATTGGAAAAGGTATCCGAGCGGTTTCGCAGGATGAACAGACCTCAGTCTTAATGGGAATCAATATCAACAAGGTTGTTACCGTGACCTTCTTGATGGGTGGATTAATGGCTGGCGCTGCTGCATTCTTCTACGTACTGGTTTACGAAAATACCTCTTTCCGAGTTGGTTTCTTCCTAGGCATAAGCGCATTTACTGCGGCTGTACTCGGCGGAATCGGAAACATCAGAGGAGCCCTTGTAGGTGGCTTCGCTCTTGGCCTGTTAGAGGTTTATGGCTCGGTTTTGTTGGGAACAGCGTGGAAGCATGTAATTGCCTTTACGATTTTGGTTCTCGTTCTCTTGCTCAAGCCAACCGGTTTATTAGGTGAATCTATTCAGCAGGCGAGGGTATAAAGATGATAAATCTCAGAGACGCTGGTGCTACCTGGTGGGACAACGCTTCAAAACTTAAGCGTCGCTCACTTGTAGTCTCCCTAATTTTATTTGTTTACGCATTGCCATTTCTTAACAACCCAATCATTAACACACCTGGTTCGATGTTTGAGTCGGTCTTGTTCTACCCAATCGGAATGTTTGTTCTGCTTTCCATTGGATTGAATATTGTTGTTGGAAAGAGTGGCTTACTCGATCTCGGTTTCGTAGCCTTTTTTGCTATTGGTGCTTACACCATGGGAGTTTTAGGAACCCGTACTAACCTAAACTTCTGGGAAATTCTTCCTATCGCAATGGGTCTGGCAATGTTGTCCGGCGTACTTCTTGGTGCGCCAGCCTTGCGTTTACGCGGTGATTATTTAGCTATTGTGACATTAGGTTTCGGAGAAATCGTCCGCATCGTTGCTGTCAATGAAGAGTTCATTGGTGGAGCTAGAGGCATCGCAGGTATCCCAACACCGCCAGATATGTTTGGAATGAAATTTGAAATCCTCAATCCCAAGCCTTATTACTGGTTGTTAGTTTCCATGATTCTGCTTACCTATTGGGCGGTACGACGCATGTCTGTCCGTCGTCCTGGGCGAGCATGGGATGCAATCAGACAGGATGATGATGTTGCCCAGCTGATGGGTGTTCCTACCTTCAAGTACAAAGTTTGGGCCTTCGTTTTGGGCGCGGCTGTTGGAGGCGCTGGTGGATGTCTGTACGCAACTCAGATTCTCTCGATTGTTCCAGATCAGTTCTCATTAAACGTATCCATTTTGGTTCTGGCTTGCGTAGTGTTTGGCGGTATTGGAAATCCTTTTGGTGTCATGGTTGGCGCCATCATTTTGGCTTATCTGCCAGAGAGAATTCGCTTCCTGACTCAGCCGCGTCAGTTGGTATTCGGAGTCGTTCTTGTGCTTATTATGAATCTTCGCCCTGATGGATTGCTCCCTCGCAAAAAGCGCGAGAAGTTTGAAAGTGAGACAGTATGACAAACAGAATTCTAGATCTCACAGATGTCACCATGCGTTTTGGTGGCGTTACTGCTTTGAATAAAGTTAACTTTCATGTCAACGAAGGCGAAATTGCCGCTCTAATTGGGCCAAATGGCGCGGGCAAGACCACGATTTTCAATGTGGTCACAGGTGTCTATGAACCAACAGAAGGAGATATCAAGTACAAAGGCCAATCCATTGTGGGCATGAAGAGACATCATGTAACCAAGTTGGGTATAGCTCGTACCTTCCAGAATATTCGCCTATTCGGTGAGAGTACCGCATTAGAAAATGTTATGACCGCGGCAGATGTTCACAACAAAGTCGGAGTCATAGGTTCTATTTTTGGAACTCCGCGTTCCAGAAGAGAAGAAGAGGCGAGCAAGAAGAGAGCCCTTGAAATTCTAGAGTTTATTGGAATATCAAAGCGAGCTGGCCAACTTGCCAAGAATCTTCCTTATGGAGATCAGCGCAGACTGGAAATTGCTCGAGCGATGGCAACAAATCCTGGTTTGCTAATGCTGGATGAGCCTGCTGCAGGTTTTAATCCTGCCGAGAAGAAGGCCCTTGCTGAGACAATCCGAAAAATTCGAGATGCTGGCTACACCGTGCTGTTAATCGAACACGATATGTCTTTAGTTATGGGAATTTCTGATCGAGTTTCAGTTCTGGATTTTGGAACAAAGATTGCTGACGATGTACCAGCAAAGGTGCAAAACGATCCTCGAGTCATCGAGGCCTATCTAGGAGCTCCAGTCGATGCGTCTTGAGATTAAGAATTTATCGGTTTATTACGGCAAGATTGAAGCTCTTAAAGGAATCAGTCTTGTAGTAAATCAAGGTGAGATTGTCACTTTGATTGGTGCAAACGGAGCGGGTAAGACGACTACACTAAAGACAATCTCTGGTTTGCGCCCGGTAACCTCTGGAGAGATTGTTTTTGACGGGGTTAATATCAACCAAATTCCAGCTTATGAAAGAGCGGATCTGGGAATCTCTCAGGCACCTGAAGGGCGAGGCATATTCCCTGGAATGACTGTGTTGGAAAACTTGGAAATGGGTAAGTACAACCGCAAGACTCGAAAAGCTGAGATGTCTGAGGATCTAGCTCGTGTCTATGAACTTTTCCCGAGATTGAAAGAGCGGGCAACCCAGGCCGGTGGCACCTTGTCAGGTGGCGAACAACAAATGTTGGCAATCGGCCGTGCCCTAATGGCTCGTCCAAAAGTTTTACTTCTAGATGAACCTTCAATGGGGCTTGCTCCTATGATGATTCAAAACATTTTCAACATCATTACCGAAATCAATAATCAAGGCGTCACCATTTTGTTGGTCGAGCAAAACGCGCAGCAAGCATTAAGCAGGGCACACCGCGCTTACGTTCTTGAAATTGGAAAAATTACCAAAGAAGCCAAGGCCAAAGATCTATTAAATGATCCACATGTTAAGTCGGCTTATTTGGGAACTGGAGCGCACGAAATCTTCTAACTACCGTTCTGCAAGAATTAAACAGGTAATTCTTGCGGTGCAGGTTTTTTCACCTTTGTCATTTGTAATTTCGACGTTATAGGTGCACAAGGTTTTGCCCAAGGTAACCGCAGTTGCAACAGCGGTAACTACTCCTGAGGTCGCCGATTTGTGATGGCTGGCATTAATTTCAATACCAACAATTTTTCTTGTGGGTCCAGCATGCAAGTGTGTGCCAACAGATCCCAGACTCTCCGCCAAAACCACATTGGCACCGCCGTGTAGTAGGCCAAAAGGTTGGGTATTTCCGGCTACGGGCATTGTTCCGACGAGACGCTCGGGAGAGGCTTCGATGATTTCTATGCCCATCTTTTTATCTAAGTCGCCACGGCCCCGGTCATTTAGGATCTGCATAAAGTCTGTCATGCGGGTAATTGTAGGCGCCAATCTCTAGGATTTACTGGTGAAGAAGGCGAAGTTACTCCTGCTAGATGGACACTCTCTGGCTTATCGTGCTTATTACGCCCTGCCAGTTGAAAACTTTGCTACCTCAACCGGGCAACATACCAATGCGATTTATGGATTTGCATCCATGATTATTAACCTGATTAGGGATGAAAAACCTACCCACATAGCAACCGCCTTTGATGTTTCCCGAAGAACCTTCCGAACTGAAAAATTCCCGGAGTACAAAGCAAATCGCGCCAGCACACCTGATGAATTTCGCTCTCAAATTTCATTCATAAATGAACTTCTAGATGCCTTTCAGATTCCGCACTTTGAATTGGAGGGCTATGAAGCTGATGACATCATCGCAACATTTGTCGATAAATACTCCAGTGAGGCTGAAATATTAATTTGCACTGGGGATCGGGACTCCTTTCAATTGGTAAAGAAAGATGTGACGGTTCTTTATCCCAAGAAAGGCGTAACTGAACTGGCTCGAATGACCCCAGAAGCGGTCGTAGAAAAATACGGGTTGACCCCAGAGCAGTACCCAGATTTCGCGGCGCTGCGTGGTGACCCGAGTGACAACCTTCCTTCCATTCCAGGGGTAGGGGAGAAAACCGCTACCAAATGGATTCAAGAGTTTGGCTCTCTAAAAGAGTTGATTGCCAAAGTAGATGAGGTTCCTGGTAAAGCAGGAGATGCACTTAGGGCGGCGTTGCCATCTGTAATTACAAACCGAGAGCTAACCCAGCTTCGCCATGATCTACCTTTGAAGACTCCCTTCAAAGATTTGGAGTGGAGCGGAATCGATAAGGCGCATACCACCAAATTATTTGATCAATTAGAGATTAAGGCTCTGAAGGAGAGAGTAAAGAGCTTCTACGCCAATTCAGAGATGGTGGAAATTTCGACTCAAAAGGTTGTTGTAAAAGATGTGGGTGCGAAAGAGTTTTTGAAGGAACTAAACGCTTCCAAAGATGTAGTTCCCGCAAGGTTTAGTGAAACTTCTGTTGCAGCCTCTTTTGCAGAGGGCACAGTTTTGGTGACCCAAATTAGCGATGTAGCAGATATGGTCAATCGATTTGAAAAGTGGATGGTGCATGGGGCGAAGGAGCTAATTCGAAAAGGGGTTCTCTCTAAGGTTGAAATTGACACGGAGATTGCCGCCTATTTGCTTAATCCCGGAGCGAGAGATTTAGATCTCGAATCAGTTATGCGCAGATATATCGGCATCGAGTTCGAGGACTCTCAAAGCGATTTATTCTCCGAAGGATGGAATCCAGAGCCACCTGCTCACATGAAACAGCTTTGGAAAGTGCTTTCTGCAGAGTTGGAGAAACACAATGCTTTGCAGCTATATCAAGATTTAGAGGTTCCGACCATGCTTGCGCTTGCAAAGATGGAGGCTGTAGGAATTGGAGTAGACAGGACCGCGCTAAAGAAACTTCATGATTTCTTTGAAAAGGAGGAAAAGGGCTCAATTACAACGGCCTATCAGTCGGTAGGTCATGAGTTCAATGTTGCCTCTCCTAAGCAGTTACAAACCGTCTTATTTGAGGAGTTGAAGCTGCCAAAAACCAAGAGAATAAAAACTGGTTTCAGCACCGATGCTGAATCTTTGGAATGGCTCTACGAAACAACTCAACACCCGGTCTTGGAAGCTTTGCTTAGGGTGCGCGAAGTTGGAAAGTTGCGTACGACGGTGGAGGGTTTACTTTCGGCGGTCGCCATTGATGACCGAATTCATAGCAACTTCCAACAAACTACAACTGCGACGGGCCGGCTTTCTTCAACGGAACCTAATCTCCAAAACATCCCGGTTCGCACTGAAGAGGGACGCAAGATTAGAGATTGCTTTGTCGCGCAAAAACCCTTTGTTGATCTATTAACCGCTGATTACAGTCAGATTGAGATGCGAATAATGGCGCATTTATCTGATGATAAGGAGCTTCTTGAAGCATTTCGCACAGGGGAGGACCTGCACTCCACGGTTGCAGCACAGGTATTTGATGTGAAGCTCTCTGAAGTTGATGCCGACATGAGACGACAGATAAAGGCTATGTCGTATGGATTGGCCTACGGATTGTCCTCATTTGGTTTAGCGCAGCAGCTAGATATTTCACCCAGCGATGCCAGTGCATTAATGGCAAAGTACTTTGAAAGATTTGGCGGGATTCAAGATTATTTGAAGCAGGTTGTAGTAAAAGCTCGAGAGCTGGGATACACCGAGACAATTTTGGGTCGCCGTCGCTATTTGCCAGATTTGAATCACGAAAATCGGCAACGACGGGAGATTGCAGAGCGCATGGCTTTGAACGCACCAATTCAAGGTTCGGCAGCGGACATAATTAAAGTTGCGATGCTTAATGTTGAACATGCCATCCATCAGCAAGGCTTGAAATCCCGTTTACTACTTCAAGTACATGATGAGTTGATATTCGAGGTAGCTGAAGGGGAGCACCAAACCATGGAGCAATTGGTGCGGCGCGAGATGGGCAACGCGTACCCTCTCAAAGCGCCGTTAGATGTAAACGTCGGCTTCGGTAAAAGCTGGGATCTTGCAGCCCATTAAGGCTCAAATTGACCCTAAAGCCCTCTGGAAAGTAGCCTTACGCTCCGCGCTTGACGGAGCTGTAGATCCTCAGACCTAGCAGGATTTGCCCAGTTATTAAATTGGAGAAGGCCTTAAGCGTGCCCTACTAGCAAAATTCCCCACGGAGTACCTTGTCAACTCAAATTTCTTTAAACGATATTGGATCAGCAGAAGATTTTCTCGCCGCAATTGAAGGCACAATCAAAAACTTTAACGATGGAGATTTAGTATCTGGCGTCGTTGTCCAGGTTGATCGCGATGAAGTCCTTCTAGATATTGGCTATAAAACAGAAGGTGTAATTCCATCCCGCGAACTCTCTATCCGCCATGACCTAGACCCAAGTGAATTGGTCAAAGTTGGAGACCGCGTAGAGGCTTTAGTTCTACAAAAGGAAGATAAAGAAGGACGTTTAATTCTTTCCAAGAAGCGTGCCCAATACGAAAAGGCATGGGGCGAAATTGAAGGAAAGAAAGAGCGCGACGAAGTTGTTGTCGGAACAGTAATTGAGGTTGTCAAGGGTGGTCTGATTGTTGATATCGGATTACGTGGCTTCCTTCCAGCATCACTAGTTGAAATGCGTCGAGTGCGTGACCTTTCTCCATACATTGGAAAGCAGGTTGAAGCACGCATCATCGAATTGGACAAGAACCGTAACAATGTTGTCTTATCGCGCCGTGCATACCTAGAGCAGACTCAATCTGAATCCCGTACCACTTTCTTGAATCAGTTACAGAAGGGTCAGGTTCGTACCGGAGTTGTCTCCTCAATTGTTAACTTTGGTGCTTTCGTAGATCTTGGTGGCGTTGATGGCCTCGTGCATGTTTCTGAATTGTCATGGAAGCACATCGATCACCCAGGTGAGGTTGTAGCTGTTGGCGATGAGGTAACTGTTGAAGTTCTCGAGGTGGATTTTGAGCGCGAGAGAGTTTCGCTTTCCCTCAAGGCTACTCAAGAGGATCCATGGCAAGCATTTGCCCGCACCCACACCATTAATCAAGTGGTGCCAGGTGAGGTAACAAAACTTGTTCCATTTGGTGCATTTATTCGAGTATTTGATGGCATTGAAGGCCTAGTTCACATCTCAGAGTTGGCAGAACGTCACGTTGAGATTCCAGAGCAGGTTGTTCAAGTTGGCGATCAATTGTTTGTAAAGATTATTGACATCGATCTAGAGCGTCGCCGCATCTCACTCTCTTTGAAGCAAGCAAATGAGGGACATGATGTAGAGGTCGAAGCATTTGATCCGACTCAATACGGCATGCCAGCTCGCTATGATGAAAACGGAAACTTCATCTATCCAGAAGGTTTTGATCCTGAAACTCAGGAGTGGAAGCCAGGGTATGAAGCCCAACGTGAAGAGTGGGAGCGTCAGTACGCTGAAGCTCAAGCTCGTTTCATGGCGCACAAGAAGCAGAAAGCAGAGGCGCAAGCCGCCGATGCAGCTGCTGCAGCGGCACAGCCTGAAGTTGCAGAGTAAAACGCACTCGAAAAAATTCTGGGCCTCGGTTCACCGGGGCCCAGTTTTCTTTTTATAGGTAGGCTTTAAGTTGTGCTGAAAGTAGCGGTCACCGGCGGAATTGGTTCCGGAAAAAGTGCGGTTGGAGAGATTTTGCAGGAGTTCGGGGCTGTAATTATTGATTCAGATGAATTGGCTCGCACTGTTATTGAGAGAGGCTCGCCAGGTTACGACCAGGTTTTAGCTGTATTTGGTGATGAGATATTAACTTCAGGAGAGATTGATAGAGCCAAGCTTGCCAGCGTAGTTTTCGAGCAGCCAGATTTGCGAAAGAAATTAGAAGAGATTGTTCACCCTTTGGTTCGTGAAGCTGCTGAGGAGATTATGCGATCAATCCCTGCAGATTCTGTAGTTGTAAATGAGATTCCGCTGCTATTTGAAACCGATGGTGCCAAACGTTTTGATTTTGTAATTGCGGTACAAGCTCCAATGGAGCTGCGAATAGAGCGCTTACAACGGCGCGGCATGAAACAGTACGAAATCGAGAAAAGACTGGCGGCTCAAGCCAGCGATGAGCAAAGGGCGAGTATCGCTAATGCAGTTGTTATAAATGATGGTTCTTTGGATGCTTTGAGGTCAAAAGTTGAAGATCTGTGGTGTGGGCATTTGCAGCCTAAGGCCGGTAAGTAATGGTTAGAGCAGTTACCTCGACCCCTAGAGCTGATAAACCCTTTCAGGTAATAAGCGATTTTCAACCTGCTGGAGATCAACCCGACGCCATTAGAGAGCTCGCATCTCGAGTTAATGGTGGAGAGCCGGACATTGTTCTACTTGGTGCTACTGGAACCGGTAAGTCAGCGACTACCGCGTGGTTGATTGAACAGGTACAACGCCCGACCCTAGTTTTAGCGCCAAACAAAACTTTGGCAGCTCAGTTGGCAAATGAGTTTCGCGAACTGTTACCAAACAATGCGGTTGAGTACTTTGTTTCCTATTATGACTACTACCAACCTGAGGCATATGTGCCTCAAACCGATACCTTTATTGAAAAGGATTCTTCAGTAAACTCCGAAGTTGAAAGATTGCGTTATTCAGCCACTTACTCACTTTTGACTAGGCGTGACGTAGTTGTGGTTGCGACAGTCTCTTGTATTTATGGTTTAGGCACACCGCAGGAGTACATAGATCGCATGATTAACATATCTGTTGGCGACTCTATTGATCGCAATGTTCTGCTCAGAAAGTTTGTTGATATTCAATATAAGAGAAATGACATGGCCTTTGAAAGAGGCACTTTCAGAGTTCGCGGGGACACGGTAGAAATCATTCCGGTATATGAAGAGCTTGCGATCCGTATCGAGATGTTTGGCGATGAGATTGAGCGCTTGACCACCCTGCATCCCTTGACCGGCGAAATAGTGAGTGATGTTAAAGAGGTATTCATTTTCCCGGCAACTCATTACTCGGCTGGTCCTGAAACTATGAAACGTGCAATCTCAGACATTGAGGCGGAGCTAGCTATTCGTTTGCAAGAGCTGGAAAAGCAAAACAAACTGTTAGAGGCGCAAAGATTACGAATGCGCACTCAGTTTGATATCGAGATGATGCTACAGCTCGGCTTTTGCTCCGGAATCGAAAACTACTCCAGACATATAGATGGCAGAGCGCAAGGCTCACCACCTAACTGTTTACTGGATTACTTCCCAGAGGATTTTCTTTGTGTTATCGATGAGTCACACATCACCGTTCCGCAGATTGGTGCCATGTATGAGGGAGATGCTTCTAGAAAACGCACCTTGGTAGAACATGGTTTTCGTTTGCCGAGCGCTCTAGATAATCGGCCTCTTACCTTCCAAGAGTTTCTTGAGCGCACCCCACAAAAAGTTTACCTATCGGCAACACCGGGCCCATATGAGATGGAGAAAACCGGGGGAGAGTTTGTTGAACAGGTTATTAGGCCAACCGGTTTAGTAGATCCGAAAATAGTTTTAAAGCCTATCAAGAATCAGATAGATGACTTGATGCAGGAAATAAAGTTACGCGCTGAAAGAAATGAGAGGGTACTTGTAACCACTCTTACTAAAAAGATGGCTGAGGATTTAACTGATTTTTTCACTGAAGCCGGTATCCGAGTCAGATACCTGCACTCTGAGGTTGACACACTACGTCGAG
The DNA here is from genome assembly GCA_018882885.1 of Candidatus Nanopelagicaceae bacterium. Lineage (GTDB taxonomy): Bacteria > Actinomycetota > Actinomycetes > Nanopelagicales > Nanopelagicaceae > MAG-120802. Next base: position 18,020 of record VERG01000003.1, on the reverse strand, counting down.
TGGAGCTGCTTCGTGAATTGCGCCTTGGCGAGTACGACGTATTGATTGGAATTAATCTTTTGCGTGAGGGTCTTGATTTACCAGAGGTTTCTTTAGTGGCTATTTTGGATGCTGACAAAGAAGGCTTCTTGCGTTCTACAAGATCTTTGATTCAAACAATCGGCCGTGCTGCTCGAAATGTGTCAGGCGAGGTTCACATGTACGCCGATAATGTTACTGATTCGATGGCTCGTGCTATAGATGAGACAAATCGCCGCAGAGCAAAGCAGGTGGCTTATAACTCCGCTCATGGAATAGATCCGCAACCATTACGAAAGAAAATCGCGGATATTACAGATTTGATTGCGCAAGAAAGTGATGATACGGATTCATTATTGGCCGGTTCAAAGCGCCGTGCGGTTACTGAAACTCCAGTTGGCGTACATGCTAAATCCCTCGTAGCCTTGCCCCGCACCGAGCTGCTGGGGCTAATTGATTCTCTTACTGAGCAGATGAGAAACGCCGCAGCTGAGTTGCAATTTGAACTTGCCGCTAGGTTGCGAGATGAAATTAAAGAGTTGAAACGTGAGCTAAGAGCGATGGAAGAGGCGGGGATGTAATGAGCGCGGAGCGTTTGATCGTACGGGGGGCCCGCGAACACAATCTCAAGAACGTTTCCATAGATTTACCTCGCAACGCAATGATTGTATTTACTGGGTTATCAGGTTCAGGTAAATCTTCATTGGCCTTTGACACTATCTTCGCTGAAGGACAGAGACGTTATGTTGAGTCTTTGTCAGCTTACGCACGGCAGTTTTTGGGACAGATGGATAAACCAGATGTTGATTTCATAGAAGGTCTTTCGCCTGCCGTTTCAATTGACCAAAAATCTACCAATAGAAACCCACGCTCCACCGTGGGAACAATTACCGAGGTTTACGATTATTTAAGACTCTTATTTGCTCGGGCGGGAAAACCCCACTGCCCTGAATGCGGTAAAGCCATTACCAAACAAACCCCGCAGAATATTGTTGATCAAATCCTCGAACTACCGAGTGAGACTAAGTTCCAGGTTTTGGCGCCGATGATTCGGGCCCGTAAAGGTGAGTTTGCTGATCTCTTTAAAGATTTAGTTGCCCAGGGTTATTCCCGCGCCAGAGTTGATGGAGTGACGGTATCGCTATCGGAACCTCCTAAATTAAAGAAGCAGGAAAAGCACACCATCGAAGTCGTAGTTGATCGATTGACCGCAAAGGCTGAAGGAAAGCAAAGGCTGACCGATTCCATTGAAACAGCTTTGAAATTGGCCAGCGGGTTAGTGACATTGGAGTTTGTAGATGTAAAGTCGGGAGAGAAGGAACGCACCTATAGCGAGCTGCTTGCTTGCCATGATTGCGGGCTGTCATTTCAGGAGATGGAGCCCAGATCTTTCTCATTTAACTCCCCATTTGGCGCTTGCCCAGAGTGCACTGGAATAGGTTCAAAGCTTGAGGTTGATGAGGAGTTAGTGATTCCAGATGACTCACTTTCCATTGAAGATGGGGCGATAGCGCCTTGGTCTGGTGGCCAATCAGCGGATTACTTCTTAAATTTGTTGGAGGCACTGGCTGCTGATGTTAAGTTCTCACTTAAGACACCATGGGTCAAACTCTCTCAGAAAGCAAAGGATGCGATTCTTAACGGATATGAGTATGAAGTTCATGTTAAATACAAAAACCGTTATGGCCGAGTAAGAAATTACTCAACTGGTTTCGAAGGGGTTAAACCCTTTATCGAACGCAGACATGCAGAGACCGACAGTGATTACAGTCGAGAAAAATATGAAGCTTTTATGCGGGAGACTCCTTGTCCAGCCTGCAAAGGAACCCGATTAAAGCCGGAGGTATTAGCGGTTACTTTGGGTGAGAAAAACATTGCAGAAATCTGCGAGCTATCAATTGAAGATTGTGCAAAGTTCTTAAAATCACTGAAGTTAGCGGCGCGAGAGGCAAAGATCGCAGAGCGGGTCATGAAAGAGGTCCACGCCCGTTTGGGTTTTCTTCTTGATGTTGGATTGGAGTATTTAACCTTAGCTCGCCCAGCTGCCACCCTCTCAGGAGGAGAAGCCCAACGCATCAGATTGGCCACTCAAATCGGTTCAGGACTAGTAGGCGTTTTGTATGTATTAGATGAACCAAGCATTGGATTGCATCAAAGAGATAACAAGCGGCTGATTGAAACCTTGACCCACTTACGCGATCTAGGTAACACCTTGATTGTTGTTGAGCATGATGAAGAGACAATCCGTACCGCGGATTGGATTGTAGACATTGGGCCGGGAGCCGGCGAACATGGCGGAGAGATTGTGGTCTCCGGTGATTATCAAGCGCTGATTGACTCTAAGCGCTCGATTACGGGTGCTTACATATCTGGGCGTAGTGAGATTGCGATTCCCAAGTCACGCCGCGCACTCAATTCAAAACGCTCACTGACAATTAAGGATGCAAGAGAAAACAATTTAAAGAACCTAGATGTCAATATTCCACTAGGTGCTTTTGTTGCAGTTACAGGGGTTAGCGGCTCTGGTAAATCAACCTTAGTTAATGACATTTTGTATTCGGTGTTGGCCAATAAGTTGAACGGGGCTCGTGTAGTACCAGGTAGACATAGAACCATTACGGGAATAGACCACCTAGATAAAGTTGTACATGTAGATCAATCTCCAATTGGTCGAACACCTCGCTCTAATCCAGCTACTTATACCGGGGTCTTTGACAAAATTCGCGCTCTGTTTGCCGAGACTAGTGAGGCAAAGGTTAGGGGTTACCAGCAAGGCCGCTTCTCCTTTAATGTTAAAGGTGGTCGCTGTGAGAACTGTGCTGGCGATGGAACTATTACAATTGAAATGAACTTCTTGCCGGATGTTTATGTGCCTTGCGAAGTATGTCATGGCGCTAGATACAACCGGGAAACACTGGAGGTTCATTACAAAGGTAAGACCATAGCAGAGGTCTTGGATATGCCGATTGAAAAAGCCACTGAATTTTTTGAATCAATTCCCGCAATTCACCGCTACTTGAAAACGCTTTGTGATGTTGGTTTAGGTTATGTTCGACTAGGTCAATCTGCCCCGACATTATCGGGTGGTGAGGCGCAGCGCGTTAAGTTGGCTACTGAGTTGCAACGTCGTTCTACCGGTCGCACTATCTATGTATTGGATGAGCCGACCACAGGTCTGCATTTTGAAGATGTTCGAAAACTTCTCATGGTGCTGCAACGCCTAGTTGATACTGGAAATACTGTTGTAGTAATTGAACACAATATGGATGTAATCAAGTGCGCTGATTGGATTATTGATCTTGGACCCGAAGGTGGCTCTGGAGGCGGCACATTGGTTGCAGAAGGCACGCCAGAGGAAGTAGCCAAAGTTAAAGGTAGTTACACCGGAAAGTTTCTGGCTGAAGCGCTAAAGAAGTAGCAATGGCAGATCCAGCTTCTTATCGACCCAGCAATATCCCAGATGAACCTGGTGTTTATCGGTTTTTCAATGATGCTAATCAAGTTATATATGTGGGGAAAGCTAGATCTCTGAAGAATCGCCTTAACTCTTACTTCCAAAATAACCTTGGTGAGAAAACCTTTCGAATGGTTAATGCAGCAAATCGAGTTGATTGGACGGTAGTAAGGACAGAGGTTGAGGCTCTGCAGTTAGAGTTCACTTGGATTAAAGAGTTCGACCCAGCCTTCAATGTGCAGTTTAAAGATGACAAGTCCTACCCATATTTGGCCATTACTATTGATGAAGAGTTCCCCAGAATATTTATCACTAGACGTTCGAAGCGAAAGGGCGTTGTTTACTTCGGTCCCTTTGCTCATGCCTGGGCGCTACGCACTACTTTTGATGTCTTACTCAAACTTTTCCCAGTGCGCTCATGCTCTAACGCCAACTTTGAACGAGCAAGAAGGATCAATCGTCCTTGTTTGTTGGGTGATATTGGTAAATGCGCCGCTCCTTGCGTTCAAAGGGTCTCCAGCGCAGAGCATAAAGAGATTGCAAAACACTTAGTCGAATTCATGTCAAATGGTTCTGCAGACATTACTCAAGAGTTGCGTAGAGAGATGCAGGCTGCCGCAGATGCAGAAGAGTATGAAAAGGCAGGCAAAGTTCGAGATCAATTGGCGGCGCTAGAGCGAGCAGCAGAATCAACGGAAGCGGCAATTTCGGAGTCAATTAACTCTGATTTTGTGGCGATTCATCAGGATATAACCCATGCAGCTGCATCTATATTTAGAGTAAGACAAGGCAGAGTAATCGGTAGCAAATCCTGGGTCATCGATCTAGCAAATATTCCTGAGGATACCCAACTACTGGATGTGACCTTAAATCAGATCTATAGCGAATTTGATCCAGCTAGAGAGGTTCTGGTTAATTTAGAGATCGAGGGCGAGGGTTTATCTGAGTTTCTTTCAAACTCTTTTTCCTATCGAGTAATTATTAAAAAGCCGGAACGAGGAGAAAAATCTGAGTTACTCGACACGGTAAAGCGAAATGCCCATCACTCTCTAGTTCAATTCCTTAGCAAACGCTCAAATGATGCTGCAGTTAGCGGTCGGGCGTTGGAGGATTTGGCGAATGCTTTAGGAATGGATGAGCTGCCCTTACGAATTGAATGTTTCGATATCTCCAATATTCAGGGGACTTCAGTGGTGGCCTCAATGGTTGTCTTCGAGGATGGACAATCTAAAAAGAGTGAATACCGCCGATTTGGGATCGACGACCAACAGAAGTTTGATGATACCCGGGCCATGCATCATGTAATCACCCGTAGATTCAAAAGATATTTGGCAGAAAAAGATTTAGATTTAACGGAGATCGAATTAAGTGGTGGCGAAAGACCAAAGTTTGCTTATCCACCACAGCTGGTCATAGTTGATGGCGGCAGGGGACAGGTAAACGCCGCAGCCCGAGCATTCGCCGAACTTGGAATTACCGATATAACGCTGGTGGGGTTAGCAAAAAGATTAGAGGAGATTTGGTTTCCAGATCAAAGCTATCCGGTAATTTTGCCCCGCCATAGTGAAGCGCTGTATTTAGTTCAAAGAATCAGAGATGAAGCGCACCGATTTGCGATTACCTTTCATCGCTCGAAGAGATCTCGCCTCATGATTGAGTCCTTGCTTGATGAAATTCCATCTTTGGGTGAAGTCCGTCGGCAGGCTTTACTTGATCACTTTGGGTCAGTAGCGGCATTGAAAAAGGCCTCACTCGAGGAGATCGCACAGCTTCCGGGAATTGGAGTTAAGACCGCAGAGACAATTATTAACGCCTTAACTGCAGTGGAATCACAAACCCATGTTGATACCGCTACAGGAGAGATACTTGACAGGTAGTAGAGGATGTAGCCATGGACCGTGAGATGGTAATCATTACTGGCATGAGCGGAGCCGGTCGTTCAACGGTTGCTCATTCAATGGAGGACCATGGTTGGTATGTAATTGATAACTTGCCACCTTCATTACTAAGTTCAGTTTTTGACACCACAGAACGGACCGCTGACAAAATCGCAGTTGTGATTGATGTGCGAGGAAGGCAGTTGTTTGATGACCTTAATCGCTCCCTCTCTGAATTGGCGGAGCGGGGAATTGCCCGCAAAATTATCTTTGTAGATGCTGCAGATGAGGTTCTGGTTCAGCGTTTTGAGTCTTCTCGCAGACCACATCCATTGCAAGGAAATGATCGAATAGTGGATGGCATCGAACGGGAGAGAGAGAAGTTACGCGATCTGCGCTCGGGCGCAGATTTGGTTGTGGATACCTCTCAGCTAAATGTTCATCAATTGGAAAAGAAGATCTCAGAGCTATTTTCAACGGAAGCGAGCGCTTCCTTAAAGGTTAATGTGCTTTCTTTCGGATACAAATATGGTTTGCCGGTTGATGCCGACTTAGTTATGGATTGTCGCTTCATTCCTAATCCACATTGGGACCCCGAGTTACGCCCGAAAAATGGATTGGATTCGGAAGTAAGTAAAGCGGTACTTAGCGCTGACACAGTGGGTGAGTTTTTAGATCGATATGTTGCTCTCTTCCAAAGCATCAGCCGAGGTTACTTGCGCGAAGGGAAAAGGTATATAACTCTGGCAATCGGCTGCACGGGCGGAAAACATCGCAGTGTCGCTGTCGCGGAGGAGTTGGCAAAGAGAATTAATGGATCTTTAGTTGATAGCGAACATTCAGTTTCTGCGCACGCCATTCATCGAGACTTGGGCCGCGAACGCTGATGACAGGAGATTCCTTCCAAACCAAAGTTGTCGCACTTGGCGGCGGACATGGTTTGGCGGCCACACTATCTGCTTTAAGAAAGTTAACTTCAGAGATAACCGCAATTGTTACTGTTGCAGACAATGGTGGATCTAGCGGCAGATTAAGAGCAGAGTTCAATTCCTTACCGCCCGGAGATTTGCGTATGGCCCTTGCTGCGCTTTGTGGTGATGATGAATGGGGTCGTAATTGGGCGGAGATAATGCAGTATCGATTCACCTCCGAAGGTTCCTTAGATGGACATGCGTTAGGAAATCTTTTACTTACCGCCCTGTGGGATAGAGATGGTGATCCGATAGAGGGATTAGATCGAGTCGGCGAACTTCTAAAGGTTGTTGGACGGGTATTGCCAATGGCTTTGGAACCGCTTGATATAGAGGGTGTATTTAGGAATTGGGAGGGGCAACATGTTGTTCGCGGACAAACAGAGGTTGCCGTTTGCAAGGGTGCACTGGAGGAGTTGCGACTGATTCCGGAAAATCCAACGGCCACAAAGGAAGGTCTAAGCGCAATTGCCGAGGCTGATTTCATAACAATTGGGCCGGGATCATGGTTTTCCAGTGTTTTGCCCCACGTTTTAGTTAAACAGCAATTAGCCGCTCTGATGGAATCAAAGGCAAAGAAAATATTTATATTAAATCTTGATGCATCAAACTTTCATTCCGGGGATGAGTTTGCCGGCAATTCACCGGCTGAGCATCTACGAGTGCTACGAAGATTTGCCCCAGGGCTTAAGTGTGAGATTGCTTTGATTGACAAATCGACTGCCCAACAAAATGGAGCATTAGACGAGTTAGAGGATTTAGTTGCGGACATGGGAGGAAGGGTTATTGTGGCGGATTTGGCGTCAAATCCAGGCAGTAAACATCATGATCCCGCGAAATTATTTTCTGCTTTCAGCCACATTTTCGCTACGGAGATGCTTAGATAACGCTCATGGCAATGACCGCCTCCGTGAAAGATGAGTTAAGCCGACTCTCAATCTCAAAGCCTTGTTGCCGCAAGGCTGAGGTTTCGGCGATATTGAGGTTCGCCGGTGGATTGCACATTTCAGCCGGAAAGATAATGGTTGAAATCGAATTAGATACCGCTCAGGCAGCTAGAAGAATTAGAAAAGATATTGCAGATATCTACGGTCATGAATCAGATCTTGCGGTTATCAGTGCGGGTGGATTAAGAAAAGGAAGTCGCTATTTAGTACGAGTAATTAAAGATGGAGATGCGTTAGCGCGACAAACAGGTTTAGTAGATTCACATGGTCGACCAGTGCGCGGATTGCCGCCGCAGGTAGTCTCGGCCGGCATCTGTGATGCAGAGGCTGCATGGCGAGGAGCATTTTTAGCACATGGTTCATTGACCGAACCTGGAAGATCTTCGGCGCTTGAAATTACCTGTCCTGGACCGGAAGCGGCCCTGGCATTAGTGGGAGCGGCTCGTCGTTTAAATATCACCGCAAAGGCAAGAGAGGTTCGTGGCGTTGATAGAGTTGTAATCCGAGATGGTGATGCCATTGGAGTTTTGCTAACCAGATTAGGTGCGCATGAAAGTGTTATGGCATGGGAAGAAAGACGGATGCGCCGCGAGGTACGTGCTACCGCTAATCGACTAGCAAACTTTGATGATGCGAATCTGCGCCGCTCTGCAAGAGCCGCAGTTGCAGCATCTGCGCGAGTTCAACGTGCGATGGAGATTTTGGGAGATGAAATTCCTGATCATCTTCGTGAAGCAGGCCAACTTCGAATCAACCATGGCCAGGCTAGCCTTGAGGAGCTAGGTTCACTTTCAACTCCACCTATGACCAAAGATGCGATTGCGGGACGGATTCGAAGATTGCTGGCGATGGCTGATAAGCGTGCTGCGGAGCTGGGCATTCCAGATACCGAGGCAGGACTCTCGCCTGACCTGCTTAATTAACCCGACTGATAGTATTTCCCTCGAGTCCACAGGGTTGTGGCAAACAATAAATTTCGATTGATGCCTTTTATTGTGCATCTCATGGAGCGTGATTACTGTGGTTAAAGTAGGAATTAATGGTTTTGGACGTATCGGTCGCAACTTTTTTCGTGCTGCGTTAGCATCAAATGCTGATATCGAAATTGTTGCTGTTAATGATCTAACCGATATCGCAACCTTGGCTCATCTTCTTAAGTACGACTCCATTCTCGGTCGACTGAATCATCCGGTTTCCCATGATGACAGCTCAATCACAGTAGGTGGCAAGAAGTTCAAAGTATTCGCTGAAAAGGATCCAGCCGCATTACAGTGGGGATCAGTGGGTGCCGACATCGTAATTGAATCAACCGGTCGCTTTACGAAGGCATCTGACGCTGCCAAGCACATGGTTGGCGGAGCCAAGAAGGTAGTCATCTCTGCTCCTGCAACTGATGAAGATGTCACCTTGGTATTGGGTGTTAATGACTCAGCTTACGATCCAGCAAAGCACAACATAATTTCTAACGCTTCATGTACAACAAACTGCTTGGCTCCAATGGCCAAGGTATTGCATGAGAACTTCGGAATTGTCCGAGGCTTTATGACCACAGTTCATGCTTATACAAATGACCAGGTAATTTTGGATTTCCCTCACAAAGATCTGCGTCGTGCCCGAGCAGCTGCAACAAACATCATCCCGACCTCAACCGGTGCTGCAAAAGCGATTGGATTGGTTTTGCCTGAGCTAAAGGGTAAGTTGGATGGTTATGCGTTGCGCGTGCCTACTCCAACTGGATCAATTACCGATTTGACAGTTGAGTTGGCAAAAGAAACCACAGCAGCTGAGATCAATGCAGCGATGAAGAAGGCTGCAGAGGGACCACTTAAGGGAATTCTGTATTACACAGAGGATCCAATTGTTTCTACCGATATCGTGACCGACTCACACTCTTGCATCTTTGATGGTGGAATCACCAAGGTAATTGGAAATCAAGCCAAGGTTGCTGGTTGGTATGACAATGAGTGGGGTTATTCAAACCGTCTCGTTGATCTAATGAAGTTCGTCGGCAAGAGCCTTTAGATCTTTTTAGGTTCTCGATAATGAGTTTGGATATCAAGAGTTTGTCTGCGCTCGAAGTAAATGGCAAAACCGTGCTGTTGCGCTGTGATTTAAATGTGCCATTGAAGGATGATGGAGCAGGCAACCGAGTCATTACCGATGATGGTCGAATTAGAGCATCTCTGCCCACCATAAATTCACTGCTCTCTGCTGGTGCGGCTTTGGTAATTGTGGCTCATCTCGGCCGTCCAAAAGGGGAGAGAAAACCGGAGCTATCGCTCGCTCCAGTTGCAAAACGTCTCGAGGAGCTATTGGGAAGATCTGTCCTCTTCGCCACCGATGTAGTGGGCGAGAGTGCAACAACAGCGGTGCGGGATTTGAAACCGGGCGGAGTAGTTTTGCTAGAAAATGTCCGGTATGAATCTGCTGAAACCAGTAAGGATGAGAGTGAGCGCGCGGCTTTTGCCACCAAGTTATCCAACTTTGCGCAGGTTTATGTGGGCGATGGTTTCGGAGCGGTACATCGCAAACATGCTTCCGTTTTTGAGGCGGCGAAGAATCTGCCTCATGCTGCTGGAAAGTTAATCTCTGCCGAGGTAGAGGTTCTTAAGAAACTTACTCAATCACCGGAGCGGCCATACGGAGTGGTTCTTGGTGGCGCAAAGGTTTCTGACAAAATTGGAGTTATAAATAATCTGCTCGACAAGGTGAATTTGCTGGCTATCGGCGGTGGAATGGTTTTCACATTCCTTGCAGCACAAGGTAAGGAAATTGGCACATCACTTGTAGAAACTGATTCAATTCCATTAGTGAAAGAGCTGCTTGATCGAGCAAGACAATTAGGTGTTGAAGTATTGCTTCCGAGCGATATTGTCGTCGCACCAGCTTTTGCCAATGAAACTCCCACTACTGTTTCAGCTGATGAGATTCCATCAAATCAAATGGGATTGGATATTGGTCCAAAAAGTTCCGAAGCTTTCGCCGCAGCAATCAAAGGTTGCAAAACGGTCTTTTGGAATGGTCCGATGGGTGTATTTGAATTCTCAAACTTCGCAGCAGGTACCAAGGCTGTAGCGCAGGCTTTAACGGAGGTAAAGGGATTATCTGTTGTTGGTGGCGGGGATTCAGCTGCCGCGGTACGCGCCTTAGGCTTTAAAGATGATCAGTTTGGATACATTTCCACCGGTGGTGGCGCCTCGCTAGAGTATCTAGAAGGCAAAGAACTTCCTGGTTTAACCGCACTGCTTTAATCTGCTCAGATCAGAAGGAGAAAAGATGTCACGTAAGCCTCTTATTGCCGGTAACTGGAAGATGAACCTAAATCATCTCGAGGCGATCGCTGTTACACAAAAGCTGGCTTACTCACTAGAGGATCGCGACTTTGATGCGGTAGATGTCGTGGTCTTGCCACCATTTACAGATATTCGCTCGGTGCAAACTCTGGTAGATGGTGATCGCTTAAAACTTTCCTATGGCGCTCAAGATATTTCGCCAGAGAAATCTGGTGCATTTACCGGCGATATCTCTGGCAGCATGTTAAAGAAACTAGATTGTGGTTATGTAGTTGTTGGTCACTCTGAACGGCGAGCGATCCACAGTGAAGGAAATGAGTTAATAAACAAAAAAATTAGAGCTGTCCTAGATAATGAAATGACTCCTATCTTCTGTATTGGTGAGGAGTTATCGATTCGAGAATCTGGTTCTCATGTTCAATATGTTCTAAATCAGGTTAGAGAAGGTCTTAAGGATTTTCATAAGCCGGAGTTGAAAAAGATTGTTTTTGCCTATGAACCTGTCTGGGCTATCGGCACTGGCAAGACCGCAACCCCCGAAGATGCTCAAGAGGTGTGCGGTGCAATCAGAACTGAATTGGCGAAGATTGGTAGCGAGGAGATCGCGGGGAACGCTCGAATCCTCTATGGAGGCTCTGTTAAATCGGCAAATATTGTTGACATCATGAAGCAGCCAGATGTTGATGGGGCTTTAGTTGGTGGAGCCAGCCTCGACCCTGAGGAGTTTGCCCGAATCTGTAAGTTCCATCGCGTCCTATAGAGGGTGAGCGGGCATTACTATGCAGCATCAATATGCAATGCGGTGATTGCTGAGGGGATTGGGTAGTATTTGCCCTCTTCGGGGAAGCATTCCCAAGTCCGATTTTTATCAGGTAGCAACAAGGAGCGTGTCGTGGCTTTAGCACTATCAATCCTGCTGGTGATCTCCAGCATCTTGATGATTCTTCTAGTTTTGCTCCACAAAGGTAAGGGCAGTGGTTTATCCGATCTTTTCGGTGGCGGAATGTCCTCGACTTACGGGGGCTCCTCAGTTGTGGAGAAGAATTTAGACCGAATCACCATCGTTGTGGGTGGAATTTGGTTTGCGACAGTAATCGCTCTTGGCTTAGTTTTAAAATAAGAATTATCCATAGTTAGAACCTAAGGAGAGAAAAATGGCTGGTGGAAGCGCAATCCGTGGTTCCCGAGTCGGCGCTGGCCCTATGGGCGAGGCTGAACGCGGTGAAGCTATCGCTCGTTTCCGAGTTTCATACTGGTGCTTGAACGGCCATGAAACCAAACCATCATTTGCTGAGGATGGAACTGTTGTAGTTCCAGATGAATGGGATTGCCCGCGCTGTGGCTTTCCAGCAGGAAGAGACAAGAACAATCCGCCCTCACCGATTAAAAATGAGCCATACAAAACTCACTTGGCTTATGTGAAAGAGCGTCGCACCGAAGCCGAGTCAAAGAAGATATTAGAAGCAGCCCTCAAAAAATTACGTGGCGAGGATGAGGATTAAAGGCTAGCTGCAGCCTGCAATAACTCTTTAATTCCTAACTCTCTGTCTTTAAGATGAAATCTAATGGTTGGGAAATTTCTAGAAGTTAAAGCTTCATTGTCACCAAGCGCCTGAGCCATAATCAAAGTTTCAAAACCATAGCTCTGGCCAGAAATTGGCCAAGTTAAATTAGTATCACCAGTTATTTGAATAAAGGAGCCGAGCCTCGGTCCGCCTTTATGAAACTGTCCGGTGGAGTGAAGGAATCTTGGTCCCCAACCAAATGTGGTCGGTTTTTTAGCGCGCTCTTCCATCAGATTTCGTAACTGTGTAATTTCATCATCTACACCACGGTGCAAATAAGCCATTATTGCTAGATAACCATCAGCATTTGAGATCGCCTCTGCCAAATACTCTTCTATAGTGCCATGTTGGGTGGCGGCAAAAACCTCGACATTTTGTGTTGCAAACGCGGCGGAAGGTACTGCCATTCCTGATTGGGACCATCTGGAAAGCAGGGCAGAGGTTTTCTCTTTCGCTTCAGTGACATTTGGCTGATTAAAAGGATCTACCTTCAATAGATAACTGGTTAGCGCGGTCACCCACTCCCAAAAAATGAACTGCTCTCCGAGGGAACCTTTGACCACGAAATCACCTTCGTCATCAAATGCAATTACCGGAAAAAGGGGATTAGAAAGGGTGTTAATAACTACCGGCAAAACACCCTTTTCATCTTTGCCTGTGGATTCAGCAATAAGTTGCTCGATCCAATCGCCCAATCCAGGCAATGATTTGGAGTTGTTGGCAATACCGAAGTAGGTGAACTCCTTGGAAGCAAGCGCAGCCGCAACTTTAACAACACTGGAATCTGGATTAGGAAACTCCAAAGCCGCGGCATAAGCATCATCAATTAATATCGAAACATCCACGCCGATTAATGCGGCAGGCGTTAAACCAAATGCGCTCAACGCGCTGAATCTGCCGCCAACATTTGGATCTGCATTAATGACGCGATATCCACTTTCCCTGGCTTGAATGTCTAGAGGCGATCCGGGATCTGTTACAACAACTAAATGTTCGGCTGGTCTCAAACCTTGCTTTATCAAATGTTGCTCAGCTGCAATCTTTTGAGAAGCGGTCTCTATTGTGGATCCAGATTTTGATCCGATAATGAAACAGGTACTTCTCAAATCTCGATTCAATACCTCACTGACATGCTCAGGATCGGTGGAATCAAGAACTGTTAACTTCTTCCCATATGTTGCTGCAATTACCTCGGGTGCCAGTGATGAACCACCCATGCCACACAAAACAAAATTGTCATGTTTGAGCTCGCGGGACCAGGCCGATAACGCATCTAATAGGGGGAGTAGATCTCTTGAACTTTCTGGAAGATCAACCCAGTTCAATCTTATTGAAGCCTCAGCTTGAGCGGCAGGGCCCCAAATGTTTGAATCCTTTTTTGCCAATCTCTGCGTTATCTGATTTAACGATTGGTAATGCTCTAGTCCGGTTGAGAAACCCTTTATTTGGATCATTTACCTGCAGCCGCCTCAACAGTTGCAATTAGATCCAGCCAAGGTTTGATGAATTTCTCAATACCTTCTGATTCAAGTCGCTCCGCTACATCTTCTATATCGATAGAAAAATGCGAAAGTTGATTAATGACATCTGCCGCATCTTGATAGCGGCCGGTGATTGTGTTCCCTCTAAAACTTCCTGTATCCCTTACCGCTATAAGAGTTGGCTCCGGCATAGTGTTGACAGTTAATGGAGCGATTAACTCCAATACATAAAGAGTTGGGTCATACGCAGGGTCTTTTACCCCAGTCGAGGCCCAGAGTGGGCGCTGAATCTGTGCACCCGCCGCAGCCAGCTTCTGCCATCTTGGCGAATTCAGCACCGCTTCAAAGTGCTGATAGGCCAAACGTGCATTGGCTACAGCTGCTTTGCCCAGAAGATTTAACGCAGCTGAATCTTTATGAGATTTCAACTTTGGATCGATATCAGTGTCCACCCGGCTCACAAAGAAAGAAGCAACTGAGTGAATTCCTGATACAGGCAGGTTATTTGCCATGCGATCTTCAAGTCCTGCGATGAAAGCCTCTAAAACCTCTACATAGCGTGGCACAGAGAAGATGATTGTTACATTAACGCTAATTCCATCGGAGATTAAGGTGCGGATTGCAGGTATACCTTCAATAGTTGCGGGAACTTTAATCAAAACATTGCTCCTCGAAACCTTTTCCCAGAGCTCCTTTGCCTGACTTACTGTGCCAGCGGTATCTCGAGCTAATCGGGGATCTACCTCAATACTTACTCTGCCATCTACGCCGTTAGTGCGTTCATAAGTTGGCAGAAATAGATCGCAGGCCTGGGAGACATCTGCAGTGGTGAGCTCATTAATGATCGCTTCAGCGCCCAAACCTTTTCGAGCTAGATTTGAGATGTCTGCGGCGTATAGAGAGGAGTTGGCGATAGCAGAGGAAAAAATCGCAGGGTTGGTGGTTACTCCAAGCACTGATTCTTGATCAATCAGGCCACCAAGATTTCTTGATTTTCCATCTACAACCAATCGCTCTCTAGATAAATCATCAAGCCAGATTGAAGTTCCCGCTTCAGTAATTTGTCGCAGAATCTTATGCACTATTCGCCCTTTGCATTCTTGGTATTGGCAATACTTTGTTTGGCAGCGGCGGCGATCTTCTCAGGTGTGAAGCCAAACTCCTTAAACAAAACCCCTGCAGATGCCGAAGCCCCGAAATGTTCCAGAGAAACACTGACTCCAAAATCACCTATGTAATCCCGCCAACCCATTGCAATTCCGGCTTCAACGCTAACGCGAGCCTTGATCTGCTTTGGTAGCACCTGCTCTTTATATGCGGAATCTTGTTGATTGAACCACTCTAAACATGGAGCGCTAACAACTCGAGTTTGGATTCCCTCAGCGGTTAACAACTCCGCTGCTTTTAAAGTTAGATAAACCTCGGAGCCGGTCGCAATCAAAATGACATCTGGGTTTGCAACTTTATTCAAGGCGTAAGCGCCACGTTCTACCTCAGAGGCAGCGGCATGGTTGCCTCGATCAATAACAGGAAGGTTTTGCCTGGAAAGCAGAATGCCTGCAGGTTTGTTGCTTTTAATAATCTGCTGCCAACAATGAACCACCTCATTTGCATCAGCTGGTCGAATTACCTCCAAATTTGGAATCGCACGTAGAGCTGCGATGTGTTCTACCGGCTGGTGGGTAGGTCCATCTTCGCCGAGACCAATTGAGTCATGACTCCATACATATGTGACCGGTAGATTCATTAAAGCTGATAGTCGGACCGCACCGCGCATGTAATCGCTGAAAACTAGGAATGTTCCACCGAAGGGACGAACCAAACCATGCAACGCCATTCCATTGAGGATCGACCCCATGGCATGCTCTCGAATTCCAAAGTGCACAATACGTCCGTAGGGATTAGCCCCTTTCATACTGGAGGTCGCTGGAAGGAAGGAACCACCTTCTTCAATTGTGGTGTTGTTGCTCTCGGCTAAATCAGATGAACCTCCAAAAAGCTCGGGAAGTTTGTGGGCCAAAGCGTTGATGGCATCTCCTGAAGCTTTGCGGGTCGAAACCTCTTTATCGCTGTTGTATGAGGGAAGTGCAGCACTCCAATCATTGGGCAGAGCTCGCTTAGTTAAACGCTCTAGTAGTTCAGCCTTAGATGGATTGGCCTTACTCCAATTAGTAAATCCAATCTCCCAAGCATTTCTTAATTCCTTGCCACGGTTTGCAACCTCTTCAACATAATTTTTTACCGCGCTTGGGTAATAAAAATCCTCAGCAGGTAAACCTAGTTCAACCTTTGTAGCAGCGACTTCATCAGCACCTAAAGCCGAACCATGTGATTTAGCGGTATTACGCGCTTTGGGAGCGGGCCAAGCAATAACTGTCTTCAATCTGATAAGCACTGGTTTGTTGGTGATTTGAAGAGATTTCTCCATCGCTTGTTCTAAAGCAGCTCGATCTACATCACCATTACTTAAGGCGGCAACCTCTAATACCTCCCAACCGTACGCGCGGTAGCGAGCAGAAACATCTTCAGTGAATGCGTAGTGAGTATCGCCTTCAATAGAGATGCGATTGTCATCATAAATTACCTTTAAATTTCCGAGTTGTTGAGTCCCCGCTAAAGAGGAGGCTTCGGTGCTGACGCCTTCTTGCAGATCGCCATCACTGCAGATAACCCAAATATTGTGATCAAAAGGAGAATCGCCCAATTTTGTTTCTGGATCTAGTAACCCTCTTTCATAACGAGCCGCCATTGCCATTCCAACTGCATTGGCGACACCTTGTCCCAGCGGGCCGGTTGTTGTTTCAACACCTGCGGTGTGGCCGTACTCAGGATGTCCTGGAGTTAATGATCCCCAAGTTCGGAAAGCCTTCAAATCATCTAAAGACAACCCATAACCACTAAAGAGAAGTTGAATATACAAAGTCAGTGAAGAATGGCCGCAAGAGAGAATGAATCGATCTCTGCCAATCCAATTTGGGTCCTTCGGATCATGGCGCAGAAATCTCTGAAAAAGAGTGTACGCAACGGGAGCCAGAGACATTGCGGTACCAGGGTGGCCATTGCCCACCTTTTGAACCGCATCCATTGAGAGGGCGCGCGCTACCGCTACCGCCTCATCATCCAGAGCAGACCAAGGTTTTCTTACTGGATTCATATTCATCCCTCTCGATTCCGTGCTGGAGTGGAAATTACATCTAATTTACGTCCCCGTAAATTTCCCAAAATTACTAAGTTCCAGGCTGTTATCCAAACCAGTACCGCCCCAATTAAGTGCATTCCCACTAAAACCTCTGGGAGACCAGTGAAATATTGGAGATAGCCGATACCACCTTGTGACAGAGCAACAATCAGAAATACCTGAACCTTCTTGTTAACAATATTTTTTGTTGACTCACTCTCACCAAGACGGACGGCAATAAGCAATGCAACAGTCACGCCAATTAATGCAATGACTAAATCTGCATGAATCCATGAAATAGTCTTAGCATCAAGATTGAAACGCTCTGCTGTCGTATCACCGGCATGTGGTCCACTGCCTGTGACGATGGTTCCCACAAAGAGAACCGCACAAGTTAGGATCAAATGCAACGCCATCAATTTCCTGACGGTAGGAATCAAATTAAGGTAACTTGGTGTTTTCTCATAAATGCGCTGCCGCAAGGAGAGCGCTCCCGCGATAAGTGCGATCGAAACCAAGAAGTGAGCAGCTACGGTTGCAGGATTCAAACCAGTTAAAACAGTAATACCTCCAAGTACGCCTTGCGCCAAGATGCCTAATATTTGAAAGGCGCCCATCTTGCGCAAATCTTTTCGACGATTACGCAGGATTGAGATCATTAACGCTAATGCGTTAATAAGTAATACAAAGGTCAAGAGGCGATTTCCAAACTCAATCCAGGCATGTACTGGAGCTTCGGGTTGGTCAGGAGTTGGTGTGTAGGAGCCGGGAGTGCACTCCGGCCATGTGGAACATCCCAGGCCAGAGCCGGTGATGCGAACCGCACCTCCGGTTACGACAATCGCAGATTGGGTGAACACCAATAGATTGGCAAGGCGCCGCATAGCTTTGGAGGTCACGGAGAGAGCCTATGTCTCACTCCGCTTTCTCAAGTGGCGTCGCGCCATGAATTACGCAACAATTCCGTTGTGAAAACCGCCGCGCCAGAGGATATGAGGACCCGTGACCAGGTCGCGCGCGCCATCCTGGAAACCGGACCCTCTACTGCCGTGGCTTTGGCTGAGAAGTTGCAGCTCACCCCAGCCGGAATTCGTCGCCATTTAGATCAATTGGTGGCCGATGGAATCCTTGAAGAGCGTGAGCCACATTTAAGAAGTGCGCGTATGCGGGGAAGACCTTCAAAGGTCTTTGTTATGAGCGATCAAGGTCGACAGCGCTTTGAACACTCCTATGATG